>CAZQIQ010000001.1:0-94678 GCA_964593835.1 uncultured Chitinophagaceae bacterium
TATCTGACGGTGTGGGTGTTGAAAGAACATTCCCATTGTTTTCGCCTAATATAGACTCTATTGATCTTAATAAGAGTGGACGTGTTCGTCGTGCGAAACTATACTATCTACGTGGTCGTAGCGGTAAGAGTGCAAGGATTAAAGAAAAGAGAATGGCAGTGGCGGCTAAATAATTGTCGTACAACTGTCTCTTTACACAGTATAGTTGACAAGCTATTAATTCATTTCATGTCCCCGATTTTGTTAAGTCGGGGATTTTTTATGAACCAATTATTTTTTACCATTCCCTCTCTTCTATTTCAAACTAAAAAAGACTTAATTTCGTAAGTCAAACTAATAAAAACAGTTTATGCCACAGTTAATAAATAATACCCTGATGATGATATCAATGCCCGGTGGAACAGAATGGGTATTAATAATCCTTGCCGTATTGATTCTTTTCGGAGGCCGTAAAATTCCTGAATTCATGAGAGGTTTAGGGAAAGGTATCAGGGAATTTAATGATGCTAAATCTAATGTGAAGAAAGAAATTGAAGAAGGCATGAATGAGAAAGATGCAAAAGAAACAGCCAAAGATAAATCAACTTCAACCTCCGTATAGCCCCTAATTAATAGTGTTTTCATTCGGTTCTATAAAACAATATCATTCAGATCTTCTAAATGGTCATACGACCTGTCAACATGCTGTTGAGCATTATCTGAAAGCCATCCAACAAAAGCAGCATCTTAATGCATATGTACATGTATATGCTGACGAAGCGCTGACCATCGCTAAAAAACTTGATGCCTCCAGGAGAGACGGTAAACCAATGGGGAAACTACACGGTGTAGTAATTTCCATTAAGGATGTAATTGCTTATAAAGAGCATCCTTTAAGTGCATCTTCCCGTATATTAAAAGATTTTATCTCGGTTTATAATGCTACAGCAGTAGAAAGATTACTGGCTGAAGAAGCCATTATTATCGGTCATACGAATTGTGATGAATTCGCGATGGGTTCTTCCAATGAAAATTCCTCATATGGACCAGTGCTGAATGCTATCGACGAGTCAAGAGTTCCAGGAGGTTCTTCAGGAGGATCTGCAGTAGCCGTTCAGGCTGATTTATGCATGATTAGCCTAGGAAGCGATACGGGAGGTTCAGTTCGTCAACCGGCTGATTTCTGCGGAATTATAGGTTTTAAACCCAGCTATGGAACGATTTCCCGCTACGGGCTTATTGCTTATGCCTCTTCTTTTGATCAAATTGGCATTTTTGCTCATAATATTCCGGATGTAGAGGATGTTTTAAATGTAATTGCCGGTCCTGATCATTACGACAGTACAGCTCATCCTAAAGTTCTTGATAAACCTGTACAAAACGATCGCCTCCTTAAAATAGCTTATTTCAGACAGGCATTGGAAAGTCCGGCGCTCGACCAAGATATAAAAAAGGGGCTTTTTGACCTTATTGATCACTTAAAAGAAGAAGGACACGAAGTCACTCCAGTTGAATTTGAATACCTGGACTATATCGTTCCTACTTATTACATACTTACCACTGCCGAAGCCTCATCTAATCTATCGAGGTTTGACGGAATACGGTATGGATACAGGAATGTGGATAAAAATTCAGATTTGACAGAGCTTTATGAAAAAACCCGATCTACCGGATTTGGCAGAGAAGTGAAAAGAAGAATAATGCTCGGAACTTTCGTGTTAAGTTCGGGATATTACGATGCCTATTTTACCAAAGCTCAACAGGTCAGACAACTACTGGTTCAACAAACTGATCTGATCTTCAATCAATTTGATTTGTTGCTTTTTCCTACCTCTCCCACTACCGCTTTTACACTTGGTGAAAAGCTTACCGACCCTGTGGAAATGTACGCGGCTGACATTTTTACAGTTTTTGCTAATCTAACAGGGCTTCCATCCATCTCTTTACCGCTTTTTTGGCACAATAATAGCTTACCCTACAGTGTTCAGATTATGAGCAACCGATTTAATGATTTATCTTTGCTGTCGGTTTCTAATCAATGGATGAATCAGTTCAGGGTTAGCGGTTTTGAAAAACCAAACTCTTCGACCCCGGTACCCTTCTGATAATTATCCGTCAAAATAGATTTTTAATCTTTCTTGAAAACTGTTCTTAATCCAATCCCTTAGGTCGGCATTGTTTACATAATCAATGATGATGACTAAGTTATTTATTAATTACTGTTTATTCACCTTACTGTTAGCTGGAACAGCTAGCGCAGCAATTGTTGTGATTGATACCACACAAACGCCAAAGGAGGCGCAATTGCTGGCAGCTAATCTTTCAGTAAAAAATGAGAAAAATGCGGAGGTGATAACAGTAAACAACAGTGCTGCCACAGCAAAAGCCATTCGTCTTAATCCACGGGCTAAAAGTTTTGTGCAGGAATACACTGTTAAGAACAAAAAACACCTTTATGCTATAAAAGACAAGGGCCTCCCTTATCTGAATCTCATCGATGAGATATTTATCCAGCACGAAATTCCTACACAGTTAAAATATCTTTCTGTTATTGAGTCACAGCTGAAAATCAGCGCTGTTTCTCATGCAGGTGCTGTTGGTCCATGGCAGTTTATGCCTGCTACAGCCAGGAACTATGGCTTAAAAGTCAATAAATATACAGACGAGCGTAAAGACTATGTAAAAAGCACACACGCAGCAGCTAAGTACCTGAAATATCTTTATAATGAATTCGGTGATTGGCTGTTAGTAATAGCCGCATATAACAGTGGTCCTGGTTATGTTTACAATGCGATTAAAAAAACTAAAAGCCGCAACTTTTGGGAGATTCAGCATTGTCTACCGCAGGAATCCAGAAATCATGTAAAAAAATTCATAGGTGCTCATTACGTATATGAGGGAACAGGTAGTATCTGCACCCTTACAAAAGCTGAAGCTGTAGATCAGATTGGTTCATTAGCCGGATATCTCTTAAACAGGAATCTTACGGCTGTTGAGTTGAAGAATGCTACCACCACAACTATATCAGGAAAATACAGAGCGGCTATCATCGCTAAGTATATTAATATGGATGTGGAAGATTTTAACAGATACAACCCTCAGTTTGATAAAATTATTGATGGTGAAAGTGGTATCTATGATATGAAACTTCCGGAGGAAGCCACTAAAAAATTCGTTTCAAATAAATATCAGATATTAAACGAATCAGTCCAGTTTCTTCTCTCAGAACCTGAAACAACAGTGGTGCTTCCGGCAAAAGGAGAAGTTGGTATATTTTAAACACTTCGATTGATAAATAAACTTTTTATAAAAAAGGTATTGGTTCAGGCCAATACCTTTTTTATTGCCGATGCCTTTAACATACATTCTTCATATTCATAATCAGGGTCACTATTAAAGGTTATTGCTGAACCTGTATGAAATGATAAATACCGATTAGTACTATTATATAAAACACTGCGGATAACTACGTTAAAATCAAAATCATTATCGGGATTAACATACCCTATAGAGCCGGAAAACAACCCTCGCTTGGAGCGTTCATATTGTTCTATCAATTGCATTACTCTTCTTTTAGGAGCACCGGTCATTGACCCCATAGGAAAAGTAGCATGTATAATTTCTTCGAATGAGATATCATTTTTCAATTGACCACTAATGGTAGATATCATTTGATGGACCTGAGGAAAAGTATAAATCTCGCATAGCTCTTCTACTTTTACGCTCCCTTCTTTTGCTATTTTTGAAAGGTCGTTTCTTACGAGATCAACAATCATTATATTCTCTGCTCTTTCTTTTTCATTTGTTTTTAAATCATCAATGACTAAAGCATCTTTTTTTTCATCGGCATTTCTTGCCGCGGTTCCTTTAATGGGTTGCGACATTATTGTATTGCCCTGTTTTTTCAGATAACGTTCAGGGCTCATGCAGGAAATATGTTTATCACCAATCCTATAATAAGCAGCAAATGGGTTAGGAGATGCCAGGCTTAACTGTTCGTGTAAATGCAATGGATTTATCTCAACGTTTTCCGCGAAGAACTCCTGACATAAATTGATTTCATAACAATCACCTCTTAATATGTGATCTTTTAATTTTTTTACTGTTTCTACATAATCTTTTTTGCTAAAGGACTGCTGTATAGATAATTTATGTTTAGTACTTTTTGCAACTACTGTATGCGCAATTTCATTAAATATTTCCTCATGATTATTTCCATAAATACCTATCTGAAGCATTCCTTCATTCAAAAAAATCAGCACTTCCGGGACATAAAAAAAAAGGTCGGGAAAACCTATACCATCTTTATTTGATGATTGTAGGTTTTCAACATGATTGTTAAGGTCGTAACTAAAATGCCCAAATAGCCAATCACCTATCGGCATGCAGGAAGCTAATGTTTTAAGAGAATGGAATTCTTTTATTACTCCAACAGCCAGCACACATTCAACACTATGGTGAATAGTATTATAATGATGATTATCCAATAAACAACAAATGTTGAATCGGCTATTACTCCAATTCAACATTTGTTGTTTGATTTGCTGATGATCAGCTATAGGAAAAGAAAAAAACCTTCTCACATTAATTAATAATCATCTTCCTCATCTAAATCATCGTTGAAGAGATCCATATCTTTAAAATCGTCATCGATACCTAAATCATCTTCATCCCCTCCGCCTTTTCCTTTTTTGCCACTACCAGAAGATTTTTTTGTTTTTGATTTAGGTAAATCAAACTCTTCAAAGTCGGGATCCCAAGAATCATCTTCTTCTACTTTGTCCCAGTCATCTACTTCATCCTCTTCCTCCAGATCTTCTTCATCATCATCACTGCTGCTTTTTTTTGAAGAGCCTTTTGATGATTTTTTTGCAGATGCCTTAGGCTCATCATCTTCTAGATCATCGTCATCCTCCAGCTCGTCATCTTCCCTCTTTTTAGGTTTGGAAGCGGACTTACTCGGAGTTGCTTTTGTAGTTTTGGGTTCAGATTTACCCGTGGATTTTTTTGCTGCCATACTCAGGTGATATTGTATTGTAAAATTTCAGCGAAGTTTTTAATTAGCCAAACTTTTTTTACAATTTTTTTATGACACAGGAATGATTTGGTCGCGTCCGGGACCATTAGAAATATAATGAACATTTACCCCTAAAAACTTATTGATATATTCAACATAGTTTTTCATTGCTGGTGGTAGGTCTTTAGAGGATTTTAATGAAGTGATTTCCTTATTCCAGCCCGGGAAAGATTCCAGGACAGGCTCTATATTGACTTTTGCCATCTGAAAAGGAATCTCATTAGTCTGCTCTCCATTTACTTTATAGCTGGTACATACTTTCAGTGTCTCAAAAGTATCCAGCACATCGGATTTGGTCATGATCAGTTTCGTAACACCATTTACCATGCAGGTATATTTTAAAGCTACCAGGTCAATCCATCCACAACGACGTGGACGGCCTGTGGTAGCGCCAAATTCCTGGCCTATCTTCCTCAGTTCATCACCTGTTGCATCAAACAATTCAGTTGGAAACGGACCACTACCGACTCTTGTGCAATAAGCTTTGGTAACTCCCATCACATCTTTGATTTGCTGAGGAGCCACACCCAAACCTGTACACACACCTGCCGAAATAGTACTGGAAGATGTAACAAAAGGGAATGTTCCGAAGTCTACGTCCAGCATCGTACCCTGTGCTCCTTCTGCCAATACCTTTTTGCCGTTACTTATCTTTTCATTTATAAAATATTCTCCATTCACGATCTTAAACTGACGCATAAAATCAATGGCTTCCAAAAACTCTTCTTCCCAAGCCGAAATATCTTCATTAAAATTCATACTATCAAGCAACTTCTGATGCTTAAGTCTGAGTTTGATATAATGAGAAGTAAAGTTCTTGTCCAGTAAATCACCTACGCGGATACCATTTCTACCGGTTTTATCCATATAGGCCGGACCAATACCTTTCAGGGTAGATCCTATTTTATCGTTCCCCTTAATTGCTTCTGATGCTTTATCCAAAGCTCTGTGAGTAGGCAGGATAATATGCGTACGCTGGGAGATATATAAATTCTTTCTGAAATCAGCCACGAACGGTTTAACCGTTTCGCATTCTTTTTTAAGTGTTACCGGGTCAAGCACTACACCATTACCGATAAGATTTATTTTGTCTTCGTGAAATATACCAGATGGAATCTGGTGAAGGACTACTTTTTTATCATTTACATAAAGAGTGTGACCAGCATTAGGCCCTCCCTGAAAACGGGCTACAATATCATAATTAGGAGAAAAATAATCGACGATTTTTCCTTTTCCTTCATCACCCCATTGGAGTCCCAGTATTACATCAACCATTATAGTGTTTTTTCAAAGGGGCAAAAGTAGGCGAAAGAGTTATCAATTAAAAGATAATCTTAGGAGATTCTGCCATAAATCACTCAATTGATTCCGAATCATAGCGGTCAACAGTTTCAATACCCGGTAACTTTTTAAGTTTTTCCACCAAATCATCCAATTCGTCTTTATCATGCACATAAATTCTGACGTTGCCATAGAAAAGTCCATCTTTTGCTTCAATGGTCATAGCGCTGATGTTAATGCGCATTTCGCCCGAAATAAGATTAGTGATCTTGTGGATGACTCCTACATCATCCAAGCCCACAATTTTAAGACCTGTAAGAAATGAGATCTCCTTGTTTCTCGCCCATTTGGTTTTAACCACACGATGACCATAATTAGCCATCAATTTGGCCGCATTAGGGCAATTGGTTCGATGAATAGTTAAGCCTTTACCAGTGGTAACAAACCCAAAAACGTCATCTCCGGGTATAGGTTTACAGCAATTTGCCAGGTGATAAACAATTTTATCGCTGCTTTCTCCAAAAATAATCAGTTCTGCCTCTTTCTTGGGGGCATGAGAAACGCTTTCTTTTATTTCAACAATAGTACGGGTAGGTTTTGGAGGCTCTAACCTGTCACCAAGCACCTGGAATTCGGATAACTCCTTAAGGTCTATTTGTTTAACGGCTACCTGATAATAAAGATCAAGTGAAGAATTTAGTTTATAAAAAGAAGCAAGTACATCGGCATTATGCTGATTAAAAGAAGCCCCCAGATGTTCGAGTTTACGCTGAACAGTATATTTACCCTCATCCGCCACTCTCCTTTTTTCATCTTTAAGCGCGTCCTTAATCTTATTTTTGGCCTTTGCTGTAACTACCAGATTCAGCCAGTCCTCATTGGGCTTTTGCTTTCCTGATGTAATAATTTCTACCTGGTCTCCGCTTCTGAGCTTATGGCTAATAGGAACCAGTTTATGATTCACTTTTGCTCCAATACACTGTGATCCTATTGCGCTATGGATAGCAAAAGCGAAATCAAGTGCAGAAGAACCTACCGGCAGCATTTTCACATCACCTTTTGGAGTATACACATATATTTCTTCAGCAAGGAAACTGGTTTTAAAATCCTGCAAGAAATCAACAGAATCTGCATCAGGTGCATTTAATACTTCTCTGATTTGCTGAAACCATTTATCAAAACGGCTCTCATCATGACCACCTTCTTTATATTTCCAGTGAGCAGCCAGACCCTTTTCCGCTATTTCATTCATTCTCTTGGTTCGTATCTGCACTTCTACCCATTTTCCCTGTGGACCCATTACTGTAGTATGGAGCGCCTCATAACCATTGGATTTCGGATTGCTCAACCAGTCTCGCAAACGTTCGGGAGAAGGTATATATTCATCAGTAATAATAGAATACACTTTCCAACATTCTTCTTTTTCCTTTTCAGGCTTAGAGCTTAATAAAACCCTTATCGCAAATAAGTCATACACCTCTTCAAACTCTACACCTTTTTTCTGGATTTTATTCCAGATAGAGTGAATGCTTTTAGGCCTTCCGTATATCTCGAACTCAAAACCTGCTCTTTCTAGTTTTTCTCGAATAGGACGAATAAATTCGTTTATATACCGTGAGCGCTCACGCTTAGTTTCTGCAAGTTTGCGGGCAATCTCTTTGTAGGCTACTGGTTCGAGATATTTCATAGAAAGATCTTCCATTTCTGTTTTAATCGTATACAATCCCATCCTATGTGCCAATGGAGCATATACGTATACAGTTTCAGAAGATATTTTCAGTTGCTTTTCCCGCTTCATACTATCGAGCGTACGCATATTATGCAGACGGTCGGCCAGTTTAATTAAAATCACTCTGGGATCATCGGTAAGTGTCAGCAGAATTTTCTTAAAATTTTCTGCCTGTTGTGAGGCTGACACATCAATAACATTGGAGATTTTAGTCAACCCATCCACAATGCGCGCTATTTCTGCGCCAAAAGCTTTTTCAATATCCTGAAGGGTGATATCTGTATCTTCTACGGTATCATGTAGCAGGCAGCAAATTGTTGATCTTACACCCAAGCCTATTTCTTCTGCACAGATGCGAGCCACCGCCAGGGGATGCAGAATGTAGGGTTCACCGCTTTTTCGACGCATAGTTTTATGCGCGTCCGCCGCCATTTCAAAAGCAAGACGAAGCAATTCTTTATCACCAGGCTTGATTTTGGGCTTAAGTGACCGAAGCAAAGCGCGGTATTCCCTGATAATCAGTTTTTTTTCCTGTTCCGGGCTCAGATTATATTTCAGTTGCGCTGCAGCGGTTTCCATGAAATACGAATTTACAGAAATTGGTTCGTTTTAATTAAACACTTAGCTTTGCAGCCCGTTTATTACTTTTTGATGTGATGAACATGCTCTTTCAGCGATGAAACAATAGCGGATGTGGCGAAACTGGCAGACGCACTAGACTTAGGATCTAGCGGGGCAACCCATGTAGGTTCGATTCCTATCATCCGCACATAGTGGGACTTTCGGGTCCCACTATTCTTTTTCATCTGGTTTCAGTGTCACTCTTTCTTTGATAATTAAAAGTCGTGAGCAAACTCCCTAAAACTTTCCAGGTTCGATAAAGAACTTTTAAATCCCTTTCTTTATTTCATCCAAAAGCTATTTTGAATAGTAGTAATGATATTTTCAGGAATACCGTATTCTTTTGCCCGCTGTGGCCAGATTGCTGTTAGATCTTGGATAGCGTTTATTATGGAGTCCGCGCGGCTGATGGTATATTTTTCTGCAATCACATTAATATCTTCTCTTTGTATGTCCACCCGTTTTCCATTTATAGATAAGGCTCTGGATATTTTGGTGAAATTAACCAACGGATTAAGTGAATAGGTAATGTCATAAGCCGGCGTAAGTTTCCATCGGTCATTTACTTCGTCGTAAGCAAAAGCGTGATTTTTTAGATGATCATCATGATTAGCAAACACCAGGTTGAACACCATACGCCGAAATAATTGATCGATGTCGCGCTGCTCCAGTTCAAGGTACAAAGCCAGGTCAAATAGGTTTTCGTAGCTTGATACCTGTGGATCTTCAAAGTCCCAACCCCTGATACCGCAGGCAGTCAATACATGCTTTTTCACACCATCCACCCTATCGAACCGTAGTGTAGCGAAATGTTGTTCATCTATCATCCACGAACGCATCATTTCTATGCCAGCTTCACGGGATATCATATAATAAATATATTCTATCGTCTCCTGGCTGTAAGGGATATCCTTGTCTATGCTCAATTTGATCAGAAAATGGTCATAGTCTGCCGAATGCGCCAGGTCGCCAGGAATAATCTCACCGGTAACCTTGTTTTGAGATATGAGAATCTTAGGTCTGGCCCCTCCCGCAGAACTTCCTATCTTAAAAATGTTGATAAGCGCCTGTGTGTCCAGCAACTGTGCATTCGAACTCTTTTTGTTTTCGAGTACCTGGTTAACTATTTCGATTATTTCCGTAAGGTCAATCGTCGTTCCTTCGGGTGTTTTTTTAGCAGGCATGAATTCCAGAGCACCCATTCCCCGTTTTCCTACATAACACAGTTGCTCCAACACTGTGATCTCGTTAAAAGCCTTGTTCGTATTTTCCAGCCATGCTTTGAACACCAGATTTCCAAAAAAATCAGGCAGTGAATCGGCAAAAGGCGGCGGCAAACTCCGAAAAGTTTTACTGTTGTACCGATCAAAAACCTGCACTTCCTTTATTCGGCGGATCAGCAAAGGGAACATCCGGGTGAACCTAGCTGAACTCAGGAAATCCGGGTTATACTGGAAGAAAGAAGCACTGCGATTAAGATCAAAACCCAACTTGCCAATTTCCTGGTCAAAGGCATATATCTCTATAATGTTGTTTTTTGCCATCAATATAAGGAGGGATAAGATTGACTATTTTTTTGATTATCGATCAACTCTTTGAACTTTTCCAGAAGCTCGAACTGCCGAAATGCTTTCAGGAGTGTATCAATAGTGGCGTTTTTTCCTGCCTCCAGCTTTTGGATAGTCATCCTGGACACACCCATTTTTTCAGCAAGCTCTTCCTGAGAAAGGTTTTGCTGTTTCCTAAGCAGCCTGATAAGTTCCCCTGTTGCGAGTTTTACGTCTTTTATGGATGTAGAAGAAGCCATAGAATTGATAATTATACTATTCAAAACTAGCTAAATAAGCCTATTTTGACAATTATAATTATCAATTTATATCATAGCTTTTATACCTACTAATATATTTTTATGTACTTGATAAAAGAAAAAAGTATTAATGGTTCGATTCCTATCATCCGCACAAAAGTTCCCATACGGTAAATTGCAAGCATTAAAACGACTATTCTTATCGGGTAGCCGTTTTAATTACTACTATTTAATTCAGTTTTAAAAAATTATCCTTTGTTATACATTTAAAAGAAGCATCCTGATAGGATATTGAAAATGCTGTATTAAATCCTACTCTTTTCTTATTATGATGCTTGAATTCATAAGCATATATGCTACACCTATTTTAATCTAAAAGATAAATTTTCTGCTCATTATAATTTCGATAGAAACTACTAACACAACTATACTAACAACTATTGTCTACCAGCATTTTAGAGATATCTTCCCAAAAACAAATAAAAACACTGATTGGAAACAATATTTCTCCTTGCATCAATTAATGATTATCCCGATTTATTGCAGAATACCATTATAAATCAAAATCCGGCTTACACACTTATAAATCCAAAGAACCTGATCTTCCAATATCAAGTTTTTGGCCAGTCACTGCGCTAACCGCTACTTTAAAAAAGGTTACCAGCTTGTTGGTCTTATTATCCCAATAATGTGCGTCATCGGTCACTATTTTTAAAACACGAATATTAGGGTCATCAATTCCTTTTTCAAACCATGCTTCAATCATTTTATTCCAATACTTTTTAATACGATTTCGGTCGGTTGAAATTTCTGCTTGACCTTCAATAGTTAAAAAATTATAATCCTTGATATCGGCATACATCAAATCGACTTTTTTGTTTTTCTGTAGGTTTTTAAAAGTATCGCTCTCGGCAGAGAACAATAACCAGATATTACCATCCTCGTCAACTTCCTGTCTGCTCATCGGTACAGCATGTATTTTGTCACTACCCGATATTCGTGTACATAACATTCCTATATCAATTTTGTCTACCAGGGTTCTTAGCTTATCTATAGCTTCCTGACTATGCAAGTTTTCGTTACTCATACTTTTATTTTGAGGTTGTTATTAAGATAACTCTATCATACGCAAAGTCCGTTCCACGTCATATTTATCCTGAAAACAATCACTGGCTGTTTCGCAGCTTGACTTTCTATCCTTAAAGGGAATATCAAAAATATTTTGAACGACCGAAGAATCGGTAAACAAACAAACTTTCACCAAAGCGCCAGAATAAAAAGAGAATATATCAAAAGAGTCTGAAGGTTAAATAAACAAAAAACATCATTAGACTATTAACTAAGAAAAAACAATATCCATTATTTCTCTATTCGGAAATATCAAATAGTATAAAAGAAAAAATAATACAGAATAGCTGTCTGAAAAATCCTCTTTACATATTACTACCATAAAAGATATCTTACGCATAAGAAGTTGCTTACAACGACTTCAGGTATCCTCTTGTAACATACGTCCTACTATACAATAGCATTAATATCACGAAGAATTGAAAATACTTTAAAGCATCGGAAGTTGGCTGCAAAAAGTTCAGGCATCCTATTGTAACATACGGTCCACTATACAATAGCATTAATATGACGAAGGATTGAAAATACTTTAAAGTATCGGAAGTTGACTATAAAAAGTTCAGGCCTCCTGCTAGTAACACATAGTTCATTATGCAATAGCATTATATTGGGAAAGATCGGGAGTATTTTAGGGAATTGCGTAAACGAAAACTATTTCCTTTCGCTTCGCGAACCAAATAAACAGAGGTTGCGCCGAACTTTGATATACCCTCCAATCAATTACGGAATATTTAATTTATCTAAGTTGTTAGCTCATGAAGAGATATGCAAATCAATTGCAAATAAAAAACCCTTATCACAATATCAACGCCAATACATACTTAATGTTTTTTTCTGAACAGCAGTAAAAGAGTATTATTAGTAAGATAGGTTAAATTCTCTTTTATACATGCTTGCTTCTTGCATGATTAATCACTATATCAATCAATTAATTAATTAATTAATATTTACTGGTATAGAAACCTATTGCTACAATAAAAACATTTGCTGTAAAACACATACAAGTAAAATTAAAAATCAAAAGAATTACAATTCAATCAGTTTGTTTTTAAAAGTTCAATTGTGCCTGCAGTCTTAATAATTGACCTGATTGTATATTATGGGGTAGTTGAAAATCTTCATACCGCCTGTTTGAAAAAGTATACATTGCGACCAACTCAAAATTGCGCATAGGCTGCCATTCAACTCCTATCTCAAAGTCTTTTACAGTATAGCTACGCGCATCACGTTCATGTTTTTTGCCACCATCATAATACTGGTAACGCATAAAAGGAAATATTACCTGCTTCGCAGTTTTTATCTGATACATCAACTGAATATATCCTCCGTGTAGCGATTTAGTTTCTATACTGTCTGTGAGTTTATTAAATTCCGGACCACGTCCAACAGTGTATTCAGTTTGTATACCAAAAGGCTGTGGATACATCACAAAAGAAGCTGCCACCCGCTGATCATTATACATTCTCGTGTCTATTGTTTTTACTCCCGGACTAATATTACTATTACTAATAACATACTTACCTGTATATCCTTGTATGCCAGGTTCAATAATCTGCTCACCCAACTCTATAGGCAAAGAAAAACGCGCAACAACATGAGGGTTATTATTCAGCTCTGGATTGTTAGCTGTTTGCCCATTAAACACACCAATAGCCACCACACCATAATCACCCGAACCTTTTAAACCTGATGACACCAGACTACTGAACAATTCTCTTTTTTCTTTAGGCGCCCAATATAAAAAAGCACCCAGATCACGCTCATTCACTATAGCACTGTTTAAACCATCGTTACGATCAAGCGGTAAACGATTCTGGCTAGATTGAAGATTCTCAAAACCATAGGGTATTTTGCTCTGGCCAATTCTTATACGAAACTCATTAAGCGTATCAAGCCCTATGTCAAAATAAGCATCACGTATTTGTCCGAAATTCAGACGATCACCTGCATTACTCGCAAAATCGGGTTGAATGTAGAAATATACTCTTTTACTAATCTGACCAAAAAAAACCAATCTTAACCGACGAATGAAAAAACCTCCGGTACCTCCCCATGAGCGATCGCATTGTTCGCACCCTAGCTTACTATTTGTTTCGAGAAGACGGTTATAACGCACCTGTGTATAGCCTCTCAACGAAATACGCTTGTACCACTTCTCATCATCACTATCAGGTGGATCCGATAACCAGCGATTAGGTTTTTTGGTCGTATCAACTCTTATTTCTTCAAGACTTGAAGCAGCCATTGAAGATTTTCCTGTTACAATCATTAAAAACAATACAAGCAATGCTAAAATTCTGATAATCAAGGGACAAACTTTATAAGTTATGAACTTATTCATATTTACGAGTGCAAAACTCAGGACTTAACATTAAAATAAAGATTTGTTTACGCTGAATTAAACGAATGGTAACGATTAGTTAATAATAACTTAACACTGGCGATTTGGATGGAAACCTTTCAGTCAACATGGCCTCAATTCCTTTTTACCCGTTCTACAATATATAAGCATATTACTGATCCTATTTTATCAGCTCCAATAAAACTGTTAGCTATCTCAAAAAGAAAAATAAAAGTCTTAATGAAATAACTAATTATAGAATTAGCCAACTTTGGATATGATTAATGGATTAAAGTAAAAAGTGCTAAACCATATGATCTTATTTGGTCTTCTGTGGAACTGATTTTGCTTTAGTTACTAGAAATTTCTAAAGTAAATTTTTCGGATAAAATAATTAAACATAGAAGGATGGTGTACAGTTATTCGCGGCATAGCCTCTTTATAATATTCTCATGCTGGGGAAATAACATTAAAAGTTTTGATGAGGATGCCAATTCAAAATCCGAAAAATCAAAACCCGGAGCTACTGTACAACCCACAAAAGAAAATTCTGTTGCTGAATCAGGTTCACTGGCGAACCAGCAGTTTGCTGGAACTATGAATTGAAATATCTCGCCTTGCAAAAAGTTATTACCAAGCTTCACAGTTTCCAAATAACCGTCTTCGTGTAAAACGTGAATAAGCAACGTTTTTCCGTCATAAAAATGCCAACATTCATCGCTTTTGATTTTATGAAAAGCCGAAAAATCACCTCGTTCAAGTAAAAAATAAATAGCTGTAGAACAACTTCTATGGTCGCCAAATCTTTCCGGAAGAGCATTACCTGAAATACTCTCTTTGCTTCGGTAGGTTTCTTTGTAAAAACCTCCTTCGGGGTGAGGTAGTAATTGATGAAAGTCTATAAGTTGTTTAACTCTTGACATGTGATAAAAATAAAGGAAATAATATAGTCACCCCAAAGTTATTGACAATCTGAAAAGTAAACAATGAAACAATATGACTACTGAATCAATGATTATCCATCAATTACAGTCTTTAATAATTAAGTAAGTTTTTGACTTTTATCTATGTATAGATATTAAGAGGATTGAAAATAACGCATAAGAAGCAATAAATCCTTATCCAAATACAGAAGGATATAGTAGATTTTTTTCTGATTGTAATATCCCCACTCAGTTAAAAACTTTATTACCAATAGAGCAAACGCAATTTGAAAGAATTATTCAGTCTCTAATCAATAGATCAATACAGTAAAGAATATTAAACAATTAATAGTCAACAATATCTTATTTATACAACATAGGAAATCTCTGTATTAAAACAGTCAGTATTTGTTTACAAACTATTGCAGAAAAAATTTATTGCATATAAACGCTATCCAATACCGTTTATCATTTTTAAAAGAATAACACGTTAATTTAATTATTCATTTTTTTTAATAAATACGTTTCTACTAAAGACACATGCGAAAAATGAACAGTAAACTCCAGTTAATGCTTAACAAATAGTACCATTACTATAAGAATAAGGATATGATGAATTTCATAATACAGTTTATTCTTTAAATACTATTCTAAAAATCCGATCTGGTCATTTTCAGATTATAGTGTACGAACTCTTTTTTCAGACAGCTGTTGTTTCATAATTTCCCCTGTTAACAATACTGTTTGCCCACTCAGCCAGTGTCAAATTATACAATGCCTCATGCAGCCTGCGTTCATTATGTTCTTATTACTATTCTGATTTTATATAATACTGATGCGATGCTGAAGCTTAAATTAAATTCTTGTTTTTTTAGTGATTTTATGCTGTACTCGCTTTTAAATTTTAAAAAATAGAAGTATTCTTGCGTAGATTTTACCCTCCCTGATTATTTATCCCCATTGAAAGCCACCCTTAAACCCATTGTAATGAGAATTTTTTTTCTCTTATGCTATTTTGTTTTTTCTACTTTTTGTGCAAATACCCAGTCCATTAATCCGGCAGGCCCGATATCCATTTGCAACACTAGCAGTACACTACTGACAGCTTCGAATGGTGACAGCTATGAATGGCTTTTAAATGGAAATGCCATACTTGGAGCAACAGGCAAAACCTATGTGGCGAATAGTGCTGGTACATATACAGTGGCTATTACTACTGGGGGTAATAGACGTGTATCACCAGGGGTGGTTGTTACCGTGCAAAACCCCACTCCTACTATCTCATTTCCTACGAGCGGACTTTGTTCGGGCTCTCCTATTCAATTCAATTCTACTATAACTGGTGGAACACCGCCCTATACTTATTATTGGAGTTTTGGGGATGGTGGATCCTCAACTGAAGCTAATCCTCTGTATAAGTTTGAACTGACAGGATGTGGAGCAGCTATTTCCACACAGGCAGCACTTACTGTATATGATGCAAACGGTTGTAGCAGTACTACAATAAGGGCATTATCGATGCTACCAGCTCCGGATATCAATCTACAGGATCAGAATGTGTTTTCTCCCTTTAGCAATTGCGAAAACAATCCTAATCCCGCCAATCCCAATTATACGATTACAGTTAACAATGTTTCTCCCGGTAATGCATGTGTTAATGGAGGATATACGCTCGACTGGGGAGATGGAAGTGCTCCTGAAACAGGCTTGTCTATGGCCAGTTTTCCACGCACTCATACCTATACTTCTCTTGGAGCATTTAATTTAACCTTATCGGCCACAGGAGCTAATGGCTGTCAGAATGTAAAAACATATGTGGTAGCCAATCAAAGCAATCCGGATATAGGTATTGCAACTACTGGAATAACGGAGGGCTGCTCAGATCTGCCAGTGAATATTGTGGTCAGTTATTGGCAATCCAATTCACCCGGAACAACCTATTTACTGGAATACGGCGACGGTTCTACAAAAGAGATGAATCATCCCATTAATGCCACCAATATTGATGAGAATATTAATTATACCTACAAAAACTCATCATGTGAAACACAAAGCCGGCCAGATTACAGATTAGTCATCTCTGCAACAAATGCCTGCCGCACAAAAAGATTTGAAGGAGGGAACATAATAGTAAAAACAAAACCTAAACCGGATTTCGTTGTGAGTACCGATCCTGCCTGTACCGGCCAGGCTGTATGTTTTACGAATACTACCATTGCCGGATTTTATAATAACTGTTCGAGACTTACAGAATATGAATGGGATTTTGGAGATCCAGGTAGTGGTGCATCAAACAGATCCACCAACCCCAACCCCTGTCATACTTTTTCTACTCCGGGCGACTATACAGTCACATTAAAAACCACTAACCCTTGTGGAACAGAAGAGATCAGTAAGACAGTTTGTGTAAGCGCTGCCTCAACGGCTGGTTTTACAGTGAGTAAAGAAGATATATGTGTTGGAGAAACAATCACCACTAACAACTCCTCAAATACCGGTACTTGTGCCAGTGCAGGGTATCAATGGAATGTAAATTACAGTCCCGATTTTTGTGGATCCTATTCATCATGGAATTTTGCTTCCGGCACTTATAACACTTCCAATCCTTCGTTTACTTTTGACAACCCGGGAACTTATACGATATCTCTGTCTTTAACAGGATCATGTGGTAGCGGAACTACTCAAAGAGTGATACGAGTAAGACAAAAACCGGAGGTTACATTACAACCGATTGACAATGCCTGCGGCCAGGCTACAATAACACCAGTAGCTTCTGTAAATGCTTGTAGTAATACTCCTACTTACTTATGGGAATTCGATGGAGGAGCATCCGGAACTTCAACAAATGCCAATCCTGGTGCAATTACTTTTAATACACCCGGATTACATACGATCTCACTAACAGTCACCAACGAATGCGGATCAACAACCGCGTCTCAGCAATTCTCAAATAATACAGGTGCCGATCTAACAGTACCATCATCATTAACATTATGCAGCGGTGATAACACCGGTGCTTTGAACTTTATTGCTGATCCGGCGAATGCTGTAGTTACCTGGACAAATGATCAGCCAGCGATCGGACTGCCAGCCAGCGGATCAGGAAATATCACTTCGTTTACCACTGTCAATAATAGTGGCTCGCCAATTACCGCTACTATTTCTGTTACTGCTACAATCAATGGATGTCCAAATACCAAAACATTTACTATTACCGTAAATCCGAAACCGACAGTACCCGTTATTATCAGTCCTGTCAATTATTGTCACAACGATCCTGCTGTTCCTTTATCTGCCACCATATTACCGGGCCACCAGTTAAGATGGTATAACACATCTACCGGAGGAGTATCAAACGGTACATTACCAACGCCGAATACAGCTAATATTGGCACTACAACTTATTATATAAGTCAATTCAACCCTGCCACTAATTGTGAAAGTGAGCGTATATCTATGATCGTTAATGTATCGATGATTCCTGTCGTATCAGGAGCTGTTTTTTCTAACCCTATCAGTTGTTCAACGCCAACCGGATCGATAACTTTAAGTGGGCTTGAACCATCCTATAATTACTCGATAAGGTATATAAAAGATGGAGCTGCTCCCACTACAATTGCCCTGAGTTCTAATGCTGCCGGAAATATCATCATTAATAATCTGCTCGCCGGGGTATATTCCGACATAGTAGTCATCAACAACGGATGTATATCAAATATTTCAGGACCATTTACCCTTCAGGATCCTAATCCACCTTCTGCACCTACCCCCGGTGGAAATGTGGCAATATGTGAAGGAATACAATTATCATTGTCGGCCACGTCCTCTATAGGAAACGTTAGCTGGAACTGGACTGGGCCAAACGGTTTCAGCTCCACTCAGCAGAATCCAGTAATTACTTCTGCCCTCACCAATAATAGTGGTACCTATTCTGTAACAATCACCCATAATAATTGCACTTCTCCTGCGTCGCAGGTGAATGCCGTAGTTTATCCCAGACCAGTTGCGCCAACCGTTGATCCTGCAACTTCAACCTGTTTAAAGAGTAATATAGAGTTATTTGCATCTACTTCGTTTGCCGGTCCTGTTTCATGGAACTGGACCGGACCCAATGGATTTAGTTCGACTCAGCAGAATCCGGTGATTCCCTCAGCTACCACTGCAATGGAAGGAAGTTATCAGGTAACTGTTACATCAAATGCGGGCAGTTGTGTGTCTCCACCTTCTTCTACTACTGTTTCCATTATACCAATACCTGTAATTATCAGCTCATCTCATATTAATCCTATAGGTTGTGGTGCAGCAACTGGAATAATAGTACTTAACGATCTTCTACCTTCAACAGATTATACAGTGAATTATGTTCGCAACGGTACACCTCAATTGGCGTTAACATACCGTTCGGCTCCGGACGGAACTATTCTTGTAACCGGACTTCGAGGCGGCACTTATACAGATGTAACAGTAAAATTAAATGGATGTACTTCTGACCCTGCCGGTCCTTTTCACCTTGACGATACACCAGCTTTTTCCGTTATTGCAGAAACCAACGGAGCATTGTGTGAAGGTGGTTCATTAAATCTTACAGCAAGGGCTACAGCTCCGGGATCTGCAATATATAGCTGGACAGGGCCGAACGGCTTTACCAGCAATCTGCAAAACCCTGTCATCACTAACGCAAGCATACAACATTCAGGAATATACGAAGTAAGCATCACTATAAATGGATGTACCGGCACAGGAAATGTTACAGCTACTATAGCGAGTAATACAATAGGTGGATTTACAGGAAATAATGCCAGTGTTTGTCCCGGACAAAATAATGGCACGATCACTCTTACTGGTTATTACGGAAGAATAGTTCGCTGGGAACAATCGCTTAATAGTGGACAAAGCTGGAATCCCATATCCAATACCAGCGCATCTCTGAATTATAATAATCAGACTGCTACAACCTGGTATAGGGCGGTAGTGCAAAGTGGCGTTTGTGCTCCGCAAAACTCTTCTCATACCATTATTTCCGTATTAGATGGAGTTTCGGCTACCAGGATGGAACCTATGTTCATTGAAACCTGTAATCATGATACCACTGTAGTATTTAGTGCGAATGCTGTTAATCACGGAGCAGGTGACTTAAAATATTATTGGTATATCAATGAAAATGTAGAAGGCACAACCAATCCATTTAATTATAATTTCCGTTCACCTTTATCCAACCCCTCAGCTGAAATATTCGACGTATATGTTGTTGCAGAAAATAATTTTGGATGTAATGACCGTTCCAATTCAGGAAAAGTTGTGATCAATGCTGTTCCAACGCCTGATATAGTAATCAGCCCCTCTCCGTTACAACGTGAGCCTAATTACAATTTTACTTTCAGGGATGATTCACCTGAAGGACTCTCAGATGTATATACCTGGAACCTGGGTGATACAAGCACTCCACAAAGAGGAGGAAGAGAAATTACTTACCAATATAAAAATACAGGTACATATAAAGTGTCTTTATATGTGGAAGATAAAACTACAGGATGCAATGCATTGGATTCAGTTTCTGTAACGATAGTTCCTGTGCCTGGAACATTATACGTCCCTAATGCTTTTTATCCGGGAAGTCATCAGGCAGAATTAAAAACATTTAAATTAAAAGGAATAGGAATAAAAAGATATCGTTTACAAATATTTGATGCATGGGGAAAAGTTGTTTTTGAAACAACCGAGTTAAACGCCGATGGCAGTCCTAAAGAAGCGTGGAACGGACAATACATGAACACTGGTCAGCTTTTACCGCAAGATGCTTACACATGGAAAATTGTGGAAATAGCGTTTGAAAATGGCAGACCATGGAGTGGAATGTCCTATGATGGCAGTAAACCCAAATATTTCGGAAACGTCACTTTGTTCAGATAATAGTCAACCTATTGTATATGATTATTTTTTACCCCAAAAAGAATGTGAACATAATAGTTTTCAATGTTTTTTTAATTTTGTGTTGTTTACGCATAACCGCTAGAGCACAAGACCCGCTCTTTTCACAGTTCTTCTACTCTCCTCAATACCTTAATCCCGGATTTACAGGAACAGGAAAGAATGAGTTCAGAGCGAATTTTAACACTCGCATACAATGGGTTAATCTGAAAGCTCCGTTGCAATCATACAATGCTGCGGCCGATTATTATTTTAGCGGCCCCAAAATGAGTTTGGGTGTATTGGCCAACAGATTTAATGAAGGCTATCTAAAAACTTCACAAGCTTATTTATTGTTTGCAAAAAATTTTGGATCGGATGAATACATGTGCCGGGATTGGTTTGTAAACGTAGCTTTCAGGGAGGTATCGGATCTGTAAATGCTAATCGTAAACATTTATTATTCCCTGATCAGATTGATATAGATGGTCCTACAGGCCTCCCTTCCCAATTTGAATTATTTCAACAGGCAGGCAAAACTTATTTTGACATGTCAACAGGAATGGTGTTTTGTTATCTTAACTGGATGGTTGGTGGGGCCGTACACCATATCAATGAACCCGTTTATGGATTATTAGCTGGAGGAGACGATAGTCGGCTACCCCGACGGTATACTTTTCATGTCAGTTATATTAATTCACGAGCAGACTATGATGTTGCAGATGATGGAATCCTAATTAAACCTACTATTGTTTATAACATGCAGGGCATAAGCAGAAGCCTTACCATTGGCAGCTTATTTGAATTTCCGGGATGGGTAATTGGAGGAGGAATATGGTATAAAAATAATTTTGGCAGTGGCAAAAGCATGGGGATCATTGACAATCACACACTCAATATCGGTATTACCTTAAAATTTGGTTCAGTACGAAATCATTATAATGGTGACGCAGCTATGCGTTTAAACACAGGGTTTAGTTATGAAGCTGAATTGAATCGTCCTGGCATAAGGTATACCAAAGGAAGCACAGAAGCAGGCATGCTTTATGACCGAAACCTCGATGGAAGTAATGAATGTAGAAGTGTGGACTGTAATGTCCGATACCCCTGGGTATTTTTTTAGGTAACCTAATAGTAAATAATCCTTTATAATACTTCTGCTTTAAATTCTGCTGCTGGTAATATTAAAAGTCAGATTCACAATAGGAACAACAATTTATTTGTACTTTTACCATTATTAATGAGGATTTCTGTAAAAAATATCGCTGCTGTTTATGTTCTTGGACTAATGCTGTTAAAAGCATTGTCATTACCTCTTGTATGTTTACAGTTTTCTTTAAATAAAGAATTTATAGCGTCTACTCTTTGCGAAAACCTTGATAAACCTGATCTGCAATGTCATGGGCAGTGCCATCTTACTAAGCAGATGGCGAAAACAGGTGAACTTCCGGATACTCATCAGGAAAAAAATGGAACCAAACTGGCCGTTGCAGATTATTTTGAGGACACAGAGTTGCTAGCTTTTAAACCCATCCACGAATCACAATCTTCTTTTAACGAGTATTATTCTTATCACCTTCCTGCTGGTTATAATGGAAACATTTTCCATCCTCCAATAGTATAATTCAAATATTCATCTGTACATAAATTTCGGTTTTAACCAGATGAATAATAGTACCTATAATTTAATACTATTTAATGACTTATCTCAGATTGAATCGAATTAAATATTCATTCTAGAGTTAAGATAATTCCACCATTAATTGTTTTGCTATCAGTACGAAAACTGTTGATAGCGAAAATATCATGTACCTAACAATAGTAACCTATAAGGTTTCTTGTATTTATTATTTCCTTAATTAAGTTTATAATGAACAGATATATATTGTTTTTATCATTGTTTGTATTTTTAATAAGTTCCTGTAAGAAAGAGGATACCGTAACCGAGCATGAAGGTGATGTAACTGTAAGTTTTGACGCACGAGTAGGAAATGAAGATTTTGGTTTAAATAAAACCTTTAACATTGATTCCCACACGTATAATTTTAAGCATTTACGCTACTGGGTAAGCAATGTCAGTTTAATCAAAAATGACGGATCAGAATATAAAGTTCCTGAAGCCTATTATCTTATCGAAGAAACAGATGTTCAATCAGTTCAGGACGGAGCCTTTCAATATCCGGCTAAAAAAAGAGAAGATGTTGAAATAAACAAAGTTCCCCTGGACAATTACAGGGCTATAAAATTTTCCATAGGCGTTGATGCACCATACAATGACAATTTAAGTCTTCAGTCAGGTGAACTTTCTCAATTAAATGGAATGACAAATATCTCCTGGATGTGGCATACAAGTTATATTTTTTCATCGTTAAGCGGCACATTTAACAACGGCAGTGGCAACACCAATATCCGTGTGGAAACCGGCTTAAATGATAATTATAAAACAGTTACACTTGATTTACCCTCTGCTATTAAAATCAGCTCAGCTAAAAAATCAAATATCGTTTTGTATGTAGATATAGCTAAGATAATCGCCGACGTTGACCTTACTGCAACACCTATCATTGGCGCAGCTCAGGCTGATGTTATGAAAACCATAGCAGGAAATTTTGCCACGAAAGTATTTGCTGTACAAGAAGCAAAATAATCCATGATAAGTGAATAATAGGTTACACTATATCAGTACAACGCTCTTTTGTGCAATTGTTTTTCTTTTATCCTGCACAAGGAATGAGGTATCACCGGAGCCAAAGGCATTGGAACTTACGGCTCCGGTTAACTTTCCTGCTATGCCATCTTTTCCTGATAATCAAACGACAATAGAAGGAGTTGAACTTGGCAGAAAACTGTTTTTTGATAAACGTTTATCCGGAAATAATTTAATATCCTGTGCATCATGTCATATTCCTGAAAGAGCTTTTAGCGATGGGGTGCAATTGACTAACGTTGGTGTATCAGGCTCTTTATTACACCGGCATACTCCTGCACTAATCAATATGGCCTGGATGAACAACGGATTGTTTTGGGATGGAGGATCTAACAACCTGGAATCACAGGCATTTGGTCCGCTTAGCGCTGAAGATGAAATGCATCAGAACCTATTAGAATTAGAACATGAACTTAAAGAAGATCCTGAATATGTAAAATTATTTTTATTAGCGTTCAATGATGAAATAAAATCCAATTATGCAGTAAAAGCATTGGCACAATTTCAACGGACATTGATCTCGGCCAATTCACGTTATGACAAACATATTCGAAAGGAAAATGGAGGATACTTAACAGCAATAGAATTAAATGGATTAAATATTGTAAAAGAAAAATGTCAGCATTGTCATAGCACGGATCTTTTTACTGACAACAACTATCATAATAATGGCATTGACGACAGTTTTAATGATAATTCCCACGAAGAATTACATAAGGGAAGAGCTAGAATTACTTATAACACATCAGATCTTGGAAAATTTAAAACCCCCACTTTAAGAAATATAATGGTCACATCTCCCTATATGCATGATGGAAGATTCAACAATATTGAGGAAGTACTGGAACATTATAATAGTAAGGTTAAATATTCAGTTACTCTTGATGAAAAAATGAAACAAATGCCGGATAATAAACCGGGCATACCTATGAGCAGGGAGGAAAAAGATGCAGTAATTGCATTCTTACATACACTTACCGATAACAGTTTTTTAAAAAATAAATTATTTGAAGCACCATGAAATCGTTTTTTATTAAAGAAGTTAAGAACTGGGGTATGATGAAAGTCATCACCAGACTTTCATTGGCCGCATGCTTTTTAATCGCTTCGTGCGAAAAAGACAGTCCCGAATATGAAGAAAGTAATCTGGCTCCCTTGTCTATAGAATTCGACAATATTATAGGCGGACAAAATCTGATTCTAAACAATGGTATATACACAAATGCAGCAGGTGAAGAATTCTCTGTAAATCTTTTACAATATTTTGTTAGCAATATTAGTCTTACAAGAGCGGATGGCACAGAGTACGTAGTTCCACAGGACAGTAGCTATTTTCTCATAGTGGAAAACAATATTAATGCACGTCACGCAAAAGTAAAAGTGCCGGAAGGTGAATACACTTCATTAAGTTTTGTTCTAGGAGTAGACAGTTTGCGCAGTACAAAAGATATAAGTGAACGTCAAGGTGTTCTGGATCCTTCTGGAGGAATGGAATCCGGAATGTACTGGGGATGGAACAATGGTTATATATTTTTTAAAATGGAAGGCACTTCTCCGCAGGCACCTGTTGATCCAAGCGGACAAAATAGATTCAGATATCATATAGGAGGTTTTGGAGGATATAATACCGCGACGATGAACAATATAAAAACCATAACAATTGATTTACGTCCGGGTGGCATTCCTAAAGTGCAGGCAGGCAGAGAAGCCAATATACATCTGCTGGTAGACATTTCTAAAGTGTTTTCAGGAACTAATACAATTAGTTTAGCAACTCATCCAACAGTTATGTTTAGTGAGTTTAGTGTGAATGTAGCAAACAATCTGACTGAAATGTTTAGACACGATCACACAGAAAATTAAGAACAATGCACAGAAAAAGAATATTGGTATTAGCAATTATTATTGTTCTGGCTGCCTGTTCAAAAAAAGCAATAGAGGTGTTTCATGGATTTGTTCCTCCTTCAAATTTTCCTGCTCCGCAATATCATTTTACCAATAATGATATCACTAAAGCAAAATTTGAATTAGGAAGAAAACTGTTTTATGATCCCAGTTTATCAAGAAATAATACAATAAGCTGTGGTACTTGTCATATTCAGTCAGCAGGCTTTACTCATCATGGCCATGATGTTAGTCATGGAATCGACGACAGATTAGGAAGCAGAAATTCCCAATCGATTATGAACATGGCCTGGAATAAAACCTTTTTTTGGGATGGTGGTGTTTTTGACCTGGACTTTCAGCCTATAGTTCCTATTACCAATCCTGTGGAAATGGATGAAACATTGGATAATGTGCTTAATAAATTAAGAAACCACAACGAATATCCTTCATTGTTTAAAAACGCATTTGGTTCAGAAGAAATTAATACTGAAAGATTAATGAAATCCTTATCACAATTTATGGTAATGCTCATTAGTGCTAATTCCAAATACGATAAAGTGATGCGTAACGAAGGCGAATCGTTTACAGTTGATGAAAAAGCCGGACATATTCTTGTGCAACAACATTGCGGAAGTTGCCATAAAGAACCTTTATTTACCGATGATTCATTTCGCAATAACGGAATAGGTATAGGATATAATGATGATATGGGCAGATACCTGACTACATTAAATGAGAATGACAAATACACATTCAAAGTGCCGAGCCTCCGCAATCTTTCTTATACTTCTCCCTACATGCATGATGGCAGGTTTATCACTCTCGAAGCTGTATTGGAACATTACAACAGTCAGGTGAAGAACACTCCTAACCTTGATCCCTTACTTTTTCAACATGAAAAACCTGGAATTCCACTAACATCAAAAGAGCAGCAACAGATACTTGCATTTTTGAAAACGCTTGACGATGTTGAATTTATTACAGACAAAAGGTTCGCCGAACAATAATAAAGTATTTATGAAAAGAAGATTTTTAATACTGATCACTGCAATATTAATAGCACAATCAGGCTTCGCCTGCGACATCTGCGGATGCGGAGTAGGAGGCTATTATATAGGTATACTACCTGAATTTAGTCAGAAGATTATGGGTGTCCGGTACCGTTATAATAATTTATTAACACATATAGGAGCAAATGGTCAGACCTCCTACCTTACCACTGATGAAACATATAGAACTGCAGAACTCTGGGGAGGATGGACTTTGAGCAAAAAATTCAGGGTAATTGGATATATACCTGTCAATATTAATGAAAAGACAAATCAGGGTATTACCTCAAGAAAAAACGGATTAGGTGATATAGGAGTACAAGGCTTTTACCGATTGATTAACCAACGAAAATCAGTTGGTAATAAATTATTTGTTCATTCATTGTGGGTTGGTGCTGGTGTAAAAGCACCGACCGGAAAATATGATGCCGAACAGAAAAACAGTGAACAACAAACAGCCAATATTTTTCAGCTGGGCACTGGAAGTACCGATTTTACTTTTAATGCCATGTACGATATGCGGCTACAAGATGCAGGCCTGAATACTAATATCAGTTATAAAGTCAATACTAAAAATAAAAACAGTTATCAGTATGGCAACAAAATTGGTGTAAACTTACAAGCATACTATAAATTCAGGATTAAAAACATGTTCACTTTTGCTCCTAATACCGGAGCTATGTATGAAACATCAAAGAAAGACCTGGATAAAAATTTTAGTGTGGATATTTCCGGAGGAGATATTCTTTTAGGAACAGTAGGAGCTGAAATAAGCTTTAGTAAAATTGCGATTGGTGGAAATTTCCAACATCCTTTTCAACAAAACCTGGCTAACGGATTTGTGAAGGCAAAAAACAGAGGAATGATTCACGTATCTGTCATATTGTAATATCAATTATGGTAACGAGATTTTCAAAAATCATTATATCCCTGTTAATAGGAACAACATTGCTGGCTCCCTTATTTTTCCTATATAAATGGAACATCAATAGAAATGAATTACCGATACTCGGAGAGCCAGGACATCGGGCAGGAAATTTTTCCTTTGTTAATCAAATGGGAGAAAATATTACACAAAAGAACATAGAAGGAAAAATATCAATAGTTGAATACTTTTTTACTTCTTGTCCCGGAATATGTAAAGTCATGAATAAAAATTTATACAAAGTATATAAAGCCTACTTCAATTCATCAAACATAATTATACTTTCACACACAGTTGACCCCGATAGAGATTCTGTTCAGACTTTAGCAGTATATGCAGAACGCATGGAAATCCCGGACAATAGCAATTGGCATTTATTAACCGGAAATAAAAAAGACCTGTATGATATTGCAAGAAAAGATTATTTATTAGCTGTGGAAGACCATAGTGTTGAAATAGAGGAAGATTTTATTCACACCCCCTATGTAAGTCTTGTTGATGAACAGCGCAGAATTAGAGGATTTTACGACGTAACAGACAGCTCACAAACCACTGCACTTATCAGGGATATTGCTTTACTTGAAAAGCATTTGAAGAAACCACAAACGAATCATTAGCAGACTACTTAAACCTTAAACCCTATTGCACTTAACAAGGAAATTATTTCACTTGTAAAATACGTAAAGCAACCATCAATAAAGTATCAACAGAGTAATTAGGCCTCATCAATACTACACAGCATAAGATGCTTCTTTACTTGAAAAGCATTTAAAGAAATCAAAATGAAGCATTAGCTGAATAATTAACTCTTATCAACATTGTACATCATGAAGTGTTTCTTCACTTAAAAAGCATTAAAGAAACTACAAATGAAGCATTAGCGGAATAATTAGATCTTATCAATATTACACACTTCAGGAAATGCCTCTTTACTTAACAAGCATTTAATGCAACCATGAACGAAGTATTAGCAGACAAGTATCCGTAAATCTCTATTATATATTACTTGATATTAGTATAGTTAAAAAAACTAAATCCACCATAAAAGATCAGTAGCTTATTAAACCTTAAACTCTATTACATATCATGGGTTATTTTACTTCAAAAGAATTTAAATCAACTATAAATAAGGGCTTAGCCAACTAATTAACATAAACCTTTATTAGCTATTAAGTGATTTTGTTCTTGAAAAGAATTAAAGCAGCCATTAATGAAAGGTTAGCTGACTAGTTAAACCTTAACCAGCATAACAGAACAAATAGATTTATGTAATTGGGCAGAATTATGCGAATGATTAATTGACCTGTAACCCTATTTTTTTTAAGACGTCCATTAAATCCGTCTTATCATTAAGACCATTTTACGATAGGATAACTATTATTAAAACCAATCTGCAAGTACTCAGAAGAAAACAGCTCAATTATCCCTTCAACTTCTTAGTATTTGCATATTTACCTGATTTAATATAACAAGCTTCGTTCTGAATAAACAATATTTGCTATGGACGGCATTAATAATAAATTGACACCTACTCCTATTTCATTTTAAAGAGTAAATGCAATTATCTTTGTTAGGTTGCACCATTAAAATAGCAGATAAATTTTATTATCATTACCGCCGCATCAATCGTATGAAACAGCAATATTTAAATTGATATGCCAAAAAAAACAAATGTTTATTTAATTCTTGCCCTGTTCTTTTCCTTGCTACTGCATGGTTTAACAGTCGAAGCACAGACTTTAAGAAAACGAACAGTGACATTGATGGGTGGTCGTTTTGATATTACCATTGTGGCTGAAAATGCTAACGAAGCGGAGCGACATATAGATACTATAATTACTGAAATCACCAGAATAGAAAATCTCATCTCCGACTGGAAAGCGGATTCTCAGGTCTCTTTGGTTAATGACAATGCAGGCATTCGACCGGTAAAAGTTGACCGGGAAGTTTTTGAACTCACCGTAAGGGCTATCCAATTATCTCAAATCACTAATGGTGCTTTTGACATCAGCTTTGCTGCTATGGAAAGAATCTGGAAGTTTGATGGCTCTATGACTTCAATGCCGGACTCGGCTGCAATAAAAAAATCTGTAGAAAAAGTAGGTTATAAAAACATCATCTTAGATAGTGCTGCGAGCACAATTTTTTTACAACTAAAAGGAATGAAAATTGGCTTCGGCGCATTGGGAGAAGGATATGCAGCAGACAAGTGCAGAGATATGATGATCAATAAAGAAATAAAATCTGGTATCATCAATGCTTCAGGCGATATAAGCTCATGGGGAAAACAACCTAATGGCAAAAACTGGTTAATTGGTATCACAAACCCTAAGCAAACAAATGAGTTGTTAACAACAGTTTCGTTACAACAGGGAGCCGTTACCACTTCAGGGAGTTACGAAAAATTTGCTGAAATAAATGGCATAAGGTATTCACATATTATTAATCCTGCCACCGGATATCCTTCTACAGGATTAACAAGTGTAACCATATTTGGACCTAATGCTGAATTTGCCAATGGCTTAAGTACCTCAATAATGGTATTGGGAGAAAATGCCGGAAAGGAATTAATCAAAAAATTCCCTAATTATCGTTTTATAATGATTAACGACAAAGGAAAAATTATAAGGTCAAAAAGGTTGAAAACAGGAAAATTACCTTCAAGAATTTAGTACTAGCATTCTACATTAGTTTAAATTAATTCTTTCTACAACTTTTAATGTTCTAATCTCTCATTAAAATCATAATAGTATAAGAGAACGCATCTGAAAAGTCTATTGAAAAACTCCGGTATAAAAATTTTAGACTCCTATCTGTTTTAACACTTGAAGAATGCAATAATCAGTGATGATTGGAAGTACATTGATAATAACCTAATGGTGCACAACTAACTGGCCAGAAAGATGTCTGATATCAAAAGAAAAAGTCAACCAACGGCTACTCATTTAAAATCCATGTTTCAACAGGATAAATTAATCCATGATAAGCAAAATGCGCAATCCTACAATTTTAAACAAATGAACCATAAAAAGTTCATATCAGCTCTATCATAAGATATGATCAAGTCTTCACCAATCATAACAATACTTAATTTCTTATTTTTTCTATTGAAATAGACCCTTAATAAGGGGATAGCCAACTGTCTTATAGTGGTATAATTATCAGTAACAATCTGTTAATACCTGTCCTCTTTCTTTATAATAATTTAAACCTTTTCCGTTTCTGTTTATTCCAATGGCATCAATAACAATCTCCACATCGAATTGCATGGCCAGTGAACCACAAATCATTATCACTCCGCCTTTATTTAATAATTCAGCAAAAAAACCTGCATCTCGTTTTATCAGATCCATTACATAACAATGATTATCCTCGCGCGAAAAAGCTATATGAAAACTTTTCAGGTGCTCCTTTGTTATTTGTTTATCCGAAAACTGTTGATATTGCAAAGTCATATCAGTGTGTTTACGAAAACCACAATAAAGATGAGCTTCAGTTTTTTTTCGATTTTGATCAATCATTCCAAGAAAAGGGGCGATACCTGTACCATTAGATATCATTACTACCACAGAAGCTTTCTTAGGAAAATGAAAAGATGGATTGGAAATAATACGTGCTTTTATAGTAGATCCTGTTGTAAGACTTTGCAAATATTCAGAGCCTAATCCTCCCGGATGATGTTTTACAGCGAGCTGAATATTATTCTTGATTTTTCCAATGGAATATAATCGTTCTCTATTGTCATTGGCAGGATATATAGCCAGAAGATCACCTGACGTAAATCTGCTTCTACTACCGGGATATAAAGTGATGGTAAATGTTTGTTCTTTTTCAGTGATAGCTGATTTTTCCATCATCATCATCTTTTGCAGATGCTTAGGAGCCTGATTGTATAATGCCGGTGTTACCGCTAATGACAAGCCGGTTATCTGATTTAAGTTTTTTACCCAGGTGATAAAATCCTCAGTAGATTTATCATTCACTGTATGAAAATCCAGAATAGGATTTGCCCAATCCTGAGTAGTTAATAAATCATTCACTTCTTTTGCGTAAGCACAAAAATCCGGATAAGCTTTGGAGCCAAAACCTATTACTGATACTTTAACGGATTGATGCTGTTTACTCTTTTCTACCAGTTGTTTAAAACGTCTCGCATTATTAGGTGCATCTCCTAATCCATAGGTAGAAGTGAATATTAATAAATGTTCTGCCTTGGGAAAAGTTTTATATTGATTTAATTCACCCAAGAAACTTACATGCCCATTTGCTAATAGTTGTTGGTGGATGCTACCGGCAAATTGTAATGTACTTCCATTTTCAGAGCCGGCAAGCAACACATATTTTGCCTCCGAGCATTTATATTTATTTTTAATACGTCCCCTGCGTCGACGCAGGGTAATAACAAAACCAGAATAAATAAAAAACAGAATATTTATAGAAGCAATTCCCAGAACAACCGCCCATATAATATTCGAGCGACCCGTATGTAGATTCAGACTTAAGTTGGTAAATATCTTAGTGAATGGGTAATCAACCTGACTTAATACACTTCCATCAAATTGGTTGATAACAACTTCCTTATTTTTTAGTTTGAGTGTATAATATTCCTCCGGATCATCATCTGCAAAAGGAAATTCGATACTCTGAACATCTGCCAGCAATGTACTTTTAAATACATTAAAATCTTTTATGCTCTGTTTAACAGGAATATCTTCAATATCGTCTACTGTTATATTATGAGTAATTTTCTTTTCAGGAAATATCCCAAATCTTACCAAAGAAAGATAAGTTCCTGATAATGCAATAATAAAAACAGGTACAAGCATTAATCTACCTAAAACAACATGATAATACTGAGCAAAATAATCTTTTGCAATCTTGCTCCAGAAACGTCGTAAACCCTGTTGACGCTGTACGACAAGAACAGCGCCCGATATAGTAATTAATAACAACAAGAAAGCAGTAAGACCTACAAAAAAACGCCCTAGCTCATGCAGAAAAAGGGAACGATGTAATGCTGTTACCCATTTATAAAATTCGCTTTGCTGTTGTGGAACACCTAGTATTTTACCTGTATGCGGATCTATATAAGCATTTATCTTCTCCCCGTCTTCATCAAAGCCTTTAAGCGTTACAAATCGCTTTTCATCAACTGAGATTTCTGTAATTTCTGAATAGGCTTCGCTAAGCACATGTAGGACCTCAGAAAGATTTAGCGTATCAAAACCTTTTACTTCATAAGCTGGCAGCTTATTATCTACGGCTTCAAAAGATAGAATAACACCTGTTATTGATGCAAGTGCTATAAAAACAAAAGAAGATACAGCCAATAACAGATGACTGTATCTCCATATAGAAATTGTCATGAACTATCTGAAATTAATTAGGGCTAAGTCTAACATAACGAATATAACCATTCCCTTCTGACTTGCCCGAAAGCCCTTCTGTAGTAAGCGGTATTTCAATATCTTTTTCGTAATAATCTTTATCCTCTACGGCTGATTCAAATCTCAGCTTATACCCACTATTAATTTTAGCAGTTTCTATTTCAATAACCGACACACTACGATCGCCACCTGTAACAGAAGCACCAGTAATTGCACTTATATCTGTTGGTTTTTTGGAATAGAACTTATGCCATTCTTTTATAGTATTATACCATTTTTTATCAGGTCCTAATACGTAAAGCGTTTTTTCATAAGCGCCTTTACTATCTATTAAGGAAATAACAATGTAAGCACCTTCTCCCATGTAGTTGGTCATTTGAACCATACACTTGTATTTAGTAGCTGATGGTTTATTCTGCGCCAATAAATCAGAATTGGTTATATTCAGTAACACCAACACAAGAGATAATCTTAAAATATTCTTCATCATATTATTGTAAAAAATCAAGAGATACTTTGCTTTTTGAAAGGAATTCGTTTTCACTGGCTAAATCAAAAGCAGTTTCTTCGAAATCGGTAGTAGCGTTCTTTTTTGCTCCTACAGACAATAAATACTTGAGTATTGTATCGTCTTTAGAAATCATGGCTGCTCTATGAAGCGCAGTTAGTCCTTCTTTATTTTTAGCGTTAACATCTACATTTAACGCAGTTATCTTTTTCAATAATTCAAGATCATTTTTAGCAATTCCTATATGGTAAAGTGTATTACCATCTTTTTGCTGATTGGAAAGGTTTAACCCATTATCCTGCAACAATTTTAGTTTGGCACCAAAATCATCCTGTTGACCTGCACCACCTGCCATAGGCATTCCCGGTCTGGGGGATCTGTAAGACTGAATAAGATAATACGCCAGATTATTGCCGTCTTTATCATTTACAGTAACATCTGCACCGTTCTTTATTAAAAAGGCCACTACATTACTTGAAGAACTTCTTACAGCAGCGGTAAGAGCAGATTCGCCTTTTACATTTACCGTATTAATGTTTTTTACTTTAGGCAGCAACAGTTCCAGCAAAGCTGTATCACGACCACCGGCAGCATTCAAAAAGGCAGTATTCCCTTCCTTATCAGCTATGTTTATATCTACGCCTTTTCCTAAAAAGTATTTAACAATTTCTAATTGATTAGGCCTGCGTACCAATGAGTGTAAAACAGTTTCACCACCAGGACTAACCGCTCCGGGTTTAATTTTTAAATCTTCTACAAGATATTTATACAATTCAATTGTATTTGTTCCGCGTCTTGTTCCCTGAGCAGCCAATATTAATGCGTTATCATTGTATTTCACTCCTTTCTTCAATAAGGTTTTCAACAGATTAATATTACCTGATCTAGCAGCATAGTTAAAAGCTGTGTTGCCTTTATCGTCCTTATCCTTTAGCGATAATCCTTTTGTAGCAAAATAATTTGATAGGGTTAGATCCTTATCATACGCAACTGACATTAAAAGGAGATTAATGCCATCTTTATATTTTTGTTTGGGATCAATTCCTGCTTTAAAAAAAGCCTCATATAATGCAGTATTTGCCTGACCAGCATTTGCAGCAAAAGCTATAGGAGTAGAACCATGACTATCTTCATGATGTATATCAGAACCTTTTTTGAGAAGGTATTCCACTAATTCAACATTTCCTCTGCTCGAAGCCCAATGCAAATAAATACGGCTGTCATGTGTCAAACGTTTAACACTATTGCCAGGCAATTCCAGGAGATACTTAACAGTTTCGTTTGGCGCATCATTATTAATAGCCATTGTAGTCGCATCGTAAGAAGCTCCATTAAATTCTAAAGGATCGTTGCCCTTTTCAATAGTAGACTTTATTGTGGCGACATCAGGCTTACCTTTCCAAAATGATTGGTCTAAAAACAGGTTTTTCTGCGCATGAACTGTAATAGATAACAGTACAAAAAACGCTAAGAAATTCTTTTTCATATAATTACTTTTTCAATACTTATTAACAAGCTCAATCGAAACATATAGAAGTGATCAATTTCACTGTTTACCTCATACGAGCATGAATATTTGATCAGCTATAATTTTCTACAAACACAGCTAACATATGTCCATAGGATAACAAATGCTTTCTTTTCTCTTATCTTAATAAAAAGAACTTTCTTAATGAGAATACCAAGATTTGCAAGGAAAATACTGCTATAAGCCTCTGTTAGCTGTTAACATTACAGAATTTAAATTCCAAGTCAGCTTAATCATTCCGGTGCCGCTAAACATTCTTGCTCGTTAAATTCTCTTTTTTTTGCCTCACCTCAACACTGACTTATATGCGACTTCTATTTTGAAGCGTTTATAATATAGACAGCGGAACTTTACTTTTTACATCCTTATTTTAATACGATCAATACACACATTCACAATACGAGAGAATAATAAAGTAGTCGTACAAATCCCACTTAACACATATCTTCTCATACCTTTACCATCGATTGAAAACAATAAGGTCGTTTTTCCGATGGCAAAATTCTCTCCTTAGCTTATGAAAAAAAGGAGAAAAAAGCTTGAAAAACGGAATTTCTGGAAAATGAAAATCAGGAGTTTTTGAGTTTTTTAATTGAATTTTAATATCTTTTTCCTAATATAGAAAATTGAAGTACAAAGCGATTTTTACTTTTCATCAGTAAATGAAGCCCGGGAACATGGACATGGAGGCCACCAGTGAGAATAATACAGAAACATCATCATCAGATTACAAATATCTGCACTATGAGCTTGTGCAAAGAGAAAGTGATTATATAGAAGAAAACCGGAATACGTCGGAAACAAACGGGAAGAAGGAACTGTTGTATGAACTTATCTCTCCAGATGGCATTCATTTTTGGTACTGTAACAGCAATACTTTTTTGGAGAAACCCATTCTATTAGGCAGTCATCAACAATTTGTGCAGCTTTGTTTTTCTATTAAAGGCATTTGTTCTTATCGTAATGAAGATACCGGACAGCATCTCATTTTCGATAAGCACGAATACAATATTCTTCATTTTCAACCTCAGCGCTTTTTTATAGACATAGAAAAGAAAGAAGATAATGAGATTTTTGTCATCAATTTTGTTCCTGAGCTTTTCGAAAGATATCTACCTGATTTTCACCCATTTCTCGCTCAGATTCGTCATACTAAAGAAAATGGTGAGCTCATTACGCTGCTAAATCCATATAATCTTCCCATTACACCTAAAATCAAGGCTATCCTCTATGAAATTCTAAACTGTCCGTTGGAAAACTATTACAAAAGACTATACCTGAGAGCAAAAGTGGTAGAGTTATTAATGATATTGTTAAGTCATGCTGATGAGTATAAACCAGTGGAAATCAGTAGTAATATAGGTCTGCGTAAAGACGAAATTGAAAAAATGCAGCAAGCGCGAGAAATATTGCATCTAAACTTACAAAATCCATGTTCATTAATCGATCTGGCGCACAGAGTTGGCACTAATGAAAACTATCTTAAAAAGCACTTTAAACAGGTTTTTGGTAATACTGTATATGGATATGTGCAGGAAATGAGAATGCAGCAAGCTAAAAACATGTTGATGCAGGATGATTATGATATTAATGAAGTAGCAAGACTTTCAGGCTATAAACAAACACATTATTTTATTGCCGTTTTCAAGAAGTATTTCGGATACGCCCCAACACAAATCAAAAAACAATAGGCTATCTGGATCAACGAATACGAACGATTTTTTTCGGTATAGCTAATTTTCCGGTTTTGATTGAAATTGTCTATCCTTAAATCTTAGAGAATATTCAGCAGCTTTAGACCGACTGTTTGCCTCTCTACCCTCTTATTATAATATTATTTCATATTTAACCGAATAGGCTCTTTCTCCGTTTTACTGAGCGAACTATTAGAGTCTATTCAATAGGTTCTCAAATAGCAAAAAACACTACCTTTGTGCCCCTTTTTAAGTGATATAAACATTATGGCTACTATAACAAGAGAAAGTATAGGAACACTAAACGATAAAATCGTTGTGAAGATAAATAAGGAAGATTATTTATCTTCTTTTGAAAAATCTTTAAAAAATTACAGCAAATCGGCAAGCCTGCCTGGATTCAGGAAAGGTATGGTTCCTGCCGGATTGGTAAAGAAAATGCATGGTCAGGCAGTATTTACTGATGAGGTATTAAGAACGGTGGAAAAGGAGCTGACTAAATATATGACAGATGAAAAACTGGATATTTTTGCTCAGCCTTTACCATTGGCCGAAAATGACGCCCGTCAATTAGATGTCAACAATCCGGAAGAGTATACATTCGGTTTTGAGGTGGGTTTGAAGCCTGAGTTCAGTGTAGCAGATCTTACTAAAGAAAAAATTACTCAATATGTTATTGAAGTAAATGAAGATCTGATTAACCAGCAGGTTGAACGTTTACAAAAAGCTTACGGCAAGAAAAAAGATCCTGAGGGAGGCGATGGTGATGAAAACGTTGAAAAAGCGGAAATCAATGAGGAGCTATTTAAAATGGTATACCCTGGAAAAGAAATAGCATCGGAAGTTGATTTCAGAGCAGAAATTAAAAAAGAGATTGAGGCATATTGGCAGGAGCAGGCTAAAAATCAGTCTCAACACGATATCTATCACCGACTTCTTGATCATTCCAATATAACATTTCCCGAAAGTTTCCTTAAACGCTGGCTGGAGAACAGTGGTGAAAATCCGAAAACTACAGAAGAAGTAGAAAAAGAATTCCCTGGTTTTATCAACCAGTTGAAATGGTCATTAATCAATGATAAAATTTCACTGGAACAACAAATTGATATCAAACCTGAAGACCTAAAAGAGTTTGCACAAAAACAACTCTTTGGTTATATGGGTATACAAAACTTTGGCGGCGAACAACAACCCTGGTTGGAAGATTATTTGAATAAAATGATGCAGGACAGGAAGTTTGTTGAAGATGCTTATCATCGTATCAGAACAGACAAGGTTTTTGAATGGGCTGAGGGACAGGTTCAGAAAGAAGAAAAATCAATCAGTGTTGAAGATTTCACTAAAATGATTGAAGAACACCAGCACCATCATCATTAATAGATTCAGCCGGCTTAATGCCGGCTTTTTTATGCTCTTCCTTAAAGTCAAGCCAGTCTGTCATGTTTTTTGGCGATTTAAAAGTTTGGACGGAGATTTGAAAGGTAAACGGAAATATTATACAGAAAATCACTTATATGGATCACCAGCACGAATTCGAAAAATATGCTGTTAAACACAGACATATTTCTTCAAATACCCTGAACGCCTATAATAAATACCAGGCTAATAGATTTGCCTCAGATATAACGACTCATCAGGTAACCAATCTTACCCCTAATATTATTGAGGAAAGACCAATGAATGTAGCTGTAATGGATGTTTACAGTCGTCTGATGATGGATAGGATCATTTTTCTTGGATATCCTATTAATGATGAAGTGGCTAATATTGTTACCGCGCAATTGTTATTTCTTGAAAGCACCGACCGTTCCAGAGATATTCAGATGTATATCAATTCACCCGGTGGTAGTGTATACTCAGGTCTAGGCGTATATGATACTATGCAATATATTACCCCCGATGTATCTACTATCTGTATAGGAATGGCAGCCTCAATGGGAGCTGTTCTGCTGGCAGCCGGAGGTAATGGAAAAAGAACAGCTTTGCGTCACAGCAGGGTCATGATGCACCAGCCGAGTGGAGCTGTAGGCGGACAGGCTAGTGATATAGACATCACCGTAAACGAAATCAAAAAGGTAAAAAAGAACCTATATGATATTCTTTCCTTTCATACCGGCAAAACCACTAAGCAGATTGAAAAAGACTGCGATCGTGATTACTGGTTAACAGCTGATGAGGCAAAAGAGTATGGATTAGTTGATGAGGTTTTGATTATGAATCCCAGAAAAGAAAAGAAAGATTAGTCACCTATATTCTAACATTTTATAATTCAATAAGATATGGATCTTTATTCAAAATATATAAGACCTCTTCGTATGGATGATCAGGAGGAAGAGGAAGAATCAAAAGAGAAAGATAGTAAGCTGGAAATGGGAATGCTTACCAAAAAGCTGGAAAAATATTTTTTTGACAGAAGAGCTGTTTATTTATGGGGAGTTGTTGATGACAGAACGGCAAAAGAAGTCACCACAAAACTCTTATTACTTGACGCCGACAAGCCCGGAGAAGAAATCAAATTCTTCATTAATAGCCCTGGTGGTGTAGTAACCAGCGGAATGGTTATATATGATACTATGAAGCTGATTAAGAGTCCGGTAAGTACCATTTGTATGGGCCTGGCTGCTTCAATGGGTTCTATTCTGCTGAGTGGCGGAGAGAAGGGTCGCCGTTTTATTTACCCTCATGGAGAAGTGATGATTCACCAGCCAAGTTTGGGTGGACATATACAGGGTGTAAGTGTTGATTTGGAAATTACAGCCAAACAGACCAGGAAAGTTAAAGAAATTGGAGCCCGTATCTTAGCGGAGAATTGTGGCAAAAAGATGGAACAAATCATGAAAGATTTTGACCGTGATTATTGGATGGATGCTAAAGAGTCGATCGAGTACGGTATTGTTGACCACATCACTGATAAATTATAATCTGAAGAAACCACCAAACTTACCCCCTCCAAACACTTGGATGTACCGGAAAAGTTCGGGAAATTTGTATTATGGCTAAAACAACTTTGCATTGTTCCTTCTGCGGCCGCAGCCGTGATGAAGTAAAGATTTTAATTGCGGGACAGGAAGGTCATATCTGCGAAAACTGCGTTGAACACGCAAGGGAAATCATAGACCAGGAATTAACCGTTAAAAGTGAAGCATCTTCCCCTTCACAATTTAAGCTCAACGTAAAAAAACCCGTTGAAGTCAAGAAGTTTCTTGATGAATATGTAATTGGTCAGGATGATGCCAAAAGGGTTTTAGCAGTGGCTGTTTACAATCACTATAAACGTCTGCAGCAAAAAGTAACTGATAATGATATCGAAATAGAGAAAAGTAATATTGTAATGGTTGGTGAAACCGGTACCGGAAAAACACTGCTGGCCAAAACAATTGCTAAACTATTAAATGTTCCTTTTGCTATAGTAGACGCTACAGTATTTACTGAAGCAGGATATGTAGGAGAGGATGTAGAAAGTATACTTACCCGCTTATTACAGGTATGTAATTATGATGTAGCTGCAGCGGAAAGAGGTATAGTGTATATTGATGAAATTGACAAGATTGCAAGAAAAGGAGATAATCCTTCTATTACTCGCGATGTTAGTGGTGAAGGCGTTCAGCAAGGTCTGCTTAAACTTCTTGAAGGCACTGATGTGCTGGTTCCACCACAAGGAGGAAGAAAACATCCTGAACAAAAACTTATTAAAGTAAATACTCACAATATTCTGTTCATTTGTGGTGGTGCTTTCGATGGCATTGATAAAATTATTGCCCGCCGTGTAAATACAAATGCGATAGGGTTTAACGTGAATAAAGAATTACAGGAAAACATGAAGAAAAACCTTCTTCAATATGTTAATGCCAGAGACTTAAAAAGTTTTGGTTTAATTCCTGAATTATTAGGACGCTTACCTATTGTCACTTACCTAAATCCGCTTGATGCTGATACACTTAAATCAATATTGGTTGAACCTAAAAATGCTCTCATCAAGCAGTATAAAAAACTGTTTGAATTAGAAAACATTAAGTTGACCTTTGATGAAGCTGTAATGGATTTTATGGTTGCCAAAGCCATGGAATATAAACTTGGGGCAAGAGGATTAAGAAGTATTTGCGAAAGTATTTTTAACGATGCCATGTTTGAACTACCTTCTTCAAAACAGACTGCTCTCCATGTTGATATGGAATATGCAGAAGGCAAGTTTAATAAAAGCAAACTAAGTATGTTGAAAGTTGCATAAGAACTTTTCTATTACTTAAATCGGGTATTTAATTATTCTCCTTTTGGTATAACAACCAGGAATAATCGTACAGCTAATATTTTAAGGTGGCGTTGTATGAAAGTTTTATAAACTCCAACTAAGTAATATTTTATAAAAAGAGGGTGTTTCAAAAATAAGAGACACCCTCTTTTTATTCGGATACCTGATGGAGGCAGGTAGTCTTTTAAGTGATTATCAAAGGCTTGATTTATTTAAAATATTTTCTTCGAAAGAACAAGCCTTTAAATGTTTAGCACTTTGGCACAACGGGGTGGAAGATTGCGCAATGGTTTCGTTTAGAACCGTAGCCACAACTATAGAAAGCTTAGAAAGCTATTACCTGGAAATCTTCATTACTTCAATAATCGCAGTACAAATGATCCGCAGAATCTATTTAATGCAAAAACAAAAGCCTTCAGAACCTCAGAAGAGGTGTTAGATACATTATTTTTCCTGTTCAGGCTATCCAAAATCTATGCATAAACAAAATGCCCCCCAATTATTTAACCTGAGCCATATTTTCGATACAGCCTCTTTTGATTCGGGTAAGCTGATAGAGAATTTTTTCGTTTACGCTATTCTCAAGCCTTCCAAAACACTTTTTCTACTTCCTCATAGTTGTTTTAAATTGTTGAGCCCCTAACATAATCAAATAGAGTGCCTGTACACCGTAACCACTTTTAAGTAGCGGCTGCGCCATACTCTTACATAATCAATATAGAGCACCTGTACACTTCCTCGAAATTTGTGCGATTGATAGGGTCAGATTAAGCAAACAGTATCTGCTACAAGGCATAGAATCTATTATAAAAAATCATTGTATCTGTAGTAAGTTTTAGAGTCTGCGATGAGTGATTTCTTTACAAACCATATAAAGAAAGACATCTGACCACATGAAGAAATACGATTATTATGTGATGATTGACAATACAAGTATAAATACCATGTGCCGCATAAATCGCCAAAAGCAAACAGGCCTGTAATGGAACGCAAAATCCTCTCGGCATCTGCTCATTTTAAATATACGATTGATCAGGAGCAACTTGTCTATGATAACAGCAGAATATATAATCATATAATTTAAATGAATGAACCTTGAAATGTCTACATTAGCGGTGTCCAAAAAAGGATAAGGCTTTATTTTCTTTAAATATTCCTGATCAATTAATATCTTATACGCAGTTTATTAAATAATATTTTTATGACTGAGCTTATTGAAAAGATAAAACATACAGCAGGTATTACTGACGAGCAGGCTATCAAAGCGATCGAAGTCATCAAAAACTACACGAAAGAAAAATTTCCTATGTTCAGTGGCGCTATCGACAATCTATTTGAGAAGTATGGTAATGAAGAAAATGATCCGTTGGGTTAAGGATCTTATACATAACAACCATCCATTTGCATATCAGTACAGTAGATATGGTTTTAGCTAAATCTTATGACCTTCTTTCCTGATACAGTATTTTCCTATGCTATTTTATAATATTGGGTCTATTAAAATACCAGATATTTTTACAATAACATTTCGATTTTTTAATTCTCTACTAAATGCTGGACATTTCTAAAGTGAGGATTTCAGGATTTTCAGGTTATGAATAACTGCCCTGTTCTTAATCTTTACACAATTCGATTTATTGGTACAATATTATTCTTAAACCAACTATAAGTATGCGCTACTGGGTGATCAATTTTGATAAACCAGCATGAGGAGGTCTCTTTAAGAGACCTATTGCCTGTTCCAACATAAATTACTGAGGAATACCAATAGCTAGGTATCGTTATCTCAAAATTGGCAAGTATTTATCCCGTTGTTACTTCAACAATTCTCTTGAAATGACCAGTTTTTGAATTTCAGAAGTGCCCTCTCCTATTGTACAGAGTTTACTATCACGATAATATTTTTCGACAGGAAAGTCTTTTGTATAACCATATCCACCGAAAACCTGAACGGCTTCGTTAGATACTTTAACAGCCACTTCGCTGGCATAATATTTAGCCATAGCAGACTCTTTGGTAACCGAAGCTCCTCTTTCCTTTAAATCTGCAGCCTGTAAAGTAAGTAGCTCTGCCGCTGCTATTTCAGTAGCCATATCAGCAAGTTTAAAAGCAATACCCTGAAAACTAGAAATAGGTTTATCAAACTGCTCTCTTTCCTTTGAATACTGCACAGCCGCATCATAAGCTCCTTTAGCAATTCCCAATGACAAGGCAGCTATTGAAATCCTTCCCCCATCCAGTATTTTCATGGCCTGTTTAAAACCATCTCCAACTTCTCCTAAACGATTACTATCAGGAATACGACAATTATCAAATATCATTTCGGCTGTTTCGCTCGCCCTCATTCCCAGTTTATTTTCTTTTTTGCCCCCACTAAACCCTTGTGTACCTCTTTCAACAATAAAGGCTGTTGAATTATTCTTTGAGCGCGGATCTCCCGTACGGGTCATTACAACAGCCACATCACCACTAATTCCGTGCGTAATCCAGTTTTTTGTTCCGTTAATAATCCAGTGATCGCCATCCTTTTTAGCAACGCATTTCATATTGCCTGCATCACTGCCTGTATTAGGCTCAGTCAATCCCCAGGCACCGATGAATTCAGCTGAAGCCAGTTTGGGAAGATATTTTCGCTTCTGCTCTTCATTTCCAAAGTTAAGAATATGAGCAGTGCACAAAGAATTATGAGCTGCCAGGCTCAACCCCACAGAACCACACACTTTAGCTATCTCCTGTATAATAGAAATATATTCAAAGTAAGTTAGACCAGCTCCTCCATACTCCTCAGGCACTATAACACCCATAAACCCTTGTTTACCCATTTCCTTAAATACCTTAACAGGAAACTCCTGGGATTCGTCCCATTCCATTACATAAGGTTTAATATGCTGCAACGCAAAATCTCTTGCAGATTGTGCTACCTGTGAGGTAAGCTCAGATACTTCAAAATTCATAAGACTGCAAAATAATAGATTATTTGACAGACAATCAAGCTTCCCTATAACCTATTTTATTGATTTAACAATCTGCCGGCTAATCGTTAATCAATAACACCTATCTATTGTCAACCACTATGAGACTTGGTTTTATACGCTTGTAGACAGAATCTTTCAATCCATATACCTGCCCCACCTGTTCAACCGACGTGAATCCCCCCAGTTTTTTCCTATAGAGAACAATTCTATTAGCCAGTTTACTGCCTATACCGGGAAGTTGCTGAAATGCAAGAGTATCAGCCCTATTAATATCAATAGGTTTTAGAGGAAGACGTTTTGTACTATAGTCACGAGCAACATTTCTGTATTTTATTTCCCTTTCACTTTTCTTTGCCATTGTTCCATAGGAAACATTATTTAGTTGTACAGAAGATTTTTTCTCCTGAATACTAGCATTTTTGTTACCATCCGACACCACTTCTTCTTTTAACACATGACCTATCTGCACAGGCGATTCATTACTTAACTGAAGATGTTCATCTTTATTTGATAGAAATTTAGGCAAAATTGCCGCCATAAGAATTAATGAAACAAGTATTATTATACCCCTTCGCTCTTTTTTGGTAAAAGTCAGATATTCACTGTTTTGCATATTGTAAGATTTGAATGCAAAATAGCTGGCTAACACAGTATGCCGAGCAGTGTTAAAACGGTATATCAGGTAGAAAAAATCAATTTATCATAAGCTAAATTTCTTCCTGGAGCAAGTTCTGCTTCTATTTCAGCATGTAAACCCATTTGGTGGCTGATATGTGTAAAATAAACTTGTTCAGCCTGAAGTTCGTCCGCAAGTGCAATGCCTTCTTCGAGTGTAAAATGAGAAATATGTTTTTGCCGGCGAAGCGTATTAAGTGTGAGAAATTTCGAACCTTTTATTTTTTCTTTCTGATCCGGATCTATTTTATTTGCGTCAGTGATGTATGTAAAGTCACCAAACCTGAAGCCCAAAACAGGCATTTTTAAATGCCATACCAGAACAGGCACTACTTCTATATCACCCACTACAAACGGTTCCCTATCAATTGTATGTAATTTAATTTCCGGAACACCCGGATATTTAGAGTCGGCAAAAGCATAAGGAAATTCCCTGAGCAAAACAGCCTGTGTCATTTCATTTGCATAAACATCCATGGGCTTACCGCTAAAGAAATTAAAAGCTCGCACATCATCCAGACCTGCGACATGATCTTTATGTGGGTGAGTAAAAATAATGGCATCTAAATGTTTAACATTTGCCCGTAACATTTGGTAGCGGAAATCGGGACCGGAATCAATCACCAAAGTTGTTGTATCAGACTTAACAAGTATACTTGATCTTAATCTTTTATCTTTTTTATTCGGGGAAGTACAAACGCTGCAACCACATCCAATCATAGGAACACCACCACTGGTGCCTGTTCCTAAAAATTCGATGGTTAATGAAGCTTTCGCCATCAGGCTCTTTCCTGTATTTGTTTTAATATTTTACGGGACCCATCACTCAGCAATTCAGGATCCTGCACCAGCTTTGTAATAATATCCATTAGCGTGTTGATTCTTCCTTCCAACTGAAGAAATTTGTTTAACACCACCACTTTTTTCTGCTCGAGTATACAATAACCGCTCTGGAAAGTACCACGTTCATAACGAACAACGTAGCCAAGTTCTGAAAGAAGTTCTTCCAGTTTATCTAGCGTGTTTTGCGTGTATTTCATCCCGGCAAAGATACGTTATTAGCCCATTATAGTTATGCTGTGCTTATTCACCGATATCAGCTCATTTAGAGCTCATTCGTATTACAGGAATAATCATCTCTTCCATACTTACTCCTCCGTGCTGAAAAGTGTTTTTATAATAATTAGCGTAATAATTATAGTTATTAGGATAACATAGGTAAACATCCTCTTTAGCAAAGATATAGGAAGAATTGACAGTCGGGACAGGTAAACCAGCCTCTAAAGGGTCCCGAAATGCAAGTACATCACGCTGTTCATAATTAAGATTACGACCGTGTTTATACCTCAGATTAGTAGTAGTTTGTTTGTCGCCGATTACTTTAGTAGGCGATTTAACCCTTACACTTCCGTGATCGGTAGCTAGTATAATATTGATTTTTTTATCCGCTATCTTTTTAAGTGCCTGATGTAGGGGGGAATGCTCAAACCAGCTCCTGGTCACTGATCTGTAACTTATCTCATCACTTGCCAACTCCTTAAGCACTTCCATCTCAGTACGGGCATGGCTAAGCATATCCACAAAATTATATACTATAACATTCAGGTCGTTCGTCAGCAGATTATGAATATTATTAACAAGCTCCTGACCAGCCTGATAATTCACAACTTTAGTATAATTGAACTTAATATCATTCTTCGTTAACCTTTTGAGCTGTGCCCTGATAAATTCTTCTTCATGCAAATTTTTTCCACCTTCTTCATCATCATTTTTCCATTGTTGACGAAAATTTTTATCTATCTCCAGAGGCATCATGCCGGCGAATAAAGCATTTCTGGAATATTGTGTTGCTGTAGGCAATATGCTGTAAAAAGTTTCTTCTTCATGTATCCTGAAACTTTCTGCAAAAATGGGTTGAATAGCTTTCCACTGATCAAACCGCAAATTATCCAGCAAAATAAAAAAGGTAGGTACACCTTTTTCAAGATGAGGTAATACTTTATATTTAATCAGTGTGTGCGACATAATTGGTCCGTCAGGAATTTTAGGATCCACCCATTTTGTGTAATTCTTCGATATGAACTTAAAGAATTCGGTATTCGCCTCATTTTTTTGCGTAATCAGCACCTCCAGCATTTCAGGACTATCGCTTTTTTCCATTTCCAATTCCCAATACACCAGCTTCTTATAGATATCCATCCACTCATTATAATCCGGATTACTGTTAAGTGCCATAAATAAGTTACGGAATTGCTGCTGGTAAGCAGTGGTAGTCTTTTCCGCAACTAACCTTTTATTGTCTATTATCTTTTTTAAACTCAACAAAACCTGATTAGGATTGACCGGCTTAATGAGATAGTCGGTGATCTGACTGCCTATAGCATCATCCATCAGATTTTCTGTTTCATTTTTTGTAATTAATACAACCGGAATCTGTGAATTAACCTCCTTAATTTTGGATAATGTTTCCAGACCCGTAATACCAGGCATAGTTTCGTCAAGCAACACTACGTCAACCGGATTTTCTTTTATGAAATCAATAGCATCAAAACCATTAGTCAAATCACTAACTTCATAACCTTTGTTTTGCAAAAAAAGTATTTGAGACTGAAGACTTTCAATTTCATCGTCTACCCATAATATTTTACCTAAAGCCATACATGAATTTAACAGATTTAATAGATTATATTGTTAACTAATGCACAATATCAAACGAAAGATTATTAACGACCCTGTTCATGGGTTTATTACCATTAACCATCCCTTGATTCTTCAGATCATAGCTCATCCCTATTATCAAAGATTACGCCGGATCAACCAAATGGCTTTTGCCCACTTAGTATATCCGGGAGCGATACATACTCGCTTACATCATTCATTAGGAGCCTATCACCTTATGTGCAATGCTATTAGTGAATTAAAGAGTAAAGGAATAGATATCACTGCTGATGAGGAGCTGGGTGCAAAAGTGGCTATTTTATTACATGATGCAGGACATGGCCCCTTCTCACATGCATTAGAAAAAATACTTATTCCCGGCATTCACCATGAAGATATTTCTCTTCAAATGATGTATGCACTCAATGAACAATTCAAAGGAAAACTGGATACTGCTATTGCTATTTTTACGAATAAGTATCAAAAACCATTCCTCCATCAGCTTGTATCAGGTCAATTGGATGTTGACCGACTCGACTATCTGACAAGAGATAGTTTTTTTACAGGTGTATCTGAAGGAGTAATTGGGTATGACAGAATTATCAAAATGCTGACAGTCCATAATGGTGAATTGGTGGTCGAGGAGAAAGGAATCTATTCTATAGAAAAATTTCTTGTTTCTCGCCGATTGATGTACTGGCAGGTTTATCTGCACAAGACTGTAATATCTGCTGAAATGATGTTGGTAAAGATTATTAAAAGAGCAAAACAGCTCATTAATAACGGGTTTATTCTTTCTTCCGCCACGCCTGAGTTTGATTTCTTTTTAGGCAATGAACCAAAGGATATGACCAACCGCCAGCAATTTGAATTCTTTTGCCGTCTGGATGACTTTGACGTTATGACCACCATTAAAAACTGGATGCATCATTCTGACAAAGTATTGTCAACACTTTCCCGATTACTTATCGACAGAAGTCTGCTAAAAGTTAAACTAAGTACCGAACCTTTTCAAAAAGAATTTATAGAAGAAAACAGAAATATTATTTGTAATACACTTGGATTGACCGTTGAAGAATCGGATTATTTTATCTTCACGGATGTAGCGGAAAACACCACGTATAATCCCACTGAAGAAAAGATAAACATCCTTTTCCGGGATGGAAATGTTAAAGATATTTCACAAGTTGATAACGCCTTAATTCATCAAACACTCTCAGTGCCTGTGAAAAAATTCTATATTTGTTTTTTTAATTCATAATCTATGCAATTTACTGCAGCGCAAATAGCCTCGATCATTAACGCAAGGATAGAAGGCAACCCTGATGCGTCTGTAGGTTCTTTTGGTAAAATAGAGGAAGCCGGAGAAGGGCAGTTAGCCTTTCTTGCTAATCCCAAGTACGAAGATTATTTATACACTACCGGAGCGTCTATTATTATTATTAATGAATCTCAAGAGCTTCGGGAAGCTGTGCAATCCACTCTTTTAAGAGTCAAAGATCCATATTCTGCATTCGCAGTATTATTATCTACTTATCAATCGATGATATCCCAGCAGATGACAGGGATACAGGAACCCTCTTATATTTCCAAAACCGCTATTATCGGAGAACAGGCTTTTGTAGGTGCATTTGCTTATATAGGTGAAAATGTTAAGATAGGTTTCAATGTGAAGATTTATCCCGGTGTTTACCTCGGTAATAATGTTCAGGTGGGTGATCATTCAGTAATACATCCAGGTGTAAGAATTTATCACGATTGTATTGTTGGTCAAAACGTAAATATTCACGGAGGCACGGTTATCGGCAGTGATGGTTTTGGATTTGCACCCCAGGCAGACGGCAGCTTCAAAAAAGTTCCGCAGATTGGCAATGTAGTGCTGGAAGATAATGTAGAAGTAGGGGCTAACTGTACTATCGACAGGGCAACGATGGGTTCTACTCTTATTAAATCGGGAGCCAAGCTGGATAACCTTATTCAGGTAGCGCATAATGTGGAAGTAGGAAACAATACAGTCATCGCCGCCCAGGCAGGTGTTAGTGGCAGCACTAAAATCGGCAAAAATGTAATGATAGGCGGTCAGGCAGGTATAGTAGGGCATCTGCAAATTGCAGATAACACTAAAATTAATGCACAGAGTGGAGTGAGCAAATCCATTAAAACTCCCAATATAGCTGTAACAGGTTCTCCTGCTTTCGATTACACAAGCGCATTACGCAGCCAGGCCTTAAGTCGCAATCTGCCCGAACTGGAAAAAAGAATCACCGAACTTGAAAATCTGGTGAAACAATTATTAATGGAGAAAGCAGTATCATAATAATCAGCAGTTTATCCTGAAAAGATTACTATTTTCGTGCCTATATGGAGCAGGATTATTTTCAGCACACTATAAAATCCGAGATCACTATTTCCGGAGCCGGTATTCATACCGGGCAGGCTGTCACCATCAGACTTAAAGCTTCTGACCCTTACACCGGAATTGTATTTCAAAGAGTTGATCTGCCTAATAAGCCTATTATTAAGGCAGATGTAGATAATGTTATCGAGACTAACAGAAGTACTACTCTCGAAGCCAATGGCGCAAGAGTGAGTACTATTGAACATCTGCTGGCTTCTCTTGTAGGAATGCAGGTAGACAATGTATTAATAGAAATTGACGGGGAAGAAGTACCTATTCTTGACGGAAGTGCCCAACCTTTTGTTGAAGCTCTGGAGAAAGCAGGTACTGTACAACAGGACGCAAAAAAAATCTATTATACCATTCAGCATAATATCACGTTTGTTGATGAAGAGAAAAAAGTTGAAATGGTAGCGTTGCCTTATAATGAGTATAGAATCAATACCTTAATAGACTTTAACTCACCGGTATTGGGCACGCAGCATGCAGCATTAAAAAACATTACGGATTTTAACGAAGAAATAGCTTCTTGCCGCACATTTTCATTTTTTCACGAATTAGAATGGTTGCTGGCCAATAACCTGATTAAAGGTGGAGATATTAACAATGCTATTGTGGTGGTCGATAAGCCTGTTACAGCCGATCAGGTTAAACGAATATCCAAAGTGTTTAATAAACACGATGTAAAAGTGAGCGAGGAAGGAATTCTGAATAATTTAAAACTCAGATTCCCTAATGAACCTGCTCGCCATAAATTACTGGATGTAGTGGGAGATCTGGCACTTGTAGGTTTTCCCTTTAAAGCCCATATCATTGCTAACCGTCCGGGGCATGCTTCTAATGTACGTTTTGCGAAAAAAATCAAGGAGCATATTAAAAAATATAAACATAAACAGGATATCCCTAAATACGATGCAAGTAAACCTCCGGTACTGGATATTCACCAGATCGAAAACGTACTGCCTCATAGATTTCCGTTTTTGTTAGTAGATAAAGTAATAGAATTAACAGATAAGAAGGTTGTAGCTATCAAAAATGTAACGTATAATGAGCCTTTTTTTCAGGGTCATTTTCCCGGAAACTGTGTAATGCCGGGAGTATTACAGGTAGAAGCACTTGCTCAGGCAGGTGGGTTTCTTGCAATACCACGTGACACTGAAGACAAGTACGATACGTATTTCCTTAAAATAGATAATGTCAAGTTCAAACATAAAGTTGTACCCGGAGATACACTGGTTCTGAAAATGGAGCTGACTAATCCAATAAGAAGGGGCATATGTGAAATGAAAGGAACTATATTTATAGGAGACAAGCTGGTAACAGAAGCCGACCTCGTAGCACAAATTGTAAAAAGACCTAAAGACTGAGTATGATTAGTCCGCTTGCATATATTCATCCTAATGCAAAAATCGGGAATGATGTTGTTATAGAACCATTTGCCGTTATCCATGATAAAGTTACCATTGGTGACAATACTCATGTAATGTCGCACGCTGTGATAGGCGAATACACTACCATCGGGAAGCATTGTAAAATATTTCCCGGAGCAGTGATTGGAGCTATTCCGCAGGATCTTAAATACGTTGGAGAAGAATCTACCGTGGAAGTAGGTGATTATACGACTATTCGGGAAAGTGTAACTATTAACAGAGGCACAAAAGATCGCTGGAAAACAGTGATTGGAAGCAACTGTTTATTAATGGCCTATTCGCACGTAGCACACGACTGCCTTTTAGGAGATAACGTTATATTAGGCAATGCTGTTCAGCTTGCCGGACATGTAACTGTTGATAATTTCGCAATATTAAGTGGTATGGCCGGAGCCCATCAGTTTACCCATATAGGTGAACATACTTATATTGCGGGACATACAGTTATTCGTAAAGACGTTCCGCCTTTTATTAAAGCTGCCCGTGAACCTCTAAGTTATATGGGTATTAATATCGTTGGTCTTCAACGTAGAGGGTTTACTAAAGAAACCATCACTGAAATCAGCAATATTTACCATACACTCTTCGTCGAGAAACATACTACATCAGCGGCTATACAGATGATTGAGAAAAGTTTTGGGGAAAGTGCTGTTAAGGAACAAATATTATCATTTATAGCACATTCAAAAACAGGGATTATCAAACGTCCCCTAAAAACTGCAACTGATGCAGATTTTACTTTCTGATTGTGGTAAAAGATATAATCGTGACTGGATTTTCAGAAATTTCTCCAGAGTATTTGAAGCAGGTACACATTATGCTATTGTAGGTCCGAATGGTTCGGGAAAATCAACCCTGCTCCAGGTTGTTGCAGGGTCAGTGATGAATAGTGAAGGAAATATTACTTATCATCATAATGGAAAAGTGATAGATAATGACAATGTCTTTCGGTACTTATCTATAGCTGCCCCTTATCAGGAACTAATAGAAGAGATGAGTCCTGTTGAATTTTTATCATTCCATCATCAGTTTAAACCATTGATACATGCGTTGAGCATCACACGTATCATTAGTATTATTGGTCTAGAAAAATCTGCCAATAAACAAATACGGTATTTTTCGTCTGGAATGAAACAAAGAATAAAATTGGCGCAGGCTATATTTTCTAATGTGAAATGTGTTTTACTGGATGAACCCTGCACGAACCTCGATGCTGATGGAATAAATTTATATCATCAACTGATAAAAGAATATTGTTCTTCAAGAATGGTAATCATCAGCTCTAATGATCCACAAGAATATAATTCATGTAAAGAACTCATCAATATCCTCGACTACAAAACAAGTTAACGTTATCGATGACTGGCAATTAATAAATTCAGATCTGTATATTTTAAATCAAATCGCTGACTAAGATGAAAGTTAGTTAATGCACCTTTAAACAGGTATACACCCGACCTAAGATGAACTTTATGCCAGATAAGATTTTCAAATCCTCCATTATCGCCAGCTTCAAGCAGCAAAGGCATTAACACACTACTAATAGCCTGCGAAGCAGTACGTGCAAAACCTGATGGAATATTAGGAACACAATAATGAATAACTCCATATTTCATAAATATGGGATGTTCATGCGAAGTAATTTCAGCCGTTTCAAAGCATCCTCCCCTATCAACACTTACATCAATGATTACACTACCCGGACGCATATTGCTCACCATTTCTTCAGTAGCCACCACCGGAGTACGCCCACTCTGAGTACCAAGTGCGCCCACAGCCACTTCACAGGTTTTAAGTTGTTTTGCCAATATGCGAGGTTCAATAACAGAAGTCCACAAACGATGACCTACATTATTCTGTAATCTTTTTAATCGATAAACGCTATTATCAAAAACTTTTACAGAAGCACCCAATGCCAATGCAGCACGTGCAGCATATTCACCTACTATACCTGCTCCAATAATAATTACTTTAGTAGGAGGAATTCCTGAAATACCACCCAGCAAAACACCTTTTCCGTGATTAGCAGAACCCAAATACTGCCCGGCAATAAGCATAACAGCACTACCGGCGATTTCGCTCATGCTTCTTACTATCGGATAAGTACCACTGTCATCCTTTAACGCTTCGAAAGATATACCGGTAATCCTTTTTTCCATCATTTTCTCTAATAGTGTCGCTTTCATTACCGACATATGAATAGGAGAAAATATCTGCTGATTCATTTGCAGAAAAGGTAAATCTTCGTCTATAACAGGCGCTGACTTTATAAGAATAGGTGCTTTAAATACTTCCGACTTATCATAAACAATTCGCGCACCTGCTTCACTGTAATCCTTATCCTTAAAATGTGCTGCTTCACCGGCATTATGCTCCAATACTACATTATGTCCGTTACTGACAAGTACGCCTACGGCATCGGGTGTCAGCGCTATACGATTTTCCTGAAATGCAGTTTCCCGAGGAATCCCTATATGTAAGCGTGCTCCTTTCGGTTTGATATCGAGCGTTTCTTCGAGTGTTTCGTAGCTAAAAGATGTGCTAATAATAGGTTTTTGATGCGACATTGATCAGCGAATAGTTTGGACTTACAATTTACGATTTACATTGATCTTCCGGGTATTGTTATTTATTTCCTCTATAGTAATTTCCACAGTATCAGGTGGAAATACGGTGGTGGCTATAGATGGCCATTCAACAAAACATAAATTATTAGAATATAAACAATCTTCAACACCAGCTCTAAGAACCTCTTCTTCTGTGGTACAGCGGTACAAATCTATATGGTAAACAGGGCCTTGGGGAGAATGGTATTCGTTAATTATTGAAAAAGTAGGACTACTCATTGTCCCTTCCACTCCTATTTCACGGCAAATAGCTTGAATTAACGTAGTTTTTCCGGCACCCATCCCACCATGAAACGCAAAAACTCGCCTATCATTCAGTTCATTCCAAATCTCTGTAGCCGTTTTTTGTATTTCATGTACCTGATAAATCAGTTGCATAACACAAAGATAATTTAATAAACGACCCATTAATCATGTTTGACAGCAGATTAAGCGGACATTTAATACCAATTGCAACAACGTATAAATAATAAACACAGTTTCAAAAAACCTTCTTTTTAATTTTACATCATGGAAAAAATAAATTGGAAGGTTGAGGGGATGACTTGTTCCAACTGTGCCCTTAGTGTAACTAAGTTTCTTGAGAAGAAAGGTAAAAAGAATGTAAAGGTAAATCCTATTAGCGGAGATGTACTATTTGATAAAGATGGGAAAGAAGATCAGGATCAATTAATAAAAGGTATTGAGGATCTGGGTTATCAGGTGCATTCCGGGCATCAGCAAATCAGTCCACCTCAAAAACGAGTTTTCAAAAACAATCTTCAAAGATTTTTATTCTGTGCTGTTTTTACACTCCCTCTGATGTTACATATGTTTGAGAGATGGGTAACCATTCCTGCATTTATTATGAATCCGTGGGTACAATTAGTACTGTGCCTACCTGTTTATATAGTCGGTATGGATTTTTTTGGCAGAAGCGCTATCAAAAGTCTGCGGAACGGAATCCCTAATATGAATGTGTTGATTACTATTGGCTCAACTGCAGCTTTTATTTACAGTTTGGCAGGTACATTTCTACATATGGGGCATGATTATCTGTTTTATGAAACTGCTGCTGCTATTATTACATTAGTTTTTCTGGGTAATTATTTCGAGGACAAAACAGTGAGCACTACTCAATCTGAATTAAATAAGCTGGCTAAATCACAAAAAGTTGTAGCCAATATGATTGCCTTTGACGAGGATCACAAGGAACTCATTATGCCCATCGACAATGACCAGTTACGAAATGGGGATCTCATTTTGATAAAATCCGGAGAGCAGGTGCCGGCTGACTGCAAAATATTATCAGGCAATGCAAGTGTTGATGAATCCATTATTACTGGAGAAAGTTTGCCTGTTGAAAAAAAGTCAAAAGACATTTTGATAGGGGGAAGTATGATTACCGATGGGTTGATCAAAGCACAGGTTACTGCAGAAGCCAAACATTCTGTTCTAGCAAATATTGTAGATCTTGTCAAACAGGCTCAGGGAGAAAAACCCCCGATGCAACAATTGGCAGATAAAATAAGTGCAGTTTTTATTCCTGCTGTGCTGATCATTGCCGCCATTACTTTTTTAACAAACTTTCTTTTTCTAAAAGAATTCACACCTTCTCTTATGCGTGCTATTGCAGTTTTAGTGATTGCCTGCCCCTGCGCAATGGGGCTAGCAACACCAGCTGCCATAGCTGTTGGATTAGGACGAGCCGCAAAAAATGGAATACTTTTCAGAAATGCGAAAAGTCTTGAGCTGTTTACTAATATTAAACAAGTAGTATTTGATAAAACAGGCACGCTCACTTCGGGAAAATTTGTTATAACTGATTTCCATAGTTTGATTGATCATGAAGAATTTAAAAGAATAGTGTACTCACTTGAGAAATATTCAAATCACCCTCTTGCAAAATCAATCGTCGAAGAATGGAAAACCAAAAATGAAATTCGCTGGGCACAATCAAAAGAAATAAAGGGACTTGGAATGACCGGCACTACCAGAGAGGGCGATGTTTATCAGGCAGGATCTTATAAAATAGCAGAATCGTATACCAAAGAAGACAATCATAATATTTATCTGCTGAAGAATAACCAGCTTATTGGGTGGATTGACATGGAAGATCAAATTCGCGCTGAAGCAAAAGATGTTATTCTATATCTTAAAACAAAAAATATAAAAACAATTCTCCTTAGCGGTGATAGATATGAAACCTGCAGGCAGGTAGCTGAAAAATTGCAAATCGATGAAATCATTGCCGAACAGACTCCTGAACAAAAACTAGAAAAAATATCAACTCTAGCTTCACAAACGCCCACCGCAATGATAGGTGACGGCATCAATGATGCGCCAGCACTGGCAAAAGCCACAGTAGGTATTTCACTAGGCGAAGCTTCTCAAATTGCTATGCAAACCGCCGATGTCGTTTTAATGAAAAATGGTATTCAACAAGTTCCCCTTTCTCTTGGATTAGGAAAACACACTTTTATTACCATTAAACAAAATCTGTTTTGGGCTTTCATTTACAATATTATTGCTATTCCAGTAGCAGCATTCGGCTTATTGACTCCAGCATTTGGCGCATTGGTTATGGGATTAAGTGATGTAGTATTGGGACTTAATTCTGTGAAACTTTATATTAAAAAAGTTACATAATTTTTACAACGCTTGAATAGTATTCATTCTATATTAAAAGAGTACTGGGGATACCCATCTTTTCGCCCCTCGCAGGAAAAAATAATTTCTCATATTTTAGAGGGTAAGGATGCACTAGCACTTCTACCAACGGGAGGAGGAAAGTCATTGTGCTTTCAAATTCCGGCGCTTACTAAAGAGGGATTATGTCTTGTTATCAGTCCACTAATAGCCCTTATGAAAGACCAGGTAGAAAACCTGCGAAAAAAAAACATTACTGCCTTTGCTATTTATTCGGGTATGCATCGTAAAGATGTTTTAAACACTTTGTCACTGGCATCAAACAGCAATTGTAAATTTCTTTATGTATCGCCCGAAAGATTAGAAACAAGATTATTTAACGAATGGCTACCCTCACTTGATATTAGTCTGATTGCTGTTGACGAAGCTCATTGTATTTCTCAATGGGGATACGATTTCAGACCTTCTTATCTGAAAATAGCTAAGCTGCGCGAAGAATTACCAGGCGTTCCTATGTTGGCGCTAACTGCATCAGCCACTTCAGAAGTACAAAATGATATTTGTGAAAAGCTTGAGTTAAAAGAAAAAAAAATATTTCGTCAATCGTTCGCCAGACCTAATCTTTCTTACAGCGTATTCAATGTTCCGTCAAAAATCAATAAGGCTATTGATATTCTGAAAAAAGTAAAGGGCTCTGCTATAGTATATTGTAAAAGCAGAAAACGCACAAATGAAATCAGCGACCTATTGCAAATGCATAATATTAGTGCTGATTTTTATCATGCAGGGCTCAATGCAGAACAGAGAAATCTGAAGCAGGAAGCATGGTTAAAAAATCAAACTAATGTGATCGTCTGTACCAACGCATTTGGAATGGGTATTGACAAACCGGATGTACGCATTGTGATTCATATAGATGTTCCGGATTGTCTTGAAAATTATTATCAGGAGGCAGGAAGAGCAGGCAGGGATGGTCTGAAATCTTATGCTGTTTTATTGTATAACAATGAAGAACTGGATACCCTGAAGCAGAATTTAACCACCAGGTTTCCGGATATGTTAACCATCCGCAAAATATACGGCGACCTGATGAACCATCTGCAAATTCCTTCCGAAAGTGGGGAAGGCAATAGTTATAATATAGATACTGCTACATTCATCAGACAATTTCAGCTCGATCCATTTGTTGTTTTTTCTATATTTAAAACACTTGAACAGGAAGATATACTTTATTTTAATGACCAGGTATTTAATCCAGCTAAGGTTCAGGTTATTGCACACAGGTCCTTACTTGCAGAAATTGAAAAGGAACAACCTCAACTGGATATCATCATAAAATTTCTTCTTAGAAATTATGAAGGCATTATGGACCAGGCTGTAAATATTTATGAATCAAATATTGCAAATAGTTTACGTATCAGTATCGAAGAGTTAAAAGAAAAACTGCAGTTGATGAATAATTATGCAGCAATTAGCTATCAACAGCAACCTGATAAACCCCGGATATTTTTATCACGCAATCGGGTTCAGACTGTTGATTTACAAATCAATCTTACAGAATACGAAAAAAGAAAAAAAAAATTTGCAGAAAGAATGGAGCAAATCATCAAATATGCCATTAGTAGGGAAACCTGTAGAAGTGTTACTATTGGAAAATATTTTGATGATCAGGAAATTACCAGCTGTGGAATATGTGATGTTTGCCTGAGTGAAAAAAGAAACCCTGTTAATGAAAAAGATTTCGAAAAAATCCATCACCAAATTATTCATCGGATTAAAAGCGCACCGGCACTCCCGGATGAAATAATTGCTGATTTTTCATTTGTTTCTAAAGAACAAATCATTGATATCCTCCGGCTATTACAACAAGAAGAACAAATTATTCTCACAAAGGATGGTCAACTCAAAATAAAAGCATCAGCATTTTAATCTTATTTTTACAACATGTCGAATGCTAACCTTAATACTGATGGCCGCATGCTAAGCGCCTCTGACAAGGAATTTGAAAACAATATCCGGCCTGCAACAATTGTTGACTTCTCGGGGCAGGATCAGATTATAGAAAATATTAAGGTATTTATTAAAGCTGCGAAAATGCGCAATGAAGCGCTCGATCATGTGTTATTTCACGGACCGCCGGGACTTGGAAAAACTACCCTAAGCAGAATTGTAGCAAATGAAATGGGAGTAAATATTAAAGAAACTTCCGGACCGGTGATTGAAAAGCCAGGCGACCTGGCTGGCTTATTAACAAGCCTCGAGCAGCACGATGTTTTATTCATTGATGAGATACATCGTTTAAGTACAGTGGTAGAAGAATATTTATATGCCGCAATGGAAGATTATCGTATAGACATAATGATCGATAGTGGTCCCAGTGCGAGAAGCATTCAATTAAACCTGCACCCTTTTACACTTATAGGGGCTACTACCAGGAGTGGATTATTATCAGCTCCGCTATTGTCCCGTTTTGCGATAAAATCGAGACTGGAATATTATACTGCTGATACCTTATATCATATTATACAACGTGCAGCAAATATACTATCAGTGAAAATAACTTCTGATGCAGCAATGGAAATAGCGAGGAGAAGCAGGGGAACACCACGTATAGCAAACGGGTTACTCAGAAGAGTACGCGACTTTGCACAGGTGCTTCATAATGGCATTATTGATCATGGTATTACACAACATGCTCTAAGAGCATTAAATGTTGACGAGCATGGACTTGATGAAATGGATAATAAAATACTTCTGACAATTATTGAAAAATTCAAGGGTGGGCCTGTTGGAATCAATACTATTGCTACAGCTGTTGGTGAGGAAAGCGGAACAATCGAAGAAGTGTATGAACCCTTTTTAATACAGGAAGGATTTTTGAAGCGTACCCCACGAGGGAGGGAAGCTACAGAAAAGGCCTACCTGCATTTAGGAAAATCCTCCCAGCAGCAACCGGGAGGAAATATGTTATTTTAATTAGCAGGAACTACCAGTCTGAATCCGTTTCCATGAATATTCACAATCTCTATGGAAGGATCTTCTTTTAAGTATTTGCGCAACTTGGCGATGTACACATCCATACTTCTGCCGTTAAAATAGGTATCACTACCCCAAATCTTTTTAAGGGCCTGTTCTCTTGGCAGTAAATCATTGAGATGTTCAGCTAATAATTTGAGTAGTTCATTTTCTTTTGGAGAAAGCGTTTGCATTTTTCCATTATGACTCAACTCCCTAAGCTTTGGATTAAAATGATATGACGCCAGGTCAAATTCTTTATTTTCCTGTTCTCTATTACCTTCTTCATTTCTTTTAAGTATTGCTTTTATTTTTAATAGCAGCACTTCACTGTCAAACGGTTTGGTAATATAATCATCAGCACCAAGCTTATACCCTTGAACAATATCATCCTTCATTGTTTTTGCACTCAGAAAAAACAGAGGTATATCAGGGTCAACGTCACGTATCTCTTCCGCTAAAGCAAAACCATCCATATGAGGCATCATAATATCCAACAGACACAGATCAAATTTTTCCCTCTGAAAAGCCGCCAGTCCCAAGCGACCGTCCCTTTCAAGCGTTATATCAAAGTCATTTAACTCCAAGTAATTCTTAAGTACCATGCCCAAATTCTGATCATCTTCACACAGGAGTATTTTCGTTTTTTTGCCTTCCATGTTATAAATTTAGTTCGTTGATTATAAACATACGGTAAATAAATTTAATCAATTTGTATCCAGGCGGGTAATTTTTTGTTAATATATATACATTGCATCTATTAATCAGCGTTTATGCCAGACAATAACCAGGATTTTATTGATACAATCAGGGAAGGATATAGTTTTAAAGGGGAGTGTTTTAAAGCCGGTACGGCTATGATCGACCGCAAACCCCTTACAGGTACAGATGTATTTATTCCCCTTCGTACAATGAACAGGCATGGACTTATCGCCGGTGCTACAGGAACAGGAAAAACCAAAACATTGCAGGTGCTGGCTGAAGGCCTTAGTAATGCCAGCGTTCCCGTGCTATTAATGGATATTAAAGGAGACCTAAGTGGAATTGCCGCTAAAGGAACCATCAATGATAAGCTCTCAGAAAGAATCAGCCTTATCGGCGGTGAATATATTCCATCCGCATTCCCGGTAGAATTGCTCACCATCAGTAATGAAAACGGTACAAGAGTAAGAGCTACTGTTACCGAATTTGGGCCCGTCCTGCTTTCAAAAATATTGGGGCTAAATGATACCCAAGAAGGAGTCGTATCATTAATTTTCAAGTACTGCGATGACCATGCACTACCTCTTCTTGATCTTAAGGATTTTATCAAGATGCTTCAGTACATCAGTAACGAAGGAAAAAAGGAGATTGAAAAAGAATATGGTAAAATTTCTACCTCCACAACTGGAACTATTCTAAGAAAAATCATAGAACTCCAGCAACAGGGATCAGATTTGTTTTTTGGAGAACCCAGTTTTGACGTAGACGATCTTATGCGTATTGCTAATGATGGAAGAGGAATTGTAAGCATATTACGAGTGACCGATATGCAAAGCAGGCCCAAGCTCTTCTCCACTTTTATGCTTAGTTTACTTGCTGAACTATACAGCACACTACCGGAAGAGGGAGATCTGGACAAACCCAAACTGGTAATATTTATAGATGAAGCCCATCTGGTTTTTCAGGAAGCCACTACAGCACTTTTACAACAAATATTAACTGTTATCAAACTTATACGCTCAAAAGGTGTAGGCATTTTCTTCTGTACGCAAAACCCTCAGGATATTCCGGCCGGAGTATTGGCACAACTTGGTCTTAAAATACAACATGCGTTAAGAGCCTTTACAGCTGCTGATAGAAAAACAATCAAACAAGCTGCAGAAAACTATCCTGAAACGAATTTCTATAACGTTAATGAACTGATGACTCAACTTGGTACAGGTGAGGCTTTTATAACTCTATTAAACGAAAAAGGTATTCCCACTCCTATTGTGCATACAATGCTGGTTCCTCCTGTCTCCCGTATGGATATTTTAAGCGAAGGAGAAATTGTAGATGTGGTAAACTTATCAGGAATAAGAAAAAAATATGCTCAAGACATTGACAACGAGAGTGCTTATGAACTATTAACTGCTAAGATGGAGCGGGCTGCACAAACAACAGATGAAGCAGCAGAAAAACCAAAAAATCAGAAGGCAGAAAAATCGCTTGCGGAGACAATTTTAAATCATCCTCTGTCAAAAAGAGCAGCAGGAACAGCCATAACTATGATAACAAGAACAATATTTGGCAAATTGGGATTTGGCAGCAGCTCATCAAGGTCATCAAAAAGATAGTGTTCTATAAGTGTTTATTTTGACATCGTTATTTCTATACAGGTAAAATATTCGTTGGCGCTATTGTTATTAAATTATTTTTATGCAATTCTGCTAATCAGCCATTTAACTCCATTAATAGTTAATCTATTTTCAGGGTTCCCGGGCTTGCATGCCCCACACCTAGGTTGGCTCAAAAAAGTGAATTATAAAACAATAACCTAAATGGAGCGCTTAAAAACAACCCCGACAAAACTCCTAATGCTAATTTGTACGCCCGTAAAAAATCAGAAAAAATCTTACTCCTGTATATCTTTTGCAACTAAGAAAACCAATAAAATAAACAATAACAACTATACATACATCCTCAAATTAATTAACTCAAATTGCCAATTAATGGCTGAGTTTACTCAATCAACCCTTCAAATGACCCCCTATTCTTAAAACTTTATCTGCAATACAATATATACTTACATATTTTTATCTTTTATAAATACTCTTTTTTTGCATTATTAACTGGCAACCGTTGATTAGAAAATTATCAGCACAAATAATTAATTCACATTCCTGAGAATCCCCATAAAAATCTACAGATTTATCTGCCTAAAATATCTGATCGAAAGAATTAACTCTACTCCTCAAGTAATTTTATTCCGGTTTTTGTGAGTGATATTTTATGCTCCTTATACAACTTACCGATGGTCATTTTAAAAGTCTTTTTACTCATACCAAAAAAAGTGTAAATATCTTCAGGATCTGATTTGTCATGATAAGGCAAATACCCGTTATGCTCATTTAATAAAGAAAGAATTTTGGTTGATTCATCATCCACTCTTTGATATCCTCTCTGACCCAGAACCACATCAATTTTATTTTCCTCGTGAATTTTTTTTATAAATCCATCAAAAGAATCACCAATATTAATATCTCTGTATATCTCATTAAAATGCAACAACCCCTTATGCTGATGATTTATTATCACCTCATAACCAATATTTGTTCTCCGGTAAATAGTTAGTTTAACGGCATCCAGTTCTTTAACAGTTAAACGATCGTTACTCAACGCTGTTTCTATCTTTTCAGTAGCAGTTAATCTGCCTGTTCTTTCATCAATATAAATAAGCACGAGATATTCTCCATTGGTCGACATCCGTGTTAACTGCTGCGACTTTGGAACAAAAATATCTTTCATCAGTCCATTATCCAGAAATGCACCCTGTGGAGTAACAGTCACAGCTTTTAGCTTAACAATATCCCCTACTTTGCCTTTTGGCACCTGCGTAGTAGCAATAAGTCTATTATCTGAATCGTGGTAAATAAATACCGATAATTTATCTCCAACCACAACACCCTCAGGAACAAACCGCTTAGGCAATAAAATTCCTTTATCACCGTCGTCAAGATAAACACCAAAATCCACTTCCCTATCTATTGTCAGCGTATTATACTCACCTACTTTAATCATGAAACAAAAATTACTTTTTACTTAAATTGTTACCAAAATTAATCTGATGCTACAAGAATCAACCATACAATTTTTAAAAAGATTAAAGAAAAACAATAATAAAGACTGGTTTGAAAAAAATCGTCCTTTGTATCTTGATGCTAAAACAGATTTTGAGCAACTTTCTTCGGCTGTAATAAAAAAGTTTGGAGTGGTCGATCAAAGTATCGCCCACCTTGAACCCAAAGACTGCATGTTCAGGATTAACAGGGATGTTCGATTTAGTAAAAACAAGTCACCGTACAAAACTAACATATCCATTTATCTCTCTAAAGGAGGCAAAAAAAGCGCTTATGCCGGATATTATTTTCATTGTGAACCCGGAAACTCTTTTGTTGCAGGAGGCATATGGATGCCTGAAGCACAGGAATTAAAAAAAATCCGACAGGAAATTGATTATAATCTGGAAAATTTTAAAGGAATACTGCATACAAAAAAATTCCGGTCAGCATTTCAATCACTTGACCAGTCGAAAGAAAACATACTCAGCCGGCCACCAAAAGGCTATGATCAGGAAAATCCTGCTATCGAATACCTGAAGTTTAAAAGCTTTATCGCTACAACTGCTATAAATGATACAGAATTAACATCAAGGAACCTGGTCAATAAACTAACATCTCATTTCGAAGTACTAAAACCTCTGGTCGACTTCTGCAACCAGGCCCTTGATGAATAACTTATTATTTACTTATCACTAATTTGAAAATCTCAGCTGCTCCGTTTGCATCTATCGCCCTTACATAATAATTACCAGGTTTACAATCATTAATATTCATGTTAATATTACCTGAACCTTTAACCTGTTTGATGATAGAACCGCTTACATTAATCAACTGCACATTTTTAACTGCATCAGGAGCTAAACTGATAATAACATACTGATTAGCTGGATTAGGGTAGACAGTTGTTCCTATTACCATATCAGTTTTCACTGACCTGATCTGAGAATAAACAGAGGAACCATCAATATCAACGATATTTAATCTGTAATAAGCATTTGAATGCTGCTTAAGCATATCTCTGTAATTATAACGGTTAACATGTGAAGAATTTCCTTTAGCATTCACTATCCCTACTCTTACCCAATCTTTTCCATTTACACTACGCTCAATTTCAAAATGACTCGCATTCACCTCTGTATTTGTTACCCAGTCCAGCACAACAACATTACCAGACAACTTTACATTGAAAGCTACCAGTTGCACAGGTAGAATAGCATGAGAAGCCAGACCTGCAAAATTTAAACTTGCAGGACCATACACGAGTTGAGCTGTGCAGGAATTTTTACCAGCATTTCCACAATTAAGCTTATTGTTTAGCGTGTTATATGATTTATTATTTGATTTACTATTATAATTGCTCCAGTTATGATAATAGTTGCTGGTACTCTGGATAGTAATAAATGAAGAATCATAAAGATTAAGAATACCTCCATCGAACTTAATATAAGCCACACTTGCGGTTGTGCCGTCACCTGCTGTAAGCGAGCTGTTATTAACCATGTCCACCTGAGATGTAGCTACAAATCCTGCAGCATCCAGAAAAACCATTTTACTGTTATCCATATTCAGTCCACTCCAAAAAGTAGCTTTTGAGTGATCGTTAAAAACAAATTCAGAATTGGTCATTTTTATCTTTCCGGAAGATATCAGTTCCGCTTTACCATCAACCTCAACTGCAGTACCATCAAATCCACCATCACCCAGAATGTAATAGACTGGTTAGCCAGAACTTTTCCGCCATTAAACACAGTATTAGTTAAATAGATATTCTTATCAATAGTGAGCGTAATTCCAGAACTGATATTAATGATACAGTTTCCGCATTGAGCAGGTATTCCTGCCTCTGTAACTGTAGTGTTGTTTGTTATATCATAAATGGTTTGTGCATTTAGTACATTTCCAACCACCACTAATCCTACTAAAACTATTTTGTGTAAAAACTTCTTCATAATCTATTTTTTGTGTCTTATGATGATAGATATACAACAACACCTATACCTAATACACAAAAAATTAATAATCAATGATTTATAACAGCGTCATAACATTGTTATTTTCCAAAATAAAGACTGTTTTTCTATTTTGGGAATTGGGAATGGCTTTAACAACGGCATAGTTTTTTAATATTATGCGCATAATGAAGTCAAAACTTCATGTCATTAAACACAAAAATGTTATTATGAAAAAAGTAATTGTAATCCCTTGCCTGTTGCTTACTATGGGAGTTTTTGCACAAAAATTTCAACTTGGCCTGAAAGCAGGAGGTAATTTAAGTAACCTTAATGGAGTAAACTGGGAGAACGCTGAGACCAAAGCCATGTTTGGATTTCACGCAGGCGCATTTATGAACTTTCTTCTTGGAGACAACTTTATGATTTCTCCTGAAGCATTGATTTCAAGTCAGGGTGCAAAATTGGAAACAGCCGGACAAAAGCAGGATCTCAAACTAACCTATCTGGCCGTTCCTGTATTACTTCGCTATCGATTTAATGGAGGATTTTATGTAGAAGCAGGTCCACAGGTTTCTTTCAGACTTAACGAAAAAACTGAACAAATGCCAATAGACAATTTTTCGAAAAACCTTGATCTCGCAATCGATGCCGGATTAGGTTATCATGGCAATAGTGGATTTGGTATTGGCGCCAGATACATAGCGGGAATATCCAAAGTAGGCGATTTTAGCGGTGATGCTGCAAGAAATCCTGATTTTAGAAATGGGGTATTTCAACTGTCACTATTCTATACTTTATTCAACAACAATAGGGACTGATAATAATCATAGCGACATTATTTGGCTTGGACCTGAATAATTGTCCCCGGCAACTGTCGCTTACCTTCGTTCGCAATGTACAAATCACCGGAAGGGGTAAACAACATCCCTTCCGGATGATTAAAAACAGATTTATCAAGCGCGTACAGCGCTTTTATTTTACCCTGAAAGTCCATCACCAGCAATTGCGAACGAACAGCCTCTAAAACATATATATCTCCCGATACAGGATGAATATCAATTTCTGATGGCTGATAAATAGAGCTGTTTTTTTTCGTTCGAAGCTTAACCAGTTGGGGGTCCTGCAAATCAATTTTAATTACCGGCTTAACCGCCATTGTTTTTGTATGAAGATCAAATGCATAAATACCTTTAAACATTGGATCCCCTTCTTCCTGCCCCTTAATAGCAATCAATAAACGATTCATCTTTTTATCATAACAAACCCCTTCCACATTTTGCCTGACAGTAAGATGCGTTCCATATTCTTTTACCTGAGGCTTAGTTGACCGGAATCCAATTATTTCATAAATCCTCCCATCAGCACAGGTCACATATATATTATCTTTTACCACTACAATACCCTCATAATCACCAGGAGGAGCAAAAGAAATAGTGGATTCTATAAATGAAGTTGCAGTATTATATATATACACAACACCCACCTCATCCTGAATACAAGCAAACCTATCAGCATCTACATACCCAATTCCCGAAATTTCCCTAAGCACTTCAGGCATTTTCCAAACGCGAGCCCTCTTAAAGCCACTACCCGAATCCTGTACAACTATATTGTTAGTCGATTGCCCAAAGGAAATCTGAAAGGAAAATATATATATAATTAATTTTAATATTAATATTTTTATACTATTTGTCATTTATTACGCAATTACATGACTTTTTTTAGGTTGTAAAATAAGTTTTACTATATTTGTGATGTCATTAAACACAAAAAATAAAACATTAAATATTATTTAATATATTATTAAAGCGAATTAGTTAAGGTTTGGAGGAATAAGGAGAAAAAGAACAAATTTACTACTTCGTTTAACTTTTTCATATGGCAAGCAATCGTTAGGGCCCGCTGTTTCTACAGAGGGCTTTTTTGTATTGAATTATTTCCTAATTTAACGCTCTATTAACAACGATTGCTTTTCATAAGAGGGTGTGTCATAGCGATACACCCTTCTTTTTTAAATATCTGTTGAAGATAAGTTTTCGTTTTACCCGATTTCCAATCCCGTCAACACAACTTAGAGAACTTACTCCCTATTTACACTGTTTTTCAAATCATATCAGAAATATTAAAAAACACCTGCTGACTGTGGAATACTACCAGTTTTCAACAACGGCAATTTAACACTTCCAAAATTGGGATAAGTTTATTTTTTCTTATTAAATCGTTATGCTCATCTTAAACATAACATATTCAATTAAATTCTTCAATAGACGAAAAGTCTCCAGACGGTGAACGCTACAATTTTGCTTCTTAAATCCCGCTAACACACTGACAATTTCCAGCTCAATATACACACCTAATTATCATTATAAGTCTTCTCTCGTTATCCATAAAACTATTCTAATCTTATATTAAAGGATCAACTGGAATTACTTCCATTGCAGGCAACGGGGAAATTCTGTGGTAAATATATGAGCGTGAAAGATCTTTTTTTCAGAAGAGTATATGCAGTGCTTTTCCGAAGCGCCGGCTATTTGAAACGAATAGATACACTCTATACAGGGCAACAGGAATTGTAGCTGACTGAAAAATATAGCGTAGAAATTTTTATAGTAGTTCGTAAATACAGAAAAGCTATTAAACAGCTGATTGGATTACAATAATCAGGTGTTTAATAGCTTTTAAAAATTTATGAGGCTAATAAAATATTATAGTTCTCTTATCCAGATATTTCTGTAGCTCACGAGATCCCCATGATCTTGTAAAACAATTGGACCTTTACCATGAACTTGATTTTGTGGGCCACCAATAAATGGAGTTGTCCCAGCAACAGCAGTATGATTCTGAATAATCACACCATTATGGATAACGGTTATATACGCAGGTGTAAGCACCATACTGTCTTTATTGAACAAAGGAGCAGTCCAAATAATATCATAGGTTTGCCACTCACCTGGTTTTCTTGAAGAATTTACCAGAGGCATTACGCGTTTGTATAATGCACCTGCCTGTCCGTTAGAATAAGTACGGTTGTTATAACTATCCAGTACCTGCAATTCATAAACCCCTTGTTGAAAAATCCCACTATTTCCTCTGCCTTGTCCTTCACCTTTTACTACTGCTGGTGTGCGAAATTCTATATGAAGCTGATAATTATCAAATACATCTTTTGTTCGAATATCACCAGTTCCCGGCTTTATAGTCATTATACCGTCTGCGATTGTCCACTTTGGTTCAGGATCTTCGTGAAAAGATTTCCACTTTGAAAGATCTTTACCGTCAAAAAGCACAATCGCATCGGATGGCGCTGTTGCTGTAGGCTTGGCAGTAGAACTTCCCCCAGGAGTTACAATCCTTGGCTCAGGATTCCATAATTCAGTTGATTCCGGGGTAACTTTTGAAGTATTGGACTGTGCACCCACTACTGCTGAAATAGAAATCAAAACAGCCGCAATTAATAGCCTTTTTTGCATCACTTGTTTAAAGATTAATCGTTAACAATTTAAAATATCAAACAATTTACAAAATACCTTTCATCCCTATTCAAATATTTGCTTTTGTATATAACATGTAATATATATTCAAAGATTTATATGCTTTAAACAAATATTAACCTATGTCAACCCTACAATTTCAATAACTATAGTCGGTTTAATACTATCAAGCCAGAATAAATCAGCAATAGGTATAATCGGGAAAAGATGGCGCTTTCAGCAATTTGGATGCATTTAGTAATTTTTTTCCCAAGAAAATATTTACTAATAAAAATACAACTCGCAGTTATTTATTCTTTGGGTAAGGTAGATAACAATGTTATTCGACCTATACAGTCAGAATAGAACTAAGTCATTCAATATGTGGGATTAGTTGCAATGTCCTAGCAAATACCATAATATGATAAATACTATAATAGTACCGAAACATCCTCCTCCGAGTTTTTTGGCACCATATCCGGCAATAAGCGCTCTGATAAACTTATTCATTTTAATACAGCTTAGGTTTGCGGTTTGATACTGATAAAATCGTGCCACAGATTCATTAATTCCAGCCATTACGATTCCCAAAACCATCTACCCGTACAACCTAAAGCAAGTCAGTAACAAACAATTAATTCCAGCCTCCACCCAAAGAACGATATAAATCGATCGTCGCCTGAAATAATTGTTTTTTGTTTTCAGTCAGCTGAAGTTCTGCTTCTAACACTCCCTTCTGTGCAGTAATCACTTCAAGATAATTAGCATAACCAGCAAGATATAATTCCCGTGCAGTAGAAACAGCCGCTGTTAATTCTTTTACTTCTTCCTGTTTTAAAGTGAAAAGGCCAACAGTGTTCTCAATGTTACGGATATTCGTAACTACCTCATTGTAGCTTTCAAACAACACCTTCTGATAATTATATAATGCTTCTTTTCCTCTTGCTGCTGAAATATTATAATCTCCTTTTAATTGTCTATTGGCAAATAGTGGTGCTGTAATACCTGATGCTATCCCATAAACAAATGATCCTGGATCGAATAATAATCCGGAATTAAAACTATTAAATCCTGCATAAGGCGATAAACGTAATGATGGAAGAAATGCAGCCCTGGCTGCTGCTATATCAGCTTTAGCAGCAACGAGTCCTAATTCAGCCTCACGAATATCAGGTCTGCGTATTAATAATTGAGATGGATTTCCTGCTGTTAATACATCCGGCAATTGATGTTCCATGAGTGTTGTGTCTTGCTGAATGGATTGAGCATACCTTCCCAAGATGGTACTTAGTTGGTTTTCTATCACTACTAATTCCTGGGCAATAGCATAGCGCATAGACCTGGTATTCAGTAATTGTGCAGAAAATTGTTGTACAGCAAGCTCTGTTGCTCTTCCACCTTCCTTCTGAATCTTTACTACTTCGAGAGCCTCCTGTTGCAGATTAACATTTTTATCTATGATGTTAAGTTCTTTATCAAGGGCAAGTTTCTCATAATACAGAGAAGCTACAGATGCCACAACATTTGTCAGGAGCAAATTCTTCCCCTGCTCTGTAGCTAATAACCGTGCTGTAGCTGCTTTTTTTCGATTCTTTAATTTGCCCCAAATATCTAATTCCCAACTACTTCTCAGTCCTACAAAATAGTCTGGTGTTATAGACCTCTCTACTTTTTGATCTTCTTTAATATTCGGGGAAAGGTTTGTGTCAAAGTTTCCAACACCTGTCATTGTATAATCTCCAAATCTGTCGAAGTTGGCCACAACAGAACCATCAAGTGAAGGAAAAAAAGCAGCTCTCCGCATCATTACTTCTGCTTTTGCCATTTCTATCCGTTGATTGGCAATCAGCAAATCAGGATTATTCTGCAGTGCAGAATCAATTAAAGCAATCAGATTCACATCTTTAAAAAACTGTCGCCATGACGTATTAGCAATTGACAAAGTATCAGCAGCATCTTTCTTTTCTTCAAAAGCTGCAGGAGCATTCTTAATATCTGGCATTTGCACCGGGGCACCTACTTTACAGGCAAACAGAGAAAACGAAAAAAAACTTACTAAGAACCACCTCATGATTTTGATCTTTTGGAGAATAATACATACAAACCCGGAATAAGAAATATGCCAAACAGAGTACCTATCAACATTCCGCCTGCGGATGCAAAGCCGATTGATTTATTACCCATAGCTCCGGCACCACTGGCCAGGCATAGTGGAATAAGACCAGCAATAAACGCAAATGAAGTCATTAATATAGGTCTTAAACGCGCCGTAGCTCCTTTTACAGCAGATTCCAGAACAGACATACCTTGTTTTCTGGCCTGTGCAGCAAATTCCACAATTAATATCGCGTTCTTTCCTAATAACCCTATTAACATAACAAGCGCTACCTGAGCGTAGATGTTGTTTTCAAGACCGGCTAACTTTAAAAACATAAATGCCCCAAAAATTCCTGTTGGCAATGATAATATTACAGATAGCGGTAAAGAAAAACTTTCATATTGTGCAGATAGTAAGAGGTAAACAAACACAAGACAAATAACGAAAATAAAAACAGCCTGATTTCCGGATAGTATCTGTTCTCTCGTCATTCCACTCCATTCATATTCATACCCTCTTGGTAAGGTTTCAGCAGCAACAGCCTGTATCGCATTTATCGCTTCACCAGTAGAGAACCCTTCTTTAGCATCACCGTTAATCATCGCTGCAGGATACATGTTATACCTGGTAATTTGTTCTGGCCCTAACACTCTCTCCAATCTTACAAAAGTTGAATAACTCACCATTTCCCCTTTATCATTTTTCACAAAAAGGTTCATAATATCCTCTGGCTTTTCACGGTAATGTGGATACGCCTGCAGCATCACTTTATACATCTGCCCAAACTTGATGAAATTGGTCGCATAAAAACTTCCCAATAAAGTTTGAAGAGTACTCATAGCTGATTCTACTGAAACCCCTTTTTTTGCAGCCATCTCCTGATCCACATGTATCATATACTGAGGAAATGATGGATCAAAGCTAGTAAATGCCGCACCTATCACTTTATTAGCTCTGAGAGAATCAATAAAATTTTGTGTAACCGTTGCCATTTCCTGCAAGTCTCCTCCTCTATCCTTATTTAACAATCTCATTTCAAAACCACTCGCGTTACCAAAACCCGGCACTGTAGGCGGAGCAAAAAACTCAATGGTAGCATCAGAAATATATCGCGTACTATCCTGAAACTGTTTGATTAATTCATTTACAGACTTATCCCTATCCTTCCAGGCATTGAGATTGATCATAGCCATACCATACGAAGCGCCGGATATTTCACTCATTAAACTATAACCGGCCAGCGTACTTATATTCTCAACTGCTCCAAATTTTTTACTCACTGTTTCAATTTGGTCCAACACTTTTTCTGTTCGCTCAAGTGTTGATCCTGGAGGCGTAGTGACGTTAACATAAATAACACCTTGATCTTCGGTAGGAATAAAACCGGACGGTAATACGCTGCTAAGTCCCCATGTGCCTATACAGAAAACAAATAAAAGTCCAAGTGTTGCCACTCTTCTTCCAGCTATCCATGCCACAATAGTTCCATATCCTTTTTCTGTTTTATCATATCCTTTATTAAACCCGGTAAAAAATCGTTGTAGAAGATTTTTCTTATTGCTATTAGGATTATGTCTCAACAACAACGCACACAGAGCAGGAGTTAAAGTCAAAGCGTTAATACCAGAAATAACAATTGAAATAGCTAATGTGATAGAAAACTGGCGATAGAACACACCCACAGGACCAGAAAGAAACGCCACAGGAATAAATACGGCTGACATTACCAGCGTTATAGCTATAATGGCACCCGTAATTTCCTTCATACAAGCAATGGTAGCTTCAAGGGGAGGCAAATGATCTTCTGTCATTTTCACATGGACAGCCTCTACTACCACGATTGCATTATCGACGACTATACCTATGGCCAATACGAGCGCAAACAGCGTAAGCATATTAATCGAAAAGCCAAACAACTGCATGAATGCAAGCGTTCCAATTAGAGCTACCGGCACCGCAAGAGCCGGAATCAAGGTCGAGCGAAAGTCCTGAAGAAATATAAATACTACTATAAATACCAGAATAAAGGCTTCAATCAGTGTTCGTACCACTTCACTGATACTGGCATCAAGAAATCTGGAAACATCATAAGCAAAATTATAGTCCATCCCGGGTGGAAAAGAACCATCCTTTAACTCAGCCATTTTCGATTTTATATTATCAATCACCTCCTGAGCATTACTTCCGGGACGCTGTTTGATCATAATCGAAGCGGATGGACGTCCATCCGTTTTTGATGTCATATCATAACTTACTGTACCAAATTCAACATCGGCAATATCTTTTAATCTTAATACAGAACCCTCAGCGTTCGCTTTTAATACAATATTCTCATACTCTTTAACATCATTAAACTTACCGGTGTATTTTAAAACGTATTGTTTTACAGCTGAGTGTTTACCTGAGTTCTCTCCTGCTACTCCTGGCGCTGCTTCCACATTCTGATTACGAAGCGTCTGGATAATTTCTTCTGTAGAAATATTATAAGCAACCATACGGTCAGGCTTCAACCATACGCGCATGGAATATTCTCTCGCTCCCATAATATCTGCAAAACCTACTCCGTCAATACGCTTAAGTTCAGGCAGAATATTAATGTCTGCAAAATTGTAAATGAACTCTTCATTTACTGAAGTATCCTCACTAATAAGGTTAAGGTAAAGCAACATACTGTTCACCTCTTTCTCGGTTACCACACCAGCCCTGATTACCTCTTCCGGTAGTTCATCCAGCACAGTAGTAACACGATTCTGAACGTTTACAGCCGCCTGATCGGGATCGGTACCCACTTCAAAAAAGATTTGCAGTAATGTTGTTCCGTTATTACTGCTCACCGAATTCATATATGTCATTCCCGGCACACCGTTAACAGCCCGCTCCAGTGGGGTGGCAACAGCTTTGGCACATACATCAGCATTAGCACCATTATAATTAGCTGTAACGACTACAGAAGGAGGAACAATATCCGGGAATTGGGTAATCGGTAATGTAAAGAAGGCAAGTCCTCCTAATAATAATATTATCAGAGAAATAACCAGCGACAGAACGGGTCGCCTGATAAAAGTTTCAACCATTGTATGATTTATTTATTGGAGGAGCGTAACAGAACCGTTCTCAGGGTTAACGTATTGGGGATTGATAATAACACCTTCACGAATATTTTGAATGCCTTCGTAAACGATAGTATCATGTTCGGTTAATCCGGATTGAACAACAATGTATTCTTTGAACTTTGTTTGGGGAATAAAGCTCTTCATTTTTACACGGTTCTCATTATCCACAACATAAACAAAACTTTTATCCTGAATTTCCATTACAGACTTTTGAGGAATCATCAAAGCATTGTTAAGTGAAGTTTCCAATAATATTTTTCCGGTAGCACCATGCTTCAATATCTTTTCGGGATTGGGAAATGTAGCCCTGAATGCAATAGATCCTGTGTGACTATCAATTTCACTTTCCATAGTTTCAACCTTTCCTACATGTGGAAATTCAGAGCCATCTGAAAGTATAAGTGTAATATCATCATAACCCGTTAGCTTATTAGCTTTTTTAGCACGCAGATATTTAAGATACTCATTTTCAGAAACTGAAAAATAAGCATAGATGGTTTGTATATCAGATATAGTTGTCAAAAGAGTGCCCTCATCCACCAGGCTTCCAATCTTCATAGGTATTCTATCAATAATACCGTTAAAAGGAGAACGAATATGCGTGTACGCCAATCTGATTCTGGCATTCTCCTCCATTGATCTGGCTTCTGCTATCTTGGCATCGGCTGATTTCAATTTTGCCTGCGCAAGTTCATATTCTGTTTCAGAAATAATTTTCTTATCAACCAATACCTTTACACGGTTAAGTTCCAGCTCCGCAGCTTTTCCTTCTGCCATAGCATTCAGCAATGCAGCTTCTGCTTTCGCACACTCATTCTGAAATTCAGCACTATTGATGGAAAATAGAGGCTGACCTTTTTTAACTTCCTGGCCTTCATCCACCAGAATCTTCTCTATAAATCCTTGTATTTTAGCCCTGATTTCAACATTTTTAGAGGCTTGAATATCAGCCACATACTCGTTGTCAATAGTTGTATCTGTAGGAGCAAGTTTAACTACCGGAATAGCAAGTGATGGCTCTTTGACCGTATCAATTTCATCATTTCCTCCACATGAAGAGAGTAAAAACACAGCAACACTTCCAACCAGAAGCAAAAATTGTTTCATACCAACATTTATTAATTTAAAATTGAACCCAACCTATATGTTTTCTTATAGCAGCAACTTTCGTTAAGACAAATGGCAATAAACGCAGAGATTTTGTAGACCAGCAGAGGTATATATTGTATAAATATAATCATTTATCTATATATTTTATATGCCATCTGTAAAGATACTACATTCGAATTCTCTGCCGGCTGCGTTCATTGTTTTTAATAAGATATTAATGAGCTTATATCGAAAATGCACTATTTCATTAATTTACTTACAGTTAATACCAGAAAGACGATAAATATTTCCAAAAGAAAAGTTAAACCGCTTGCCTTCTGACGAGGTTTAGACGTCATACAAAAAGAAAACTGGCTTCCTGATGGATAATTTTCGATTATTTAAATGACAGGTGCTGGTTCTTGATATATAGGTCAGTCAAATCTGGTCTTTGCACCGTGTTCATAACATTACGACCCTGCTTGCCTCACTTTGTTATAATATTTATTAGCAGTTAATCTGTTACTTTGGATTATGTATAGACTACTGATCATTGGATTATTATTTGGCGGTAATACCTACTCCCAATCTTTGGAAGGTAAATGGAGAGGAGAGTTTGTGCTGCAAGAATCATTTAAGGTTCCTTTCCTCTTTGAAATCGACAAAAACAATGAAGTAACATTTATAAACGGTGAAGAGAGATTTACTACCGGAAAGCTTGTGGTCAGTAAAGATTCTGTATATATTCCACTTGATCACTTTGATAATGAGCTTGCTTTTAAAAGAAGAAAAAAAAAATTAAAAGGAATACTTAGAAAACAGAACGATTTGCAGGTTTTAGCGCCACTTACAGCCAAAAGAGGATCGCAAAGATTTGAGTCTGGCAATATTCCGCCTTTACGAGATTACAGCGGCATATATGAAGTGGTTTTTAACTATGAAAATGGAAGGCAAGAGAAGGCGATGGCGATATTTAAGCAAACTGGAAATAAGCTAACCGCAACATTCGTAAAGTCTTCTGGCGACAGCCGTTATCAGGAAGGAATAGTAAACGGAAACAGATTTTATCTTTCCTCCTTTATAGGATCAACTCCGGGATACTATTATGGAGAAATAAACGACCAAGGTGAAATAAAAGGTGAGCAGATAGGGTCTAAAATAAAAATAGCTTTTTCAGGAAACTGGAATCCTCAAGCACGATTATCAGACGCTTATCAACTCACAACAACAAATAACAACCGTTTTAATTTTTCTTTACCCGATATAAATGGCACTACTATCTCTCTTGATGATAAGAGATTCCGCAACAAAGTATTAATTATTGCTATTACCGGAACATGGTGCCCTAATTGTATAGATGAAGCGAAATTTTTATCGCCCTGGTATGAAGCAAACAAAGAGAGAGGTGTTGAAATTATTGCTGCTCACTTTGAACGTCAGGCTGATACTGCATATGCAAGAAAAGTGATGCGTCGCTACCGTGAACGTTTTAATATTACATACACACAAGTTTTCGGCGGAACAACTGCTAAAGAAGATATATTAAGAGCATTCCCCGGTCTTAATAATTTTTCTGCATTTCCTACCACTATATTTATTGACAAATCCGGAAATGCTGTTAATGTACACACAGGTTTTTCAGGTCCCGCTACCGGTAAATATTATGAAGAATTTATTAGTGAGTTCAACCATAAAATTGATGAATTACTCGAAAAATAAGTACCAAAACTAATAGATCAGTAAGTCTATCAAATGGTAAATATGTGTACTATACGCTCATAACCAGAAGTCTAGCCACGCCCTTAATATTTTAATCTTTTACTACTTGCATTTTTCCAAAACTATTGCAATCTTTAGTGTTACCGGCTGCCATAAGGGCTGGCCATTTATCTCCAATTTTCCTGTTTAATTATTCCATCTTCCTAAGAGAACAATAATCCAATCGATCCTTTGCAGGACTGTATATCTTAATCAGTACCAATAAAAAGTGTAAGTATGAAAACAGTAGTACAATCTCGTGAAGCGAATGTTCATTCAAAACATTTAAAAGATTCATTCAGAAAGACAGTGTTATTTATTTTATTTGTGGCCTTTACCATTTTAGCTTTTATATAATCAGGAGTTGTTCCATTAAACCTTAAGCGGTGTATCAAAAATTTGGTGCACCGTTTTGCATTGGGTTATATAGTCAGATTTTTTAGATACTATCTAAGTTTATTTATACAAATAAGCAATCTTAAAATTAAAACATCAAGATAAATACAGTTCATTCTACCTTATTACTCAACTCATCAACATTTATTTGTCAGCTTTAATTCAGAAACTTACGTAGAAATTTCGCCTATACTATATATAAGCCTAAGGATGTTTATGTGATCTTCTACCCTTGAATACTCAACATCCCTATAAATTATAAATACAGTTTCACCTTTCTGGTATTCAGCAATTTCAACACATATTAAAATTCCTGATTTTTACTTAGGCATACATATTGATTAACATCAATATCAGCACCAAATATTTCAGATTATGAATACGTTTAATCGCAGAAAAATCATCAAAACCTTCGCTATAGGAGGTGGAGCAATTATCCTTTCACCTAATATATTGTTTGCGGCAACAAAAAAACCAAAAACAAGACTTGGCGTTGCCTTAATTGGACTTGGATATTACAGTAAAGAACTATTAGCGCCTGCATTACAGAAAACGAAAAATTGTTATCTGGCTGGTATCGTTACCGGATCTCCTGATAAGGCTGAAGCCTGGCAAAAGAAGTATAATATTCCTGAAAAAAATGTATACAATTATGACAATTTTGACACCATCTCTAATAATGATGATATAGATGTGGTTTATATTGTCCTTCCCCCCTCAATGCATAGAGAATACGTTGTACGTGGGGCAGATGTAGGTAAACATGTTTGGTGTGAAAAACCTATGGCTATGACCGTACAAGAGTGTCAGGACATGATCGACACCTGCAAAAAAAACAAACGATCCTTAGCTATCGGCTATCGCTGTCAACATGAACCTAACACAATTGAATATACGAAGATTGTAAAGTCAGGTCAATTGGGGAAAATAAAAGATCTCACCTCACATGCAGGATATTTTGACTCAAGAACAAATCACTGGAAGCAGAAAAAGGAAATGGGAGGTGGTGCACTTTATGATATGGGAGTGTATGCCATTCAGGGTGCCAGGTTAGGTTCACAAATGGAACCTGTTGCTGTTTTAGGAGGTAATATTTCCACAAAAAGACCCGATATCTATAAAAATGGATTAGATGAAACTACGTCTGCAAAACTGGAATTTGCAAACGGACTTATTGCCGATATAAAAACAAGCTTTGGTGAAAGTTTTAATAAACTGGATGTAACGGGTGATAAAGGTTCATTAATTATGTCGCCTTTTTCGGCATATGAAGGGATCAAAGGGAAAGGACCAAAAGGGGAAATCTATACTCCCTACCAATTACCACATCAACAGGTATTACAGATGGACGATGATGCACGATGTATCATGCAGGGACAACCAATGATAGTTCCTGGCGAAGAAGGATTAAGAGATATTAACATTGTAGAAGCAATCTATAAATCAGCACGAAATAATGGAGAAAGAGTAATGTTGTAGTATTTGTAAATTGTAACTAACTAATTTTCTGCATCAACCTGCCATCATCAAGGAAAAGATGCCAAGAACATTTTAACCGAACCGGGAATTGCCTTAACACAAAATTACTTCATTGTGTAATCGAATGAAGAGAGTGTATCAAAAGTATTTTGAAGGGCCTGAAAATCATATAAACGAAAACATTCTCCACCTGACATGATTAATCGAACTGCTGATAACTTCTTTCTATGGCTAAATTTGGTTCTTTTATCCATAAAAACGCCCCCAATAAGTTAGACACTAATTGGGGGCAATTCACTTTTGATACACTCTCTTCAATGCTGAATTACAAAAAGCAGTCGCTACATAGAAGTTAATCGTCAGCTTTTAATAAAAAACTTAGGGGAGCGGTTTCACATAAATATTCTTGTAAAAAACAGTGCTTTCCGGGTCATGTCCCTGCAAAGCAAAAGTTCCTGAACCTATTTTTCTTCCGGAATGTCCTTCAACAGGTACGAAGCTATTAGGCTCAGTATAATCAAGAACTGTTTTACCATTCACCCTAACAGTAATACGTTTATCTTTAACCGTAATATGTTGGGTAAACCATTCGTTATCTTTTGCATGATTTTCTTTAATATCAAGAATATTATACAAACTTCCTGTGCGCTTCCAATCACCATGCGAATTGTTTACCTGTACTTCAAAACCTTTTTCCGGCCATCCGCTTTCCTGGTATTCAGTATGAAAATACATTCCTGAATTTGAGTTGGGCAATGTTAGCACATCGGCTTTAAATTCAAAGTTTTTAAAGTTATGTCCCTGATAAGGTCCTACATAGAACAAATGCGCAACGGGGCCATTCACTTTAATCATTCCGTTTTCAATTGAAAAAGTACTTGCATTTTCACCAACTTTCCAATCGTTCAACGTTTTGCCATCAAAAATCGAAACCCAACCAAAATCTTTGGAAGTTTTTTTTGATGAAGAGCAAGAGAAAAACAGCACCATGATGGTAGCAAACGATAATAATTTTTTTGAGGTCATTCCACTATTCTTTTAAGTCGATGAAGCTAAGTATTTTATCTTTATGTTTGGTCAATTATATAAATTTATATTATAAAAATCTGATATTATTGCGCCTCTTTGTTACCCTGCTGTTTACCATGATTTCATTGATAACTGCCGCCCAGCAATTTGGCGGCAATCCCACATCAATGAAGTGGAAACAAATCAATTCGGATACAGCAAGAGTAATTTTTCCCTATGGAATTGAGGAGTCTGCACGAGAAGTCGCAGAAACAATTCATCAACTGGCCAGGCAATCTCATTATAGTATCGGGCCACGAATCAGGAAGATCAATGTAGTACTGCAAAATCAAACTATCTTATCCAACGGATACGTTGCATTGGGACCCTACCGGTCTGAATTTTATCTTACTCCCCGTCAGAATAATTTCGAATTAGGAAGTTTACCCTGGCATCAATCGTTGGCCTTACATGAATACAGACATGTACAACAATACAACAACTTCAAAACCGGAATATCTAAAGCAGCTCATTATTTATTCGGCGAACAGGGACAGGCCTTAGCCAATGCTCTTGTTATTCCTGATTGGTTTTTTGAGGGTGATGCAGTGTACCAGGAAACATATTTCAGCAATCAGGGTCGGGGAAGAATTCCTTATTTTCATAATTCTCCACGATCAGTATGGGCCTCTGACAAAAAATACAGCTGGTTGAAATGGCGTAATGGTTCATTAAGAGACATGCTCCCTAATCACTACCAGCTCGGCTACATGATTACACATTATGGTTACCAACAATACGGGGATAGTATATGGCAAAAAATAACGCAGGATGCCGCCACCTATAAAAACATTTTTTATCCTTTTCAAAAGGCTGTATACAGATATACAGGCGAAAGTTTTTCTACCGTTAAAGATAAAGCGCTGATCTCTTTCTCTGCACAAATCCAAAAACTTAGTGATAGCGCTTCGCGATATGGTAACGCTCATAAACATTTTAATGCTGACCATGAATTTCCCCAATGGGTTAACGACTCAACCATTATTTATTTAAAAAGCAGTTATAAAAAAATACCCGCGTTTTACACAAGAAATATTTATTCCGGTAAAGAAAACAAGCTGGCTAATAAAAGTATTTCAACAGATAATTACTTTTCTTTTAGAAATGGAAAAATTGTTTATTCTTCTTATTCTCCTGATCCAAGATGGGGATGGAAGAATTACGGAGAAATAAAAATTCTGGATGTGCATACCGGCAAAGAATATAAAGCTACCTCTAAAACAAAATATTTATCTCCTGATATTAACAATGATGGTCAGCTAATAGTAGCAGTGCATGCCGATCCGTCTGGCAGGCATAACCTGCACCTGTTAAATACTACTCATGAAAATGAAATAAAAGAAATACCCAATCCATCAGACTTTATTATTACTCAGCCAAAATTTTATTGCAATGATAGTATTATTGCAACAGTAAGAAATAACTTGGGAGAGATAGCTCTAGCAATCTTTGATTTTAACGGCAAATATGAACTACTCACTCCTTTTAGTTTTAATATCATAGGTTATCCCCAGGTCAATGGTGATACAATCAATTTTACTATGTCCACTAATGGGCAAGACAGAATGTTTTCTATTGTCAAAAGGGAGAGCTATATATTTTATCCTGAGTTTCCTAATTATCACACTGGCGATTATCATCACAGCACATATAATAACAAGCATGCATGGATGACCTATACTGCTGTTGGCTGGCATGTTATTAATGGAGGTGGCAGATTTGAAAAAATAACTTTAAACAAAGATTCTCTGATCAACCCCGACAACCTGATTACAAATTCAGTGTCTGGCAACTATGCCATTAGCAAATACAGAAAGTCATATAAGTTGTTCAACTTTCATAGCTGGCGCCCCTATATCAACGACCCTGAATATTCATTTTCTATTTTAGGAGAAAACGTACTGAATACATTTCAGTCTGATATATACATTAACTACAACCGAAACGAACAATTTAAAGAACTGGGTGCATCATTAGCCTACGCTGATCTTTTTCCCATTATTCGTGGAGGAGGTTCAATAATCATTGACAGAAATTATTCCGACAGCATCGGTACGACTACATGGAATGAATCGAGTGTATATGCCGGGATTAATATTCCTCTAAGTTTTACTAAAGGCACATTTTATAAATATCTTAATCCGTCTGTATCTATCCACAATAAAAGTATTTATTATACTGGTTTATCTAAAGACAGCAATGAGAATAAACAATTCACCTTTGCCGACTTATCCTTATCCTTCACCAATCAGCAATTAAAAGCCCGTCAGCAAATCTATCCGCGATTTGCACAATCAATATCAGTAAGATATCGTACAATCATCAGTAAGTATCAGGGGAACCAGTTAAATATAAACGGTGTATTATATTTTCCCGGACTGTATACAAATCATAGTTTGGTATTACAAGCTGCCTACCAATCCAGAGACAGCCTAAGACAATATGCATTTTCGAATATTCTACCTCTTTCCAGAGGGTACAGATCTGTTAATTTTCCACATATGTGGCGAATAGGGTTTAACTATCATTTCCCCATCATTTATCCTGATGCAGGATTTGCTAATATTTTTTATCTCTTACGGGTAAGAGGAAATTTGTTTTACGATTACAGTGAATTAAAAAGGCATGGGTCCGGAGATAACTACCCTTTGCGAAGTACAGGAATAGAATTATTTTTTGACGCTAAGTGGTGGAACCAATTGCCATTGAGTTTTGGTATCCGATATAGCAAACTCACAGATGCCGGACTCGTAGGCATGAAAAATCATCAATGGGAATTTATTTTACCGCTTACTATCCTTAACAGGTAAACTAATTCTTTAATATCTTAAATTCAACCCTTCTGTTAAGCTGTCTGTTTTCTTCGCTATCATTGGAAACAACAGGCTGCGTTTCTCCATAACCATGTGATGTGATTCTTGACACAGCAATTCCCTGCGATATGATATATTGCCTAACCGACCTTGCCCTCTCCTCACTTAATCTAAAATTGTACTCATCAGAACCATAACTATCCGTATGAGCACCCATTTCTATTTCTATTGCAGGATTTTCTTTCAACAACTTAACAACTCTGTTCAATTCAACAAATGACTCTCGTCTCAGATCCCATTTATCAAAATCAAAGAAAACATTATTTAACCTTACTACTGTACCAACTTCTATAGGAGCAAGGTATAGGTCTTTATGTATTTCTTTATAACCAGCCTTTACTAATGAATCAAGATTTAGATTTTCAGATACAGCAAAAAAATGATCCGCTGATGCTCTTATACTATAATTATTATCATATGGCAATACTATCTTGAATGAACCGTCCACCGGACTGGATATACCGTTGCCAGCAATTGTTCCCTCAGGTAAGGTTTCATAAACCAATGATGCGCTTAAAGGTTCTTTGGTCTTAATATTATAAACATTACCCGTAACCAGTACCACAGGATTAGGTTTTTCTTTTTCTAAAAGTTTTATTCTTACAATATCACTTTCGCCGAATGAGTTAAGGCTGGTAGACATGTATGCATATTCTCCACCTGCATCAAGCGTAAAAAATGCGTCCCATCCGGTTGTATTAATAGGCGCGCCAAGATTTTCAGGTTCACTCCACTTCTGCCAAGTCTTATCAAGACGAGATATTTTGTAAATATCATTATCTCCTAATCCACCTGCACGATTACTGCTAAAATAGAGTGTTACGCCATCACCAGCGAGATACGGAGTAATTTCATCATACTCCGGAAGATTAATCTTTTTTCCCAAACTTTTAGGTTCGCTCCAGCTACCATCCCCCAATAAAAAACAAACATAAATATCATTCAAACTGCTCCCTGGTTTTTCAGACATGTACAACAGCAATGTTTGTCCGTCATGCGACATTGACGCACCCGATTGTAAACCCTGATCATATTTTTTATAATTTTTTATAAACAGCAAATCCGGTTCACTCCATTTTCCTTTTTCATCTATATAACTCATACTTACCCCTTTTCCAAGATAGGCACCATGCTTAAATGCACCTCTGATTAGAATTCGATTATTATCTGGTGAAATCCAATAAACGGCATTATACTGCATTGTATTTAGGGGATATCTAAGATGCCTGGCTTCCATCCAGTTGCCATTCTCATCACGTAATGAATACCATATATCCTGGGAGTTAGGAATAGAATTGTATTTAGTATTGGCAGGATGATTTTCACATATAAAAAAAAGAATATTGCCGTCAGCTGAAATAGTAGGTCTTAATTCCGGTAGTTCCGAATTAATATTAATACCGAGGTTTTCAATCTTGATAACAGTATTTTCTTTTATTACATTTTCTTTCTGCGTAATCCATACCCCTGTTGTATCACTCGAAGGTTGAGCATAAGAAGATAAACAAACAAGGAAAACAGCACTACAAAAAATGAGGTTTTTCATAAACATATTCTTCATTACATAAACTGGTATAAGAAGAAGTATTTATAGTATTCTAAATGAGCCTAAAATTGAATAAAATGAAAACTCTTTCACACAAATACATTAATAAGATAAAGGCATACATTACTTTATATACATCCTCTAAATAACATTGGATTATTGCACAGTATACATAAGAATTCTGACTAATCATATACCTGGCATTGTATGCCTATCTCAGGTCGTCATTCTTTTGAAAACAAAAAAACTACCGCAATCAATTGACATACATAACATTAGGTGTGATAAAATTAAAACTAACGAAACCCTCAGTCACTCAACCTCCTTGATCAGCAAACCCTGATCCTTTTGTATAAGAATTATGTAATTAAAAGTTGCCAATAAAATTGTTAGAGCAGCTGATATTACTACCTTATAAAACAACTAATGCATTCAGTATATTTACTTATTTTCATATTGCTTGAGTAACAATAATAACATCAAAAATACGGATCAACTTGCATCAATTGCCCTTGAAGGTGCCAATATTGGCGTTTTTAAGATCAATATGCAAACTGACGAAATGGATTATTCCAAAACCTTCTCTTTTCTGTTAACAGGAGATACTGACTCACCTTTTACAAGAGCTGATTTTACCAATAGTGTCCGTCCGCAAGACAAACTACTTCGTCAGGCAGCTTATGCAGAAATGCTACGTTCAGGAAAATTTCATTATAAACCTATTGTCATATGGAAAGACAAAAGTGAGCACAAGCTAAGAGTTGACGGATCATGTTCTTTTGATGATAAAGGGAAACCCTTAATCTTCACAGGTATTGTACAGGATATTACCCATGAAAAAGAAACCCAAAAGCTTAATCGCGAATGGGATACTCATTTCAGCAATATTATAGAACAGTCGCCGGTAGCTATGGCCTTGTTAAAAGGCCCCAACCTGCTTATTGAGATCGTGAATAATCATATGCTGTCCCTGATTGATAAAAGTCATTCTATTATTGGCAAGTCGATAACAGAGGCAATTCCGGAACTCAACCAGCAAGGTTATTTCGAAATGATGTATGAAGTACTCGAAACAGGAAATGCCGTAAAAGGAAATGAGATGCCAGCAAGATTATTAAAAAATGATGTGCTGGAAACATTTTATTTCAATTTTGTTTTAGCTCCTTTCCTGAATTATAAAAATAAAGTGGATGGAGTAATAGTCACCGCATATGAGGTGACTAAGCAGGTAAAAGCAAGATTTTCACTTGAACAAAGTGAGGCCAGGTTCAGGCAGCTTATAGAAGAAGCTCCAGTGGGCACTTGTCTTTTTGTAGGGACAGATATGAAAATTGAAGTCGCCAATGATATTATGGTTGGTTATTGGGGCAAGGACAGATCGGTAATGGGTAAACCATTGAGAGAGGCTGTTCCGGAACTCGTGGGCCAGGGTTTTCTCGACATTCTCAACGATGTATTCTTAACGGGTATTACTTATGAAGAAAAATCTTCTCCGGCAAATATTGAAGTAAATGGTGTACTCAGCACTTATTACTTTGATTTTACTTATAAACCTATACTTAATGAATCGGGACAAGTATATGCTATAATGGATATGGCCGTCGATGTAACAGAAAGAGTAATAGCTGCCAGAAAACTTCAGGAAAGCGAGTTGTTTTCAAGAAATATTATTTATAATTCTCCTGTTGCCAAACTCGTGTTTACAGGAGACGATCTCATCATACAGACTGTCAATGAGAATATGCTGAGTTTACTTGGCAGAGACGAGTCGATAATAGGAAAAAAGTTTACAGACGCAATCCCTGAATTAAGTAATACCTCCCTTCCTCAAAAATTGAGGACAGTGATGGCAACGGGTGAAACGCTATATCAACCTGAAGAAAAAATTAATCTTATAAAATATGGGGAGCCTCATACAGGATATTACAATTATATCTATAAGGCTTTACATGATACTTCCGGTAATAATTACGGCATTATTGTTACAGCCACAGAAGTCACGGAACAGGTTAAAGCCCGTCAGAAAATTGAAGAGGCTGACAGTAGTTTACGAGGCGCTGTGGAACTTGCCAATTTAGGCACATGGGAAATAAATCTTCATGATAAAAAGTTTTCTTTTTCAGAAAGATTAAAGGAATGGTTTGGCTTTGAATCAGATGAAGTCGTAAATGCCGAAAATATTCTTGAGGCAATTATTGAAGCAGACAGACCACTCCTTTTTGCATCATACAAACATGCCATCACAAATCATACAGATAATATTTATGATGTTGAATACACTATAATCTCTCAGAAAACAGGAAAAAAAAGGATCCTGCATGCAATGGGAAAAGCATTTTTTAATGCAGCAGGAGAACCATTTAAAATAAGCGGAACCGCACAGGATGTTACTACACAAAGAACTATACAATTAGCGCTGGAACAGGAAGTGCAGGAACGAACTGAAGAATTACAGGCGCTTAATGAAGAATTGATGGTAACTAACGAGGAACTTGCACAATTAAATGAAAATCTGATCTACTCAAACGACGAGCTCCAACAATTTGCACATGTTGCCAGTCATGATCTGAAAGAACCCCTGAGAAAGATAAAAACCTTTATAGACAGAATAGAAACTGATAAGGAGAATACTTTTTCAGACAAGAGTACTGTATTTATTCAGAAAGTTCACAATGCTACTAACAGGTTGTTCTCAATGATTGAAGGTGTACTTAATTATTCGACCATCAATGCTACTGAACAACAACAGCAGCCTGTCGACCTGAATGTTGTTATATCGGACATTATGATTGATCTGGAGGTACTTATTGCTAACAAAAATGCTGTTATTAAAACGGACAAACTCTTAACTATTGAAGGAGCTCCTATATTATTATACCAGTTATTTTATAATCTTATCAGTAACTCCTTAAAATTCTCCAGATCGGATGTTTCACCATTAATTACCATATCCTCAAAAACGTTCTTTAAAAACAACGCTCCTTTTGTAGAAATAGAACTAAAAGACAATGGAATAGGGTTTGATCAATCAGAAGCAGAGAAAATCTTTAATACTTTTACCCGACTTAATTCCAAAGACCAGTTTGAGGGAACTGGATTAGGCTTATCTCTGTGTAAAAAAATTGTCTTACGTCATGGTGGTACTATACACGCCAACGGCAAAAGAAATGAGGGTTCTACATTTATTATTACACTTCCTATCAAACACCACTAATCTCCTTCTACCGACATCAATTAACTTAAAATTCAGGTTAATTACTCGTACCTTAGTAAACTATTAATATTATCAGGTGGTTATGAGTACCAGGAGACTAGTGATATTAGACGATGATCCGGATGACCTTTATCTTTTGAATGAAATTTTTTTAGAAAAGGGGTTTGAATTACAAACATTTAATGACGGTGAGCAATGTCTTGCCTATTTAAATAACTGCAAGGACAATGAGCTTCCTTATGCCATACTTTCAGATCTTAATATGCCCCAGATATCCGGATACGATATCATAAAAAAAATAAAATCAGATAAAAGACTGATGGATATTGAAATTATTATATGTTCGACATCCAATACACCCTCTTCAATAGAAGAATGCCTGGAACTTGGGGCAAGAGAGTATTTTGTTAAGCCTCATAAAATTTCCGGCTACTATAAATTAGCCGATGTTATCAGTAATTATTAAGCAGGCTGTTATTTTCTGACGAAAGTTATACTTCCGATAAGCCATCGTTATTTTTTATAATTTTAATGTTTGATACCATTATATTACATATCTTAAAGGATGGCTGATATTTTTAACGGACTTTTCAATGGGGAAAAGATTCCCCTCAGTAATCTTACACAACTTCAAGACGCAGCGCCCAACATTATTGTTTACTCTGCTCCATTTATGTTCTTCTTTGTGTTACTTGAGTATTTCATTTCCAGGAAACAACATAAGATGTATTATAACAATAAAGAGACTATTGGTTCTACACTCGTGGGCTTGGGGAATGTTGCTATTGGAGTTCTGTTGAAAACCATACTGCTAGGTATTTTTGTTGTGATCTACAACATGATTCCGTGGAGGATGACATTCAGTTGGTGGTCCTTTATTCCATGTTATATAATATTTGATTTTTGCAGCTATTGGGCTCATAGGGTTTCACACCATATGCGTTTTTTCTGGGCTACCCACGTAACACATCATTCAGGAGAAAATTATAACCTGACAGTTTCTTTCCGCCTGAGCTGGGTGCAGTATTTTAAAATCATATTTTTTATACCAGTCGCTTTAGTAGGATTTCACCCAGTCATCATTTTTATCACTAATCAGATAGCTATTCTTTTCCAGTTCTGGGTACATACTGAATATATCAGAAAAATGCACCCCATAATTGAGTATATTTTTGCCACCCCTTCTAACCATCGCGTTCATCATGGCTCACAGGAAGAATATATCAACAAAAACTTTGGTGCTACTTTTATTATATGGGACAGAATGTTCGGAACCTATCAACCCGAAACAGAGCAGGTTAAATATGGTATAACCCATGAACTTGAATCAAAATCAAACCCTATTTATTTAAACTTTCATGAGTACGTGGACATTTTCCGGGATGTCAAAAAAGCGAAAAATTTTAAAACAAAATTGTTCATGATATTCGGAGACCCTGTAGATATCGCCAGATTTAAGGAAAGTCAACAACAGTCCAAACCGAATATCAAAAAGAACAGCCCCATACCTGTAGGGGCTGTGTAACCAAAACTGAATGCTTAAGATACATACGTAAAACAACGAAAGAGTAAAGATAAACGTAGGCTTCTTTTCAGCAATACCACTTTAAGGGTATTTTAATTTATTGAAATAGCACGCATAATATTTTCTTTCATAAGGATGACATCTGCGTAATAGGGATTATTAATATGCTGATATAATATAAAAAAGAGGATGTGCCAATCAGACACATCCTCTTTTTGTTCGAATACCTTGAGGTCTAAATACTCAATTACTACACTCTTCTTAAAGATTTATAAACCATCGTTTATCTCAAATTTTCAAATAAAATGCATTAAAGAATTCAATATAGATAAACTTTTTACTTTAAGACATTCGACATTTCCTCACATACACTGAAGCAAAACAAAATCTTCTTTCGCCATATAATTATTTAAAGGCCGCTGTAAGATCAGCTTTGATATCTTCAATATGCTCAATACCGAGGGATATTCTTAATAAACCGGGTTCAACACCTGCTGATTTTTGCTCTGCTTCTGACAACTGTTCATGTGTTGTAGTTGCCGGGTGAATAATTAATGTTTTAGAATCACCAACATTTGCAAGGTGACTGATTAGTTTGAGATTATTCACCAGTTTATCCGCGTCTTCTTTTCCTCCTTTAACTTTAAAGGATAACACCCCCCCAAAACCATTTTTAAGATACTTCTTACCGAGTTCATGATACTTGTTTCCCTTAAGACCTGGATAATTTACATATTCAACCTGTGGATGAGTTTGTAACCATTCTGCCAGTTCCATGGCATTGTCAACAGTTCTCTGCACTCTTAAACTTAATGTTTCCAGTCCTTGTAAAAACAAGAAAGAATTAAATGGACTGGATGCAGGCCCGAGACTACGCAAGCCGGTTACTCTGGCACGAATGCCAAAAGCGATATTTCCAAAAGGTCCGTCAGAACCAAATATTTCCCAAAACTTTAAATTATGATAGGCTTCGTCTGGCTCTGTAAAATACGCAAACTTGCCATTTCCCCAGTTGAAGTTTCCGCCATCAACAATTAATCCACCAATACTTGTACCATGACCACCTATCCATTTCGTTGCTGACTCTACAATTACATTAGCACCAAAATCAAATGGGCGGCATAAATAACCACATGCCCCAAATGTATTATCAACAATTAAAGGGATATTATGCTTGTGAGCAATATCCGCTAATCGTTCAAAATCAGGAATATTAAAAGAAGGGTTTCCTATTGTTTCCACATATAGAGCTCTTGTGCGGTCATCAATTTTCTTTTCAAAATCAGCAGGATTGTCACCATCAGCAAATCTCACTTCAAACCCCAGCCTTTTAAAGGTTACTTTAAACTGGTTATATGTTCCACCATACAAATAAGAAGATGAAACAATATTATCTCCCTGCTGGAGAATATTTTGGAAAGCTAAAAACTGTGCAGACTGGCCTGACCCTGTAGCCAATGCCCCAACACCACCCTCAAGTGCTGCTACCCGTTTTTCAAACACATCAGTTGTAGGATTCATAATCCTGGTGTAGATGTTGCCAAACTCTTTAAGACCAAATAAGTTAGCCGCATGTTCAGCACTATCAAACACGTAAGACGTGGTTTGATAAATCGGAACTGCCCGGGATTTTGTAACGGGATCGGGTACCTGCCCTGCATGAACCTGCAGAGTTTCGAAACGTAAGTTTTGCTGCGACATATATGGCAATATTTAGTTTATTATCTACAAAAATAGTAGACTATATATAATAAATCAAATTATTATCTGCCTGAGCATTAATTAAATATTTTGCACAAGAGCAATCATTCATTGCTTAAATAGAAAAACTTGCTATTCTAGTTGTTTCTTAACAACATATCTAAACAATGAAGGCAAACAATATACATTTATCGGATTTTCACGCCTAAGTTGCATAATGCCATAAACAGACACAGATAATTAATATGACCATATATTGATCAGTATTTGTCAGGCTTTAACAACTCAGCTTCTATCAGGACTTATTGTAAAACAATTAGGCAATAAAACTCAATTATGACAAAAGTCACTCACTCACAATAAATTTGTTTGTTGACGAACAGGGAGTGTTATGATAAATTTTGCGCCTTTCCCCTCCTCTCCCTCTGCAACAATACCCCCCCCGTGCCTATGCACTATTTTTCTGCAGAGCGCCAATCCAAGTCCGGTGCCTTCAAATCTATTTCTGGAATACAATCGGGTAAACATGTTAAATATTTTATCCGATTGTTGTTTGGAAAATCCCAATCCATTATCCTGCACAACAATTTTTACAAAATCAGTGTTTTTGATTTTTAATACACTGGATTTAATATCAACAACAGGAAGGGTGTCAGGCTTTGAAAACTTCAAAGAATTACTAATAAGATTAGAAAACAACTGATATATTAATATTTCAGCACCCTCAATAGAAGCAAATCCATCGTAATGAATACTCGCATTTTTTTGTTCTATCAGTAATTCCAAATCGATGGTTATTTTCTGAATTACTTCATTAATATTAATGGTAGTTAAAGGATGTTCAGAGGTATTTATAGTAGAATAGGCAAGCACACCATTTATCATGACATACATTCTTTCCGCAGCAGCATTTACTTTTTGTAAAAGCTCTTTTGTACGGGGGGATAAAACAGTACCAGCATCTCCGTCTATCATACTCAGAAATGTTTTTATTTTTCTCACCGGCTCTTTAAGATCATGACTCGCAACGTGAGCAAAATGCTGGAGATTTTCATTAGACTGCTCAAGCTGTTGATTGCTGTACTCCAATTCTGTGTTAGCCTTTTGCAACTCTTCATTTATTGTACTAAGCTCTTCATTTATCGCATCAAGTTCTTCCGTTCTTCGCTGCACTTCCTGCTCAAGTCCTAAGCGCGCGTTACGCTGATGGGTAATATCCAGGGCGGTTCCTATAATTTTAATCGGCTTCCCTTGTTCATCAAAAAAAGTTCTTGCCTGAACATGTACAATTCTTTCTTGTTTTGTTATCTGATTTATAATTGCATATTCAAGATCAAACAAACCACCGCTTTCCTCTTTCAAGGCCCAGTCAATAGCTGCTTTAACGCGAGCACGCTCATGGTCAGGAAGAGAATTAATACCTTGCTCAACAGCTCTTCCCTGTTCAATACCAAGCCAGGACATTAAGCGATCCGAATACTCTACTCTATTAGTCGCAACATCCAGTTCCCATCGTGCTAAATTTGCCAATTCAATCGCATCTTCCAATGATCTTTGCGTATCCACTATCTTCTGTTTCGAATGAACTGAGTCAGTAACATCAATCGAAATATTCAGAATAGCATGTACTTTCCCCTCAGCATTATTAAGCGGAGTGAAAGTGACATTAAAATATCGCTGCTCATACACTCCTTCCTTAGCAATATTGATAAGTATTTCAGGATGATGAAAAGGTTGACCACTTGTATATATGTTATTCAGGATACTAATAAACCCCTGCTTTTCTAATTCGGGCATCACTTCGGCCAGAGACTTTCCAACAATACTCGTTCCCTGACCTATAATACCCATAAACACCTTGTTGGGCATATCAATAATGAGATCCCTCCCCACTAATACTACTATCGCAGCCGGAGCTGAGGATATAATTGTTCTTAACCTTGCTTCACTACTTTGAAGAGCCATATCTGATTTACTCACAGCATTAATAAACTCTGTCACGTCATGTGCAATACCACCAAATCTTAACGGTTTTCCATCTTTGTCAAAGTATGCCATCCCTTTAAAATGCACCCACCTCGTCTCATTATCAGTCATTCCAATAATACGGTGCCTTATATCATAATGACTGTCATCTTTTCCTTCCAAAACATTTTTAACAGCCTCTGTTACCCTTAACAAATCTTCAGGATGTATATACTGTTTAATAAGAGTGTATGAAATGGTAAGATTCGGATCTATATTAAAAATTTCGCAGCATCGTTCATCCATAAGAACAATATCAGATTCGGGATTCATTTCCCAAATGCCTACCCCTGCTGCTTTTACGGCAAATTGTAAATAACCAAGAGCATTCCAGGGTTTATCGTTAGGGGTGTCTCTAAGAATAGAAGTCATTTAAACAATTGTTTAAAGGATTGTATACAATTTAATGAATTTAAAGGATGAACTTTACCATATTATTTAAAGGTTAAAAAACAATGCCAGATTTTTTTAACAGATACATCCAATTAGTCAAGGATAATAATCCCCATACTGCATTAAAAAGATTTGACCGCTTTGTTATGGATGTTGAAATTCAATCTCTTGAATTATTAAAGGATCAAACCTATGCTCCTCAAAAGTGGACAATTAAAGATATTATTCAGCATGTTATTGATACTGAAAGAATATTCAGTTACAGGGCTTTAAGATTTGCCCGGAAGGACGCAACCCCTTTGCCTGGATTTGAAGAAAATTTTTATGCGTTAGCAGCCAATGCCAATCATCGAAGTTTAAAAGAATTACTTGATGAGTTTTCTACTCAAAGAAAATCTACAATTTTACTCTTTCATAGCTTTACCGATGAAATGCTTCATCAAAAAGGGGTTTGTTTTAATGATGAACTCACCGTTAATCAGATAGGTTTTACAATCATTGGCCACCATCTTCATCATTTACGTATAATTAAAGAACGGTATCTACCCCTTATAAAGGCATCAGTAACAAAACCTGGCAAATTTGAACAATTTGAATACCTTAAATATTTATAAACGCAATTAAAATTACCGTCTCTCTATCATTAATCTTTTCATACATTATCTGGTATAGACTCAATAATATTATCATACCATTTTTAGAGCACATTGATTATTCCGGCTAAAACAATCCACCTTATTTAATAAAAAATAATTGACATTATCCAATATTCACGTTTATATCTCTGTAACGTTCCGTGTTTTTATCAATAGCACTTCAATACTCAAGTGGATTATAATTTACAAGGACCTTGCAAACAATTAATTCCCTAAATAAGAATATACAATCAGCACAATCTAATAAAAAGATACTTATCGAAACACTTAACCTATCATTGATATAATCAGCAAATATTTTATGGTGTAACCTTATGAAGAGAAATATTTTTTAATAGACATTCATATCACATTACAGCATTTTAACCCTTATCAATCACCATTGTTATAATTAAGTTATAACCAGTTTTGACTTAAAAGATTTTGATAGTTTAGGAGTCTAAAGAGTATAAAACATTTCAATTATGAAAACGAACATTCATACCAATGCAAAAAAAGATGAGTATACTAATGCTCCGGCGGCAATACTCCTCCCTGATGTCAATCATAATTTTTCTTTAATAAGTAAGCTATTATTTTTTGTTATAATAACAACCCTGTTTGCCTTATCAGCTTCTGCGCAAAAGGGAATATATAGAAGAGGTTATGCAGGAGGCCCACATATGGGTATGAGTATGGGAGTAGGAAGTTACGGATCATCTTATCTGACTCCGGGATATGGCCTACTTTTAACGATCAGTGAAATCAGATTTGATTATGCACAGCAGATTAAATCTACGAGAAAAGACAAATCCATCAGCAGAAAAGAAAGAAAACAAAAAATTAAAGAACTAAAGCACGAAAGGATAAGGTCATATATTGATGCAGAGCGTGATTATTACTCTCAGTTCAGAAACTGTAGAAGAGATTAGAAGTTTTAATGCTCCCTTCAATCTATTTTTTATAGAAAGATTTAACATAGCTTAAATCATTACCATCAACAACTTTCAGGAAGAAAGAACCTGTCTGCAGCATATTAATATCAATACTTATTTTATTAAATCCTGCATTTATCTCCACCTTCTTGCTCGTGAGGACAGCGCCAGAAACATTATATACATTAATTGTTATGGATGTTCTCAATGGGGATGTTATTGCACAATTAATAATGCTATTGGCAGGATTGGGGTATATACTTAATTCTTCTACAGCAGATTTATTATCTAAAGAAATAATATTTGAATAGGTAAAACTTCCATCCTGATTTACAGCTTTCAAACGGTATTGATTTTTCCCGTTCAACAGTTTTTTGTCATTATAAGCGTAATTATTTCCTGTTGTTTTAGCTATTACTATACCGATAGAATCAAATTTATCTTCTGCTGTCATTTTTTCAACAATGAAGTA
>CAZQIQ010000001.1:94688-115246 GCA_964593835.1 uncultured Chitinophagaceae bacterium
AATGAAGTACTGACCATCATTTTCGATGTTATCAGCTACCCATTTCAATGATGCAGTATTTTTATCCATACTACCTTTAAATGTTGAAAACTTAAGCGGCAGAGATAAGTATTCAGGATCAAGTCTTAGTGTAACATCATCTATTAAAGTTCCATACGTTCCAGTAGTAATATAATTAGAAAATGAAATTCTTACACTTTTGTCAATTGAACCCAAAGGAATAGTGAAAGAGAAATACTCAGTAGTAAAATTCCAGGTTGTTTGTTTATATGTTTTATTGGTATTAATATAATTAGTGCCTGATTGCACTCCTGTAACTTTTACGGTTACACCTACAGTTGAAGGTGCACCATTTAATCTTCTGGCAGCTTTATAACTAAACAAATAAATAGCTCCAGCTGTAATGTTTACATTCTGACTAAAACAGCGTTCTTTATCAATTTCACTCACATAATTCGAAGCATTGCCACCACCGTATACAGTCTCAGGATTAATCTCAATTGAACAGTTGGTTTGCCAGTTCTGTGATTCGTTGCTAAATCCTGCGTTCAGAACAAGATTAGATTGTGCTGAAGAAGATTCTACCATCAGAAAAAGGATCAACAGATAGAAAGACTTAAGGATTAAAGCGTTTGTTTTCATTGTATCGGTTTGTGCCAATACAACTCATATTTCGAACCAATCAGCTTAACAACTGTAAATCAAATATTTATAAGTTATATGAATATTAGAATATTCCCAAACAAAAACAACAATCCCATTTTGAGATAAAACCCAAAATGCTACTGTATCAAGAATGCTAAGCCTACTCACTTTTGCTGATGATATCCTCATATACATCTTCAGCTTTTTTGTAGAGCTCTTTTGCTGCTGCTTTTTCTTCTTCCTTAATGCCAGGCTCCTTGGTTTTCCAGCATTGAAGTAAAGCTTGTTTACACCATTCAGCACTCTTTTTTATACGTATTGGTTTATTATCTACCAGAACAAAAACCGGGTTTGAGTGACTGCTGGGTAATACTCTTAAAGCAATCCATGAAGATTTTTCAACCGTATAATTGAGTTTAACTTTTTTAAACTCACCATCAGCAGCTATACGAACAGTATCAACAGGGTAACCATTTACGATTAATTCCACACCAACTTCTCTTGTATTACCTATTCTTGCTCTTTCTATATGCCAATAAGGTTGTTCTGTTAACGGTTTTTTTACCATTGCAGCCATATCCTCTGTTTGCTCGGGGTTCAGATAAGCAGCTATCTTAGCCGTGATATTTACAGTTTGTGCGCCTTTTAGATGCAATTCACTTTCTTTAAGTCCCGGTTCTACGCTATTAACGGCAAAATCAATGATATGTGATTTACCATCTGATACATAGTTTCTTCCTTTTTGTAAAGCCTCCACAAAAGCATCATAAGTAAGCTTTCCGGGAGTATGAAAATAACTTCGTGCATGCCCTACGCGCTCATCTGTTATACAAGGATAGTCTGTTTCCCCTGCAGCCCGGGGTCTGAATCCACTGTTTAATGTGTGATACCACATATTTAACTCCCATGGAGCTGGCGTATCTCCAAGACTATAAAAATCAATTATATTTTGTGTAACTGTAGCAATATATTCATTAGCACCAATCCAATCCATTTTAGGTATTACATAATTAGGTAAATCCTTTGTTGGAGTTATAGGCCCAAGTCCCCAGCCAGAATGTGCATATCCAACAACACTTCCCTGCTCTTTGGCCCATTTAAGTATAGGATAGGTCCAAGTTGGCCAATCTTCACGCAGTTTTGCACCCGGATAATCATCCTCCTTTAATCGTAGCAACACTACATGTCCTGCATGGTTGGAAGGAAACCCCGAAACCTCAACATCATTTCTGAGAATATTCTTTTTAGTGGATAAGGAATTATCTTTTCCCGTAAAAAATGTTTTCTGAGTATACCATGCTGGTGCCCAGGCCAGCAGCGAGGCAACACTTAAATCCTCTCCTAATACCTGTCTCCACATATCTACCGGGGGAACGCCTTCATCCGGCAATTCATAATGACTACAGCCTGCAGCATGAATATGATGATCGGCACTATACCATTTTTTACTGGCCATATTCACCCATCTTTTTATTGTAAAAGATTCAGTGTAAGCATCCACACCTTCGGGAACTATAATGTCCTTAGTCTGTACTATACTCTCGGGGCCTTTGGAATAACTTACAGTATACTTACCCGGTGGCAACAATACATGTTCACCATCTGCACGGTAAACCTGTGGCTGAAAAAAGAAATCAGGATATTCATCCATGATAGCACTTCTGTTAGCAGGAAGAGGATATACCCCTTTAAATCCCCCTGATTCAGGCTCACCACTATTCCTGATAATAAACGAAGCCATTGTTGGACTACCATCAGTATCGGTCACTCGTAATTTCACTTTTACGGTTGAACCAGATTTCATGGATAATCTAACAGTATTATTTTCGTCAGATTTTGTTTCATTAACTCCTTTAAGATTAAAATGAAGTGAAGTGTTAACTGAACCACTCTTGTTAGTATATAATTGCACTACAGCATATTCAAGCTTTAGTCCTGTTAATTCCGGACGAAGAGGACGGGCATGAAACATTTGGACTTCCATATATTTACTCGGATCCTGCTGTTGTTTTAATTTTTTATAATCGAAATGAGCGACTCTAAGTGGGTTATGAATAGTTTCTTTAGCATCAGGACAAGAAACAGTAATAGTATCCTTTGTACCTGCTTCATTAATAACTTTTACAAGAAAACTACTCCATCCGTTTTTATACAAACGCATAGGTGCATTTCCCAATGATGTATTGATATTTCCATTTCCATCTATCTTTATGAGGGTCAGGCAATAAGCATCTAATATTTGCTGAATATTTAATACAGTTTCCTCATTAAGTGGCTGGGATGAAAGATCCAATAATCTTTGTTCGTCATTAGACGACATAGAATTACCCATGTATTTAAGTGCATCGTTTAGTCGGATTGCCTGAGCCAATAATGGTTGCGGTTCAACCTCTTTAACCATTGGAAAAATTGCTGTCTGGGCAAAAAGAAATAATGGACTAATTACGACCAACGTGCAGGCAAGGAACTTTTTAAGCATGTAATGAATTTTCTGATAAACCGATAAGACTAAGTTATTAATAAAAACAACACGTATCTATTGGTAATTTATATATTAAAATATACATGAATTATGATCATTCTTACTTCGAGGACTAGCCCACGTGTATCATAGAGCAATGTATAGAAACTATAAAAGCGTAATTGTAAATGATGATGAAAGAGTCGTATATAAGCTATGCGCGACGGAGATAGGCATATAAAAGAAAAAGGCCGGATAGAAATCCAGCCCGTGTTTTAAATCCAATATCCTATGAAAAACCGATGAAGTATGAACCAATGCCATGCCAATTGCATAAAGCCTTGATCAGCCTGCATTTATGCATATGCCGGCATTAAAAACAATCCCCCGAAGGGAAATAATTTTTCATTTTAGGAATCAGTATACTCTTCAAAATTATATTTGCTTATGACATCACAAACAGGGAAGTATATTATTATTGCAGGTATTGCAATTGTGATTACAGGTATCATCATTTATTTTTTCAGCGATAAGTTAAACTGGATCGGACGTTTGCCAGGAGATGTGCGGATTGAAAAAGAAAATTTCAAATTTTATTTCCCTATTACTACTATGATCATTACTAGTGTGTTATTCACTATTATTATGCAGATAATTAAAAGACTTTGACATTTCTGCCAAGATAATAGACAACCTTCTCTTACACACTTTTATTCATGCTATAATAAACCACTTTCACTTAAGCTGTATCTAATCATGAAGCCTGGGCACTATGAATAGCGGCGATATATAATCCTACTTTTATTTCTACTATATTAAAAACGAAGCACGGAAATATATAATCAGTAAGATATAATAAACCGCTTTTACTCATGCCGTATATAAACCCTTTATGACATGACTTACTAAAAACCAGCATAACTATATAATTACTGAGCTATAATAAACCGATTTCACTCATGCTATATGTAAATCATTTATCACATAATTTACTACAAACAGCAAAACTATAATAAAGAGAAAATATATTATCAGCTCTTGTAAATCTATATCTTAAATATAAGTAGCTCTTCACTAATCATTGTGAAATATACAATTTAATATTTTTAATGTATGAATAATGAAACGTCTACAAACTACTCTGTCCTAAAAAATAATATGGCTTCAAAAAAAGACTTCATTTTAAAACTGAGACAATCTGCGTCCTGGCGAATCGTATTTTTCATGTGACTGTTTAAAACTATTTTTTTTTAAAATTTTAAATATTATAATTTGGTGGACACTTAAAATATTATATTCCTAAATCGCTAAATAAGAAATATACGATAGTGCAGGAAAGTGATCAACCAGCCATAATAAAAAATAAAAACAGGAAACAACTATTGTGTTTACCATATGGTCTGTGCACAATAGCAAATAATTTTTCATAGATATAGACAAAGAAACCAGAACATCAACTGTGGTGGCATGATTCTTTTGCTTTATAATGTAAACTATACTACATGAAAAACGCACATCAAACAAGAAATATAGACCAAAAAGGATTTAAAAATTCTAAACCACCTGCCCGGGATAAATTAGACCCACGCGGTGATCTTGAGATCAATGAAAATCCAGGAGTGGTCAATAAAAAAGAGTTACGCAACGGTGTCAAAACTGAGGAAAATGATCCACAAGGAACTAGAAGAAAAAAATAAATAGCCTGAAAGTCTTCATAATAGTCATTCCTCAAACAGTTCAGCTGTTGCTGTTTATCAATTAGCAAATTTCGTGTGTACACTCATTACAAACCCATGTGTGTATTAAGAATACTGAAATAATAAGTTATATTATAAGAACCCCATTCGTATGACAAACGAAGAAAAAAATGATACAGAAGGATAAATATAGCATGCGATGAATCATATGTAGAGAGTGAATACAGGAAAGGAAATTATCTAAAAGTCAGAAAAGTTGCATCCATAATTGAATACATAAATAAAGTTAAGCAGAAGAATTAATGAGGGGGATCGGACTGTTAATACGCCCTCATGCAACAGTATAAATATAGGCTACTAAATAAAATCATAAAGAAGGTCGGAAAAATCAATATATGCTATGAGTAAAAGTAATAACAATAATAGTATATAAAAGGAATAAACTGATCTGCTCAGTACCGAACCGACTTCTACTTTTAATTGTAATAACGGGCATTTCACCTTAAGAAAATATTCGTATCGAATAAATGAAATTACGGGATAAATATTTTTCTCTTAGGTGCAATATAGAGAGCCTTGTGAGTAAAATATTATGAATAAAACTATACAATTGACCTAAGCTTATCAGAAACTGTCCGGTATATTGAAGAGTGATGATTCATTTTTACGAAACAGTGGAAAGCATTAATTATATTGGGGGAAGAGATAATCAAACAAATAAAACCTGCTCCATCAGCTATCTAAATATAAATAGATGTTGTATCAAAAGTTCGATACAACATCTATTTATAGTACCGTTAAGATTATTTTTCTTATATATAGTAGCTATTACACATTATAATAATCCTGTTCGTAATATCTGCAATTATCTATTTTAAACTATTTATCCATGCAGCAATTTTCCTTGCATCTTCTTTTGGCACTTGTGGCATAGGAGGCATTTCCGTGGCATAGTCGGGCCAGTTCTTTGGCTCCGGATTATAAATAAGTTGCACCATTCTGTCAACTGAATATCTGCGTTTAGTGATATCCTTAAAAGCCGGACCTATCTGACGCTTATCTGTGTTGTGACAAGCGTTACAAGTGTATTTTGCCAATAATGGTTTTATCTCATTTTCAGTAGGCACTTTATTAACAACAACTGTAGTTTTTTTATCCTCTGAAGATTTTTCTTTGGTGACAGAAGGTTTTTTGTTATTCTTTTCGGATGATTTCACCTGTGTTTTAATAGCAGAGTTCTTAGTGCTTACAGTAGCCAAACTCATTTTTTCGCCATCGGGAATATTATTCAATGTATAATAACCAATTGAATGCAACAAAGGCAAACCTCCCTGAGCGGAAACAATTCCTGGTAATGAAATAGTATGAATATAATGTTTGCGCAAACTATCAACTATAATTCTTGCTGTTAATCCATCAGCAGAAACTTTTACACCTTTAACAGGACAATTAGCCCTATTTACTATCGGACTTCCATAAACAGGATGGTATTTGTAAATAAAACTTTCCACGTTATAAGAAGCTATATCTTCAGCAGTCTTTTTATCAACCGGAATTGTGAATTGAATTTCAAATCCATCGGGCATTGCTTTTACCGTTAACATTTCGAATGGAACATTTTTATTCCATTCCAAACGTTGAATACCCTGATTAGCATCACCTGCAGATCCCCATCCCCTATTGGTTTCGCCTACTATTAATGATCCGTCATGTGCCCATGACATACGCAGTACGCCGGATTGAAAGCCGCTTCTGAATTCCCAAGCCACACCCTGATATTCTCCGTTAATCTTTTCCATAAATACTCTGCTAATCTTACTTTGGCCCTGATCACCAACAAGTATTTGTCCTTCAAACGGACCGAAATGATCCTTTGGTATTTTTAATAAGTCTGATGTAGACACTCCTAATATACCATGCGGCAAATACACTGCTGGTAATTGCATTTCCGGAAATTCTTTTTTCGCATCTGCCGGAATATTAAATGGTCCGGTTAGTTGATTTTGAGGAGCAATATATTTTCCATTTTCATCCTTCCTTCTTTGCTCATCAAATTTGGCATTATGTTCTTCTCTTGTCAGTTTAAGTGGCGAGTTAGGCATAAATGTCCAGTCCAGTCCTGCTGGGTTACCAACAAAACTTCCTTTTTTTACGTGTACTATACTTCCTGAAGGCATCCATTCTCCCTGATTATCTGTATAAAACAGTTCATCGTCAATAATGCCCATGCCACAGGGAGAGCGCATACCCGTAGCGAAAGGTTCCATCGATCCATCCTGCTGAATACGTAATACCCATCCTCTCCAAGGCACACGGCTTTCTCCGCGCCATCCTTCATCGTCACCAAATGCTAAATTGGTAGAAACGAAAAATGATCCGTCAGCTGCGAGTTTAGGTCCATAACTATACTCATGATAATGACCAGAAAGCGGCCATGCGTAAACTGTTTCAAAAAGATCGGCTTTACCGTCAAGATCTTTATCAATTAACCTGGTTAACTCGCCGCGCTGCGTACAATATAGATATCCGTCTTTATAGGCCAGACCTAGTATTTCATGTAGTCCGCTTGCAAATTTTCTGAAATAAGGATATATAGATGTGGGATTCTCAACAATAAATACCTCACCCCTTCTGGTAGCAACAGCTACACTTCCGTTAGGTAGAGTAGCGATCCCGCCAACTTCAAGTATAAGCTCTTCAGGAACAGGTATCCTGGCTATTTTAGTATAATCATCCTCGGTAGGAACGTGTTGTGCAACAGTATTTAAAACTGTACCAAAAAGGCCTAATACTAAACAAAACAATCTGTAGTAACCGTGTATATTAAGTGTAGAAAACATTTTTCTTAATTGTTCAATTAATAAAGAATAGCATAAGAGAGTTGCTGACGTATAGGAGCGATCAATTCATCATATTCGCCTATATGCCGAATAATGGGAATTGTCTCGGAATGATCGATACGTATAAAATACTGCTGGTCACCAATCTGATACCAACCCTTCGATAAACTCTTTATGTTTTTGGATTTTGCAATGCTAACATATAAGGAGCCTGGATTATTTTCGACGTTTACTGTTCTTTGCAGCGCCTGACCATTATCTATAACCTTTAAAACATCCTTTACGTTTGCTCCGTGAACAGAGAAAAGAAAAGCAACCTGATCATTTTGTAATAACTCATATCCCTTTGATACAAATCCGCTTCCTGTTGTATCGGTAGATATGCTATCCTTTTCTGACAATAATTTTATTATCGATTGCTGAGGCGCTCCAAGCTGCAATCTTGATCCCACAGGAATAGAAGATCCATCGCCTCTGGAAACCCACATAGGAATAGCATCTATAAAACCACCGCGCCATAGCTGATAAACTGTTCCGTTTCCTTTATCATAAGAATAATGTAACCCTGAAGGATGACCAACATTAATATTATGAATAACTCTTTTACCGTCTGGTATATCCATAAAACTTCTGAGAATAGTATTTTCCGGAGTTTTTATAATAATTGGATCCGGAGTTTCGCGGTAGAGAGACGTTTCGTCACTAATTAAAAATTCTCTTACATCCGGAGAGGAAACTGTTAATCCCAATGAAGTAGGCAACCATCCCAGTGCTTTTGAATATATCATTTCAAAAGGATAGATCCCAGGAGAAAGATGTATTGGTTTAGAAATATATTCTTTAAAATCACTTACTATCTGATTATTGATTTTTACTACTCCATTGCCATATGTTTCTCTCTGGAATATATAATCATCTTCATGTAGAATATTTACCTTACCTGTATACTTTACAAGGAAAGGCTGATCCTTTCTTACAAAAGAACTATTTAGGACATGCAGTTTTGCACTTTCATCAGGTTCTGGCAAAGCAGTAAAATCCGGAACTGTTTCATGTGAAGCGTAATAAAGAACATATTCCACATCCGATAGTGTAGGAGGAATACCGCTGTATCTTTTGATCTTTATATTACGGAAAGCCACAGCACCACCTTCTCCTATAAAACGTAAAGGAGCTGTTGGCACCTCGTTTTGATGTATAGCATTTGCAGTGGGTGCAGTTAATTCAATATTATCATGAACAACTACATTGTTTAACTCAACACGCAGCAATCTTGCATTTTCAGTTTTAACACCACTAGCATTAAAACGCGGTGCACGAAAAATGATCTTAGCATGCTGCCATAACCCCGGCGCTCTCGATACATTCTGACGCGGAGCGTACACTTCACCCAGTTTAGCTATATTATCCAGCGTAGTAGGTCCAACCCCTCCATTTGATGAAGCTTTTGGATGAATATCGGTCCAGCTGTCAGCAAGATTAAGCAGATATCTGTCCAGAATGAATATTCCGGAAGACGTTCCTTTAGACACTAAAAAATCCAGTTCAAGGTCAAAATCACCAAACTCTTCATTCGTATATAACGATGCGCCTTTGTTTTTCCTATCTGGAGCATTCACCAGAATACCTTCTCCTTTTTCCCACCCAAACGAACCCTTTTTGGGGTCGGGGATAATTTTTGAAGCTAACTTCCAATTGCCGGCTGGCGACTTAAAAGCAGTCAGATCATTTAAGTTGACGGGAGTTTGAGCAGATACAGAATACCTGAAAATACAGGTTGAAAACAAAAGGAATATTCCGATAATAAGAGCTCGGGGGCTTAACAACACAATCATTTGAATAAATGAAAAAATTAAAAATTATTCTACTATCCTATGTAGAGCGAACCAAGATACAGACTTAGAAGTTAAGTTTATTCAAATAATATTTAAAAACCTGCAATATTTCCAGCAAGAAATCAGATAGGCAACAATTCTGCTCCCATATATTTTCTTCTCCTTATACATGAATTTATATAGCCGAAACAAGCATAACACATTAATAATCAACACAAAAAAATATCCCCCCCTCCTTGTCACTATTAAAAGTTAGTAGAATGAATTACCTTCGGCCATCTCAAAAACGGAATAGCTTTGAGGTTGTGAAATGGATACTAAAAAGATTGTAAAAAAGAATTTAATTTCAAACGTTTCGTTGTTTGTTTTGAATGGGGTTATCGGCTTCTGGCTACCACCCTACATGATCAAACAGATGGGTGCAGGAGCATATGGACTCATTCCTCTGGCAACTTCAATAATTGGTTACGTGGCCTTTATTACTGTTGCCATTAATGGCTCCTTGTCCAGATTTATGGCTCTGGAGATCGCCAATAAAAACAATGATAAAGCCAGCAGTACTTTTAATACAGCTCTTAGTTCTTTGGGTATCATGCTCTTAGTGCTATGTCCCTTCTTAATCTACTTTGCTCTTAACATAACACAGTTTATTTCAGTACCCACTAATCTGGGTACTGATGCCTCTTTTCTATTTATCTGTGTTATAATTTCTTTCATATTAACCACTTTCACTTCAGTATTTAATACTTCAGCGTATCTGGCGAACCGGCTGGATCTGATCAACCAGGTGTCACTGATCAGCATTTTTACACGTGTGCTGATTATAATAGGGTTTTTCTTTCTTATAGAAGTGTCGCTAAGAGGATACGGGATAGCGGTTTTGGTGGCTTCTATTTTATCCAGCGCTTACAGCTTTCAGCTGTTTAAAAAGTTCACTCCTTTTATCAGGATTCAGCCCAGTCGTTTTGACAAGAGTATTTTAAAGGATATGTACAGTATGGGATGGTGGCTGATGGTTGTACAGTTAGGTAGCATATTATTCTTGCAAATAGATTTGCTGGTCATCAATAAATTATTGGGAGCAGATGCTGCCGGTGAATACGGAGCACTACTTCAATGGAGCAATATGATTAGAACATTTGCCATAACGTTAGCAGGTGTAACGGGCCCGATGATTCTCAATTACTATGCGACAGGTGAAAAAGAGAAAATGCTTAAAGTAACTAAATTCTCGAATAAGTTATTATCGTTATTAATTGCTTGTGCTGTCGGAGTTTTATGTATTATCTCATCAGACTTACTAAGCTTATGGCTGGGTGAAAAATTCCGTACGTTTAATCTTCTCTTTGTTTTAATGCTGATCCACCTTCCTATTAATCTGGGCGTATTACCACTTTTTAATGTTAACAGAGCTTATAACAAAGTGAAGGTTGTTGGTATTTTTACATGTGTTAGCGGTGTACTGAATCTTTTGTTAGCAATAGCGCTCGTAAAATATACTGATCTTGGTGTAATGGGAGTGGCTATCGCCAGTGGAATTATCCTTACAATAAAAAATTTCATCTTCTTACCTTTTTACGTTGCCCGAAATATTGGAACGGATGCTATTTCATTTTTTAAAGCTTCGGGAAGTTCTCTGGTAGTTCTTGCTATAGCTTTTGGACTAGGTAAGTTATATTCATCTGTAGTAGACTATTCCAATTGGCTATTACTCATTTGCACAGCCGGGGTAGCTTTCCTAATTTTAGCAGGTATCTCATATCTTTTACTGGATCATTCGGAGAAAAAACAATTTATAGATATATTATCGAGGAAAAAATCCTCTGCCACTAAAAAGCAGACTATACGTAATGAACAAGATATTTTATAACGCCAATACACAATACGGTAACACAGGAGATCTACTGATTCATAAATCGCTGCTTCAATCATTAGCTGCTTACGGAAAAGTTATTATAGAGGATAAAACCATTCCTGAATGGTACCTAAATAAGTTAAAGCTTCCTCATTGCAAACGCCTTTCCGCTTATACATCCTTATCTCTCACCGCTTATATTATTAAGACTTGTCTAAGTAAAAAAAAGGGAACCAATGTGTATTATATTGACGGTCTGGGACATAAAATGAGTAAAGGTAATAAAAGGGCATTCCGCACCCTGATTACTTCATTAAAATACATGACACTAAAGTTATTTGGCTGTAGAATTCTGAGATTTGGGGTAACACTTGGGCCATTTGATAAAGCCAATGCCATTACCGAAGCCATCATATCCAAGTCTTATTATTTTTATTCAGTACGCGACAGGGAATCCCAGGAGCTGGCCAAAAAACTAAACTTTACAAAAACACCTTACTTCCCTGATCTTGCATGGTCTTATACATTGCAAAAAGAGCTGATCACCTATCAACCGCAAAGAACAGGCAAGTACATTGTACTGAGTTTCAGATCGAACTCTATAGGTGTTGTTTCTGATACTAAATATCTTGATTATATCATTGAACGATTAAAACTTTTATTAGACAACCCAAGACTTAATCAATATAAACTTGTCGTATTATATCAGGTTGAATATGATAAAGAAGCATCACAATATATCACTAAACAGTTTTCTTCTAAACATGAAGTTGAACTAATTAATGAAAGATTATTTATTGAAGAGGCTGCCACAGTCTATCAAAATGCAGAAATGATCATCAGCAATCGTTTACATGTATTATTATTAGGCGCTATTTCCGGCTCACTGCCTGTGGCCTTTCTGAAAACAGCGAAACACACCAAAGTGGTAAATATATTTAAAATCAACAACCTACTCGATCTTGTCATCGATACCGAAGTAACTAAGGAAACTCTGGATAAAAAAATCAATCAAATACTGGACAACCGGTCTCCTTACCTAGAAGCAATTAATAAAAGTATTGATATCAATACAGAGCAGACAAATCAATTATTAAAGGACTTATTTACTAAATAACTTCAAAAGAGCTGATAACTCGTAAGGAGTTGAAAAAAATCAAGACCCTGGATAATACCTGATGAGATAATATATCAGTAGTATTTTGACAGACAAGAGAATCAAATAATCTAAAACTTCTTTATCGACTAACCGCATAATAAAAGGGTGTATCTTAATTTGATACACCCTTTTATTATATACTTAAGAGGTGTAGTTTACTGCCATCTAAATTAACAGCCAATCATTTTCTTTTCAACTTTTTCTGATAAAATGCTCTCGCTTCATCATATGTTTTTTTCGCATCCGCTTTTTCATTGTCCCTGATTCTGGGCTCTTTTTTCTTCCAGCACTGATCTAACGCTCTTATACACCACTCAACGCTTTTAGCGATCTGAATAGGCTTTTTATTTAATTCAATATAAACCGGGTTAGAATGGCTGCTGGCAAATACTCTTAAAGCAATCCAGGAAGATTCTTCTATTAACGGATTAAAGTTGACCTTTTGCAAACTACCGTCAGCTGTAATTTTCTGTCTTTCTTTTACTATTCCATTTACAAGTAGTTCTACGTTCACCTCCCTCGATTTCCTTATCCTTGCTCTTTCAATATTCCAGTGCGGCTTTTTTTCCTGATCACTTTTTGCGATAGATGCACCATCCTCATTTTGTTCGGGAGAAAGTAAAGCCGCCACTTCAGCCTGTACTGCCACCGTTTGCTTTTTAGCGAGTGGAAGCAGACTATTATTAACCCCGGGTTCAGTCCCATTCACAGAAAAATTGATGATATGCGAAAACCCGTCAGAAACATAGCTTCGACCGGATTTAATAGCCTTAATATATCCATCATATGTTCCAGGATTTTCAGTTTTAAAGTAACTCCTCGCATGTCCAACACGTTCGTCAGAAGCACATGGGAAATCAGTTTCACCACTTAAGGGAATACGCATTCCGGCATTCAATGTATGATACCACATATTCAGCTCCCACACTATCGGTGTATTTCCGGCGCTATAAAAATCGATATACCCTAATGGTGCAGTTACAATATACTCATTAGCACCAATCCCATCCATAGCAGGAGTAATGTAATTCGGAAGTTCATTCGTATAACCATCATATGTTCTCCATATCGGAATATGTTTTATCTCCCGCTCAGAAAGCGTCATATCTCTCATTTTATTAGAAGGGTATAATGGTTTTAACCCTTCTCCTGAATGTGCATACCCCGTAATAGCCCCTTGCGCTTTTGCCCACTTCAGAATAGGAAATGTCCAACTTGGCCAGTGTTCTAATCTTGTTGTTCCCGGATAATCATCTTCCTTTAATTGTAATAGTACAATATGTCCGGCATGATCAGAGGGGAAACCTGATATTTCCACATCGTATCTGAGAACATTATCTTTAGTAGACAGCTCATGTTCTGCACCGGAAAAAAATTGTTTCTGGTAATACCAGCTGGGTCCCCAACCTAATAAAGCGGATATATTTAGGTTTTCGCCCGCTGATTGTCGCCACATATCACCAGGCTTTACACCTTCTTGTGGAGTATTATAATGACTACAGCCAGCTGCATGGATGTGATGATCTGCGCTGTACCATCCCTTCTTCTCCATATTAATCCATCTTTTTAGTTTAAAGTCGGCAGTAACACTGTCAACTCCTTCGGGGATGGATATTTTTTTTACCTGCGGAATATATTCAGGTCCTCGCGAATAAGTAACACTATATGTTCCCGGTGCCAGTAAAACGTGTTCACCTGTTTTTCTATACACCTGTTGTTGGAAAAAGAAATCGGGGTATTCATCAAACTCAGCTACTCTTCTTGATGGCAGAGGATAAACAGATGACAATTTACCCGGCGCTCTATCGATACTATCGGTAATGATAAATGATGCCATTACAGGTTCATCGTTATCGTCAACAACTTTGATTTTTAGCTTAACAGCCGGACGAATAGTAAATAATGTGCTGAAACTATTTCTAAACCCAATATCTTTTGTGCTTTCACCAATATTGAAACCAAGCTCTACCTGCTTCATACCAGCGTCTTTGCTGTATATCTGAACAATTCCATATTCAATCGGGTAGCCGGAAAGTTCTTTGTTCAAAGGTCGTGTATTATACATTTTAACATCAAGAAACCTGTTCAGTGATACTCCAGGCGGAATAACATTGTCCGGATGTACACTTCCACCAAAGGAGATTTTGTTAACGGGGTATAATGCATTAGGACTTTCTGCTTCAAGAGGAGCTGTTACTTTAGCCTCATTCTCAATTTTTACAAGGAAGGTTGTCCATCCATGCTGTGTTAATATAGCTTTAGCAGGTCCACGATCCACTTTAACTCTCGCTTCCGGATTGATATGAACAAAACCTATACAATAAGGATCCAATAATTCTTGAATTTCTTTTATCGTATTTGAATCAGGAATAGCTTTCCTGATTTGTTCGATTTTATTTTCTTCTTCAGCAGACAATGGATTACCTAAAAAAACCAGCGCTTCTTTAAGCCTGACAGCCTGTGCAATGAGTGGCTGAGGTGAAATATCTTTAATGTTGCTTATAACAACATCATTTTTATGACTGGTAGAATGTGTTTTATTATCATGCGCATGCTGGCTCATCAATGGAGATGAGCACAATAAAGCAAACAGTACATACAGTGAAGTCTTCATGATCAGTGCTTATTATTCTAATTCTATGATTAATTATTTTGAAGAGAACATTTCAAACAAACTCAAAGTACCTAAAATTGTTCCCATTGGTATGGCCGAAAGGGCAACCTTATAATCTCCATTATGACCCGAATAAGGTATTTTTTTGCCTTCAGCTTTGGCTTTTCTTACATCCTCAATATCTGCCACTCCAACAAAAATATAATCAGATTTTGTTTTATTCCTATCTAACGCCAGATAAGTAAAATCTTCTGATCCCATAAATGCCGGTATATTGCTCACAATGTTTTCCTGATCTAAAACAGCAGCCAGCGCCTTATTAATCCTCTTAGCCAGCACAGTGTCATTTTCCAGTGGAATAGCACTGCTTTTCATTTTTACTTCCGGATATAAATCCTTCGGTAAATCGTAGGCTACAGCGATACCCTCGTTAATATGATTGATTTTATCCAGCAACAATTTTCTTGTTTGTTCATTAAACCAACGAATATTAATTTTTGCAACCGCAGTAGCCGGAATAACATTGTTTTCTATTCCAGACTGTACTGCTCCGACAGTTAATACAGCTGTTTCCTGCGCTGCAACGTTCCTACTGATAATAGTCTGGTACTGCATAATAGCATTACTCATCATAACTACAGGGTCTTTAGTGACTTCAGGTGTTGACCCATGCCCACCAATTCCTTTAAAAGTTACGTCCAGTTGATCACTGCCTGAATTTCTAACACCATATCCATTAATTACTTTTCCCACTTCTACAGGATAAGTGTGCATAGCAAATAAATAATCAGGCAGGGGAACTTCATTAATAAATTTAGGATCTGTTGCCATTGCTTTCGCTCCCAATAAAGGTTCTTCTGCAGGTTGAGCAACAAAAACCAATGTTCCTTTCCATTCCTTTTTTAATGCACGCATGATTTTAGCTATTCCTAGCATCCAGGTTACATGTGCGTCATGTCCACAGGCATGCATAACCGGCACTTCTGACCCATCTTCTCTTCTAACAACTTTAGTACTGGCATAAGGGAGGTTTGTGGTTTCTTTTACAGCATTACAGTCCATATCCGCACGAAACATAACCACGGGACCTTTTCCATTTTGCAGAATGCCTACAAGTCCGGTTTTACCTATACCACTGATCACTTTATAACCAAGCGATTCAAGCTCTTTTTTGATAATACCCGATGTGCGCACTTCCATAAAACCCAATTCGGGATTCTGATGTATATCTTTAAATATGGAAACTAATCTTACTGAGTCATTTTTTACCATCCTTTTAATATCCTCAAGAGACTGCGCACAAATACTATTTTCCAGTAATAATATTATGAATAAGAAAAAATATACCCTGGCTGTCATTATTTGGATTTTTTTGACTGAACGTCCTCAGCCATTAATTCATTTATTGTTTCAACAGTTTGATCTACCAATAACTGGCCACCTTGATGTCCGATGAGACTACTATGTGGGGTAGCACTATATCCTCTTGCTTTTTCAGCTCTTTCGGTAGGCAGATACATATATTGCCCAGCAAGTTGCACTACAAAAGTCTGCAAAGCCTTGCTGCGGCCCTGCATCCTTATACCATATTCAGTATATAATTCAAACGGGTTTGTACAAACGGCAATATCTCCGATTCGCACTATATGTACTTCAGTAGGCAAAACAAGGTTTTCTCCTTTTTGCTGCTTTTCAAAACGTTGTACTACCTTATGATTGCCATTTTCACTTGATTGTAGTTTTTCTGCTTTTGTGGGATCTGCTGCAAGCTCCTCACGTAACTTATCACGATCTTTTTTGGCGCGTGCATATTCATCTTTGGTAATCACTCTTGTTGGTAGTTGCAGTATTTTTGAACGATGCATAAACTCGGGAGTTTGATAACGGTCATTCTTAACAATGTCATAAGATTTCACTACTGACTCGTAAATACGCAATCCTATTTCTTGAATTTCATTGCGTCCCGATAATTTAAGCATTCGATCATAAGCTTTCCTTCTATACATTACATGCGGTGACTGGTCACCAGCGGCAGCGATCCATCCTACCACACATAGTTGCTTACCAAATTTTTGTTTCAGCAACCTTCTTACTTCATCCCAGTAATCGGCATTAATGGCCATACCATTTTCTGTTTCCTGGGCTGGGCAGCCAACATTTATGCCTGTAGCTATCAGTTCATTTTTTTTATTCCAGAAAAAAAGTGTTTTTACGTCATGATCTTCATAACCTTCAATCCCCGTAAAATTATCACTAGAAGTCGTGCCATACATTAAGCTGCTGCCATCAGCATACGTACTTCTTCTGTTATGAGCTACAACTGCACTGGAAAGGCCCCAGCTTACTGTGCATGGAACCATGTTTTTCCATGCGCTAACAATTCCTTTAGCAACATTCTTAATAAAAAACTCTTCGTATTCTTTCGGTTGGGTAATATCTTTAGGGATAGGGTAACGCGAAAAAAAAGTATCCAGAACCGGTCCACTGTGGGTATGCGTAGCACTAAGAATTATCTTATCAACATTAAAACCTGGTATTAATTTAGCTACTTCTTTTTTTAGGCCTTCCTGGTAAGGAGGTGAAACATGTACCAAATCTATTGCTACAAAAACTGCAGTATCTTTTGCATGATTTCCTGATCGAGATTCAATAGCGATAATATTTGTCCGCAAGGGTGCTTCAATAGTTTGTGCAACGCGAACATGTCCTTGTCCCGATAAAGCTACAGGCAGTTTTGGAGTAATATCCACTTCTGCAGTTCCAACATACATTGTTTGTCCCTTAAGACTAGCAGAGAAAACAAGAAAGCAAATCAGTAATAAATAATTAATATTTTTCAAGGTCTTATGTGTTGATTTTTTGTTGATCATCTTCTTATATCTAATTAAAAAAAATAGGGGGTAGAGAATCCAGTAACTCTACCCCCACTACCATCCTATCTATCAATTATAACCCGGATTCTGATTTAATACCGATGGGCTACCCTCTTCAATTACGCTCAAATCAATCTCTCTCTGAGGAATAGGAAGCACCTCGGATTTACCTTTAGTAAATGTAGCTCCGTTAGTAATCTGGTAAGGCTGACCAGTTAAATCCATGTAAAAACGATTTTCATCTGTGTTATATTTATCCAGCAAAGTTCCCATATAACCTGGTTGCTGAAGATCATAACGTTGTAAATCGAAGAAACGAACACCTTCCATACCGAATTCAAGCTTACGCTCAAAACGAACAGACTCACGTGCAAAGTCCTTTCCATTGGCCTCGAATTCACCGTTATACAATCCGACAAAATAATTTGCTGCCGGAGTATTGGTAAAGCCACCTTGAGGATCATTGTTGTCTATATATGTTTTTACAAATCCATCAGGATTCGCAGCTCTTGCACGAACAAGATTTACATAATCTTCAGCATTTGATAACGATCCAATTTCCACTTCACATTCTGCAGCCCATAACAATACATCAGCAAAACGTATCATTGTGTAATTGGTTGAAGTAACAAATGCCCATCCTTCAAAAGATCCCACACTACTACTCCTAAACGCTTGCCAGTACGCACTTTTCATGTGGCAATAAGGACCACCATCATGAGAAAGCAGGAAAGAAGCATCAAAAACACCCCAATCAAGATATGGAATACCTCTTCTTCCTACGGTCCAGTCGAGACGCGCATCAATAGTGCCTGTGTAAGGAGTAAATGGTGCTGAAACAGCAAGTCCCATATCATTGTGCATTACCACATCGTTAAAAGTGGTGAGTAATGGCAATCCTGTTGCAGCATCAGTTTTAAAGGAATTAACCAGATTAAAAGATGGTTGGTACCATGCACCACCGTCAGGAACGGGAAGCGTTAAAGACTCACCTGCATTACCATTGTATCCACCGTCATTGGCTACTGCTGCCATTTGCACAGCAAATACAGACTCAGAACTATTCTTAGTAAGAGAGTTCCATGTATCTCCATACTTATCTACCAGTTTGTATTTTGTACCATTACTGGTTACACCGTTAGCGATAATATCTTCCAGTACTGGTTTAGCCTCAGTCCATTTATTCTGGAACATGTAAGTTTTAGCCAGGAAAGATTTTGCAGCCCAGCTATTAGCCCTTCCTACATTAGATTTTGTAGGTGTAAGATTATTTCCTGCAAATTCGAAATCATCCTCAATAGATGACCAAGGAACAGTTGCATTACTTTTGTAAATATCATCTGCTCCAAAAACCACTGATTCATCGATGTAAGGAACGTTTCTCCAAAGCTTTACCGCTTCAAGATGGTATACACCACGCAAAAAACGCGCTTCAGCCAATATCTGAGTCGCTTCTTCAGTAGTGAATACTCCTTCAGGCATTTTGTTTAAAAAACGAATGGTTTCATTTGCGCGATGAACACCAGTGTAAATAGATTTCCATCTGTCTGCAATATGTACCTGCGTTGGATTCACAGTATAATTTTCAATGGCATCCCACTCGCTACCCGCACTATAAATACATCCTTTTTTAGCATCATCAGAAGCAATACCCGCAACCATGATATTGGAAACGCCGTTTAAAAAGTCAGAAGAATTAAATCTGGCTGTTCCATTAAGTATTGAATAAGTTCCAATAAGCATTCCTTCCACACCATGCTTTGTCAGTAAAGTATTTTCACTAATGCCAGCTATGGGTACTCTTTCAAGAAAAGACTTGTTACATGAGGCAATGCCGATTACCAGCGACATAAGGCCTGATGCAAGTATTAATTTATTATTAATCAGTTTCATTTTGAATATTTTTTAATATTATAATCAGTAAATATTAAAACCCAACGTTAAGACCAACGAGTACTATTCTTGAGTTTGGATAAACACCTTCGTCAATACCAAATGTCAAAGATCTATAGCTGGTTAACTCAGGATCATTTCCTGTATAGTTGGTTATAGTAAACAGATTTGAACCCTGTACATACACACGAAGTCTGTTAATACCAACTTTTTTCAAGCCACTTGCATCAATATTGTAGCCTATCAGTAAAGACCTCATTCTTAAGTATGAGCCATCTTCAACGAAATAAGAATTAGCCACATTTGCTGCACTGAAGTTTGGTGTTCTTTCCGCTATAGGTTGATTAGTATTGGGATTTGCAGGAGTCCAGGAATTCAATAATCTTTTGCTCCAGTTACCTCCATCTCCATAAGGAAAATCTGTCCATCTACGAGACTCATTCCAGATATCATTACCCTGTGAACCATAGAAAACAGCAGATAAATCAAATCTTTTATACGAAAATCCTAGGTTTAAACCATATACAAAATCGGGGTTAGGATTGCCAATGAATGTACGATCGGCTGTAGTAATCTCACCATCACCATTAACATCTCTATACTTAAATCTTCCCGGAGCCGCATCAGTTTGAGTGGCAGATCTGCTTATATCAGCAGCGTCCTGAAACAATCCCACAACTTCGTAT
>CAZQIQ010000001.1:115256-191858 GCA_964593835.1 uncultured Chitinophagaceae bacterium
TATCCAAAGAAAGATCCCACTGCCTGTCCAACCTGATTACGTACAGAATTTCCTGGAGTCCAAGGTGGATCTACATATTTAGGAGCAGGAAGATGATCAATTATATTTTTATAGGTTGTAAAGTTTACACCTATGTCAAGGCGCATATCATTACCGAACCTGGCATGATAAGTAGCAGCGATATCAACACCTGTATTTTGAATATCTCCAATATTCACAGTTGGTGAAGCTGATGTACCTATAATACTTGAGGGAAGCGGTAGAGGGAAAAGTAATCCTGAAATCCTTTTATTAAAATAATCAACAGAAAGGTCAAGTTTGTTATTAAATAAAGTCGCATCAAGACCTATATTGGTAACAATATTTTTCTCCCATCTTGCACCGGGATTTCCAATATTGTTTGGGCGATATCCTAACATTGCACTGTTACCAGTACCGTTGATATCATAATATGAAGAATTAAGGCTCTGTGTGTAAAAAGTGGAATAGTTAGTATTACTAACGTTATTCGCATTTCCTAATATACCATAGCTAGCTCTCAATTTCAGATCATTAACCCAGTACACATTTTGCATAAATTGCTCATTGCTCACTCTCCACCCAGCCGTAACTGAAGGGAATGTACCAAATCTGCTCTGCGGACCAAATTTTGATGAGCCATCTCTGCGGACTGTTAAACCTAACAAATACCTGTCATCATAAGAATAATCTACACGCCCAAATACAGAATAGAATGCGTCATTATATTCCCCGCTTCCATTATTAAAATTGAATGTACCGAAATTCAGCACCAATAGATTGTAATCCTCGAAAGCAAACCCTTCTCTGCTACCTGTTTGATTACGACCTGTCAATCTAATTGCTTCTGTACCGGCCAATGCCGTAAGACTATGTTTGTCGAAGGTTTTTTTATAGGTTAATGTATTTGTCCACATGGTTAACGCATTATATCCGCTATTTTCAGATAATGCACTTCTTGCCTGGTATGATTCACCATGCCAGTATTGTGGCGGAGTATACGTCTGGTTGTAAAAATTGTTTACATTTCCTCCAAAGCTTGTCCTAAAAGTGAGGTCCTTAGTAAAATCAATTTCTGCAAAAACATTACCTGTTACGGCCATTTCACGACTCCTGTTATTAGCCGCTCCAACACGCATAGCATAAGGATTACCAGCTCCCAAAAATAATGGTGCACCAGCATAACCACCTCCATAATTTCCCATAATATCATATATAGGTATAAATCTGTGGGAAGAGCGTGCCAGATTAGTGGCTATGTAAGGGTGATTAGGATTTTCCTTCGGATTATCGCGATACATCAGGTAAATATTCTCACCAATACGAATGTTTTCTCTTAGTTTAAACTGGGTATTAGCACGTACAGAATACCTCTTCATGTAAGTATTCATCAAAGTACCCTGCTGGTCCATATACCCCATAGAAACCATATAAGTCGCCTTATCATTTCCACCACTGGTAGAAATATTATGGTTCATCATTAAAGCCGGCTTAAAAATTTCATTAAACCAGTCAGTTCCATTGCCCTCCCAATTTAATTTTTGAATTAGATAATTTTGAGTAGGGTTATTAACATCAAGGTAGTAATTAGATGGATCTATGGCAGGATCGCCGGCATTAGCCACACCGGAACCAATACCTCCACCGCCAACAGGTCCTCTCCATGAATACTCCGGAAGACCATTTAAATAAATTGAAGTAACAGGCTCAAGTTTACTATGGAAATCAGCATATTCACGAGGCGTCATCATAAACTGATCTTTAACTGACGGTGACTGCGAGCCATAATATGCATCATAAGTAGTTTGCGCTCTACCCGATTTTCCTTTTTTAGTGGTGATCACAATAACACCATTGGAACCACGCACACCATAAATAGCAGCAGCTCCTGCATCCTTTAATACCTGAATGGATTCCACATCATCACCAGGAATATCATTGATATTTCCTTGTACACCATCAATCAACACAAGAGGATTATTATCCCCCATAGAGGTAATACCACGAATTCTGATGTTACTGGCATGGCCGGGAGACCCTGAGCTGATAACATTAACACCAGCTGCCTGGCCCTGAAGCGCCTGCAAGGCTGAACCTGCAGGAATAGATTTCATTGTCTTAACATCCACTACGGCAACTGAACCAATAATATCCTTTTTACGTTGTGAAGTATAACCAGTAACAATGGCCTCCACTTCTTCTGTTGCTTTTGTAACAACAGATACACTTAATTCGCCACCAGTGTAATTAGCTATACCAATTTCACGGTCTTCGATACCCACACCGCTAATAACTAATACAGACTGCTGAGAGGGAGCCTGTAATTCAAAATAACCATCCGGATTTGTAGTAGTACCGGTATTGGTTCCTTTTACAGTAACAGATGCTATTACCGGTTCACCATTTTCATTTACCACTCTACCCTTTACCTGAACAGGAGGAACTTCCGCTATTTCCAATTGCTCTACTACAGCCGGAACAGCATTTGTTTTTTTACGAGTGATAACAATCAGCTTATGTTCAATAGAATAACTTAAAGGCTGATCTTTAAAAAGCCTTTCCAGAAATTGCTGAACAGGTTCCTGCTTCGCCTTTATACTAACAGGTTTTGCGAGTTTCAGCAACTCTGTATCATAAAAAAAGAAAAAATCGTTTTGCTTTTCCACAATACTAAAAACCTTTTCAAGGGGAACATTTCTACCCTCAAAGGTGACAGTCTGGGAAATGCCGCTGGCGCTGGCATTCAGCATAAAAGCAATCAGTAGTACAACAGTTAATTTCATCACTAACAGTGTTTTAGTGACGTACCTGTGTTTTCTCAAGAACAAGCAGGTACACAGAGCATGTTTTTGCATACTTTTGTAGCAGTTTTGGGTTAAAAAATACAAGTGGCTTATTGTTCGTCGCTTCTTTAGTCCAACAACTTGCCGCCCTGGTCTTCCACACCGGGGCGGTTTTATTGAACAATGTTTTTATTTTCTTAAGGTGATACTATTAATGTTTTATCTTTTATTTCAAAATTTATTTCCAGTTTTTCCAGTGCATTTAACACTTTAGATAAAGGAATATCTCTCGGAATTTTTCCCTGAAAACTTCTCTGAGAAATTTTTCCCTCATAAACAATATCCAGATCATACCATCTGCTTAACTGCCGCATTACACTGGACAAATCAGCTTTGTTAAAAACAAAAAAATTGCTCCTCCACGCTAATACCTGTTCAATATTAGCCTGCTGTAACTGAAAAGATTGTTGACTTCCGTCAGAATTATTTTTCATTACCGCCTGCTGACCAGGAGTAATCAATACCTTTTCATTTTTGTAGCTCATACGAATGCTGCCTTCCACTAATGTTGTAGCCTGATCAAGTTCATCCTCATAAACATTCACATTAAAATGAGTACCCAGTACTTCAATCTGCGATCCTCCGGGAATTTTTACTATAAAGGGTAGTTTTTTATTTTCTGCTACTTCAAAATAGACTTCCCCCGTAACAGACACTTCACGCTTTGATGCATTAAAAAGAGTAGGATAGGTAATTGAAGACGCTGAATTGAGCCAAACGCGCGTTCCGTCAGATAAAACTATTTTATACTGACCTCCTTTAGGAGTAGACATCTTATTGGTCACCGCAACATCAGATTGTGAATAAGATAACTCTCCATTATTATTACTGATTGCTGTACCATTTTCTTCAATCATCTGTCCGCTTTCTGGATCCAGATAAACAGTTCGACCGTCAGACAATGTAAGCATAGCTCTGTTGCTACCAGGCAAAACATCATCTTTTACAGACTTATCAGATGCTAAAACCACCTGCTCAGCAGCTGGTTTTCTGTTATTTAACCACAGAACCGTACCCGCTGAAACCACCAGCAAAATAACAGCTGCATATTTCCACCATCTTTGAATAATCAAACCGCGCTTGGGAGCTACAGAAATTGAAGACACTGGCATATCCTCCTCAATCTTACTCAGAATCTTCTGAAAGATGACTTGTTGAATATTTGCCTTTTTATCGCGCTCATTTTCTTCCAGAATAGAAAGAATAGTATTTTCTTTTTCCAATGAATAGAAAAAATCTCTATTCAACGGGGAGGCGTCAAGCCAGCGTTGCAGCTCTATCCTTCCGGAAGCGTCCAGTTCGCCTCTGAAATATTTGAAAATTAATTGGGCAATATATTGTTCGTTGTAAGACATACCAGCGTATTATACAAGAACGATGCAACCATTAAAACTTCCTATAAAAAAGAGAAAAAATCTTTCAGGGATGTGTTCGCTGCCAAATACAGCATTTGTAATATAAATATCAGGGTCGTTTCCAGGGAGTATTGTTTAAGAGCTGATCTTAGTATTTTTATAGCAGAAAGTTTTTGGTTACTTACTGTTTTAACACTGATATTCAATTGAGTAGCAATTTGTGAAGGTTTTAAACCGTCCTTAAAAGAAAGCATAAATACCTCACGCATTTTTACAGGCAACTTATTAATTTCTTCAGTAAGCATTTTTCCTAATTCCACTCGTACTTGTTCTACAAAAAAGTCATCGGCACCCTCTGTTTCCATTAGCAGTTTAAGCTCTTCCTCGTATCGGCTCCTGACTTTTTTACGTCTTATTGTATCATAACATCGGTTGCGGGTAGTAACAAAAAGAAAAGAAGAAATACTGTTTATATGATCAAAATTTTCTTTTTTGCGCCAAAGCTGAACAAATGATTCTGCCGTAATATCTACAGCCTCTGATTCACTTACATATTTACGCGCAAAGTGTAACACCCGCTCATAAAACCTTTTGTAAACAGTTGTAAAGGCTTCCTGATCACCTTTGGCAAATAAGGCCAACAATGCTTCATCTAAATGCAAAACAGTCAATTGGTGTATTGTTGATTACTATTGAATCGAATGATTAAATCTAATCTATTCTTTCCAACTATTATCAAATATAAAATCAGTAATTTAAGCAAAGCCCTTCAAAGGATCGAGGTTGCATGTATAATATTAGCAAAATCAGACAAACTAGCTTTTTAATACGCAATCGGCTAATATCTTAAAAGAATAAAGTAAATCTATGATTTTTACAATAAAATAAGAAAAATGAATTTAGAAAAATATTTATCGCCATTTATCCATTAATCCACCCATTTTTCCCTCAAAAGGATCTGCATTTGGAAAAGGCACACTTGCCAGATTATCATCAATTTTATAACGCTCTTCAGTCTCACCTTTGTTTAGATCTGGATTTAATCCATCAGAATAAGCACCAAGCACTGTAAAATCAATGGTATGCGAAATACATTTATGTGCCACTCCAGCAGGTATTATTAATATATCACCTGCCCTTACCATTATTTGTTCTCCTTTTTCGCCTCCAATCATTAGCAATGCTTCTCCTTTATATATGCCAAGAACTTCATGGGCATTACTATGATAATGATGAAATGGGTAGATACCCCACCGCCATGAATTTGTCCAATTATTACTGGCAAAACGTTTTTCCAACCATTTATCATCCTGCTCAAAAGCATCAAACACCTGCTCGTAAATCAATAATGGAAACGGACTATTAGGAATCAATCCGTCATCTCTAAAATAATATGCTTTAGGATAAGACATAACTATTATTTTTTTGGGGAAAGGGGGTTTTAACCATGCCAACATGCTTAATCAAATACCACCTGATGGTTTTATAATAAAAGTAAAAAGAAGAAGGAGCTAATGCTATAACCATAGAAAAGGTTTAAGGAATAAAATATATCACAAATTACCTGCCACATTATACCGATACTCGCCTGTCGATGTAACATTTATCTAAATGTTAAGAAAATAATTGATGATATAACACCAATATAAAAACGGCAAAGACCCAAATGAAATAACACGGAAAGCATTCTCATAATATTTTATAGTCAAACAGAAAGATCATCATTTTTTAAAAAATCATAGACTGTCTTTATTCTCAGAGTTTTGGAAAAATTTACTAAAAATATTGCCGTCAAGTGATAAGGATTAAAACACGAGAGCGTATCAAATGTTCGACACATTCAATTTTTATTCAGACGGGCATTGGAAAATATTTTCGTTTACGCAATTCGCTATCCCTTAAAATACTTTTAAACGTTCTAATACTTTGGTTATAAATATAAAATCAACAACAAATATTTTTAAGATATTAAAAAATGAACTTTAATAAGTTTATACAAAAGTTGTGTAAACACATAATGATAGAAGCTAAATGAAAGAAGATGAAAACTATATTATCTGAATAATTGTCCGCGCCTGGTATTCTTTAAAGTATTAGCATCAACATGTCTATCGGAAAACCCAGGCTGGGTTACCAGATCAGACCATCTATAACCATAACAAACACCTGTAACAACCGTAATCAAAATAACTAAAATATATTCTCAAAGCATCAAATCTACCAGAGACGAAAGAACGAAGCCAGTATCTGCAGAAAACTTTCAAATAAAATGTAGGATTTACCAGTTTAAACACAAGGGTAAATTTTCATAGTTTCAGGAGATAATAATCTGTTTGATCTCGTAAATACGTCCCCAATGCCACTGATAATCCAGTCGATAAAATATTTTCTTTTAGAGATGTCATTAATGCAGGATGATGTTTCCGAAAAGGTTTGTAGTGCATAAATTCATATGATCAGTTTTTACCCTTTACAAATAGACTTCTCCTGATAATTGCCCTGGGAGAGCAATAATAACTCTTACAGGAAAATCTCCTGGGAATTGAATGAATAAGCGACTCTTATTATACCGTTTGTATCAGTCTATTTACCCTAAAAGACTGACGCCTTCTCATTATGTTAGAAATACTACACATACCATACTCAAAATATAATATCCATTTAAAAATACAAGGAGTATCTGTTCACCTAATATAGGAAGACAGTATAGAGTAATGTAATCACCTCATAGCAGGCAACTTGATGAATAAGAAATATCTTATACTTTTAGTCACCAACTGTATAACATCCCTACTTCTCACTCTTGATATCAATACTTTCATCAACTGAAAGCCTCATCATAATAGAAAAGCTTAATGATGCAGTTCTACAAACCTGCCAGTCTACTATCTACTCTTCAAATATGCACTATAGCATTTTCTTAAATAGTACACTTAGACATATGTAGTAATAATATTTCAGTCTTTACACAGATCAGGTTTAAACCATACAAACTCTTTCAAGAAGATGTATCTAGTCAAGGCTTTGCCTAAATCATGGATACATTCTCTATCTCAATAGTAGATGAACAATACCATTAATATTCATCCATATGAATAGAGCTGAGAATCATTAGCTTCTGTAAACGACAAAGAGGAAATCTCTTTTCAGACGATTTCCTCTTTGAGGATATTTTCCTGTACTCTAATTAATTATTGAAGTACAAAATAATAATCTATAAAATTACTTGCGCTGTAATAATGGTAATGGTTCTGGAGAAAGAACGATTTCAGTTCTTTTGTTTTTAGCTCTTCCTTCAACAGTTGAGTTGTCGGCAACAGCATTAAACTGACCTTGACCAGCAGCAGTCAGACGATTTGGATCAATCTTCATAGTTCTAAGCAATCTTACCACGCTGTTAGCACGCTCTGTGCTAGCAGACCAGTTGTCACCACCACGTCCGGCTCTATCATCGGTATGACCTATAACAGTAACTTTCAGACTTGGATTTTCATTCAGAATAGAAGCCACAGAACCAAGAGCTGTTTCACCATTTCTGCTAACCTGGTTAGTACCTTTTTTAAACAGCAATTCGTCTTCAAGAGTTATGTAAATAAGACCGTCCTTGTACTGAACGTCAGCACCTCTCTCGGTGTAATCGGCTAATTTATCAGCAGCCTTTTTCTCAATCGCATCTGCTTCAGCAAGATATTTATCTAACGCTGACTGCAATTGATTAAGTTGCCTTTTAGCATTTTCACTTTCTGACTGATAACGATCACGCTCTTCAGCTAATAATTTATTGCTGGAGATAGCATCATTAAGTTGACCTTGAAGATCTGAATTTTTCTTTGTTAACTCTTCTACAGTTGCTTTAGCTGCTTGAGCTTCTGCTGTGGCAGCCTTGAATTTCTTTGAAGAAACACAAGAAGTAAACGTCAATGTAGAAAGCAGTAACGCTGCAAGAGTAAGTTTCTGAAACATTTTGTTTGATTTGTTGTTTAACTTATCTGAAGGGGTTTCTCAACAGATATATGCTTATTTTATAATTAATGAACCCAATTTTAAAATACTAAAATCAATACTTGAAAATCATGCAATTAACATACCAGTATCACAAAACCTCCGAAATGTAAAAAATATTTTTGACAAGCCTAAATAAAGACTGGTCTAAATTTTAACAACAACCGGTTATCGACCTCTAAAAGCACAATTTCCTGCCTGCCAATATATTGACGTGTAAAAATAGTAATTATCAATATAACTATATCAGTTATCATAATTATTCCGTACTAAATTTTAATAAAGAAGGTTTCCCTCTATCAAATAAAGGGTTAAACAGACTTTCCGGATCAAAACCCACGTGTTATTTAAATCGGGAAAGGCACTTAAAACCAGGCGACGAAAATGCGTATAACCCTATTTTAATTTTATAATAACGCGCCAATGACTAATTTGGGCCCTGGTAACAGGCGTCCTTCAATAAGAAAACATACTCAGCCAACATGTTTTTCGGCAGGGACAACCCTTCATTTTTCATTTATACCCGATAACTTAAGTATCTCCATGAGGCGTATATCAGTTGTTTCTATATTAATAGTGTCATTCATGACGACTATACAGGCACAGAGTAGTTATCAGTCTAAGCTGATAGAATTGGGTGAGGCATATAAAAACTATATGTTTCGCGCTGAGCCGTCAAAAGCAGAGATAGAGGTCCTATTAAAGGATGTTCCCCCTGAACTGGAAAAAGCGACAGACTTCATGGTGCAAACATTGATTAGCAAAAACACCTTGTTAACCCCAAAGTACTTAGCCCTGCCCGAAAGTCCCACACTCACACAAGTCTATATTATACGTCACATCAGCTTTAACAGAGAACCGGAAGCTGATCTGCATCGCCTTATTGATAGTCTTTCACAGCAGGTTTCTTCCAGAAACGACCTTATCGATAACTATTACGCCGTTTTGTTTTCGGCTGTGGGAAACAAAAAAGACCATTTTGACCTCTCTAAGGTAAATTTTGAATTAAATGAATACGGCCTCGAAAACGAGACTGAAAAAGGTATCTTTTTTCTTCAATGCCTTAATAGTTGTGGCAAAGAAATATGGGGGCTAATGAATTCCTCACGTCCCCCGAACACCCAAAAGGCAAATGCCCTATTGAAGAAGTTCCCCATGTTTAATGGCCGGAAGTACTATCATTATACAAGTTTTCACTTCCCCGATTTTAACCGTATCATCATTCCCGGACAGGCACCTCAGGGATATAAAAAATATTATATAGGACAGTATTATGAGGTATTGCTGTCGCATATGGTTTGCCTGCAAATGGAAAAAGGAAAGAATGCAGAAAAAGAAGACCTTCTGGTAAACTCTATTCTTACCGAAAGACTTTTTTACAAATACACCAAACATGAAGACAAACTGGACCAATACATTTTAGATCTGCAGGCCCCCAAGTAAACAGGGATATTCTGTGGGTTATTTCGTAAAAGTAATTTTAAGAAAGCATTGCAGGTACAGACTTTATTTTATACTTTGGCTGCCTGTTATGAATAATCAATCCATTTCCTATATCTATGCACATAAGCAATCTGTCCGCTCACCCCTCTTCTCTATAACTATATTTACATTACATTATACTATCCGTACTGCTTTCCAGTTAGGATAAATATATCATCTCAATATTCCAATATCTTAAACAAAATCATGTATTATGAAAAAAGTTCTCTTCTTATCCCTTATTACACTAATTTCCTTCGCTTCCTGCAAAAAAGATAAAGATGGCGGTTCCTCAGGAGTAAGCGAAGGCACAATTACCTTTAAAGTAGATGGCAAAGATATTACCTATAAAACATACGTAAACGCAGTAAAAAATGAGGGGGCGGATAATTACTTAGTAGCTATTGTTGGAATAAAAAGCCCTACCGATCCGGAGGGAGAAAACATCTTCATTAATTTAAACAGCAATTCAGCAATAACTGCTGGAACCTATCACGAGAAAGCTTTAAATGAAAATGCAGCAGTAATTTATTATAAGAATGATAAAGACGAACAATACTTAACTATTGAAAGCCCTGCCAATCCAACAATTGTCACCGTTACAAGCATATCTGACAATTCTATCCAGGGAACATTTAAAGGGGAATTGTTCTTTATGAGTGGAGCTAGTGTTGATTTCGACAAGACTATCGCTATATCAGAGGGTAAATTCAATGCCAAAATAATATCAGGCCTCTAATTGCCATATACATACGCATAGCAACGTAAAGAGAGTGAATCAAATTGATTCACTCTCTTTTTTTCAGCTTATAATAATGATATTTAATGTGCAGGTACTTCTATATAACCAAATTTGTCAGAGAAGACTTACCTAATCATCTACACGAAACGAGATTTTACAAATCAACCCGTAGGTAGTTATTTTATTATCCTTAACATGAACTTTTATATCTTTTACATAAATAGAATCAATATTTCTAATTGACTTAGATGCTTCTTTTAAAGCGTTCTGGATAGCATCTTCAATACCGATTTCAGAAGAAGCAATCACTTCAATTACTTTTACAATTGGCATGACATTATGTTTTTGAATAAAAAAATAAATAACAAAAGGGTTTTGGCGTATACCAAAACCCTTCGTGGCAATTCATCTTTCCTTCGCCAGCATTACCCGGATCAGGTTCGACGGGTTTGCTCTCAGATTTAAATTACTGGATCACCAGTATCAAAATCACCCCCTTTAGAATCACCACAACCAATATACTTAAAATCCTATGCCAACTATGTTTAGAGGCTCAGCTTATCATTGAAGTATTATTGTAAATAAAACTGATGAATATTTACCATAATACGGGGTAATAAGGACTCAATACGTTGAAATTATATTATCTTTTCGCAAAGAACAGCGCTATGGGGACAAATCCAATATTAGAACCACGAAAATTAAGGAGGATTTATAAGCTTCTTCAGATTATTTCTTTGATAATAGTTTTTGCAGGATTGCTCCTTAAGTTCACCGGATATTCAGATTATGTTCTTATAATCATCACAGGCATAGTCTTACTATTTCTTGTTGCACTGTTGCGATGGTTAACATTTCCTAACAGGAAAAAAGATATTTAATGCTTATCATCAATAAATAAGAGTCATTCAATAAAGATGGCCGTATAGCTTATTGTTTAATATTGTAGAAATGCTGTCATCTCACATTTTACAGTCTCCTGAAATGATAACCATAATTTACAAAAAATTTATGCTTATCATTTCAGACTTTCAGCAATTACTAAACAACTTACATCGTTATGTAGTACTAACATTTCCGCTGAAGCTACATCACGACAAATAAGGTTGTCTTGTTTATAAAAAATAAATTATGAAGAATATTTTTCCTGTATCTATCTTGTTTGTATTTATATACTTTCAAAATACTATACTAAACGCACAAGCTGTTGATCCTGCAAAAACAGCAAAAGCAGCAGTGTTGAGTGATGCAAATTACATAGCCTCCACTATTGAATACAATGAAGACATCATCTATCTTTCGCAACAAGGAATTTCCCGTGGTGCCGACAGTCGTGTAAAAGAATTAGGGCAACTGATGATGGAAGACCATACTACGATGCTTTATTCGATGGAGCAATTACAAACTTCAGGTAAAGGAGCAAACACCCAGACCTTGCAACAAGGGAAACCCCGGTTAGCTATAGAAGTTAATAAAAAGATATCTACTGTTTCCGGAATGGACTTTGACTCTATCTGGACTGCCGGCCTGTTAGCTATTGTTCAGGAAAAGTATAATGGTCTTGCTGCAGCAGAAGAAGAAGCCAGGAACCCCCAATTAAAAGCTGCTATCAAAAGCAGTGGACCATTATTACGTAAACACATCACCCAGTTAAAGTCCACTCAAAAACACCTCACAAGAATAGCCACACAAAAACGAAAAGAAGAAGCCAATAAAGTAAAAAGATAAATTGTTCACTTTCGTCCTTCGTTATTTTCCTATTTTTCCCAGGTGAGTATGTTTAAAATCATCATTATATTTTAAGCCATACCCTAATATCCTGTCAAATGATGAATGAGCGAACAACAATGCGCCAATAGCAATCATCATATCATTAGTTTGAAAAAATCCCCATAAAATTAGTATAACGGCAATCCCCTTATGATGCAAACAGTTATATATAAATGCTCCTACTCTCGGGTTAATAGCATATCCCAGAATACTTATATCCGGAGTAAAAAATAGCAATGCCCATATCCATGCAGATATTCCAAGATTGTATATGCTAATAAGGTATATACCTCCTATCATCATAACGAACTCTTCGAACTGTATTAGCTTTTTCATTTTTCTTATTTTTTGATGGCTATTTAATCTTATTATAACCATATACACAAGAGTCGATTTCCTTGTTAATACACGTTAAGTAATGTGTACACAGTTAAACTGATTAAACGAACTAAGATCATAGGAAACTTCAATCTTTCGTCATTTCTTACTAACTTGATCCCCTCAGTGAAAACAGTGTACTAAAGCAGACATTATGAATGTAAAATCATCCAATTTAATCAATTTTTTAGCCGGAGCAACATTAAGCATATTAGTGATTAGTCAATTCAGTTTCTCCGGAAAGGAAATAACTGAAGAGAATGAAAAAGAAAAAACTGTACGCACACCTCCTCAGCTTCCTTCTACAATAGCTTTTTGTGGTGAAACCGCTCCACTGCACAGATGGGATGTAAAAGAACGACTGGACAGAGAAGTACTTTATAATTTTTATAATACACCTAATGTATTGTTCACACTTAAGCTGGCTAATCGCTATTTTCCTATTATTTCAGAACGATTGAAAGCTAATGGTATCCCTGACGATTTTAAATACCTGTGTGTAGCAGAAAGCAATCTTGTAACCGCTGCTTTATCAAGATCAGGAGCAGTGAGCTTTTGGCAGTTCATGGATAAGACAGCGCCGGAATATAATCTGGTAGTGAATAAGGAAATTGATCAGCGTTATGATATAGAAAAGTCAACTGATGCAGCGTGTAAATATCTCAAACAGGCTTATGCAAAATTTGGAAGCTGGACAGCTGCTGCGGCATCTTATAATTGTGGGCAGACAGGTTATGGTAAACAATCGGATCTTCAAAAAACCAATAATTACTACGATCTGTTTCTCCCAGAAGAAACCAACAGGTATATATTCAGAATTCTGACTTTCAAATACCTTCTTGAAAATGCTGAAACATTAGGGTTTCAATTGAAAGAAGAAGAAAAGTATCCAGCTATTCCGTATAAAAACATTAAAGTAACACAAACTATAGGCAATCTAACCGATTTTGCCATAAGCCATAAAACAAATTATAAAGTTTTAAAGCTTATGAATCCCTGGATAAAAAGCCAGTCATTAACTGTTGTTGGCAACAGTAGCTATATCATTAAAGTTCCTAAATAATAATTTATCAGTTCCTCTCTTCAGAGTTATACGTTTTCTCTATTCATTAAAACATGTTAACTCGTAGAAAGAACAGAGAAACAGATAGTCTATTTCCGAAACTCAATTAGAATATTAGAAAGTATTATTTAAGATGTATAATAAGGTGGTACGACTATTAGTATCATTAAAATGCTACTACCTCAACATGAAGATTGATCAGGTAACAAATTCTCCATTTGTGATAGGGTAAGGTTGGGGAACATCAGAATCACCCATCATTTCAAGCAGATTAATTTCAATGCCTCTTGTTATCTGATCAAGAGGAACACAAGAAGGTAAAGCATCAAAAGGATCAAGCAATATTTCTCCTATGGCCTGAATGGTAAAAAATATATACCCTAACAATACTCCGAAAATAATAGCCCATATACCAATAGTATTACCAATGGTCATCGTTACACTATATACAAATATCCATATAAATAATTTTGAATAATAATTATAGGAAGTAGGATATACGGTGTTGTTTATTCTTTCAGATTTTCCCATGTCATCACAAAAAGCGGTAATCATTTTATTAAACTCAAGCAATTGAAAGCCATCAATATTCTCTTTTTTATACAATTCATCTATTTCTCTCATTTGAATTGACAATATTGCGTTGTGTGCATTAGTTTGCTGCTCAACAATATTTTTTTCATCTTGTGACAGATATCCGGAAAAGTTTACCGGTTTAATTTTACGGAGACTCAATTTCAAAGCATAAAGAAAAGCGATATGCCTTCTTATCAATTGTCTTTTTTTTAATAACAGATCATCTCCGGATAAATTTTCTGATGGAGAGATATAATTCAATACCTGCCTGGTCCAGGTCCGGGAATTATTGACCAGTGACCCCATATTTTGCGAGCCTCCCACCACCTATCATAAGCCTGATTATTATTAAATCCTATAAAAAAAGCGAGAGCCGTACCTAATACAGTAGGCACAAATACAGGGAATGTAAAATATTTACTAAGCCACAACTCGTTGATAAAATAGGCAAAGGTAGAAGTGATAAGGGAAAACAAAAGATTCTTCCAGGTACCCGAAACAATACGGCCCAATCCGATATTATGTGTTATAAGCATGTTGGTATTTTCTTTAGTATAGAAATAGAGGTTAGTCCTTTCTGATTTAACAATAATTGAGCCCAATGACAAACGCCTTCCTTTTATATTAGCCCCACTGTCACCTATACCTTCTGAAAACCTGGTAACGATGACTACCTGAAAAGAAGAGCCTTATCACTAATTTAACGTGATATATACATTTTAGTTGAACAAAAATTTTCATAAGTCCTGCAAACAATTACCTTTAGCAGAGCTTTATTTATGAAAAAAATCCTATTCTGTATTATCATAGTTTGTTTTTCGTCACCTTATCTATTCTCCCAGGAAGTAAATATTACTGGGCTTCTTAAAGATACAGTAGATAATAAAACACTTGAGTTCGGCACCATCCTTCTTCTTAACAAAGAGGATTCCACACTGGTAAAATATGTCAGAAGCAAAAAGGACGGAAAATTCCAATTGTCCGTGAACAAGCCCGGCACTTACATTCTGCAGATATCCTACCCGAAATATGTTGATTTTTCAGAAGAGTATAATATTGACACCAGCGAAATGGATTTGGGCATAATACCCTTAATTCAGAAAGCTCATCTCTTATCCGAAGTAGTTGTATATGCTGATCAATCCATACGGTTAAAGGGCGATACCACAGAATATCTGGCTGATAAATTTCAGGTTAGAGACGGGGCCAATGTTGAAGAGTTATTCAAAAAACTTCCCGGATTTCAAATTGATGCTAAAGGAAATATTACCGCTCACGGTCAGCGAGTAGATAAAGTAATGGTTGACGGAGAAGAGTTTTTTGGAGATGATCCTACAATAGCTACGCAAAATATTGCAGCAAAAGCAGTAAAAAAAGTTCAGGTATATGATAATAACTCTGAACAGGACAAGCTAATGGGAAGCAAGACTGCCAATCAGGGAAAAGTAGTCAACATACAACTTAAAGAAGAATACAAAAAAGGCAGTTTCGGAAAATTAAGTGCAGGAAGTGATTTCGGAAAACATACAGAAGCCAAAGGACTTTACAATAACTTTTCAAACAATAGAAAATTATCAGTCTTCTCAACAAAAAGCAATATCAACAATGGAGGATTAGATGATAACGAACGGAACAGAATGGGGTTTGAACGGGACGCCGATTATGATATCATTAGCGGCTTCTACAGTGTAATGGGAGAAAACGATGAGTTTACAGATCATTCAATGTCGGGAATTCCCGACGCCTTAACCATTGGAGGATTATTTGCCAATAAGTGGATGGATGGAAAACATAGCGTTAACGGAAATTATAAATTTAACCAGTTAAATACTAACAACAACTCACTTGTTCTGACGCAAAATATACTACCCGACCAAGTTCTTTTTTCAGAAAATACCGGCAATACACTTTCTCAAAACAGACAGCATTCAGTGAATGCCAGATATAATCTAAAAATAGATTCTCTAACCGATATAAAAGTTATTGCTATAGGAAAACAAAAAATATCTGAAAACTTAAGCAACAATGATATTAATTACAGAAATAATTTCGAAAGCCTGCTTAATAGCAATAGTCAGCATAGAAGGTCTGAAAAAACAGATCAGACTTTTGACAACCAGGCGCAACTAACAAAAAAGTTTGCCAGACCCAATCGAATTCTGCAAGCCACTTTCAGAATTGGCATAAACCATAGTGATCAGGAAGGTTTTATTTATGCTAAACGAACAATATTTGAAGACAATAATATTGTGAGTGATTCAATATCCGATCAAAAAAAGGATATTCTTGGTAAATCAAATACTTATAGTAGCAGAATTATATATTCAGAACCCTTAACTAAAAAATTATCTCTTATAGGGAGTTATGGCCTTAATATAAACAATTCGACTTCCACACATAAAACCTTCAATAGCATTGAAGAAGGAAAATATACAGTGTTCGATAGCTTATTTAGTAGTGACTTTCGTTTAAATGCCATTTCAAATAATTCTATGCTGGCCCTCAAATATCAGGGACAAAAATTAAATATTTCTGCCGGGGCAGGAGTATCAGGAATAAATTTTAAACTCACCGACAATAATGAGCTCACCACAAATACTTATAGATTCACCAATTTCACTCCATACACTAATATGTTTCTTAAAGGATCAAAACAAAATGTCTTTATCCTTGGTTATAGAGGTACAACTGTTCAGCCTAACTTAAACCTTTTGCAGCCACTAAGAAACAACAACGACCCACTTAATATATTTATTGGAAATCCTAATCTACGAATAGGATTCAGACATGACATTTATTTCGCTTATCAAACAAATAAATTGTCGAAAGGAAGTCATTTTTACTCCTCTGTTAACTACAACTCAACGTCAAATGGCATTGTGAACTCTAGCACAGTTGATAAAAACGGTGCCAGAAGATATACACCTGTCAATACAAATGGAGTTTATGCTGCAAATATTTATGTGGGAGCCGGATCGAAATTAAAAAACAAAAAATTCTATCATCAGATTAACTTTTCAGCCGGGTTTGGAAACAATGTTGAATTCATCAACATGTTAAGAAACAACAACAATTACCTAAATGCAAATCTGAATTACAGAATCAACTATGATATTGAAAATAAACTTTACTTATCTGCTTCCCCCTCTATTGGATATAATTCGTCCAATTCTTCCTTTCAAAATAATATCAACAATAATTTTTTCACTTACGGAGGAGGCGTAGATGCTAATTACAATTTTCCAAAAGGATTTTTCTTTAGCACCGGCATCAACTTTAATCTCCGTCAAAAAATTGAGGCATTCACACAAAATGCCAATATTATAAACTGGGGGGCGTCAGCCGGCAAAACTTTGTTTAAAGATAAATCCGGAAGAGTTTTTTTACAGGCCAATGACATTCTCAACCAGAATACAGGATATTCAAGGGTAATCAACTCCAGCTTTGTTACTGATAGCTATAATTCAGCCATAAGCAGATTTATAATGCTTCGGTTTGAATGGTCCTTTAACTCCTCTATTAATAAATAGCATTCATAATGAAATATATATTTTTATTCATTTGTTTAATAGCTAATCTTTCATCAATGAAAGCTCAGCAAATTTTTATGAAGTCGGTAAAAATAGAGTTTGAGAAAACAGTTTATTTACATCCGTGGATGAAAGAAACATGGGGAGAGCAGCACTTCAATATTTTCTCCTCTCAGCTGGCTACCCAGCAAATTCATTACTTTAATTATACTGCCAATCTTCAACATTCACTTTATTCAATTTCGAAAACGAAAAAAAATGAAGACAATAGGTTTGACACCTACACAAATACAAACAGTGTATTTACTGATTTTGTAAATAACAGAGTCACTGCACAAAAACAATTCTTCGACCAAACTTATTTCATTCAAGACAGTTTATTATCCATCAAATGGAAGATAACACCTGATACCAGAATGATCGCCGGATTTGAATGTAAAAAGGCGATAGGCATACTGCACGACAGTATAGCTGTTTATGCTTTTTATTCAGACGAAATATTAATATCCGGCGGACCAGAACAAATTTGCGGACTTCCAGGAATGATATTAGGCTTAGGAATCCCACGTCTACATACAACCTGGTTTGCCACCAAAGTAGAAGTAGACAACAGTACAATTTCTCCTATGATTCCGAGTAAAAAAACAAAATCAACCAATTACAAAGAAATGGTTTCAGAAATTACAAACTTCTCTAAACAAACATATATGAAACTCGTTGCGCTGGGAATGCTGATTTAGTAAATCTTATCCCGACTATTCCCATTATTTAATATATCAATTCATAAATGCTCATCTATCACACCATTTCTCATTCATATAAATGAATAAAAATATTGACATAAGAAATCCTTATTTTTCATATTGTACTTATCCGAATTCAATGTAACGTCGAATACTATCTGATTCTTTTATATATAAAATTTTATCTCACTCACATTATGAATAAAACAATCAACATAAGGAATGCTTATTAAGCATGTTGTAAACTTATTCATAATGGAACAATAATTTACAAATCTCTGTTTAGTTTATTTCACCTTAATCAATGAAATCTGAAGAACCATGCAAAAGATTAGATATGTTCAAGTCTATAACCAAATCAATACTACTATGGATTAAGATCGATTGTAATAAATGAATCGCAAAATATCCGTTGACTAATCAAATAACTAATGCTATTCAGAGGGTGAGGTGAGATCAGCCTTCTTTACACTCACAATTATTTTATTTATTACGATCTTATCTTCCCGATGTGAAATATATTTTACACTTCTCCGTATTATCATTTTCGACTATTGCCCACTCAGGATGATAAGACCCTATGGGAGTTTTTATATTGAAAGAATCGTCGATTTTAACACAACAAAAATAATTGTCTTCAGAATCTTCATTTTCCGGAATTTTCTTCAATTCTTTATTTAAAGAATTCCTATAGACCCCATCCGATTCTTTTGTTTTCTTTTTTGTGGCAACAATTCTATTAATGTACTTTTTTATTTCAACACTTTCAATGAGCTTCATTTCATATTTATCTTTTGAAACATATTCATATTGTATGCCGTGGGTTGTTAATTGACACAATTCCCGGTTAACAATATTTATCACCGAATCCATAAACAATTGTGGATTGTTAAAAATTTCACCTACTCTATTAGACTTAAGAATTATTTGAATAATAGTATTCCTGGTCAATTCGGTTTTAGATTGAATATATGTTACAAAATCAGGAATCTGATATTGAGTATTTTCAACAATTGTTTCTTTTGAAAGGGTCTGTTTTCCCGATAATTCAATGACATTCCCGTATTCATCCTTTCTATATACAGCAGTATTCTTTTCACGGAGTATAGATGTTTTTTTTATATCCGCCATACGCTTTAAAGCAGTTACACAGTTATTAATAAGTTCATCGGTATTGTAGTGAAACTTGTACTCAGTGTTATGTTTGACTCTTTCCCATAGTGATGAAAATGAATCATCCTCGGTCTGCTTATTTTTTAATAACACCTCCTCAACTTTTTTTACATTCTTAATCCGGTTGTTAAACTTAACTCCACAATCCTGTTCTATTTCGTGTTGTAAGGACTTACAAAAATTATCATACGATTCATTAGCAATAATGGTGAGTCGATTTACTGATCTTTCAAAATTTCTTTTACCCGTTTGATCTACACATAACCGAAGCCCACGTCCTATTTCCTGTCTTTTCTTTATCTCAGATTTCGTTTCATTGAGTGTACAAATCTGAAATATATTAGGATTATCCCAACCTTCCCTAAGTGCAGAATGACTAAAAATAAATCGTAAAGGAGTATCAATATTCAAAAGCCGTTCCTTATCCCTCATAATTAGTTTATATGTTTCATCATCCGCCTTATTGAACTTTCCCTCTTTAGTATCTCTGAACATACCTTTATCCTGACTAAAATAGCCATCATGAACGTCTTTTGAATGATAGGAAAAAAGATTCTTATATGAAGATAAGTTTTTCCATTTAGCAAAACTCTCTTCTAACCACAATGCAAACTTTCCCTTATTGGTATTACCAGTTGCATCATACGTACGATAATTATTTACCTTATCGATGAAAAAAATGCTCAAAACCTTAATACCTCTATTTAGTAATTCATATTCTTTTTTTAAATGGTTCTCAACAGTTGCATCGATCATTTCTTTTAAAATATGATCCTTTAATCCTCCTAAATCATTTTCTTTTTCAACAATAGTTCCGTTTGAAAACACAATATTTTTTCTTTCGGCGTTCAATTCATTGATCACAAATCCATCTTTATATACTTCACAACCTTTTGACAAACTGAACAAATCATCTCCTGCTTTTGCTAAAACCTGTTTCTTTTTAACTCCGGAATTTTCATTAACAAAAATTGTAATTTTAACGGACAGTGATTGTTTAGCCATTTTAAAAGAATCCACACTAATAAACACTCCTGAATCATCAGGCCTTGAAACAACAGAATCTACTTCTATTTGTTTAACAAGCCCCAGATCATATGCCCTTACCGGATCCAATTTATACACAAGGTTATATGCATTTTTATGTGTTGCTGAATAACGCAGAGTAAATAAAGGGTTCAGATTTGCTATAGCTTTCTTTCGAATATTCGTTTCCATATTTTGTGGCTCATCAATAATAACTACAGGATTTGCCCACTGTATATATTCAATAGGCCTGACACCTGTTTCCTGTAACTGATTTATAATATTAGAATCTTTAGCAAAGGAATCAATATTAATGACCAGAATTTGCAAATCATTGCTTTTAAAAAAATGTTCTAATTGATTTAATCGAACTGAATCATATAATTTGTATTCAGCAGGTTGATGCTGATAGACCTCCCTAAAATGATCACGGGTAATGTTTAAACTTTTAACCACACCTTCACGGATAGCTACAGAGGGAACAACAATAACAAATTTTTTAAATCCATAGGTTTTATGAAGCTCATAAATAGAACGAAGATAAACATATGTTTTCCCAGTGCCCGTCTCCATTTCGACAGAAAAATTTGGAAAAGAGGTTTGTATACTTTTATTATTATTTTCTTCATCGATGTACGATAGTTTTTTCAATGCGATGGTGGATTTCTCAAAAATCAATCCGTTATTTTTTTGCACATTAATAAGGTTTGATAATAAATCATCTTCGCTCACCATCATCACGTTTCCTATACCGCCAACAATATCTCTTAAACCAGAATTATTTAATTCAGCAAAAAAATCAAACACAGATTTATTGAAACGGCTGGTTTTAAATAAATCTATTACAGATTGAATTGCCTCCAATTGGTGAGTTTGATTTTTATCGAATTGGAATTTCATCTTAACCTATTTCTTTTTATTAAGCAGTATGCAAATATTTTTCATGAATCACCTTTATATATATTAATACCGATTCAGAACTTTACAATATTCTTTCAGAGGAATCATCTGACAGATCAAATAGTTTTAAATTCTATATCTAGGTCTTCAAACATAATTTTGACATTCGTTCTAATAGAGTCATTATTGTTAAAAATAGAGTCAAGACAAATAACCATTTTAGGATACAGTGATTTTATTTGCTTAAAAATATTTTCAGTAACAGGATTCGTAACAATAATCATAGTATGATTATTTACACTAAATATTTTCTTATCATCGATAAACAACGTTTCAATTACTGTATCTAGCTCCCAACCATTTTTAATTAATAATTCAAAAACAATATTAAAATCTGAAACACCATCTTTTTCTGTTTTTATAAAAGTCTCAAGTTGTCGAATAAGTTCATCCTCCTTATTAATATCATTACCATTCCATATTTTAAAATTAGACTCCTGACAAGTCAGATGCCTGAAACCCAGACTCTGATAATTAAAGCCGGCATTAGTGTAAGATTTGTCACTATTCGGTAATTCGCTTTTTATTTTCTCAATCGCTTTTACAATACGGTAACGAGCCACTTGGGATATAGTATTAAACCCCAACGACTTTGCATTTTTTCCTGACTGTGTTGATTCATCCACCTCTTCAGGCATAGTGACAAATATGAACTTTCTATTTTTGTTATCTACTATATTTTGTCTTAATACAGCCTCGGCAGTTGTACCCGAACCTCCAAAAAAATCCAGGACAATATCATTTTCGTTTGTCGTACCTAACTGAATAAATCGTTGAATCAGGTCAACAGGCTTAGGGTTAGTGAATACTTTTTCCCCCATTAGCTGCTCCAGATACGAAGTTCCTTTTGCTGTAGTATCAACATCCGTCCATATCGATTTTGCCACTCGTCCTCTTTCCTTTGCCTCTGACCAGAATCTTTTTCTCTGCGGACCTGCCTCTCCGGTTGCACCAAATACAATTCTATTATCTGCCATGAGCTCCTTAAACTTATGATAATCGTTTTTCCAGCTACAACCGGGATTAGGTGTATACCTCTGTCCTGTTTTAGGATTAATAATTTCGTACAATTGATTAGGCCGCTCTCCCTCAACCTGAAAAGGATCTGCTTTCCATGGTCCTCTTAAGTCATTATCAGGATTATCAAAACCTTCCTGTGTATCAGGCAATCTAAATTCATATCTGTTTTTTTTATGGTATTCGATGTTTTTAAAATACACCAGATTATGTGTATGTGAAACAGATAATAATGCTGTATTAGTGACTGATTTAGTAGAGTTCCAGATAATGTTACCGCAAAAATTCTCTTCGCCGAAAACTTCGTCTAATAATAGTTTTAACGTGTATGCTTCATGATCATCAATTGAAACAAACAAAACACCATCATCACGTAATAAATTCCTGGCCAGAAACATTCTTGGAAGCATCATCGAAAGCCAGTTAGAATGAAATTGTCCATTTTCCCTTTTGTTAGGCCTGAATAATGCCTCCTTTACCAAATGTCCATCAGCATCTTTATCAGCAGATCGTTTCAGGTATTCCTCTTTCTTTTCAGCAAACTTGTCTGCATAAATAAAACTATCCGAACCAGTATTATAAGGTGGGTCAATTGTTATCATTTTCACTTTACCATAATATGACTTTTGCAGTATTTTTAATACTTCTAAGTTCTCACCTTCTATAAACAGGTGCGGAGTTTTATCCCAGTTAACTGATAAATCAATATTTGGAGCAAGCGTTGCTGTAGTAGGTATTTGCAAATTCTTATAAGCATCTGCTTTGCCAACCCACGAAAGCTGATATCTTTCGGCATCTGAAACTATTGAATCATCAATAATTTGCTGAATCGACTGTATATCTATTTTTTGCCCGGCTAAAATATCGGGGATAATTTCTTTAAGCCTATTGATTATATTTTGTTTAACGTCCGCGTATTTTCCTTGCATATTTTGTCTGCTTATAAGCAAGTTTTAGTTTTTAAATCTTGATCAATTCTGTCAATACTCCAATATCCTTAAAATATTCTCTGTTTGTAAAACAGTATTTCCTGTAAAATTGTTCTACGAGATATTCATCTTTTAAGTTCATCCTATCGTATTATATATTTTTCCATCTGGGAATGTTTTATAACCATCGGCATAGAAATATCAATTGTTACCTAGAAATAAAAGGAATATCAGATCAATATATATCCTGTCAAATCTAGCGATAAAACAGGAAGCATTTAAACAACAAATCAGTAATTGAAATAATATTCAAACAGATAACAAGTCTAATTTTTAAAATAAAAATATCAAAAAAGTTGTTTTGTTTAAAGTTGTATAACAACCTAAAGCTGCCTCAATTTTATAAAAATGCAGAATCACCTGAACGAAGACAAAAAAAGAGGCTATAACGAATTCCGCCATAGCCTCTACTCCATTAGATTAAAGAGTTTATTTATTTGCTTTGATATTTAACTGGATCCCTATTTCAGGTCTGATAAGGTCATCACCTAATGAATTTTCACTTTTATAATGCATCTCCCAATCCTTACGATTGATATAAAACAATTGGCTTGAAGCCGTTACTGATGAATCGTTCAGAGCAATAGCGGCGGGAAATGTAATATTTTTTTCAGTACCCCTTAATGTCAGGTTTCCTGAAATTAATACGCTATCCGTATTCTTAGGTTCAACAGTTGTAATCACAAATTTTGCAGCAGGATGTGTGGCTGCATCAAAAAAATCACCACTCAGCAGATGATTTCTCAACTTAGCATTATTCTTATCATCAGCAGGAATATCTGTCACGTCAAGGGACTCAAGTGGAAAACTAAATTCACCGCCTGTTACTGTATTATTGTTTACATATACTTTTCCGGAATTAACTTTTACAGTTCCGGAATGTTGGGCTTTGCCAAGTGCTACCCCTTTATACCCTTCCCATACAATACCTGAAGAAGAAGGATCAACCGTATACACAATTGCAGCCGCTGAATTCTCAGGCTGTACAGACTCCTTTGCATCAACAGTAGGCTTAGGACCTTCCCCACAGGAAAATATAACAGTCATTAATACTCCATAAATAGCTAATTGTTTACTCATAACAATGATGATTTTATTGTGTTAAAAATTGACCTGGTTAAAACGATCTGGATAGTACAATGAACGCAAACAGGTATATACTTCATTATTCTTTAAAACCAAACTCATAATAATTCATTCTTACGAAATATCTCTTACGCATCTAAAACCTATCGTTGAACACCTGTCAAGACCGCCATACATAAGCAGGAACTTTGTTGATACGTCGGATGGCATCGGACCGCCCTTAACATACCAATGAGAAGTAGCTGCATCAAAAAACGAACCACCCTTCAGCATAATAAACCGATTATGATTATCTGAATATTCACTCTCTGTCATCTCCCAGGTGTTACCACACATATCCATACAACCAAAATCTGATGCACCAGCCGGATAAGCATCAACCGCAGTCGTATTATCACCACTATTATATTTGTCCTTTTCTAATTCATTACCCCAAGGATATTGTGGCCACGAAAAACCATGTGCTACATACTGCCATTCTGGTTCTGTAGGAAGTCTTTTACCAGCCCATTTTGCATAAGCGCGCGCATCATCAATATCGACAAATACTACAGGATGATTTTCTTTGCCAGCAGGAATTTTTCCACCCACCCAATGCTTTAAGAAATTCAAACTGTCTATTGGCTTATATGCTGATGAATGTAGAAAATGCTGGAATTGTTGATTTGTAACAGGAAATTTATCGATCGCGAAATGAGGAATAACAACTGTTTTATCAATCGGAATCATTTTCCCAAGTTTAACAGCAAGTAATGGTCCGGATGTATACGTACCGCATTCACGACTTTCTATATTAGTAACCTGCCTAACCACATTAGGTTTAATTTCTATCATATCCTTATCCGCAACACCTATTTTAGTGGGTACATATTGTTTAAGTAAAGATTCGCTGGCAGGTGTTCTCGAATCATTTTTATAGGTTGACCTGATAACACTCATTTGCTGGAGGAATTTTTTATCTATTTCTTCTTTACTAATCACAAAGCACGCAATTCCTCTTGCAGGTATTTTACTATTGAATATGATTTTATTCCCCGTCTTTTTCACTCTGGCAACTGTTCCTGCTGTAACATCATAATATTTAGCATCTTCATTAATTACCGAAAACAACTCCCCCGAAACTTCATGATTATGACGGTTAATCAATGTATACAACTTTACGCCATCCCTTTCCCACATATTTGCAAATACGCCTTCTACTGCTGTTTTAATAAATGGTGTTAATTCCTCACTGCAAAAAAGCTTATTGAATTTTCTTTGAATAGGCAGCATAGTGCGTAATATCGATTTATCGCGGTCATGCCAGGGAAGCCATTGTCCAAAGACACTCTCCCATATCATTACCCCGCTTCCATTCATCCATGCCTGGTGCAATTCCATTGAATGATCGTGAGACCAACGAGATATCTGATGCTGAATATGCCGAGGTTCATACCATTTGTTTCTCAATATTCCGGGAATATATTTATCGCCGAAATCCTGTGCCCAGGATAGATGATGCGAAGGGAGGTGATCTAACTCCAATGCAATTTCACCTTCTACAACAATACCTGGTTTAATACTGTCCATTTTGCTCCTGAAATCAAAAGAAGCATTTTTAAGTGTATCCAGGAATATTCCATCAGCATCAATGGCTTCCACAATATCTGCCAGGCCTTCCAGATCTGACTTACCTTCATTTCTTGTGCCTGTATCCCACGGATTGTAATTAATAAACACTTTAATACCACTTTTGTGAAACTCATCAACCACTTTTCTTAACCCTGGTAGTCCGCCTGGCATATCACGGTAATAGTCAAATTGATTGCGTTCATCAAAACCAATTCGTGGATAGGCATGCCATAATACAATACTATCATACCCACCGAACTCTTTCTTTCCTCTATCTATTATCTTACTGACTGTATAAGCATTAGTCACTTTATCAAAAAAATCCTGATCATACATGAATAGAAAAAAGCATGAATAATTTCTTTGCGTCCATTCGAATGCCGGATCATTATATGCTGTCGCATCGTAATTCAGTTCTTTTCTGGCTTGTGTTCTCCAAGCCATCAGTTCGTTCCTAAACTTCTCCCACAATGAAGGATCTAAAGGAGCTTCAATTACATTTCCATATGATTTTATATCGTTGAAAGGTATAAAAGGGGAAAGTTTGACTAATGGCAGCAAACTTAACATAGAAGTATTTCTGAGAAAATTGCGTCTGGTAAAATGACTATTCATATAAATTGAGGAAGATAACCAAAATCTTTACAACTTTAAGCCATAGCAATTAAATATTATTCACTTCTATCAACCAGGAATCTGCATTATCCGGCTTAAGACATTCACGCCATATATCCTCAAGCAATCACTTCTTAAAAAAGAGGAAGTATCTAAAGCATTTTGAAAGCTTTGAAGATTGCGCAAACGAAACTTTTGCTCGTCAGATACCTGAATAAAAAGAAAGTGTACCCAACTTTTGATACCCCCTGATATTCTTTTGAAAATGAAAGAAGTCTGTAAAATTTCGTTATGGCCAAATCGGGAAGATTATATCATCAATTATTATACAATAATATCATTCTGGATAAGCTTAAAAAAATAATATCGATAATTTTTCTGTTTAATGATCATTATAAAAACAGTCTTTCAACAGTCATCAACATCATTAATAAACGCTATTATCTTGTTGTTCTATTTAGAAAAAAGAATAAGAAGGTAATAAACAAAACACATCAGTTCTGGTCTATCTTCAACCCAAGTGCATGTTAGAAAATCACGACGTTTTGAAATTCCTTTCTGATACAAGTCTACCCTAAACCCAATTACGTTTTAGAAGTAGATTGAGATACACAACAATTATGTACACAAAAAATTATTACATGATAATACTCTAATAAAATGAGGATATATTGGGATTTTGTTATAACATCTTTTACATCAAAAAAAGACACCTAATTGATACCATTTCTTCTTTAATAATCTTAATCTGTCAATACCTTGTACTCTTATATTAAAATATTCGCTGAACATTAATTCTGCCTACACATTTTTCCAAGATCATTATTCTATAATATAATTGGTACTTTTGCGAAGTTTTACAAAAATATAATTGATATGGCTATTAGCGTAAAGATGAATGAACGTTGTCAGGGTCTCTGCGAATTATGTAACAATATGGCAGCAACCCATGAATTTCTGGTTAGTCCTAAGACAGAAGAAACAATTAGCAACCAGGTTGCAATATGCGACACTTGTTTGCAATCCATTTCAACAAACGATAAGAGTGATTATTGGAGATGCCTGGAAGGCAGTATCTGGAATACTGAGCCAAGCGTTCAGGCATTAAGCTATAGAATATTAAATACCTGCAAAGAAGAAGAGTGGGCAAACAGTGTTTTAAGTTCTATTGATCTGGATGAAAATGTTGTTCAATGGGCAATGAGTGCATTTGAGGTAGCAGATTTTCATAAAGATGCTTTTGGCAATAAACTTGAAAATGGCGACAATGTTGTATTAACACAAGGATTAAACGTGAAAGGAACAAGTTTTACAGCTGCAAAAGGCACGATTGTAAAAAAGATCAGATTGGTTGCAGAAAATACAGAGCATATTGAAGGAAAAATTAATGAGCAAACAATCGTTATACTTACCAAATATGTGAAGAAGGGTTAAAGGAAAACATTAATGTATATTTCCTATACTCACTAATAACAATCCTAGCAGAATAGTTTTTAGTAATTAAAAAAATAATTGCCCCGCAATAGGCCGCACACTATTATGAGCTTTATGTGTTCAAAATAAAATGCTGTTTTATTCATCATAAAACAATTCAGTATTTATTAATAGTAAGAATAAAGCTTAAATAAAAGGATGGTATCTTGTACATTATATTTATGATACCATATTTATTATTCTATCTAATAGAAAAGTAAAAAGAGACTGTATCAAAAACAAACGAAGCCTTTGAGAATGGTTTAAACGACTACCTGTTTCCATCAGGTATCCGAATAAAAAGAGGGTGTCTCTTACTTTTGAGACACCCTCTTTTATCTTAAAACATCTGATAATTATAATTATTAGCAGATCAAAATGATGTTATCTGCTTAAATTAATTTTTTTCACCTCGGCTCCATCTTCTTTTAATAGTCTAAGTAGCATAGTGCCTGAGGCTTTATTATTAAGGTGTATGTTTTCTCTGTGAAGCCCCTGACCCACTACCTGCTGCTGATAGATAATTCTTCCCTGCATATCAATTATGCTTAAGGTTGATTTCTTAACTTTTTACAGATTAAAGACAGACTGAAATATACTATTAATTGGATTAGGATATACAGAAATATTTTATCAGTATTTATTTAAACAGAATCAAAATATAATATAGCAGCACTCAAATTTGATATACATATTCTACCCTGACGATAGCTGTCTCTGCCTGTTCTTTGTATACTTAATGCATTTTTACATGCAGCCGGATTAACTGTAAATATTTGTTCTGCTAGCGCAATATATTACTGAATAATACGTAATGATTCTTGGATACTCTTATATATAAAAGAAAAAAATCTGCAAGCATAAATGTGCTTTTATCTGTTTCAATTATTTTTATTTAACGACAACCTGAATTAGGTTCCGATTTATAGTAATTATCATTATTTTCACCATAATGAAAAAAATTCAATTCTTTGCCACCAAGCCTTACGATAAAGTTTTTTTTGAGAAGCATAATGCTAATTATGGTTTTGAGTTAGAATATTTTGAAACACATCTCGGACCTCATATAGTTCATGCTGTAAAGGAAGACACTTATGCTGTATGTGTTTTTGTAAACGATCATCTGACAGATGAAGTGATCAAAACACTCGCTAAAAAGGGCGTTAAAATAATTGCACTTCGTTGTGCAGGTTTTAATAATGTAGATCTTGAATCTGCAAAAAAGAATGGCATACGTGTATGTCGTGTACCAGCATATTCTCCTCAAGCTGTGGCAGAACATGCTGTTGCGATGTTACTAACACTAAACCGGAAAACACATAAGGCATATAACCGTGTGCGAGAACAAAACTTTTCTCTAAATGGTTTATTAGGTTTTAATCTATATAAAAAAACGGTTGGCGTAATTGGCACTGGTAAAATAGGAAAAGCGTTCTGCCATATTATGGCTGGTTTTGGATGTACAGTATTAGCTTATGATCCGTTTCCTGACAAAACAATCAAAAATGTACAATATCTACCTTTTGAAGAAGTACTTCGCAAAGCCGATATCCTGTCACTTCATTGCCCACTTACCCCTGAAAATCGTTATTTAATCAACAGTGCAAGTATGCAATTACTGAAAAAAGGTGTAACACTTATCAATACCAGTCGCGGTGGATTAGTAAATACCAGAGATGTAATCGAAGGATTAAAAACAGGACAAATCGGATATCTCGGCATTGATGTGTACGAGCAAGAGGAAAAACTTTTCTTTAAAGATTTATCAGCCAGCATTATTGAAGATGATATGATACAACGGTTAATGAGTTTTCCTAACGTCCTGGTAACAGGTCATCAGGCATTTTTTACAGAAGAAGCATTATCGGAAATCAGTGAGCAAACACTTCAAAATATCTATCAATTGAGTAAAGGGAATGAAGAAGTAGATGAATCAGCAATATTGATATAGAATTATCTATACTTTTTTATTCTGCTTTCAGAAATTAACATTCTCTATAATTTAATTTTTATAAAAAAAACTCCTCCTACATCTATATTTGATTCATTAAAGAACCTGAATCTCTAAAAACAAAAAGAGGATAACCTACACCCTCTTTTTATATAATATACAATTTGGCTATTTTAATTTACGTCTCCATATACTGCACCAAAACATTTTAACACTTCCTCTATTCTTTTGTTGTATCAGGCTCTTCAATATCATTAGCTTTCTTGATTTCATCCTGCACTTTCGCAGAATCTTTTCGGTATTTTCGTCTGTAAAAAGGACTACGAGTAGGTCGTTCATCACCAAATAATACTCCCCACTGACGAAGATTATTAGATCGGTCAAATATTATTTTAAGGATAGCTATTGTTGGCAAAGACAAGAACATACCTGATATTCCTGCCAATACTCCACCTGTTATTACAGCCACAATACTTGCGAGTGCATTGATCCGTATTTTAGAGCCCACAATCTTAGGCATCAGAATATTATTATCCAGAAACTGAACTACAGCAATAGAGACCAATACAATCAATATTGGTGATAATTCATTAGATGACGTCAATGTTAATAATACACCAATGATATTACCCAGTAATGCCCCTACATAAGGTATCAGATTAAGAATGGCGAAAATAATACCGATTAAAATAGCGTGCTTGATACCAAACAACATTAATATACCTCCAAGCAGTATGGTAATATATCCTATCTGAATGAGTAATCCACCTATATAACTTTTAATGATGACCTGAGTTTCCTGTACAGTTTCCTTAACCCTCTGGTGATCTGGTTCTTTAAACCACATAAATACAAAACGCAACAATAGGTTACGATAAAACAGCAAAAGGAATATATAGATAGGTACTAATCCGAAAAAAATAAATATTGCTGTAAGAGATGACATAAACCCTCCTAAATAACCACCGGCAAAATTGACAAGCTTCTCACTTTGCTGATTCAACAGATCCAACTGTTTCTGAGTCGAAACATTTGTTTTACTGCTAATCCAGTCACTTAAATGTTGTAGATGAATAGCCACATTTTCGCGAAGTGTAGGGAAGTCTTCGATCAATTTCGAAAATTGTGAAGATATGAACCAGACCAATAATCCCATTCCCGTGAATAGCACTATAAGGACTATAGCAATAGCGAGTATTTCCGGAACTTTCTTATTAACCAACCACCTGAATATAGGATAGACGAGAATAGTCAGAAAAAATGCTAAAAGTAAGGGGGCTAAAATATCAGCTGCATAGATAATGAAAAGAAAAACTATGGCGAGACCAAGAATTTCAATTGATCTGCGAACGGTTAAAGGTAATGTTTGCAAGGTTTTTCAGATTTCAAATTCAAAATCTATGCCATGGGGAAACCATACTGTTTTACATTTCTAACTGACCCAGTTCCGCAAAAATCGATATTGTTTTACATCAATAAATCTTTAAGTCAAACCGATGAGCCTGCTTATCATTTAAAAGTAAGATAGCCCACTTACTGAATTATTTGCACCATCATCCAGGTCACAGTTATTTCTATATGCTTTTCCTGAAAGTATGCCCTTAACAATATACTGTTCGCCAGCTCTCCCTCTGATGTACACCAGAAGTAATATTTGCACTTGAACCTAAAGTGCTGCATTCATTCAGATGCTTATTCCTTAATACTTTTCCTGAAAATGCGCCCTTAATAATATACTGTTCGCCAGCTCTCCCTCTGATGTACACCAGAAGTAATATTTGCACTTGCACCTTAAGCTTTACACTTATGAAGATGCTTATTATCATCGTAGTGATAAATCATTAAGATAATATGCAGTTGATGAATAGTTTAGTTTAAATTTCCATTTCCCATAAAAAACAAAAACATTGCGATTGGTAAATCTGTAATTTATTATCAAGACAACCTTAGGATCATTCAATCACTATATCATACTTGAATTTAAACAACTATACTATCTTTTTTTTCGACATTTTTGCGTGTTTTCGCCGGTATCTATCATTGTGCAATATTCATCATCCTCGCGGATGATTTATTCTTCTCTTTTTTTGAGCAGGATAGAACATTTTAATAATGTAAAAGGAAAATCATCTTATGTTATTTCATAAGATTGTCCATTAAGACTGAAAATATATTTTCAAGTAAGCATTACTGTTGATATAGAAAAAATTAAGCCTCCCTGAATTATCTACTATTTATAAAAAAGGTTTATATATTGTTATATATTGTATGAACATTTTATTACCCATTTAATTAACCCACCATCCATGGAGCAAGAATCAGCTTTATCCCCCTATGTACAGACAATATTGTTACTAATATTTCTCCTGCCTTTATTTTTGTTCCTGCTGACTCAGCAAAATCTTTTAAAAAATATAAGACCTCAGAACCGCACGCTTAATCCGGGAAAAGTATGGCTGCAGCTTATACCCGGATTTGGACTCGTGTATCAGTTTATTGTTATCCGGCAAATAGCCAATTCAATCTATCGGGAATTTGTCGATCCAATCGAAGAAGACTCAATATTATCAGCATACGAAGACATACCTGACAATCCTACCTACCGATTAGGCCTTAATTTTACAATTTTATTTTTAATATCATTATTCCCTATACCACTGCTTAAAACCGTAGTTTCAATTGGTGCATTGATCATGTGGATATGGTACTGGGCAGTATTAGTCCGTTATAATAAGAAGATACGCCAACGTTTAGCTGGTTTATAAGATTAAGTCCAAAATCTACAGGATTATCATTCTGTTCAAAACGTACAAAAAACTCAACACTTTGCCCATTCGTCAAATACAAACATTTACTGCATATAATAAATCGGAATAGTTACACTAGGCCAACTGAACATTATCTTTTGCACTGTCTGTCACAACAGGTTTAGTAATACAGGCAAGAATAAATGCAACTGCAAGCAGACCTGCAGAAATCTGATAGGCCAGATCGTATGTACCTGTTTTATCAACTGTTATCCCTGCTATGATTGGACCTATCGCTCCACTTACCCCCCACGCAGTGTACAATACACCGTAGTTTCCACCGAAGTTTTTAACGCCGTAATAGTCTGCAGTAATAGAAGGAAAAAGACTTAGCAAACCTCCATATCCTATACCTGCAAGCGCAGTACCGACGGATATTGCGAGCGGAGTATTATAAGAAGCAAATAAAAACATATTAATCCCCTGCAAAGCAAATATGATCATAAAAGTATACACACGACCAATCTTATCCGATAAAAATCCCATAGCCAGTCGTCCGCATGCATTAAATATTGCCAAAACAGCCACCAGATAAAACCCTTTCTCCATACCAGCCTGTGACTTTGCAATAGTCGCGATATTGCCAATGATCATTAATCCGGCAGAAGACGCAAATGCAAACATGATCCATAAATAATAAAACTGAGGAGTTTTGACCATTTGTTTCCACCCCATATTATCAGCCATCTGATTAGCGGAAGCTATACTAGAAGAAGACGAAGGCTGCGGTGGTATATATCCTTCAGGAGGATTATTAATAAGTCGTGCTACAGGCAATGCCACGACAAGCATAAAAATTCCTAATAGAATAAAAGTAGATGATATTCCAAAATGGGAGAGCAACAGACTGGTTAATGGGGCAATATAGATAGAAGCCACTCCCATACCACTAACTACTATACCCGCCACCATTCCTTTTTTAGAAGGATGAAACCATTTTAACGCAGGAGGTGTTACTGAAGAATAGGCAAATCCAATTCCTGTTCCCGCTAATAATCCGAATGTAATCATCAACGGAAATACACTATGAATCAGACCCGACAATACCATACCCAGTGAGGTGAGTATTACTCCTGCAGTTATCACTTTTCGGGGACCAATTTTATCCTGCAAACGACCTGCAAAAAGAAGCGCGACTGCCCATACTACAATAGCAGTGGTATATGGCAGAGAAGCATCGCTGTTTGTCCAGCCCCACTCTTCCACAAGCGCTTTTTTAATAACACTCCACGAATAAAGAATACCTAATAATAGATTAATACATAATCCTGCAATAACAACTTTCCAGCCATTTTGGGGTTTTGCCTGTACCTGCATATGAACACTTAGTTTTGGTGATTAGTGACCATATGGCAAAGTCATTATTATTGTTACTATCTGAATAGTAGAATAACAAATATATTACATTCCGATTAGTAACAATATTCCTAACGTAAATTGTTTTGTGTTAAATAAACTGCTTTAAATCAGTTTGTAATTATTCGGACCAGGCTTTGGGATATTGATTTAAAGATGTGACCATTTTAGTCGCTACCCCATAATCTACAGGTTTAATAATAGAGAGATTAAACAATCCTGATCATCAGAACAAAAACGTACATTTTCAGATATTAACTATCTCAAATAATTGCACTCAATAGATTGCATGTCCATTGTATTCCCCCTGAAAAGCTTTCTCAAAATATCTAAGGTTCCGAGTATTCGTTATTTTTTATCAATTATCACACGATAATAAGGGTCTTCAATCACATTCACATCTATAACAGCGGAAGCATTTGCCAATAGATTTCTGCAATCCTCGCTAAGATGACGTAACCGTAATTTTTTTCCGGCTTTCTGATAGCGGTCTGTTAATTTGTTTAAAGCATCAATAGCACTCATATCAACTATTCTGCTTTCTTTAAAATCAATAATTATTTCGGAAGGATCATTCTGAATGTCAAATTTTTCCAGAAAAGCGCTTACAGATGCAAAGAATAAAGGACCATAAATTTCGTAATGCTTGGTGCCATTATCATCTATATATTTTTTAGCACGTATTCTTTTGGCGCTTTCCCAGGCAAATACCAGAGCAGAAATAATCACCCCGATTAATACGGCCAGCGCAAGGTTGTGTAACCAGATAGTAATAAGCGCTACAAGTATACCAACAAAAATATCCTTTCCCGGCATCTTATTAACAATCCTAAAACTCATCCATTCGAAAGTGCCAATTGAAACCATTATCATCACTCCCACTAAAGCAGCCATAGGCACACGCTCTATAATAGGCGCACCAAACAATATTATAAGCAGTATTGTTATTGAAGCAATAATAGCCGAAAGCCGGGCTCTTGAACCAGCAGACAGGTTTACAAAAGTTTGTGCAATCATAGCGCAGCCACCCATTCCGGTAAAAAATCCATTTAAGACATTGGCGCTACCCTGAGCTACACACTCTTTATTTCCTCTGCCACGATTGCCGGTTATTTCATCAACAACATTTAATGTCAGCAAACTTTCTATTAATCCCACACCAGCCATTACCAAGGAATATGGGAATATCACCTTTAGCATTTCCATATTAAATGGAACGGAAGGAATATGAAATGGGGGAAATCCACCGCTGATCGATGCTATATCCTTTACTGTTTTTGTATCTATTCCAAAGCCGCTCACAATCGCAAAAACCACAACAATTGCCACCAGTGAAGCGGGTATCGTTTTCGTGACCTTGGGAAATAACAACACAATAATCACTGTGAGAATAACAAGCGCAAGCATGGTCCATAATGCCACTCCGCTTAACCATTCTGTGCCTGCTTCGGTAGTGATGGTAAATTGCTTTATCTGAGCCATGAATATAATAACAGCAAGGCCATTCACAAACCCATACATAACCGGTTGCGGCACGAGACGAATAAACTTTCCTAGTCTGCATACTCCAACAATAATCTGTAACACTCCGGCAAGAGCTACTGCAGCAAAAACATATTCTACCCCATGCGATTGCATTAATGCAATCAAAACAACAACTGTGGCACCGGCTCCTCCTGAAACCATACCGGGACGACCACCTAATATAGCAGTAACAAGCCCCATAATGAATGCTGCGTACAAACCCGTAAGTGGTGAAAGACCTGCCAATATCGCAAAGGAAAGCGATTCAGGAATCATGGTCATGGCTACGGTTAGCCCTGCCAGAAGCTCCGTTTTATAATTCACTTTTTGCTTGAAGTCAAATAAGTTAAAATATGACCTCATATACTATTAAATGTTTTCATCCCGGACGAAGATAACTCAAGGATTAGAAAGGCAGGAAAATACTGACACTATTCAAGTCTGATTTAACTGATCAATGATGACTCAAGTATAGGAATATCAATCATTACTTAATAGTACGTCTAAAAATCACTTCTTTTTTAATTTTAAAAGGCGACCCTATTGTAGTATTATTTATATTCTTCAAATTATTTCGCTGCTAAAAAATCACACAACGTTTTATTTAAATAATTTTTATATCAAAATAAAGGAGTTTGCTGAATGCTTAATGGTAACACTTAATAATAACTTCTATACAATCCAATAAATTTATTATAGCAGAGAATAGTATAATAGTTCTTTTAATAGCAGCAATCACTGCTCCGGATAAATTTTAATCTATCTATAATATAATACGCTAAAGCAGTAGTAAACCCCTCATTTAAAACAAAAAAATGTTTAAAAATCAGGCAGAGATCAACAGCTCTTTATAACCCCACCATACTATTCTTTTCGGGATCCCACACTTTTAACCGCAAACAGGCAATGATATCCCTGGGATGAAGAGAAGTGGTTTTGGCCTTATTTAATTCAGGAAAATGCTTCATTATTTCCGGCAGACGATAGAAAGGTATTTTAGCATTCAAATGATGAATATGATGATACCCTATGTTAGCCGTAAACCAATTCATCAAAGGGTTCATGACCATAAAACTTGACGACTCAAGAGCTGCTTTATCATAAGCCCAGTCCTCATTACAATGAAACACCACTCCGGGAAAATTGTGTTGGGCATAAAATAGATATGAGCCAAGAGCAAACGCTAACAAGAAAGGAACAAAAAAAAGCAATAACCAGGTTACCCATCCCAGATAAATAAATATAAATACTGAAGCCGTAATATGTAGTATCAGGGCTATCAGAGAATCAAAATGTCTTTTGGGGCTACTAAAAAAAGAAGCCGTACACATCCCGAAAAGAAACATGGTAAAATATCCTAAGCTGATTGTCAGGGGATGTCTTATGGCCAGATATTGAAATTTTTCATTAGCGGTCATTGCATTAAACTTTTGCTTAGTGGCAATGGGAAAAGAACCAATACTGGCACTAAACAACTTTGAATTATGCTTATGGTGATGATCATGCGACCTTTTCCATATGCTGGCAGGCGCCAGCATATATATACCAAAAGCCGTCATGATGAGTTCTGCTGTCTTTGATTTTGTTAAGATTGTATGATGCTGGTAATCGTGATAGATTACAAACATTCTGATCAATAGTAATCCACTTGTAATGCTCAAAAGGATCCTGACTCCAAGCCAGGGTATAAAAATGGTTCCCAGTAAACTGGAAATAAGTAAACCTAATGTTGACAAAGTGCATACCCAACTCCTTACCCTGTTTTCTTTCGCAAAAGGTCTGGTTGCCAATATCAGATCTTTACCACACAACATATTATTCAAATTTATTGTTTGTATTCACTGGTCGCGCATGTTTCCAACGTCTGTGCGTCCAAAGCCATAGGTCAGGTTGTTCAGCGATATCTGCCGCCAATTTATTAGTGTGGGCTTTAGTTATATCGCCTTCGCTGATTGACTGATAAGGTGGAGTCATCAGGGTTTCGGCGCTCAGCACATAATAACCTCTTTTTACTTTATGTATAGACACGTATACGACAGGATAATTAAGTTTTTGAGCTATTTTTTCCGTTCCCAAAAATACAGGTGTTTCCTGATTCATAAAAGTCATCCAGTAAGCCGTACCGGGATCAGGTGTCTGGTCAGCAATAAAAGCAGTAGCATTCAGCTCTGTCCTGTTCTGAACCATGCTCCTGAAAGTATCTTTCATGGCAATCAGCTTTGTACCAAACCTCGTCCTCATTTTGATGACAAGTTTATTAAAGTACGGATGACTGAGAGGATGATAGATAACATACAACTGGTGCTCACAAAGAAGGCTAAAGGTATTCCCTGCCCACTCCCAATTTCCCCTGTGCCCCAGCACAATAATTACACTTTTATTATCTTCTGCATACTCGCGGAACAGTTCAAGTGCTTTATCATCCATACTACAATGCTTAAGCATTACAGATGGGCTTATCGTTAACGTTTTAAAGGTTTCCAGAAACAGATCACAGAAATACCTGTAAAAATTTTTATGAATAACCCATATTTCCGCTTCCGATTTCTCTGGAAAAGATTTTCTCAGATTTGTATATACAACCTTCTTCCTATAACCTATAATATAGTACAATACCAGAAAAAAGAAATCTGACAGCCAATACAACACCCTAAACGGCAGAATAGACAGTAGATAAATAAAAGGTAGGGCTATATAATAGCTCAACATGCTTAGGGAATTGGTGTTGCGCTAAAGATAATGTTTATTTTTCTACGAAAATTACGTTTACCTTATTATAAAAACATTTGTTTTTTTACTGATATGTCTGGGAAACCAGTCTCACTCTCACGTCTATACACATTAAGAATATGCTTATCTGGCATTTTATTCTTAGAAATCTTACTATTATTTTGATACAGACTCTATAATGAACTGACGTAAAAAAATCGGTCAGTCTCACCAGACATAGTTTAGCAGCTATGATCAGATAAACGCCGAATATTCCGATACGTTTACGAAAGGGGAATACTTAATATTCAATGCTCTAATATTATTTTAGCGAGTATTTCTTCAACATCGCTAATGCTTCATCAATCTGCTTTTCAAGATCCTTCACATCATTCGTAGCATTTGCAACATGTTTTTTAGAAATCTCAAGGTATTTTTTAGCCTTAGCCAGTTTAGATTTATCATTATTCCATTCATTAATTAAATCAATAGCAGCATTAAAATGGTTGGCAACAATGGCATTGGAATTATTTTTATTATACGCGTAGGCATGCCTGGCAAAGGATAATGATTTTTCGGTGGTATTTAATTTGAGATAGCTATTAATCATCATTTTATAATCGATACGCTTTACGCCTGAGTCAATTGTAACATGCTTTCCCCTGGCAATGAATGTGTCTAAAGGAATAGGATAATCTAATAATTGCCACATAGGATCAGCCGGTATTTTTTTTGATAGAAAGGATAATGATGTAGTCAAAAAATTAGTTGCATCAGGTTGTTTTATAAATTCAAGCCTGTCAGGAGCATGTCTTTTAAGGTTACCCGAAAAACCCAATAGGTCGCAATGAAACCAGTTGCCCCCAAGCTTAACAACATTCCAGGCATGATTTGTTGCGTAATAAACAAGATTATCAGAATCGTATTCCGGTACATATCCTTCAATTATTTCATTGGTAATATTTAACCTTGTACAAAAGGCAGAAAAAATCGATGAGTAATCACCACAAAGACCTTTTCGCAAGGTATAAACTGTCTTATAATCATCTACAACCCCTCCTGTCCTGAATTTTTCTATATCAAAATCAATATTGTTATAAATCCAGCCGGCAATAAGACATAGTTTTTGCGTGTCATTAAACGAGTAAGCAGCAATTTTATTCACTGTTTCATCAAAAGAAAGATGATATCCTAATGAATCCTTTAATGCAAAAGCATTATAATCAAAATCAACTCTTATTGCATTTTGTCCGTATACACTAAAAACATTAATCAACACAAACAGGGATACCAGCATTCTTATCATGGTAGTCTATATTAATCTAATTATTCAAAACTATTGAATCTGTAATATCCTGATAAAACCAACAGGATTTTATGTCACTATTTTATTGCGTTCACTTACCCAATAAATGGCCTTTACTTCTTTGCAGATAAAATCATTGTGTTCAAAACCGGCCGCAGGAGACAGACAAACTATTCATATTTTTAACAATCAAATCCATTTTGTTACGTTTAAGGAAAAAATCAGACGATATAAAAACCAGATTTTATTCGGTTTGTCACCAGAACGATCATTCTTTTAATTTTGCAGGATATGATATCAAGCCTTAACAATATAAAGCACCCTTTTTTTGTAGGTATAGCCGGAGCTGGAATGAGCGCAATTGCCCAGTATCTGCAGGGTACAGGATTACAGGTAGCCGGTAGCGATCGTTTTTTCAATGAAGGTAAAGCTGATGATATCAAACAAAAATTAGAAGCGGAAGGAATTGTATGTTTCCCACAAAATGGAGAAGGCATTAATACCAAAACAGACCTGATTGTAGTCTCTACGGCTATAGAAGACACCGTAATTGAAGTAAAGAAAGCAAAGGAAATGGGCATCCCTATTATAAGACGCTCGGAATTACTAGCGCTTATTGCCACTACTAAAAAGACTATCGCTATAGGTGGAACCAGCGGGAAGAGTACAACTACCGGAATGCTGTTTGCCGTTATGCGACATGCCGGCAAAGAACCTTCGGTGATAAGCGGTGCCGGGCTAGTAGATCTTATCAAAAAAGGGAAAATAGGCAACGCCTTCGTAGGTAAAGGTGAGTGGCTGATTATTGAGGCTGATGAAAGTGATGGTTCTATCGTTCAATACCATCCGGAAATAGGCGTATTGCTGAATATAGAAAAAGATCACAAAGAATTAGATGAACTGATAAAAGTCTTTGAGGTTTTTCGTGATAACAGTAAATTGTTCATAGTAAACCAGTCTAATCTATATTCCAGCCAGTTATCGGTTAATATCAAAAATGACTTTTCGGTTGAAGATAATATTATAGGTACAACTCCCCCGGTAGTACAAGACAGGGCAGTTCAGGTCAGCAATAATATTATAACAGGTAGTTCGGAGCAATCTCCTTCAGAAACAGATAATAAAAAAACGACGATTGTAAAAGAACGCGACGCAGAAGATCATTCTTCAGCAGAAAAGAGACTGCAAGATCAATACAGAGAGGAAGGATTTCAGGCAGTCAATTTTAATCAAAGAGGTTTTCAGATTTCTTTCACCATTAACGGGCAGCATTTTACAATAAACATTCTCGGGAAACATAATATGGAAAACGCAGCAGCAGCGGTTGCAGCGGCGTCATTTGCCGGAGTATCGCTGGCTGACGCAGCAACTGCCCTTGAAAACTATGAAGGCATTTATCGTCGTACGCAGGTACTAGGTGAAAAACACGGCGTTTGGGTTGTTGATGATTTTGCGCATAACCCCGTCAAATGTGCCGCGGCCATAAAAGCTTGTCAGCCTGTTTCTGATAAAGTTGTGGCATGGCTGCAACCTCACGGCTATACACCCACTAAATTTTTACGAAAGGAATTCGTAACAGAAATAACGAACGCCTTAAGAGAGAATGATGAGATATGGATGAGCGAAATTTTTTATGCTGGTGGTACTGCAACAAAAGATATTTCTGCTCTTGATCTTATCAACGATATAAAAGCTAAGGGCAAAAAAGCCTATTTCGTGGAAGATCGTAAACTGTTGTTATCAGCACTTAGAAATCACCTTCCTTCCGGAACAACATTATTACTCATGGGCGCCAGAGACCCTTCACTTGAGCAGTTCAGCAAAGAGTTATATAAACAGCTTTAACAGGATTTCTGTAAATCCATCCGGATTAGTTTCAGAAAAGTATCCTGTAAATTGAAGCAACAGGCTCTATTCAAGAAATTCACTTTTTAGCAATGAGTTTTATTATCAATAGTATTCTGTAAGCTGAAAATGATTTTTATAAGAAAATAGCAGGTATTAAATGTGCATTTTTTATAGATAAAAAACAAGTAGTGAGATGCAGGAATATCATTTCTTTCGGATCCACAGTTCATTGAATGGCTTAACAGCCGCAGAAACAGTAAAACCCTACGAATATGACTTGAAGAGCAGCAAATACCTACCGGTGCTACTCAATCATGAGCAAATATTTTTAGGCAAAGAATAACTACCAGCAATGCCAAAAAAATATCAGTTAATCAGTTAACCTCATAACCTTAAGTCATCCTGACTTTTCTATTTTATCATTATCCTAAATATGGAGGATGTTAAGGGTCTGAAAAACTCACTTTAAAAGTGTCAGATACCGGAGATAAAATCAAATTCTTTACTCCTCACTTTACTATTGCCCTGTCTACAGGATAGGAATAACACTACAAAAATGATAAAACAATCACTATCAGAAACGGAGATCTTTCAGCTATACATTCATTGCTTTGTTTAAAGTCATTATTCGAAATAAGTCTTCCCGATTAAAATATCTTAGTTGTTTGATATAATCAACATCGAAATTAGCAGATAGGTTTTCATTTACAACCAAATGGTCAAAAATGAAACGCTCCATTGTGTTTTTTTTATTTGTACAATTATCCTCTTTCTGCATAAAGGATCTTAGGTTCCTTACAAGATTGGTTTTTTTTAAACCTTGTTTAAAGTAAGCCCACTGAATTTTTCTTGTTTTCATTATATTAAAATTCCAGTTAGCATTAGGTATACCACTGAGCTCGGGAGATATTCTCAATAAAAATTCTCTATACAAATTGTGATCCCTCTTAACCTGCTGAGGTGCAGACATTAATTTTTTAAGCAGAGGGATACTATAAAATGGTGTAACCGAAGGAAGAAAACATCGATTCCGGTCCTCACCCTCAAATTGCAGATTTGTGAGGATATCTTTCATGGCAAAATGGACATACTTATAACGCCAGTTTTTTTCCGGATAAGACTCCAACTCTTTAAGTATTTCACTCCGTAAAGCATCTTTATTCTCTCCAAGTATCATTGCCGCTGTGCCAGGGTTAATCTTTGCATATGTATTCAGTATATAATCAACTGCTGAACTGGCTGAACGAATATACGAAGGCGGTAGATGGTCCGGCAATATCCGGTCTCCTCCATCTCCGGTAAACATAACAGGCTGTTTCGAAAGGTTTGCAAGATGGCGGAAAAAGTCTAAAAGAAAAGCCATATCTAATCCATTTAACCCGTATTTCTCATTAAAAAACAGATCATAGTCGGTTATAGGAGGATCAGGCAACGCTACTACTTCCAGAGGTATAGCTAACGCTGCAGCAATTTCCTTAGCATATTTTATATCATTTAAAGCGCCTCCTTCATTATCTAAAAAACTAATAAGCCGGCATTCTAATCCCGCATTTTTAAATGCAGCAGATACAGCTCTCGAATCAAGTCCACCAGAAATAGATATGATATTCAAATCGCCTAACCCTGCTCTATTTTTCACAGCTTCATTAAACAGCTTCTCTATCTCTGGAAGTTCCAGGTGAATATCAAAGTCCTTTATTATCATTTGTTCATAATTAAACTCATGATATTTCTGGCTTTTAATATTACCGCCTGATATTTCAACGATCATTCCACCAGGCATTCTTTCTACTTCCTTATACAACGTTTTTGATCCTAAGGAAAATCTGAATGTCAGCGTTTCTAAAAACGCCTGTTTATTTGCTGAAAGTGAGATAAAAGATCTGATATATTTTATATTGCGGGAAAAGATCAAAAAATGCTCCGTTTCGCTTTTATACAAAGAAAATCTCGCTAATACATCATTAAAAATCACCGTTGTATGCAGGCTTTTGTCATATATTATTCCAATAAATTCTGCATCAACATCGGCAAACTTATGTCTGGTTAATTCTGTATGGTGATCTGCATTAAATAGTTTCTCTGCAAACTGTTCTATTTTAAGTCTCCAATCTTTCCAATTGAAAAAATATCCTTCAATGACAAAAATTCTATTGCCTGTTTCCCAATGAAAAACCGGGTAATATGCGTAAGGAATATTTTTCGAAATAGCAATAAAGTCATCTGAATATATAAGTTCACCGTCAGGACAGCCAGTACTTTCCGGTTTTCTGTTTTTATATATAATAAGATTAAGCCCCGGCATTCACAAAAATTAAAGGAAAGGTAATATATTTAAAATCTAATGCTGATAAAGTTAAGCATTGAATTTTACGAATTCTTCTCTGTTAACAGCCAAAACAGAATGATCGACCAAATTCTTAACACGTATTCTTTTATTGTTACTAAACATTTTTTTCCGACAAACATTGATAATTTTTTGCTTAAAAAAATCCGTTTCCAAAAACAGGAGATGTATACATATGATAAACATCTCTGACATTTTTAATTATGTCCGTACTATCAGCTAGTACCGCCCAGACAATTATTAACTAATAGATAATTGCTTGAGTAGCATTGATAGCAGTTATCGAAATAAAAAAATCCTTATCTTAGGATCATCTAACGCTGTTTGCATGTCAACAAACTATTTTCTCTGGGGTGAACTTCGGTCAGGAAAATCATCCGCATTATCAGAACTGTATAAACGGTATTACCAGTCTCTTTTTGCTTATGGTTATTACCTGTCACGAAACAAACAATTGACAAAAGATACTCTTCACGAAATATTCCTGACCCTTTGGCAACGAAAAGAAGAATTACCAGAAGTAAATAATGTGCAAGCATATCTTCAAACGTCATTACGTAGACAACTGTTAAGGCAATTAAAAAATACGAGAATAAAAGAGACAGGAGAATCAGAAGATTGCATACAAATAGAAAGTTCGTATGAGGATTTGTTGATAACCCTGGAAGAAGATGCAGAAAACAGGCAAAAAATCATTCAAGCATTAGAACAACTGACACCTTCACAAAAAGAAATTATCCGAATGCGTTATTTTGAAAATAAGTCGTACAAGCAAATAGCCGAGATCACTTCCACTAAAAACCGCACTATTTATAACCAGGCATATGACGCACTTTGCACACTAAGAAAATGTCTTAAATTAATATTTCTCTAAAACGTCAATATTAAAAGCACGGCTCTTCCAGAATCAATATGAACTATGGTAGATTTCTATAATTTTTGCCCATAAGCTGGCTCTTCAAATCATTATCGCTATAACAGTCCGAAGCTACAACTATAGCTTTTCGCGGAAGCCTCCCAAAACCATAAACCTCATATCATGAACTTGATAGGCTTAAAATAACATCTAAAGTGTTTTATTTTAAACCCTAAATCACAAAAACAAGTTTCTCTACAGCTACAGAACTATAAGAACTATTACACCTTAAAACATATATCCTGAACCTCAGGGAATAGGAAAAATTAGATGATTTTCATTTTTAAACGCCAACTCTTAAAAACCAGTTTCTCCAAAGCTACAGAATTATAAGAGCAATTACGCCTTAAAACATATATCCTGAACCTCAGCGAATAGGAAAAATTAGATGATTTTTCCATTTTAAACATCGACTCTTAAAAACCAGTTTCTCTACAGCTACAGAACTATAAGAACAATTACACCTTAAATCATATATCCTGAACCTCAGGGAATAGGAAAAATTAGATGATTTTCATTTTAAACGCCAACTCTAAAAACCAGTTTTTCCAAAGCTACAGAAGTATAAAAACAGCTAACTGTCTCTCGGGTTACAAAAACTATACTCGTTTACAATTACACATTTTTACGCTTAGCTTAGATAAATAATTCAAACATATTTTCCCAAAACTCTAGCATGAGGATAGTCTTCAGGCAAAATCCAGAAGGACTTATATCAGCCATATCACAACTTTAATATGCTATAAGAATGTATAAAGCAGTTTTCGGTTGCCGCTATAGTAAGAAGTCTCACTTCTTCCAAAACCCGGAGTTTCTATAACCATATATATAGTACACTTTACAGATATCGAAAATGTTTCAAAGTAATTTTTCTATAAAAAAATATGCGAAACGTAGTAAAAGGACTGGTTTCCGTGTACTATGTATAAAACTCAGCGAATGGACTATCAGGATTATGTGCCAGAAGATTTTGTACAAGATGAATCTTACCTGAATTATTATTTCAGGAAGAATGAAGAAGATGTTGCTTTCTGGCAAGAATGGATCAGCATGCACCCTGAAAAACTAGATTCCATCATCGCGGCAGACCAACTTATTTCCCTGCTGGCGCTTCATCTTCCTGAACAGGAATTTCAGGATGAATATGAAAGATTAATGTTGCATGCAAAGGACAATGTACCACCGGTAAAAAAACCTGCATTTTTTCTCCCTCGTATTAAGCAGCTTACAACAGCGGCTGTAATGCTTATTGCCAGTACCGTAATAGTTATCTTCTTACTAAATGATCAAAAACAAAGAGATCTTTCCAAACACGACTGGCATCATCAACAAAACACAGGTACTATCCCCCTTTCTCTCACCCTTGAAGATGGTTCTTCAATCATCCTTCAACCCAATTCAAAAATTTACTACCCGGCCCAATTTGAAAAAAACAAACGTGAGGTAATGCTTGAAGGTGATGCTTTCTTTAATATTAGCAGAAACCCCGACAGACCATTTTATGTTTTTGCTGATGATATTGTTACCCATGTACTAGGAACCAGCTTTACCATTATCAATGATGAGAAGGAAAAGAAAACAGAAGTTTCTGTAAAAACAGGAAAAGTAGAAGTATTTGAAAAAGAGACCGGTAAGGTAGGTAATGGAGTAATCCTCACCCCTAATCAACGGGTTATTTATCATAAACATCGTTTCGAATCTACGCTGGTCGACAAACCACTTCCTGTACAGGAAGAATACACAAACAAAGACAAGCCATTAACGTCAACAGATGATCATCAGTTTAATTTTAATGACGAAAGTCTCAAAAACATTCTACCTCTTTTATCAAAAACGTACGGTGTAGAAATTATCACTGAAACAGAAAGGTTATTAAACTGTCATTTTTCCGGTGATCTGGGGGAGCTGGATCTCTACCGTCAACTCGATGTTATCTGCTCTGCTTTACACAGCAGTTACGAAATAAAAGGAATTAAAATTCTTATTCGGGGAAAAGGATGCGGCGATGACCTGATGCCATAATAATTAACATTAAAACTACTGCTATGCCAATGAAAAAAATGCCTCCTACTTAATCTTAAACCAAAAAACCGACAATGCGGGAACATTGCCGGTTGCGCTTTAGCGCTTTGTAAGCATTACACTTAACAAATCAATTTCAAGTTATGAAAAAAAAGCAATGTAGGCTCTACATTCAACTGCTTATGAAAATAACTGTAGTTCAAATTTGCCTTGCGATTATTTGCACCAGTACGCTGTTTGCAAAAAATGCGCATTCGCAGGACATACTCGAAAAAGCAGTTAATATTTCTATCAAAAATGCCAGTATCAATAAAGTTATTTCACTGGTTCACAAACAAACAGGAGTAAAATTTCTTTATAGTTCAGACCTCATCCAGACCTCTCGAAAAATGGATCTGGACGCAGTTAATAAAAAGCTTCGTACAGTACTTGATGAAACGTTTGCAAAATATGCCATTACGTACAGGGTGATGGAAAACAGAATACTTTTATATCCTTCCAATACCGATAGTGTTGAATTTCAACCTACACATTATATTCAACAAAATCCGGCCTTTCCTATACGAGGCATTATACGTAATGAAAATAATGAAGCAGTGGCAAATGCCAGCGTAACCTTAAAAGGCACTTCACTCGGAACGACAACAACGGCAGATGGAAGTTTCTCTTTAAATATTCCTCACAATAATGATATCATTCTGGTAATCACGCACATTGAATATGAAGTGCAGGAGCTAGCTGTTAACGGAAGACAAGATCTCACCATAACGTTAGTATTACGTAATAACAATATGAATGAGGTAGTAGTAGTGGGTTACGGAAGACAACGTAAAAGCGATCTAACAGGTTCAGTTTCGGTGATCTCTGCAAAAGATTTTGAAAAACAACCCATTGTCAGAGTGGAAGATGCTCTAAAAGCAAGAGCTGCCGGAGTGCAGGTTCAAACACCAAGCGGTGCCCCCGGAACACCTATGAAAATAAGAATACGCGGCTCAAATTCAATTAATGGAAATAATGAGCCTCTATATGTTATTGATGGTTTTATAGGTGGTGATATAAGAACTTTAAACCCGAGTGATATTTCATCAATAGATATTCTGAAAGATGCCTCATCAACCGCAATTTTCGGTTCGCGAGGAGCTAATGGTGTCGTAATTATTACTACAAAAAAGGGATATGATGGAAAATCATCAATAGGTGTAGATGCTTTTTACAATTTAAATACCATTACCAAAAAATTTGATTTACTGAATGGATGGGAGTACATGGAAAATGTAAATGAACAAAATATTGAAACAGGATTAGGAGCACAATTTACCCAGGCAGAAATTGATGCAGTCAGAGCCAACGGAGGAACTGACTGGCAGGATGAAGTTCTTCGTAACGGAGCCATTCAAAATTACCAGTTATCATATAGCGGCGGTTCAGAAAAAACAAAAGTATATCTATCAGGTAACGTGGCTTCGCAAAGAGGAATTATCATCAATTCCGATTACACACGATATGGTTTAAGGGCCAATATAAATACGACTGTCAATAAAAAAATAGATTTCACTTTTAATTTTAATGGAACATTTCAGAAGTCAAAAAACAATTACACTTATAACGGAAGAAATACACCATACGGACAGGCATTGGTCTTTTCACCCAATGTACCTATAATAGATCCTGTAACTAATGATTATTCTAAAAGCCCCTCATATGGACCAGTAGCCGACAACCCTGTGTTTATGGCTAAAGAATGGAACTTTGACAATAATCATACAGATCTATTATCTAATATACAGGTCAATTATAAAATACTTCCAGATCTAACTTTTTCTGTTGGTGGCGGTATTAACGGTTATCAATATAGTAATCCTTTCTTTAGAAGAAATATTCCTGAAACTCCTCCAAGTACGAGTTCTGCTTCTTATTCCAATGGTATTTCCTGGTCATACCAGAATACTAATCAGCTTACTTATCAGAAAAACTTTAATAATAAACATCGTCTGATAGCTACTGCCATTTATGAGCAACAGGTAAGCACAAGTAAAACCAATGGAGGTTATGCCACCAACTTCTCTACTATTGCACTGAGATATAATAATATGGGGTTAGGATCTACCCAGCTGGTAAATTCCGGATTTTCTGAATGGTCGCTGCAGTCCTATCTTGGTCGGGTTAATTATACATTTAACGATAAATATTTATTTACTGCAACATTCAGAGCTGACGGATCTTCTAAATTTCAGGGAGATAATAAATATGGCTATTTCCCTTCCGGGGCAGTTGCATGGAAATTATCAGAGGAATCTTTTATTCAGAATCTGAATATATTCTCAGAACTAAAAATTCGCGGTAGTTATGGCTTAACGGGTAGCCAGGCTATATCTCCTTATCAAACGCTTAATGTGCTCGCTACAGGAAGAAACTATCCATATAATGGCGAATCATTACAGATAGGTATTGGACCAGGCGCTCCGGGAAACCCCAACCTTAAATGGGAAACCACTGAACAGACTGACATAGGAATTGACGCAGGTTTTTTTAATGGCCGCCTTAACATTACCGCAGATTATTACAATAAAAAAACTACAGATCTTTTATTGTACGTAATTATTCCGGCCTATAACGGAGGAGGACAAACTTTAAAGAATGTTGGGTCAATGCGTAATAAAGGGTTCGAGTTTATGATTAATTCCACACTGGTAGATAAAAAAGATTTTAATATTTCCACCACTATCAATGCCAGTTTTTTCTCTAACAGAGTATTGAATCTTGGTGCAGACCAGGAAATATTTACTACCGGTGGATATGCAGAGATGCCCACTACTATTGTCTCTCCGTTTATATTAAAAGTTGGAGAACCGATAGGTCAGTTCCGCGGATTAATCTCTGAGGGTGTATGGCAGGAAAAAGATGCAGCTCAGGCTTCTTTATTCGGGAATAAACCAGGCGATGCGCGGTACAGCGATCTGAACGGTGATAATAAAATTGACGGAGCTGATGTTGGCAAAATAGGAAGTATGCTTCCTAAATATAGTTGGGGATGGAACACTACTGTTGAGTTTAAAAACTGGGATTTAAATATTTTCCTGAATAGCGTAGGAGGAAATGATATATGGAATGTTACCCGCTGGCAGCCATTAAGTCCGGGTGGTGATGTAAGAAATCCAACATCGAGAGAAATTGAAAACCGATGGACTTCTACTAATACCAATACCGATATTCCGGCTTTCAGTTCATCAAGTGTACAGCATGCACAACAAAGCAGGTTTATTGAAGACGCTACATTTATTCGTTTGAACAATCTCTCATTGGGATATACTATGTCTCAGCGGTTTTTGCAAAAACGCGGTATTCAGCAAATGAGATTTTATGCAGGTGGACAAAATTTGTTTCTGATAACAAAATACAAAGGACTTGATCCGGAATTATCAACAGCTCCTCCTAATACAGATATTGCTCAAGGCATAGACAATCTTACCTATCCTTCTTTCAGGACGTTTACTATAGGAATTAAAATGGTTTTATAATTAAATAACCAGCCATGAACTATTTAAATATATTTTTAATCATAATCGCTAACATCATTATATCGGGCTGTCAGAAGTTAGCAGAAAAACCAGATGGCTCACTAGTCAGCGAATCTTTTTTTAAAACAGAGTCGGATCTTGCTGCAGCAGTAACTGCAACGTTTTATCCGCTCGTAAACAATCCCTTTTCAGGTTTTGGTTCAACACGCGTGTGGGTGCCTTTAATGGGAGCCGACGATCTTACTACTATCCCTGCCGGCAACAAAGACAACTTTCGCGACTTCGATCGTTTTGTTGGATCTGCATTAAATACCGATATGACCAATATTGCATGGGCAGTACCTTATTCAATCGTCCATGCAGCCAACAACGTTTTAATGAATTACGAAAAAGTCCAGGGTCGCGAAGAATATATTAAACAATCAGTAGCACAGGTAAGATACTTAAGAGCTTTTGCTTATTTCTGGATGGTGAGGATATACGGTGATATTCCTCTCATTACATCTACTGAAGTGGACTATGCTGTTACAAAATCCCCTTCATCGGCTATCTATGATTTAATTATCAGCGACCTTAATGAAGCCAAAGAAAACCTGCCCCCTTCATGGCCAGGAGAGCCCGGAAGGCCAACCGTATGGGCTGCAAAATCTCTTCTTGCTCAGGTCTATCTTACTATGGCAGGATGGCCTATAAAAGATGAGTCCAAATATGCACTGGCAGCAGCAGAAGCAAAAGACGTTATCGATCAGTCGGGACAAGATTTGTTGGATAACTTCGCCGATATATGGAAACTTAACAATCAGAATAATAAAGAAATTATCTGGTCAATACAATTTTGCCGGGCCGATATATGCGACTGGCCATACATCAGCACACATTCAGGATATGCCACAAATCCATCTGAAGAAGATGGATGGGAAGATGTTTTAATGGAAGTAGGATTTTATAAACGTTTTCCTGAAGGACCCAGAAAAGACGCAACATTTCACGATGTATTTTCAACCGGGATTAATTATACCGAAAGCATAAGCAAGCATCCTTTTATCGCAAAATATCGCGATGGTACAGATCCTGATCTTCCTAATTTTATTCATCCGTTTTTCTCCAATCGAAATCTAAACTATCTGAGATTTGCAGAGATACTGCTAAACTATGCTGAATCACACTCTATGGCTAATGGAGGTCCCGACCAAAGCGACTATGATGCTGTCAATGCTGTAAGAAATCGTGCAGGATTAGCCGATCTTACTCCGGCTTTATCTAAAATGGCTTTCCGTGATTCTGTAGTAGCAGAAAGAGGATGGGAACTGGCAGGTGAATTCTCCAGATGGTTTGATTTAGTTCGCACTGAAAAAGTAGAAGAAATGGCTGCACTTAAAGATCCTGTTGATTTACCTCCTTTGACCACACCTTCCCGTGCGCAATACCTTGCTCCCATTCCGCATAGTGAGGTATTGTTAAACCCTAATTTGGGAAAATGATATTGTAAGTTTATACAGACTTACAAAGGCGGTATATCAATAATGCGATATACCGCCTTTTTGATTATAATTATTGTAACAAACTTCAAAGAAAAATTAATAAATCAGCTATATCATCTTTATGCTGAATAAATACGTCAGCTGCACAATCAGACTTTCTCAAAACCTTCATCCTTATTTTACAAAATACCCAAAAACATATACTAAATAATATATAGAACATACTATTCATATTAATTAAGAAAATCTGACAATGTTCTCACTTTTTCAATAATCAAATATTATGCTGTATACTCTTTGACTTATAAATGTTTAGTCATAATTTAGAAAATCAATCTTATCAAAATGAAAAAAATATTGGCGTTCTGCATTATTCTGGCAGTATGCAGTTTCTCTTGCAAGAAGGAGAGTAAAAATGAAGATTTTCATATTACCTGTAAAATCGATGGCGAATCCAAAAGTTTTAACTCAGTCATGTTATCAGGCAACCTCATTAATAATGACAAAAGGGGATTCGTTATCACGGGTCAATCCAAATTATCAGCAGAGGCAGATGCATTTGGAGTTGTCATTGTAGACCCGGAAAACGATAAAATCGTCACAACCGGAACTTACACCGATGGAAGTAGCGATTATCAAGTATTAGCCACCTATCATCAAAATGAAAATAATGGTGATTATGAAGCCGGATACGAAATGTATAATAATTCAGTACGATATAGTATTCCCATCAAAAACAATTTTACCATCACTATATCTTCGTTAGACCAAAATACTGCGAGGGGAACATTCAGCGGTGATTTTTTTCTTGACGGCAATCTTGAAGGCAACAAGAGAACTATTACTGAAGGTAGTTTTTACGTACAATTAGCTAAAGAATAATAGAGTTTATTGTCAAAATAATTACTATAATCTATTATAGAAATAACTTATTACTCAGTTGTTTCTATAATAGAAGGATTTTTATCACCACACCTGTTGGGTAAACATAAATGTATTCTGTTAATCTTATTTACCTGTAAGGTATCCCTTTTATCTTCTCTACTACTAACAGGTTTATTTACAACATCAACTCAGTAAGTAAAACTGAGTTTTTATAATTTAATACCAACTTGTGATGTATAGCATATCTAGAATTATATCCTATTAAGCAATAAACCATTCAGCCTACATTGTATATATACTATATATTATATTTAATATTCAAGTAAAAAATCATTGGGTAATACAATGATAAATGAAAAGCATATTGGATCATGAATAATATAAACGAAAATATATTCCATTACAGCTATCTAAGTAAAATTCAGTCTTTGAGCTTTTGACACATTCTCGTCATTGTATTCATTATCTTTGGATACACATTTTCAATCCTAAGCAATTCCTGTTTTTTTAAACATGTAATTATAATAAATTTTTCAGCGCACGTGAAGCAATATCAACTACCAAAGATCAAGTTCATCCTCAGCATTTTAACGATGTTAACGACCAGCTTTTCGGCATCTGCCATTCTACGTCTGCCCAATGCGGTATCAGACAATATGGTGCTACAACGCGAAACAAAAGCTACCCTTTGGGGATGGTCTGGAGTGAGGGATAAGATCTATATCACCACTTCATGGAATAATATTACTGATTCTACTTTAGCTAACGGTGATGGTAAATGGAAAATAGAGATCCCCACTCCTGCTGCAGGTGGGCCATATACTATCACATTTAAGGGCCGTGATTCCGCTATTGTGCTAAATAACATTATGATAGGTGAAGTATGGCTTTGTTCAGGGCAATCGAATATGGAATGGCGTGCTTCATATGGATTGCCGGAAATGGAGAATGAAATCCATAACAGCTACAACTATAATATAAGACTACTTTCAGTAGCAAGGGCCAGTGCTGAATATCCTCAGGAAGATCATCCGGCACGCTGGTCCGTATGTACACCTTCTACAGCCAATGAATTCAGTGCGGTCGGATATTACTTTGGCAAAAAGCTACACGAGACTTTAGGTGTTCCCATAGGTCTTATTGATGCAACATGGGGAGGTACCATGGCTGAGCATTGGACACCTGTCAGTAAGCTGAATACAGATAGTATTCTGCAGAAAGCTGGTAATAATATACCTCCTCATCAATATTATCCTGCAAAAGCCGGCAGCTTATATAATGGAATGATTGCACCGTTTATCAACTATACAATTAACGGTGTGATATGGTATCAGGGAGAATCTAACACTCACGCTACTGCTATATATCCACGTTTACACACTGCCCTCATTGACAGTTGGCGCGAAGCATGGGGCAAAGATTTTTCATTTTATTTTGTTCAGATTGCTCCATTTAATTATGGAACTCCGTACTGCGCTGCTTTACTCAGGGAAGCACAAACAGTAGCAGCGAAACATACTAAAACAGGAATGATTGTCATTACAGATTTGGTGGAAGATATTAATGATATTCATCCACGTCAAAAGAAAGGTGTTGCGGAGCGCCTGGCTAATATGGCTCTAGCAGAAACATATGGAAAAACAGGAATCGCTTATAAAAGCCCTGAATATAAAAGTATAAGAACAATCAAAAACACCCTTGTTGTTGAATTTGATAATGCTCAGGATGGCCTTATTTTAAAAGGAAACAATAAAAAAGCAACTGAATTTTATATTGCTGGTGATGACCGTCAATTTTTACCGGCAGAGGTTCGCCTTAAAGGCAACACTGTAGTATTAACCAATAAACAGATCAAAAAACCTGTGGCTGCACGTTTTGGATTCAGCAATGCTGCTATCGGAAATATTTTTAACAAAAGCGGACTTCCTGTTAATCCTTTTAGAACAGATGACTGGCCTGTTGATATGAGTAAAAAGAATAATTAATACAATATCGAAACCTCATTATTCCAAACAATCAGTAAGAAATAAACTCATTTGTGTAATGCATAATTTATTGCTTACTGATTGTTAAATTAATATTACACCTCCGCATTTAATCATATACTATTTATTAAACGTCTCTGGATAATACAGATATTGTTCGCAGAACAAATCACTCAGTTATATGTCAAATATTAATTCATTGCAATCAGCAATCTAAACATCTTTTATAGATTAAGATTTTGGAGCATGGATAATCATTGTTACGATCTTTCTTAATTTTTGCATGGAGAGTGACACATATAAACGAGAAAAAACCTATTACTTAATATATTCAATATCATCGAGCCTGACAATATTATTCAGATCGGCAATATCATATAACAACAATCCATCGGTTACATAACAAATGAGCAAATCATCATATACAATTACGTCACGGTAGGCAGCATCTGCAATTGTATGTGTAATCTTAGGCAAGGAGGGGTTCTTTACATTCACTACGTCCAGACCTGCATCCCGACAAACAAATACAACGGAATCCTTCAATCCTAATCCATAAGGATTATCAAGTTTCAATAAGCTGACCTGTACAGGTTTCTGAATATCCTGGATATCATAAATATACAATCCTGCAGTGGCAGGTCCGCAAGCAGAACCAGACCGGAGTGTAACATAAGAATACTTATTGTTAGCAACAACCGGATCACAGCTTCTGGTATGCAATGCCTGTCCCAGTTTTTTAGGTTCACGAGGATCTTCAATGGAATAAATAAACATTCCATCTCTGGAGCCTATAAATAATTTATCGTCATATGGAAAGATGGTTTCAACACCAAATCCTACAGGAGTTACCCCTTTTAACCGCAAGCTATCCAGATCGGATATGTCGTAAGTTTTTATATTATTATGATCAGCGATATACAAATAATTACCTACAACCGTGAACCTTGCCAGTGATCCGCCATTACCTGAACTTCGTGAATTTACTGCTGCATCCTTGTTACATCCCAAGGCAAATAAAATAGCCACAAATAAGTATACTTGTTTCATAAATAATATTTAATTGAAATAGCACATATTATAAACAGAATCTCTTACCCACTCCTTTACTACTCCCATATTTCCCTGAATACATTCATAATAAACACCATGTTCGGGTAAGTTGGTGGGAATATGATCTTCGTACTCATAAGCGTTGAAAGCATGTTTTACCCTACTGACTAATTTAATATTCTGTAAATCGGCAATATCAATCACTACCAGATCAGCATACACATTTGTTATTAAATTGTTACCGGAAATAGAAATTTCAGATGCTCCCTGAACATTAATAAACCCTATCTCTTCTAACGCAGAAGGATCTGTTTTATCAAAAACATGTATTCCACTATTCTGATCAAGCTGATAAATATATTTATCCTTTACATAAATTTTCCCGGCCTTCAGCATAGCTCTCGGTGGTTCTAAACTTATCGCGATAGTATCGGTGTATATCGGTCGGTAACCCCAGACCTTTACATATTCGGGCGTGGAAACAGGTTTCCAGCAGGATGTAAATATGCTTACAAAAAGGAGGAAAAATATAGGTAGTTTCATGGCCGTACTGACATTACAATCTGCACCAGCGTTGCACCTATTTATCCAAGGGGATCTTTATGTCAATTTTATGACAATAGGTATTCTTGCAACTGTTACTATTATATTATCAAAAAACGGATAGCATTTTAAATGCATTATTTACCTATCTACCGGTGTATTGCAAAGCTGCGTATAATAGATAGTTATCGTTTTGTATTTACCCTATTTATAATCTTCTTATACCAGACATTAATTAAAGTGGATATTTCGTACCTATTTCAACTACCTTTTATTTCAAAAGTGGATTTAAATAATTTTTCCTACGCTTCAGCTATCTGGATAAATGTCATATGATTTATCGGACAGTGTCGTTTACATCTGTTTTTTTAAATGCTTCATTATTTTCAGATGCATTTTACATTGACAAAACCAATTCATTTTTAAACACTCATCCTCAAAAGCTTCCGTTAAAGGATTCCGTAAAACATTGTCCTTTTAACCCCCTCCTTAATACAGGATATTTAAAATCGGTGTCGATATTTTGCATAGGCCTTATAACACTTAAGTTAAGCTTTAAGTTATTTATCGAACTGAATAGTCTGAAACAGCTATTCTATCTCTTCTCACTTAACATAACTTATTAATTGGATAGGCGTTGTTTTAAGATTTCCTGTGAGGAAATTCAAAACCACCGATAGTCAGCTAATATAAACGCTCTTTTTAATCAAAGATACCTTATGAAGAATGGTTTATTTTAAGCGGCTCGTGATCCGTTCAAAATAACGTTGATACATTCTCGCATTATGGATGAAGATTAATTGATTTTTATAATGAGTAGTAAACTTCCGTTATAGCGTTAATTAACGTAAATATTTATGTAACGCTTCTCCTATCGCCTTCACAAAATCAACCTTAACCGTTAGCCTGATATCGATATCCTCAATAATAGCCCGGAAATTCCGCTCTTCATCCGGTTCAAAAACAATTTCTGATTCGTCTATCATAATATGTATCCTATAGCTATATCCCCAACGCTCAAATTTTCCATACATAATAGTTTCCTGCCCTTTATATATTACTGGTAATTCGAATGATTCGTCATCAGAAACTGTCATAATTAATTATTGAAGGGCTTATATATTTCTTAAAGAGATAACAATAATACTAAATAATTAATATACACGAAAGCTAACATAACTGCAGTTAGGTATTATAATTAAATAGCAAATACTTGTTTACAACCTACTTCATTAACGGTAATACTCTCGTCAAATGCACTAATAATGTATACAAATGAAACAAATTCAGAAACCAAAATGAGAAACTACTAAATCTCAAACGAAACCAGGCATGCTTCCTGAAAACATTCACCTATACTCATGATACCAAACCACAAAATTCAATAATTGGCGTCTGCCCTAACCAATAGCAAAAGAAAATCAACAATCATCTAATTTTATTACAAAAATGAAAGAATACGATACTTAATTAACTGTTCAGTATATTTTATCAGTCAGTGTATATCCTTATACTAATAACAAAAAATTCTTTGTACAGAGTATGAGTACCATCCCTACAATGCCTCCAATCACTGAGGCGACAGCATCTTTTACATCATAATGCCCCAGACCAGACAATTTAGAAAATAGCTCAAAGCCATAGCTGATTGCTATAACTAATAGACCAACAATCAAACTTATAGCAACAGTAGAGTATGGAAGCAACCAAAAACCTACCACCTGCAGAAAAGCACCCATGGCAATACCTACATAAAAATGTTTCCACTTATCTGGCTGTATATTCTGAAACAACGAAATATTAATTAGTTGTTAAGTTGATTATTGGCTGTAAAAATAAGCACATTCTGTATGTCCCCATTATCAAAGAGTCATTAACAATATCAGTGTGTATACATTAAGTTAATCCCTGCTTTGGAGATATACAAATATTCAATCATTTTCATGATCAGCTATCTCAATAAATACTGCGACTCAATACAGACAACACTTAACAACCCTCTGTTCAATAATTTCAATATATAAATTATTTCAGTTGGATATTCTCACTAGTGTTCATAAGGCCTATTCAATTTACATTCCGGATTTAATTGTACACCAAAACCCGGAGCATCAAGTGTGCTTGCTTTTATTTTTCCATTCACCGGCACAGGCTCTCCTAATAATAATGGAGTAAACATAGGAACAACTTCATCAGCTTTTGGTGCCATCATTAAAAACTCAGCAAAAGGACTATTATGTCGCGTAATCACAAAATGATAACTATACACAGAGGATCCATGAGGAACGACCATCATATTATGCGCGTCAGCAAGTGCTGATATTTTAATTAATTCAGTTATACCACCGCACCAACCTACATCAGGCTGAATAATATCACAACAACCCATTTCCATCAATAGACGAAACCCCCAACGGGTCGCTTCATGTTCGCCTGTCGTAACCAACATTCCTTTTGGAACATTTTTTCTAAGCGCTGCATAGCCCCAATAATCGTCAGGTGGTAAACACTCTTCTATCCATTTTAATCCATATTTATGTGCCCCATGTGCAAGCTTTGTTGCATAATTTACATCCAGGCTCATCCAGCAATCCAACATCAACCAAAAATCATCTCCTACTCTATTTCTCATTTCTTCAATCTCCGCAAGATTTTTTTTCAAACCATCCTCACCTTCAGCAGGACCATGATGCAGAGGCATTTTTCCACCGATAAATCCCATTTGCTGGGCAAGATCTGGTCTCGCGCCAGTTGCGTAAAACGATAGTTCATCCCTGACCGGTCCTCCCAGCAAATGATGGACAGGCTCTTTTCTTATTTTACCAAGAAGATCCCAGAGTGCGAGATCAACTCCTGAAATAGTATTTATGACTACTCCTTTGCGTCCATAAAAAAGTGTAGCGTTATACATCTGATCCCAAAATTTTTCAATATCAGTAACGCGCTGTCCTTCCAAAAATCTGGATAAATGTTTTTCCACTATGTACGCCCCAACTTCACCGGCGGTGGTGACACCCAGTCCTATATTTCCATCGGATGCTTCTATTTCAACCACAAGCGTTCCCAATACATTTATCCCAAATGATTGTCTGCTTTGCCTGTACTTTTCATACTTGCTCATGGGAGTTGAAATATGATCATCAATCCAGTGTCCTCCCTTTTGATCATGATAGTCAGCGCCCCCACCTCTCACGGTGTAAGCACGAACTTGTTTAATAATAGGTGTGTTCATATTTATAAGTTTAATTGTTATTTTTTAGGTTGACCTGCCCCGTTATTCCCAGACGGTTAATGGCAACAATTAATATAGCACCGAGAAATGCAAAGCCACTTAGCACATACAGACCTGCCGCTTCGGAATGAAAATAAGTCTCGGCCCAGATCTTTGCATTAGGCGCAACAAAAGCACCAAGCGCACCAAGAGCATTGATCATTCCTATTCCACCTGCAGCAGCAGAACCTGCCAGATAGCCGGTGGGAAAAGTCCAGAATATTGGTTGTACAGCTATTAATCCGGCAGCAGCAAAACACAATGATACCAGCGCTATCAATGGCAATCCCGAAGCAGCAGAACCTGCAATACCAACACCACCTAATGCGAGAACGATACAGGAAATAATTCTGCGCTCGCCGGTCTTATCTGAGAAACGAGGTACCCACCACGCAGCTGCAAATGCGCATATCCATGGTATGGACGTAACCACTCCTACTAACAAACCGATATTCTGCCCCATCAAATCTGCTACCTGTGCAGGAATGTAATACACCACACCATATACGCTTGCCTGTATCAAAAAATAGATCAGGCACAGATATAGCACTGCAGGATTTGACAATGTTTTAATAACGGTATTTGGACCGTGAGCCTGTTTTTGGGATTCTTCTGCATCAATGGTATTTTGAATCAACGTTCTTTCTTCATTGTTCAACCATTTCGCGTTGACGGGTTTATTATCAAGATACCAGAACGCCCATACTCCAACAATACTTGCCATAATACCCTCTATAAGAAACATCCATTGCCAACCCTTCAAGCCTGCGGCACCATCCATTCCAATAAGTAAACCAGACAGTGGTCCGCCGAAAATAAATGCCAGTGGGGCGCCAAAATAGAACAACCCAAGTGCACGACCACGTTTGTTTGCCGGAAACCAATAAGAGATATATAAAATCACACCCGGAAAAAAACCTGCTTCTGCAACGCCTAATAAAAAACGAAGCAAATAGAATATTCTTTCAGAGTGTGCGAACATCATGGCAGCAGAGATGATACCCCATGTAACCATTATCCTGCACATCCATATGCGTGCACCTATACGATGCATGATAAGATTAGAAGGAATTTCAAAAAGAGAATATCCCAGAAAAAATATTCCCGCGCCGAATGCAAACATGGCATCAGAAATACCGGTATCTATCTGAAAAGATGTTTTGGCAAATCCCAGATTAGCTCGATCAAGAAAAGACAAAACATACATGAGTAGCAGGAATGGAATCAGCCGTTTCGTAACCTTCGAAATTGTGCGATCCATTAGATCTGTATGGAGCATCGTTAAATCTATTTAATACCCGTTACCGGAAATAATTAATATACTGCGCGTCCTCCGGATATATCAAATACAGCACCGGTAGAAAATGAACAGTCTTCAGAGGCCAGCCAGGTTACCATAGCAGCAGCCTCTTCCACTTCAAGAAAACGGTTCATAGGTATTTTAGACAACATATAGTCTATATGCCTCTGCTCCATTTGTGCAAAAATCTCCGTTTTTGCCGCCGCCGGGGTGATACAATTGACAACAATATTTTTTGTAGCCAACTCTTTACCTAAGGATTTTGTCAAGCCAATTAATCCTGCTTTCGAAGCGCTGTAATGAGAGGCAGTAGGATTGCCTTCTTTTCCTGCAATGGAAGCAATATTAATAATACGGCCGTAACCATTTTTAAGCATAGCAGGAACTACAGAACGACAAGTAAGAAAGGGCCCGACAAGATTTACATTTATTACCCGTTGCCATACATCAGGATCAAGCTCCCATGTGAGCCCATTACCACCCGTTATACCAGCATTGTTTACAAGAATATCAATCTTTCCGTGTTTTGCGACAACCGCTTCAGTGGCCTGTTGCACCGATTGAACATCGGTAAGTTCAACCTGATTTGTACTAACAATACCCTTCGGAGACAGGGATTCATGTGCCTGTTGCAGTCGTTGTGCATCTACATCCCACAATGATACGGTTGCACCTGAAGCCAGCATTCGCTCTGCTATGGCATAACCGATACCGCGTGCACCTCCGGTAATAACTGCCACGCGGCCATTCAAATCAATCTGATTCATTTTGTTATAGCTTATTGTGTTTAAAGTTTTGTTTGTGGTTTCCGTAAACACAACTCATCTTATATGTACTAAAATACTAAATATAGCAGTCCATAAAGAGAACATCGAATGTAACTTTGATTTCGCACTATTTATAAACTTTTTCCTGCTATCAAACCGCTTGATTATATGATAAGATTATTCTATTTGAATTGGAAGATTAAACAACATTTCAAAAGAGGGCATTAAACAGTTTTGATTGCTGAAATTCGCAAACGAAGCTAATTCGACACCTTAGACAGACTAAGTCAAAACAAATACATCATACCGGCTGTAACACCAATAAATCACAATCTCAACTACTTTTAATAGTCAATATATGTACGCATATTCATAATAGTTGCTGATCTATATGCTCCTATTAAATAAACAATAAATCATAAAAAACACTTTCCAATAAAATGGAACCAACAAGCAAAACAGCAAACAAAATATTGGCACTTGTGATCTTAGTAAAAAAACATTAAGTTTTGTTTACTGTAATTAACATGTGTAATATCATTTGCTTAACAATGCACGAAATTTTGCTTATAATTTTACGAAATAGTTATTTCTTTTTATAAGAAGTGTTGATAACGGTTAGGCAAACTTGTTTATAACAATTTATACATATATTCGCTTCGCCATCATAAGATGGTTTTAAACTTTAAACTTTTATACTGTGAAAAAAAGATCTACTCTCTTTGGGAGCAAGCTCCTATTGTTTTTCCTTTTCTTTTCCTCGTATTTTACAACAGTCGCTCAAAATGTCGCAAAGCGTTTAGACAATGCAGGTCTGGACACTATTCCGTTTCTGGAATATACACCTGCAGGACATGATGCACCCGGCAGTACGAGAAAGTATCCACTAATTATTTTTCTACACGGAGGGGGTGAAAAAAGCGATAACCCATCTACTGCACCCGGCGCTCCTGTCTGGAAATTACAACAGTACTATGGTCCCTCACGCCAGGTGGCTCAGGGAAATAAAATGAATTTTACCTGGAATAATCAGACGGATACTTTTATAGTCATATCGCCAATGTGCAGGAGTACAATTAGAACGGGCATCTATAAAGGTGATCCGGTAGGAATATGGCCTACCACGTATATGACAAGGATACTGAATTATGCCAAAGCAAATTTAAAAGTAGATACCAATCGGATCTATTTGTCAGGCCATAGTTTGGGAGGCGGAGGCACATGGTTATTTCTTTCGGCCAACGCAGGAAATGCCCGCCAACTGGCCGGTGCAGCACCAGTAGCAGCCACTCATTACCATCATAATAACTGGGGAGCTCAGCCCAATGGAGCACAGTGGGTAGGAGAAGCCAATCTTCCGGTTTGGGGCTTTCACGCACAAGACGATTTGGTTACATTTCCAATTGGAACTACAGTTCCGGTTAACGCCATCAATGATCGTATTCCAGCACCTGCAGTAAAGGCGCTCATGACCATTTGGCCAACAGGAGTTGTTCCTTCTAATCAACACAACAACACACCTCCCCGCGTATTCGATGTTAATATACCAGGAAATGAATATGGATCAGAGGGAATTGTGAACATATACGAATGGTTTCTCGGACAGAATAAAAGTTTACCGGCAAATATATTGCCCACAGCCAATGCAGGAAGCAACTTCAGTGTGACCGGTACAACTGCTACACTTGACGGATCCGCGTCTACAGATTCAGATGGTCTGATTGTCCGCTATGTATGGAAACTTATCTCTGCTCCAACAGGAGTTAGCCTGTCATCTGTTTCTCTAACAGACAGACTCGGGCCGAATCCTACAGCAACAGCGTCGAACCTTACTACACTTGGCAACTATACCTTCCGCTTATACGCTGTTGATGATCGTGCAGCTATCGACTCAACCGATGTCGTTGTCACTAAAACAACAGCCCCTCCTGGTAAAGCTTTAACCTTTACTTCTTCAGGAAGAATTCAAACAAGTAATGTTACCGAGCTGAATGGTACTTCTAAGTTTACACTTGAAGCACGGTTTAGGTACGATTCTACCGTAAGTGGATGGACTACTATCATGAGAAAAATGGGTGCGCTCAATGACAGAATCATGCTGCATATCGGACCAGGCGATAATGCCATCTATGTTATGGTAGGAAATGGTACAGACGCAAGAGCACGTACTGCAAATAATGCTATTGTTCCGGGAAACTGGTATCATGTAGCAGCTGTCTATGACGGTACTCAATCCGACACTGCCAACAGAGTTAAAATATACATTAACGGTGTGCAACAATCAATTACATTCCCTAATGGGGCTATACCAGCTACGACAACTACTAATACAGCGCCATTTATGGCAGGAGGAGAACCTAGTTGTTGCCAACTGAATGGCATTGATGAAATACGTGTTTGGAATACGGCACTTTCCGGCACCACTATTAATAACTGGAAAGAAAAACTGCTCGGTGAATGTCATCCGGATACTGCCAACCTGGTTGTATACTGGCCTTTGGATAATAATTCTACTCCAGGATCAGCGCTCCCAGCACTTGGTACAACATATACCGGTAATATCACCAACGGTACTTATATAAGCAGTGATCAGGCTATTGACTCCAGCAATTGCCCTATTAATACTGGTAAAGCTTTAACCTTTACTTCTTCGGGAAGAATTCAAACAAGTAATGTTACTGAGCTGAATGGTATTTCTAAGTTTACACTTGAAGCACGGTTTAGGTACGATTCTACCGTAAGCGGATGGACTACCATCATGAGAAAAATGGGTGCGCTCAATGACAGAATCATGCTGCATATCGGACCAGGCGATAATGCCATCTATGTTATGGTAGGAAATGGTACAGACGCAAGAGCACGTACTGCAAATAATGCTATTGTTCCGGGAAACTGGTATCATGTAGCAGCTGTCTATGACGGTACTCAATCCGACACTGCCAACAGAGTTAAAATATACATTAACGGTGTGCAACAATCAATTACATTCCCTAATGGGGCTATACCAGCTACGACAACTACTAATACAGCGCCATTTATGGCAGGAGGAGAACCTAGTTGTTGCCAACTGAATGGCATTGATGAAATACGTGTTTGGAATACGGCACTTTCCGGCACCACTATTAATAACTGGAAAGAAAAACTGCTCGGTGAATGTCATCCGGATACTGCCAACCTGGTTGTATACTGGCCTTTAGATAATAATTCTACTCCAGGATCAGCACTCCCGGCGCTTGGTACAACATATACCGGTAATGTCATCAACGGTACTTATATAAGCAGTGATCAGGCTACCACTCCAAGTGGCTGTACCTCATCTCCCGCTACGCTGGCAGATTATTCCGAAGAAGTAAGAAGCAACATCGGAAATGGCACACTGTACCCGAATCCAGCACGAGACATAGTAAAAATTCGAATGAACGCACAGTCATCGTCTTCGGTAACCATTAGCGTGATTGATATGTACGGGAAATTTGTTTATAAAAATCAGCAGTCAGTTATAAAGGGAGAAAACAATTTATCCCTTAACATTGCTTCACTGTCTCAGGGAATCTATATCGTTGAGGTTCGGGATAGTAAAACGATTTTAGGTAAATATAAAGTCATAAAACGATAAGATTAAGTTCTCAACTAAGATCAACGTGTCGATCTTATAGTTAGAGAACCACAACCTTTGAGTATTCAAAATAAAGAGGGTGTATCAAATTTTCTGATACACCCTCTTTTTATTCAATTTGTCATATTACTCAAATGGAAATTTGTTTATTATACACCGAGTAAGGTGTGAAACAAATAATCATTCACATAAATTCTATCCTGTTTAGTCAGTTTACAAGAGCAAGTATAATAAATTATAATTACCTGAAAAACAACGAATTACAATTATACATGCGCAACAATAACATTTTGTATTCTTTTTCGTTAGTAATCAGACTGCTATAACTTGCACATCTTATCGGGAAGCTTTATCTTGATAACTATTATCCAGCAAGTTAGCATGCTGATGAAACATGCAATGATTAGACATTTAAACCATATCCCAGGGACTTTTACAGCTCACTGGATCTATATTTATCAGCAATTCCCTTGGCAATATCTATTATGTACAATATCGAATGGCAAAATTTGTCTTAACAATAATTTCCTCTCGTCTATATTCCCATTACCTTCTTCTTTTAATGAAAAACTGAAGAGTTCAAATGGGGGTTTATCTAAAAGCATTATCCCTAAACTGAATGCTGTCGCAAACAAAATAATTCATGAATCAGATAGCCTCTCTGCATATCTTGTTGCGAAAAAACAGAATAATAGACAAAACATTATGACAGCAAAAACAGGTGATAATTACCTCATTCCAGACAGGAGTGTCTTGAAAACTTATCATCTCTTCAGCAACAGAGAATGTACGCAATCTTTTGGAGAAACATCGTTTGTAGGGTGATTGCTACTCGAGAAAATATAACCCTTATTGATGCAGGCATCAGCAGCTTTAAGCTATCTAAATGTCAGCGCTTGTCATTTGAAGAAAGTACATCAGGATCTTTCCCTACAAAAAATATATTGCCCCTGAAACATTCACATTATAAAATTTTAAATAAATACATTTAAGAAATGAAAAAACACTGTATTTTAATTCTTGTCAGTTATGAATACGAATCATTGCAGTTGACTTTTAAAGGACTCGAACATACTGTTGATCCAAATGTTCCCATCATCATAGTGCTCAACGGCGCTCGATTTAGTTACAAGGGTTCTAAAGTTGAACAAGAATGCAGAGCGTGGGCTGCATTAGCTGCAAACCGATATGTGATAAGACCGATGGCTTCTGGAAAAGAACCTATTTATGCTATTCAGGAAGTTGTGGCAAGTTCTCATCTATTAAAAGATATAGACTATGTGCTTAAAATTGACGATGATGTAATTCCATTAAAAAAGAACTGGGATGTTGATTTAGCCAATTGTTTTTTCGAATATGAAAAGAAACATGGAAAAATAGGATTTGTAACAGGCTTAATTAATAATAATTGCTGGGGATTCAAAGAGTTACTATCTATCTACAACAAGTGGGAAGAATACAAACAGTTTATGAATCACCCATCAGTAGCAGGAGTGTTCCAGGAAAGAATTATTAAAATCGGTGAAGTAGATCCGGGAAGAAACGGAACTATCCATACTTATCCTGCGCTGGCTTCATGGTTACATGAGTGGACTTCTTTTGATATAAACACCTTTGTTGAAAAGACCAAAAATGAAAAAGTTAAAGAAGTTGAATTGGATGTTCATTACTCTATAGGTTGTACGTATTCACACAAAAGTTTATGGACCGACCTTAAAGCTACCAGATCTAAAAATTTTGATGAACTGCTAATTCATGAATACTGTCTGGCAAATAATTTAAAAAAGTTTGCCGTCATGTCTCAACCAATGTTGCACTTATATTATAATAACCAGCGCCTTATCAATGCATATTTGCTGCCTCAATTTATTACACATTTAAGTACTTATTTTAAAGACGAAAGTATTAAGGATGTAAAGTTAGCAACAATTCAAGACCAATCATTTGAATTAGAAGATCAACTGAAGACACTTAAAGATTTGGATAAAAGATTTGGATTTATAGAAAACAATATCAACAGGGTAAAAAAGATATTTAAACCATTTTCTTAATCTATAATAGATTGTAATATTGACAAGAGGGTGTACCATATTTTGATACACCCTCTTTTTGTTAAATTCGATATAGAGTGATATCATGTGCTTTTATAGTAATTATGAATTACACGTTTTTACAGTTATTACGAAGTAAGATCATAAAGCATCAGATGTTATTGAGAGTAATGCTTGAGCCTGAGTAAGACCACCCAAATAATAAATATTTTAATTGATTTTCATCTTGAAATAAAAAACCCCGCTGATTAGCGGGGAATAATAAATTACAGGAATTATTTATTTACAATCATATTTGAATGATGACACACCATAATACGCTGTAAAGAAGTAATCATTTCCTGGAATAACAGAATATGGTAATTTCTTTGAATTATACTTACGTGCAGGTGTTCCTGGTTTAAGGGGATTGTTTTTACTATAATTTCTGGTAAGGAAAGTAAATACGGGATGGGAGCGCAAATAGCTTACCTTATCATCGTACCAGGCCTGATCCCATCCGTCCACAACAAGATTTCCACGTGAATCATAAGCGTAATTAAGAGTCTCGTAAGTAAACCCTGCACTGCTTATCCATTTTTTGACTTCTTTAATTATACGTCCCTGATTGTCATAAGTAAGAGTTGATATAATACGTGGGCTAAATAAAATTCCACCAAACTCTATTCCCTCTCCGGGAGGAGCCCCTGCATTAAACAAAGTGTCAACAATGATTTGATTTTTGCTATTATAACCATATCTGCTGAAAGTAGCCTCCATGGCATCATCGGGACTATATGCCTTTAGATACTCACGCAATCTATTTTTTTCATCGTAGGTGAAATAATGGTTTGGAGTGCCGGTTCCGGTAAACCTGCCAAAGGTTAAACTTGTGGGATGACCATTCGGAGCATAGGTAAAAACACCTTCCGTTAAAGCACCATCCCATCAATCATTGTCATAGGAAAAGCTAAGGAGTTTGCAGTTGGCAACATATCCTTCGGCTTCAGCATGCCGATCCCACTTAAATCTTAATAAATCTGTTTTCGTACAGGAAACGGCCTGAAACAGTCCAATAAACATGACTGCTTTAAGCATTAAATGTTGTCTTTTCAAAACGGTTTATTTTATTTAGGTTAATGGCGAAACGAAACATTTACTCAACTCTGAAATCCCGTATAAATACGGTTTTTTTCTGAGCTACACTTAACTTGATAAATGACTCAAAATTCAACAATCACTCTATTATTTGGATAGGAGATATACATTTTTTTTTCGCGACTCTTATAATCCTTCAAATGCTTTTGACACTCACTTATCTTCAATAAACATCATTGTAAGCCAACAAATAGATTGTTCTTAATATTAACACTTTAATAGTGTTTAGTGATTACATATGGATTTCGAAATCAAAATGAAATTGAATGATTAACAGCCAATCGTATTTAATCATTCAATAAAAAACAACAGAAAATATTAGTAGTTTATTTCTTTATTCAATAAATTTCCATGTCAACATAAAACCTAATCAATTTTAAATTGCTAGTGTAAGTGACCCGTTTCTCGGACAGTTATTCTTTAACAAATAATAGTGTTTAAAGCTGAAATACAGCCAATCTACTGCAATACTATTGAAAGCAGTCTTTTCTTGGCCTTCGTCATTCGTCCCTTCTACTCAATTCAAAATTTTAAAAACCTTTCATTTTTCGTAAAGATATTCTTACTTTTACACTGCCTCATTTTACCAGGTAACATACCGGTATCTAGTTATTAGGTTTTGCATTTTCTACCGGCTTATTTCAGTTGTTACCAGTTCGCAGCTTTAGTTTTTGTTTTATTATTTTTTTGACAAGGTTATTAGTCAAGCATTTTAGTTAACACTTTAAAAAATGTGCTATGAAGCTTTCTGATTTTATTTTGTTAGATGCAGAAGAAAAAAAACAAGCCGTCCTCCATATGGGTGTGTTAATTGCCAAAAGAACCGATTACGATTCTATAGTCTTTCTATTTCAACTTCCACATTACTATGTTGAAACCTATTGCAACACCGACAGTAAAGTCATCGAAGAGTATAGAATCTTTCACGAGGTTGATCAACTTACCCCCTATTTAAATGCCATACCTATCGGGGGATTGATTCGTTGAGATCTATTAAGTGCAAATAATATTTTTTCTATAATACAGTTGATTAATAAAAATATAAGCTATATTTGCTTTGTTAAACTGAGCCTCGCATTAGTAATAGTTATTAACACTGCACAATACAAAGCATCTTAGTCTTTTACTCCTTGCTTCTCACGTTATTTTTAATCAACTTAATTAGTTAAAGTATGAACATTTATGTCTCAAACTTAAGCTTCAATGTACAGGATGAAGACTTAAGAGAATTTTTTGCTCCTTATGGAGAAGTTAGCTCTGCAAAAATCATCAACGACAAAGCCACTGGCCAGTCTAGAGGATTTGGATTTGTCGAAATGCCCGACGATGCAGGTGCAAAAAAAGCGATCGATGAATTAAACGGTGGAACTGTTGAAGGCAGAACTATCCGTGTAACGGAAGCCAAGCCTAAAGAAGACAGGCCGGCCCGTTCCAGTAATAACCCCTTCCGTTCAGGAAATGGCGGTGGTTACAACAATGGCAATAGCTACAATAAAAACAGGTACTAATAATATTTGTATTTATCCAGAGAAGAGGGTGTGTCTGACATTGATACACCCTCTTTTAATGTAGAGTATGTGATGGATAAATTCTTTGTTTATTCCATTTTCGTATTTATAAGTACGCTGTTTCTCAGATAGCTATTGTTTCATACTTTTCCACGTTTTGCCCTTGTACCAAATCCGGACCATTTTAAAGTAGGTTTTTCGGATTCTTTGCCCCTATCCCAAATACTGGACATTTCTAAAGTATATTTTCCTAGCTCTTTTTATACATTTCAACCACCTGGTTTGGCGTTAAATCATTCAGTGAACTGAGTGACCAGAAGTTATTATATTGTTCTCTCCACACTTCATTTTTTCTGTAAAACACTCATTAAAGGTTCAGATTTCCTCATAGCTATCCCTCCCTATTATCTTCGGCAGTTAAATAAGTGATAGCACAATCAAGATCTAAAATCACTAAATAGCTAACAGGTTATTGTTATTCTATTATTACTGCCAGTTCTGATTCTGCCACTGTACCAAACCAACCATATATTTTTTCTCCACCTTCTGTTGACGTATTATTAATATTAGAAGGAATATTGGCCAGTATTTTTGAGAACATTCCTCCGGAATATAATTCATCAGTCAACTGATCCATAAAATCATAAGAACTCTTACTCAGCGAGCGTATCACCACTTTCACTTCATCTCCTTTTTGATACGGTTTTTCTCCTGAAGAGATGCCTTCACGAAAGGGCTCTATAAATACAAATCCATCAGATGCATTTTCATAAAATGATCCGTCTACACTAACCATTTCTGTGGTATACGGATTTAATAACCCATTCTTATATGTCCGTATCCAGTAATAATCAGTAGCACCTGCAAGATCACGTGCAAAGAATGCCGCATAATAACCTTCCTTATCGCCGTCAGACTCCTTTCGATACTCATAAGTAATAGAGTCGATAGGTGTAGTTCGGTTAAGCATATCTGTGGCCCGAAAACTATTGCCCTTATACTGAATATTGAGCATATACTGATGGCCTACAATACCTATATTATTAGTCCCGGCATCATATTGATACGCACCATTTGTAAAAACAAAATCATAAGTAGTACCGGAAGTTATATCAGTTACACTTACCTGTGCGTCTGTTATTGGTTCAGGTTGTTGCTGGCTCAAATAGTTGACCGCTCTTAATAATTTGATCTGTTGCATGCCAGGCTTATCAGTGATCCATCCATCAACATAGGTCAGTGGTTCTCCATCCGGAAGATGTAAATTGATTTTCTTCTCACAAGACGTAAGAAAATATAGGGATGAGAGAATAATTATATTTGACAAATATCTTTTCATGTAATAGAGTTTAGAATTTGAAATTCCAGGTAATTGAAGGAATAATAGAACCTATAATAGAAAGCCTTACCGCTTCCTTTGTTTGCGGATTATCCCTGTCCTGTCGGAAAAAAATAGAATAGGCATTTTGCCTTGCATATAAATTATAAATACCGAACACCCATTCTTGTTTTAATTTTTTCCCCTGGCGTCCTTTCATTGTTGCAGCGATGTCTAGTCTATGATAGGCAGGTAAGCGAAAATTATTTCGTTTGCCGGTGCTGTTATAAGGAACTGGCATTCCCTGAATATCCAGACGAACATCAGGAAAACTTGCCGGCACACCTGAACCCAGATTGAAATTAGCAGAGAATTCCCATTTTTTATTGAATTGATGAATGACTGATGCATTTACAACATGGGTGCGATCATATCGGCTAAGATACCATTCATTATTGCTGATACCCGGTGTTTGTCTTAATGATCTTGACCATGTATAATTAACCCATCCCTGCCATTTACCTGTTTCTTTTCTGGCTTCCAATTCTATTCCATAAGCTTTTCCTCTTCCCGTTAACAGATCTGCTTCCACATAATGATTTAATTCAAGATTTGCATTGTCTATGTAATCAAGCAGATCATACATTTTCTTATAAAATATTTCAGCCGATAATTCTACAGGAAGGAAATTAGGAATACTCACCACACCCACAGATACCTGATCTGTTACAGAAGGTTTGATATTATTTGTACTGGGGAAATATAAATCGACGGGAGTAGGAGAAGCAGTATTGGATAATAAATGTAAATACTGCGAACTACGTGCGTATCCTGCCTTAATGAATGTATTCTTTTTCCATTCATATCTAACAGATAGTCGTGGCTCCAGAAAAGTCCAGGAATCTACAGACTTTTTATTCTTTACTACTTCTTCTCTGTCAAGAGGTTTACGCACATTAGCAGTAGTATCGCGGAAATAATATACTGTTGTATTTCCCAGATATGCATAACGATTCACTCTTATTCCTGCCTGCACATTCCATTGATTATTGATCTTCCAGGAATCTTCTATATAAGCAGCCATTTCAGTTCCATACCTGTTGGCTAATGTAATAGTATTCTCCACACCCTCACTGGTTGCCTCACCCTTACCCGGATAAAAATCATAATAGATTACATTAACGCCTGCTTTAAGCTGATGCTGATTGTTCACAAACCAGGTAAGAGAAGGTTTTACACCAAACGTCTGAATGTTTGACACCCACTGATAACTCTCCTGCATCTCAGCTTCTTTTTCAGAATTAAATCCTAAACTATAATCATACTTGGAATAGTATACACTTGTATTTAAAAATAATTTGGGAGTGAATAAATGGTTCCATCGAAGAGAGCTTGTTGTATTACCCCATTTAAAACTTGCCTGTCCGCCAAAATCAAAAACATCCCTACCAAAATAACCACTTAAATAAATAGTATTCTTTTTATCTATTTCAACATTTGCCTTTGCAGTAATATCATAAAAATACAAAGTGTTATCGCGGTTTTCTTTACTCAAGAAAGGCCTTGACAAAACATCAATATAAGAACGACGTGCTGCCACAATAAATGAAGACTTATCTTTTTGCAACGGTCCTTCTACTGATAATCTGCTAAAAATCGTTCCTATACCACCGTTAACAGCCAGTTTCTGATTATTTCCTTCCTTCATCCGTATATCAAGCACAGAAGATGTTCGTCCGCCATACTCTGCAGGAAAAGCGCCCTTATACATAACCAGATTTTTTACTGCATCGGGATTAAACACAGAAAAGAAACCAAGCAGATGAGATGAATTATATACAGGCGCTTCATCGAGTATAATCAAATTCTCATCAACATTACCACCACGCACATTAAAACCTGCTGCACCTTCCCCTACTGAGGTCACACCTGGTAATGTCAATAAGGTTTTTAACACATCCGCTTCACCCAGAAAAGCAGGTAGCTTTTTAACCTGGGACATATTAAGCTGTTGCACGCCTAATGCAATCGTATTTGTGCGGCGAATTTTTTTCTCACCCGTCACAACAACTTCACTCATTTCGGCTGTACTATTTTGCAGGTTAACTTCCAGCGATTGATCAGCAGAAATACTGACAGATGAAGTATATAGCTCATAACCTGCATAAGTTACGTTGAGGGTATATTTTCCTTCCGGCAGAGAAACGGAAAAGTAGCCGTATGCATTCGACTGAGCAGTAATATTGTTGATAGAAACCGTGGCGTTAATCATTACTTCTCCGCTTGATGCATCGCGCACGTATCCACTCAGCGTAAATTTGTTTTGAAGTTGTCCATTAGTAACTAAACAAATCATAGAAATAAAAAACGCGAGGATTAAAGTCTTTGGCACAGGCCCTTTCATAAACGTACAATTTTGTGATATGACAACTAAACTACCAGTTACCCTGATTAAACATCCAACTTAACAAAAGGTTAACAAGATAACACCCGATACATTTAATTGAACGAAAAGAAAACTGTTTTACAATCAGATGTAAAGAATAACTATAGTTTGTAATATACTGATGGAAATCGTTACGCAAACTGGTTTTTTGAAAACAATACAAGTATGAGTTTCCCTCGGACAGTAGATAATATTTATCTATAATAAAATATGGAAGAAAAATGCTGGTAGCTATTCGTCAGGAAAACTGTCTCGTGCAGGAGTAATCTAATAACATACATATTTTCATAGGATGGGTACTAATCCTTCAAATTTATTGTTGAAGTAAATACAGTAAATCAGCATTCCAGACATCATGTTTTTTTCAATTGACAGCTCTTATATTACACTTTTAATATACCTTTGAATCACCTTGTCCAATCTGCTGAGATTCCCACCTAATAGTCGTTTCCTGTGTTAAGTTCCTTAACCGTTTAACTTAAAAAAATGAAAAAAGCATTTCTCCCCTGTCTTGTTCTATGTTTATTTATTTCCTGTTCAAAAAGAGACATACAAAAGTGGTTAAATAAACCTGGCAATCCTACGCCATCTGTACCCTGCAGGATTGATAGTATTTATCCTGTTACCGAAGGCGATCCTATGTTGGTTTCTTGGGTTGCTGCCGGTGTCCATTATAATGATCAGGGAAATCCATCATTTATTAATTATACACAGCGATATTTTAATTATTCCAACTTTACAGTCTATTATAAATACGACAGCAGGAACAGATTAATTGAAGTTGATCCCCCTTACGTCGATCCGTTGCACATGGAAGTATCAAGTATCTCTCCAGTAACCGCACATAAGTTTGTTTACGAGGGTAATTCAACTTTACCTATAAGGGATAGCATTATTTCGGATACGTTTTATGGCGTATCAGAAGGCGTCGCTTATAAAGTATATACAGTGAAGATTGAAGATCTGTTTTATGATGAACAGGGACGAATCAACAGGGTGGTTTCGCGGAGAAATTTCTACAACACGCGCTTCAATGAGCACTCTTATTTTGAACAAGAGTTCAAATATTCCTATGACTCAAAGGGGAATAGACAGACAATCTCTGTTGGAGCTGATAATCCACCTCCGGCAGTGGTCAAATACACAAACAAACCAAGTTTATATAGTTTGCATCCTGTTTGGCAGCTTGTTCATAGAAATTGGAGCAAGAATGCTCCGGAAATGAATGTGCAGAAATACAATAACAATGGACTCCCTACCAGAGCAGATATGTCAAGAGAAGGGTTTTTAGAGACCAGAATGTCTAACGGTAGCGATCCGTTTTTTAACATTAAATACACTTGTTTTTAGTCAATTAAATAGTTCTATTCAATTTGCATTTTTAATGTGAGATTTCATTATATGCAAATTGGAACTTCAATAGTTATTTTTTAATTTAAATGGCCTGAGTCTAAACCAACATTAAACTCAGGTCATTTTTTATTGGTGCAAATACTCATAAACATTTTCATATTTATTACAGAATAGCAGATATTACATACTAAGCAAATTGAACTTCACACTAAAATACCTGTTAATGAAAGTGCAGTGTAATTAAAAATTTGCAGTAAATACCTGACTACTATACATCAGCATCTATTTGAGTGTTAATTCATTTAAAAGCAGAAAAAACATACATTACACAAACATCATCTGCAACAACACTGCATTAAGCATAAACAGTCTTGCTAATTAACAAAGGGGACCAAATCATTATGGATTAGTTTATTGGTTACTCTGATAGAAAGTGAACAGTTATCATTTTTCTTATTGTTGTTTAAAAGAAAATTAGTTCACTTTTCGTAGTCGTGAAGAGCGGTGACCAAGCATTACAAAATACTAACATTCACTCATCCATTTTTTACCATTAGTATCATACCGATAATAATTTTCTCTTTCCTCATCATTTTTATGTATCTCAGTCAATACCACGATCTTCTGCTCCATAAATTCATCATACAAAATAACGTAAGCATATTTTCTGTCCGGTTGATGGTACAACCATTATTGTCGAATGTTTTTCAACTTATTTCTATGTCTCCATTAAAAAAGATTTCTTCTCTTCCGATTAATTTTAAGATGCATATGTTGACAGACAAACAGCAATTAGTCCATATGGAAAACCAATCATAAGAACATATTAGCTATTACAAATTACTTTATATAGTTATTCTCATATACTCAGTGAACTTCAAATAATTGCTGCTCAAAATAGTCATGTTTATTGACGGGTTTATCTTCAATAAACTTCTTGAATAACCAACAACCTTTTTTTAAAAGGCCTCTCAACACACAGCCCAGCACACATATATGTACTTATTTAAGTATATTATGATAATATTCTACATACTCAATTTCTAACGTTTAAAGCTTATGATGATGAAAAAACTTACTATTTTTCTATTATTATTTCTTCTTCAATCGCAAGTTTTTGCGCAAGTTCAAA
>CAZQIQ010000002.1:0-9147 GCA_964593835.1 uncultured Chitinophagaceae bacterium
CATTACAGAAAGCAGATTGTGATCATTAAACTTGTAACGGAACCTGGATTGTGCGCCATAATTATCATAGGGTGGGGCTGTGGTTCCTTTTATTGCACCCTGACTGGTATTAAATCCATCTGTATGGTAATAATTAGTATTTAATGCAAGACTTCCTTTCTTTTTTAGTATGGGAGATTCACCATCTACTGAGAGATCTATAGTGTTATTTGTTCCATAATTAACTGATGCATAAGCTTGCTGCTTATTAATATTATGCCTGGTGATCACATTAATGGTTCCTCCCAGCGCATCACCACCATATAATAATGAAGCAGCGCCTTTGGTAATTTCTACTCTCTCTACATTGCTCACGCTAATGCGCGACAAATCGAAATTGCCACCATTACGTCCCACCATAGGTTGACCATCTATAAGCACCATCACATATTCACTTCCGAAACCCTGCATCTGTACGCCTACTGACCTGGAACCTCCGCCAACATCATTCACGATTGCAATACCCGTCTGCTCTTTTACTACTTCATCCAGCCTTCGACTCCCCATTAATTCTATAGTTCGTTTGTCTATTATTGTTACGGGCATAATGCTATTTTCTATCTTTATAAGCGATTCAGCATTTCGGTTACCACCTTTTTTTTCTGCTGTTACAATCACATCCTCCATCGTTGTTTCTTTTTTACTCATAATAATATTATGAGTATTAGAGCCCGCTGTTATTAGGAGCGTATCACTGATAGTTTTATAGCCAATACTTTGCGCATGCAGTATTGTTTTTCCGGGATTTAATTTTTTATATTGAAATGATCCTTCATCGTTACTGAGTACTATTGATGCTCCAACTGTAACGGTAACACCGGTTAAAGGTGTTCCTTCTTTATCGGTGATTCTACCTTTCAGCGATGCTGTTTGCTGTGCAGTTATGCTGTTTGAGCAGGTGAAAAATAATATTAATAAAAGAATATATTCTTTCATCCGATTGTTTTTATTTGTCGTCCAAATTTCAATTGTGTATAAAATTGATGGGTATACAATTGAAGTAGTCTTCAGTAATATTTAGACGATCTGATATTGTCATATATATTCTCAATTGTTTTCTGTATATATTTAATGACGGATATTATTTTCAGGAAATAGTATTCGTATGATTTATAATCTTTTATAATTATTCTGTTATCCTGTGTTTTTTATACAAGGTTTTTAAGTTAATTTTTTGTCTTTACATTTCTGCTGCCATCTTTCTGAATAAAATATCTGAATGTCAGATAGGGTGAAGGCCAGTTACGATCTGTTAATACTTCAGGTGCTCCTTTATACATGCTGATCAGTTGAAGCTTGCCATACAAAAAACTGCCATCCTCCTGTTCAAGGCGCAGGTAATAAGCTTTATAAGGATAAGGTTTTGCTATGAAGGTGCTCCCTATTTCATACCACGAATTGATTCCTGGTCCGAACTCAGACGCATATCCGATTTGTAATTCATCTACAGGTTTATTATCGAAGAATGAATCGTCAGGGGCCTCATTCATAAATTCATAACCATAGTCATAAGGCCATAAAGATGATTTCGTAATAGGGCTTCCTGTAGCAGGACCTATTTTTGATCTGCCATTATTTAAATAAATAGTACTATTCATATCACCGGTGAAAGCAATATCCCATTCGTTAGTTTTTAAATAACGTAATGAGTCAGCGTGATCGCGTATAAATGTTTGCTGTCCATCGCTAAAGCGGTAAAGAAATATACTGTATATGCCAGCGGGTTTCCCGCTCTTGCTGTACTCAACCTGTATAAAATCGGTGTTTTCATTATAATTCGCATCATTCACCATCAGTTCCCATGCTATTCCGTTGTATAGATATACACGGTTATTATCATTATCGCGATAAGTCCAACCTGGTTGGGGGCTGAGAGGTGCAAGCGATGTAAATCCACGCCAGTTAACAAATAAGCTATCGTTTTTAGCTATACCTCTTTCTCCTTTAATATCCATCTGATACCACGTATCACTTCTAAAAATATAGTGGTAACCATCCTGTGTATTTTTATAGGCATCATTTTCGAGAGGATGAAGAGGATGGCCTGATGAATCATCAAGCCATCGTATTGATAGTTCTGAACTACTGTTTACGCCCGCTGCAGCGTTAATAATTTCACCCGGGTAATTAGGTACAAAACGTATGGAGTCTGTCCAGCGGGAAGTATAATAACGTTGTCTTAAATAAGTATCTCCTTCTTCATAATGATCATCCCACCCATCGGTAGCCAGTGTATCACCGGGCAAATCATATACTATTGTACTGATCCCGTCAGCATAGTTCTGTGAAAGATCTTCCAGTTTGTAGCAGGAATTCAGCAATAATAATACGAATACCGAAATGCTTATGTTAACTATTCGTCTCATCAATGGAAATTAAAGGAGATTGATCTACAGCGTTTTTGATTTCTATTTTGCTTCGATAGGTGTATTATTGGTGATAAATCCTCTTAGGAAATAAGTTGATAAAGTTGCGGAAGCGGCAGGTACAGAATTGTAAATAAATCTATACTGTACAATATTTTGTCCTATGTATTTATCAACATCAGGTAATTTAAACGTTACTGTATTATCAGTGTAGGCAATGTTTTCTTTTGGAATTGTTACCCATTCGTAGGACGGAGCAACATAAAAAAGAATATGATCTACGTTTCGGGCGTGATAGTATCCGGCTATTTTTCCGTCATAGACATCTGAAAGTGAATAATTGATTGTTAAGGAGTCACCCGAATGGATGGGTTGACCTTCCTGCACCATATTAGAAACAGGGTTGGCGTGACTGATAACCGGAGTGTTAAACTGTACATCAATACTTTCAGCTATTCTGTTTTTTGATTTTACGAATACTTTATGTAAACCTGTATCCTGTTCTGCAGAAAATGCAGGCAGAACAGCTATCAGAGAATAGTTTGTAATTCTGTTCCGGTCAAGTTCCAGGGGAATTTCAAATCCATCAGAAACCCTTTGCATATAAGCCGATAAATCAGAGGTATCTGCATTGGCCAATAAATACTCCCCGTAAATATTGAGAAATGAATTAGTGATCCATGTTGCAGAAGCAGGCTGAACTCCTGATAAAACCGGTGTAGGTAAATTAAGTACTATTTTAAGCGTGTATATTTTAGTAGTGCCATCTTCGGCAGTTACCGTATATGTTGTATTATCCTTGAATGATATTGATTCTCCCGAAGCCGGAGTGATAGTAGCTTTCTCGTCAATAACAATACTTGGGGTAACATTTGCCGGCAGTGTAATGTCAGGATTCCAGTAAACTGTTATGGTGTCTTTAATGATTAAACATTTTGCTGAATCTCCATCACTACCTATAATGACGAATTGTTTAATATCTGTGTATGGCCTTTTTTCATATTCGTACTCTGTTTTAGTACAGGATTGAAAATAAACTACAAGAATAAATAATGAAAAAAGAAAGAAATTATATGTATGTCGCATTTTTTTTATTTATTGAAATGATTAAGGATGGGTTACTTCAAAAGTAAAAGGAGCAGAAGATCCGAGATTGTCGTTCCCCCATTCAGGACTCTCGAAATCAAAATAAAAACCAAATCCGGTAGCATTTAAACCACCACTTCCACTGCTTATATAAAGAGAATAGTATCCCATTGGTATTTCAGGAAAAATAAATTGTACCTGAGTTTTATTTTGATCAATAATTTCAAGCTCTATGGGAGTGTCAAACAATTCTTCTGGAAAACCAGCGGGATGAGCCGTTCCAGGAAAGTTGAAGTGTTGTTTAACAAATTTTGCATACATGCGATTGATACCTGTGTTTACACCATTATTGCTAACATTTAGTGTTATTGTATCTCCAATGGCAACTGTTGCCGGAGTTCTGTTAAACTGAGGTTTTTTATATAACAGATGGATCGGCAGAGTAGTATCTTTTCTTCCCTGATGCTCAATCGAGATGGCATAATAACCGCTATCTACCTGAGCAGATATATGCATTCTCATAAATGAATTTCCATAAGTGTCTCTGCTAATTTCATTTAATATTACTGCGTCGGATATTACGTTGTTTGTGTTTTGATCTATCAGGAGGATTTTTGCATTTTTACTTGTCGATTCAAAATTTCCATAAACCACCAACTGATCGTTTACAAAGCTTTGTTTAGTGAAAGTAGTGTCAACTATCCTGTTTCCATGTTCATCCTCAATCAGTCTAAATCCAATAATAAGAGGATCTTTATGAGGAGTGATCTTCGTTACTAAAGTATAGGTGCGAATAGTATTATTATTATCCTTTACTCTATAAGAGTAACCTACAGTACCAAATGGTACAGGTTGAAGGTCTTCCCTGATGTCTATTTCATTTCCCTCATTATCTATCAGTGTGGCTCCGGCTTCAAGTTCTATTTGTGGCACTATATAGTCGATACTAAGATAGTAAGGCAGAGACACAGTAATGGTATTGTCGTGGTTATCCACTACGCCATATAAAACATCGTTAGCATTAGTCACTGAATAAGTTAAGATATGGTTGGTTGGTTCCTTGTCATAAGTGACAAGCTCAGTTTTTTTGCACGAGAATATGAAAATGGCTCCCACGAGCAACTTCACAAGTCCGCCTATTGATTGTCGTAACATATTGATTTTGTATTTTATGTTTAGAGTATTTATTTATTAATGATGTGTTACAGGAATAATTCGAGGATATATATAATGAATGGATTTTTATTCTACATATTCATATTAAAATAACAGGTGTTTTTTAGTCAATTTGTAAATATTAGTTATCGTTGTTATCAGTATTATTCCGATTATTTATTATTCAACAGTGATTTGTTTTGTACTAAGATTAACTGTCATGGGACGTCTTCGTGCTGTAAAACCAAATCTTTTTTCTTCTGCCTTAATTACCATATATCTTAAGCTGATAGCATAACCTCTTGTGCGATTCATTAACAGTGGGTCAAGTGTGTTTTTATAAAAACTTAATATTTCTACTTTGGCATAATTGCCTTTGGCTGTGCGAACAAGTAATGTACGGCAGCGAGTAGAATCACCTTTAGTGGTTACGGGAAGAGCTTTCATCATCGTTTCAGATAAGGCATACATCATGTGTGCATATTTAGAAGCTTCATGTTGAACTTCCTGTGGGTAGGTATTATCCATGTAACCAATTACTTTTTCGGGCCTAAAATGATTACCAAAAAAAGTATAGGCTACATGACCAACAGGTCCACCAAATTCGCCAATGGCATCCAGCCCTGAGTTGCCTGGTATTGAAAATTCATTGTCGTCTGGTACCTGCGTAATACTGCTGTAAGGTTCTTCAGATATTAATATTCCTCCTGTTGCAGAGGATCCATAACCGAGACCTTTAATTTTTCCATTATTTCCAGATATAGAACTTCTTGAATTACTGTGAAAAGCAAGATCCCACCGACTTGTAGTTTTATAGGCAATATGTACTGATGAAAATTTTTCAATACTAAAATATAAAGGATCGGAATTATCCAGTGGTACATGACCTTCCGGCAAATTGTCTCCCAGATTAAGTAAAAGTATTTCTCTGTTAAAAACAGAATCGCTTAAGGGATCATCGGGTTCCCAGTCAAATCCGTTTAGGTCGTATACTTTTCCGCATGATGCAAACAGCATTGCAAAAAGTATAAGAACCGGAGTATATATTTTATGTACAGGCATCTTATTTATTAATTCTGTTTTCAGTAGGAGGATTCTATTAATACATTTTCAGTCAAAAATGTACTGTGGCAATTAACAGTCAGTTATTTATTTGTTGTTTACATGGAAAATGCCACAACATGTTTTTATTCAAGGCACTTAAGGTGTTCTTAGGTTTTTACTGCCATCTTGCTGTACAAAATATCTGAATGTGAAATAAGGAGCCGGCCAGTTCTGATCTGTAACAGCAGGAGGGTTGCCTTTATAAGCATTCAATAGTTCCAGCTTGGCGTATTTTTTATCAGGCAATTGAATTACATAAGTGCGACTTTTAACAGGTTGCATGATATGTGTGCTGCCATTATAATTAAACCATCCTTCATATTCTCCTGAGGAAGCTGATCCTATTTTGCTGATTCCCGAATTAGCAAACGCTGCGTCGTCAGGTGCTTCATTTACTTGCGGATATGGTTTATCTATCATGACTACCGCACTTTCTGCCGTGCCTCCATATCCGGGATTTTGTTTGAGATAACCATTATTTACATACACTTCGCTATTGTAGGGTCCGGTAAAAGCAAGATCCCAATCATTGCTTTTTAACCACTGAGCTGAATCTTCAGCATTGCGTATCCATATTTGTTTCTGATCTCTCAAACGGAACAAAAAAATATCAAAAGGCCTCTGTTCCTTACCATCCACGCCGTTGTTCATTGATGCGCCTGTGTCTCCCGCCAGATCTTCGATAAGAATGCTAACACCGTCGTCTATTGAATAATTGTTGTTTTCTTTCTTGCAGGAAAAAAATAGCAAGGCACCTAAACAAAATATGCTGATATAAAAACGGGTTGCAAACATGAATAACTAATTGAAATATTTCGTTTGCAAATTTCCATTGTATAAAAAAAAATCATTTACGAAATGCGATTTCGTTTATATGGGAATTGATATTATTTATATGAAAACTGGTAGGCTTATATGCTTTACGGTTTATTTTGTATGCATTTTGTCTGATTTTTAATTGATTAAAACAGGATTTTTAATCTGGAAAATGGCTGTATCAGCTCTATTTATCAGTATTTCCGAGCGTTATAAATAGCATTTATTTTATTTGCGAGATCAGGAAAAAAAGTGCACTTCAGCCTGGTTGTGTGCCATATTGAAAAACTATATCTAAATAAATCTTTGTTTTGCAGATCAAAAATTCAATCGGTTTCTATAGAATAAATAGTGGTTGTGTGTGATGTAACCTTGGCTGATAAAGACAATTCAGTATGTAAATGAAACATAGCAAGGAAGGTTGATAAAGTGGGTAATAAGAATATTTATGCGAATTTTTAACAGGCTCATTAATTAAAGAATACAGAAATTAAAGATTACAGATAAAGACATGTAGATATTTTACCGCAAACGATTATGTAAAGAAGCGTAAGATATTGAGAAACTATAGTATACTGAATGAAAGAGATGATATCGATATTGGGATTATTATTGATATGCGCTAACAGTGCCATAAGTGCTTTTACTGGTCCTCAACGTATAGTCAGTTTAGGCTCTGCCATTACAGAAACAATAGATGCACTTGGGAAGGGTAGTGATATAGTAGCTACGGATGTAACGAGTGAATATCCGGTTTATATAAAAAAACTGCCAAAAGTTAGTCGCAGCCGGAGTTTATCAGTAGAAGGTCTCATGCAGTATAATCCAGATCTTATAATTGCTCCCGAGGGGGACATCTCTGCTTCATTATTAGCTCAGTTAAAAAAGCTGAATATAAAAGTCTTAAATATCAGACAAGAGTTTTCGGTGAAAGGTGCAGAAAAGTTCATTATGGATATTGCTAATGGTTTGCAATTAAAAAAGGAAGGAGAGGCTTTGGTGCAACAGACATATGCAAAGCTTGGACCCGTTTTGAAAGATGTAAAAACGAATGCGCAAAAACCATTAAAAGTATTATTTATATATGCAAGAGGAGCCGGTAATATGACTGTAGCGGGGAAAGGAAGTAACATGGATGCAATCATACAATTAGCCGGAGCAAAAAATGCCGTTCAGGAATTTACTGATTTTAAGTCGTATAGTACAGAGGCATTGGTGAAAGCTAATCCGGATGTTTTGCTTTTGTTTGATTTTGGTATAAGTAGTTTAGGAGGTAAAAATGCTATATTAAAAATGCCGGGAGTAAAATTAACCAATGCCGGTAAAAATAATCGTATTGTAGAAGTGGATGGTCCATTAATGGTCAATTTTGGAGCAAGACTACCAGATGCAATTAATGATTTGTTCAAAAAGCTTTATGAGTAATAGGTAATATTCGTAAGAATATGATAATTCATACCGATCTACAATGATCATTAAATTATTTGTTTGAAGAGAATTGCTATTTATATATTCTTAATTACCGGACTGATAGTAACAATAATATTGTCTATGTCGGTAGGGGCAATGCGTATACCTGTATCTCAGATCACGTTAACAATACTGGATATATTGAATATTTATCATAGTCCTGATATTGACTCTCAGTATCAGGGTGTGTTAACAGTAGTGAGGTTTCCAAGAGTGATACTTGGGGCAATGGTGGGTGCTGCATTGGGAATATCCGGAGCTGCGATTCAGGGAATTTTCAGAAATCCTCTTGCAGAACCTGGTCTTATTGGTATTTCCGCAGGAGCATCTTTTATGAGTGCTATAGTAATTACCCTTGAATTGGGATTTCTAGCCGGAATTAGTCAGTACGTGGGGCATTATCTTTTGACTATAAGTGCTTTTATAGGTGCCGTTACTGCCGCTGTTTTGGTTTACCAGATTTCAAAGACCGATGGAAAATCAAATGTAGCGACGATGTTGCTGGCTGGTATAGCAATAAACGCACTGGCAGGTGCCTTAACAGGTTTGATATCTTTTCTTGCTGATGATCAGCAGTTGAGAAGTATCACTTTCTGGATGTTGGGAAGTCTGGCAGGAGCTACGGGAGAGACGATAGTGGCAGCGTTACCATTTATATTAATTCCTTTAATTGTGTTGCCTTTTATGGGTAAAAAACTAAATGCATTTATATTAGGGGAAGCACAGGCCGAACAATTGGGAATGCGGCCTTCTGTGGTAAAAAAACAAATAGTGCTATTGTCGACGTTAGCCGTAGGAGCTGCAGTAGCGATCTCAGGTATTATAAGTTTTGTGGGTTTGCTGGTGCCACATATTGTAAGGTTACTGGGCGGTGTCGATAACCGTTTTGTATTACCCGCATCGGCTATACTGGGGGCATTGATACTAACGGTATCTGATATGCTAAGCAGGATTTTAATGCCACCGATGGAATTGCCTATAGGGGTAATCACGGCATTATTAGGAACTCCTGTATTTATATATATATTGGTATACTCACAGTACTGTTTTGTCTAAATATTTCATATGCTTCTGAATACCGAGACTTTCTTTATCATTGGATGGATTAGAT
>CAZQIQ010000002.1:9157-52071 GCA_964593835.1 uncultured Chitinophagaceae bacterium
GATTAAGGATAAGAAAAAAATATTGCGCTAAGTCACGGTTATGCTCAAAGTCGAATCTGTTACATATGAATTGAAAAAAAGGGCGATAGTAAAAGATGTGACTTTTACTGTAAGGCCGGGAGAGGTTGTGGCATTGCTTGGAGCGAATGGTGCAGGAAAATCGTCGTTATTACGTATGATATCGGGTGAGCAAAAACCTTCCAAAGGAAGCATACAATTATATGGAAGAAACCTGCAACATTATATTTCTCAAGAATTAGCGTTTATCAAAGCGACATTAAGTCAGCATAATATTGTAACCATGAATTTTCTTTGTCATGAGATAGTGATGATGGGACGATATCCTCATCATCGTAATAACCCCTCAGATAAAGATGTAAGAATTGTGGATGAAACAATGGATATATGCGGTGTAAAAGAACTGGCAGAAAGATCATATATGCAACTGTCGGGTGGTGAACAGCAAAGAGTACAATTAGCGCGTATTCTTGCGCAATTGTGGGATCAGGGGAAAGGACTAATTATATTGGATGAGCCCATTGCTGGTTTGGACATATTATATCAGCAACAAACTCTTGCTATTGTAAAAGCACTTTCCCGAAAAGGATTTATGGTGATTGCGGCTTTACATGAAATAAATCTTGCCGCGCAATATGCCGACAGGATATTGATGATGAAAAACGGGAGGAGATGGAATGATGGAACACCATCAGAAGTTTTGACTCCTTTAAATATTTATGCGGTGTATTCGGTGGAGGCTGATGTTATGATTAATCCCCGCACTCTTATTCCTTATGTAGTAACTAAAGAAATTGAACTCGATGCCGGCACTTTTAATAGTTATATAGATTCCTGTAAAAAATTAAATGAATCAGTAGCTCCGGTCAAAGAAGTTGATTTCATTAGCGCGGATAAACTTAATTATCAGCAATAAATAGTATAAAACATGATTTAGATCTACATAGAAAGTCCGGGTACAATATGATTTACTCGAATCGGTAATATTTCATCAGCAAATACATGACATATTCTGGTTCTTATAACAATACGACTCACTCAAAACGGCAAAACTTCATTAGTGCATACACAATCTGTTCAGGTTCGGATCATATTATAATTTAAGCAAAATTCGTTGTAAAAAAATCTGTTTCAATCAGGTTGCTTTTGGGTAAAATCTTTATGAAGTAAGTTTCCGATAAAATCAATCCTGTCGTTTTTACTGTCTTACGGAAGGTCATCTATATAAAGTGTTTTGAAGAACAATAGAATCACTTAAACGAAGACTTCTCTATCAGGCAAACTAATAGAAAATGATGTATCCTGTTTTTTGATGCAATGGGTATAGGGATTTGATCTTAGCCTGTTGCTGAACAGTCAGCTGTGTTTAATTTCGCTGGGTGAAATGCCAAAGTATTTTTTAAAGGCGTTGCTGAAATTATTCTGATGATTAAATCCCGTTAATTCAGAAGCTTCGAATATGGTTTTTCTTTCTTCCAACAGAAGTTTACGGGCATATTCCATACGAATGCGAACAGTAAAATCATGAATAGTAGTGCCGTAATATTCTTTAAAAGAACGACGGAGTTTCGATTCGTTCAACCCTATCTGTAATGCCAGTTCTTTTTGAGAAGGAGGTTGTACAAAATGCTTTTCCAGAATGGCTCTGGCTTCTTCAAGCTTTTCTATATCTGCAGCACGCAATATTTTTACAGACATGTCTTCTTCAGCTGCATTTAATTGTTCCAACTGATAAATCAACAGTTCCATTACTTTAGCTTCAGTATGCAAGCGACGAACTTCTCCCGATTTATTTCCTTCTTTAAGCTCCGTGATCACCTTGCTCATCTCTGGAGTGACAACCATATCGTTGGGGACGAAGCTTGTATACTTCCCTTTGTCAATTTCCTGTACAAAATCCTCATGCAATGATGAATGCCTGTTGATGAGATGAAAATAATAATCCTTGGAAAGCACCATTAAAAAATAGCTGTAATCAACATCCTTTTTCATTTCATATTCCTGTACAGTATTGGGAATATACCGAATGTTGTGGCGACTTCTTCCGAAGAGGCTGAGCTTCTTAAATGAAGGTTGCTTAAAAAAAATAAAATGACTCGTAACGGTTTCTCCCAATATTTCATTACGAATATGCACCGGTTCTTCGCATTTCATTTCTGAATACAACAAGAACATACCGGGACTACTCAATTGGAAATTATTCATATGCACTGGCTTTCTATTGATCTCCGATCTTTTTTCAGCCATGGCCTTATTAGGTGTGTATTGATCTGGTATATCTTCAATAAACAACCACTCGTCGAGTCCCTTTATTTTACTTTTGATAACCATTTTCAACAATTAATAGTAAACCCTAATTTACCCAAAGATAAACATGCGCTAAATATATGCGTTTAAATTCCATGAGCATTATAATTGCAGGAAAAGAATTTTCGAATTATGAAAAATATTACAGGTTCAATTCCTGATAGCGAACATCCTTATCATTGAACCATAAGATTGCTTTTACAATACCCTGAAATGATGACTTGTGCTGACTAAATCACCTCATAATAGGAAAGACTGTATCCACCTGCTTGTGCAGATGGGTTTTAGGGTGTTTTAAAGCTTAACCGGAATCTACTATTGTTTTTTCAGTAAGGCATGCTTATATAATGCGTTTACACATTCTTTTAAAAAATCATTTACACCATCTGTATAGCCTGTGTTACAACCATTTGTGATGACCACAATACCAAATTTTTCAGTAGGATCGAAAAACATGGAACTATATAATCCATACGCAACACCGTTGTGACCTTTTAAAGTTTTACCGGGAATGAGGTTATACATTGTACGCATGCCGAGTCCATATCCTTCCTCATTTGTTAAGGCAGTCTGCATTTTTCGGGCATATTCTTCAGATACTATTTGCTTCTTTTTATATCGGCCATAATGCATATGCATTATCATATATCTGGCAAGATCTGTAGCAGAAATTTTCATTCCTCCAGTAGGCGAGAATCCCGGAGTGCTATAACCAAACGTATAATTACTGGTTAGCGATTGCAAAGAGCGATAAGCTGATGACGCAATATAATGTTGCGCTGAAGAATCGTATTCGTATAAAGTAACGAAACGTGAACTATCTAACATATCCACATTAAAACCTCCATATAATTTCAGAGGATGGAGAATATGTTTTTGAATATAAGTATCAAACCGCTCATTGGAAATCTTTTCCAGTATTGTTCCTGCCAGATTAAAATTCAGATTACAATACTGATAGGTAGATCCTGGAGTATAATTATTATAACTGTCCTTCCACTGTGGATTTTTTTCTGGCTGGAGTACATCCAGTGTAAAGTATCCACCTTTATCACTCAGACTTGAAGTGTGCGATAAGATCATCGCTAAAGTAATTTTCTCGTCTGGATAAAATGGATTGCGAATCTTAAATCCTGCGAGATCACTAACGTCATCTGTGAGTGAAAGTTTGCCGGCTTCCACCTGTTGCAGAATAGCTGTAGTAACGAATGTTTTTGAAATGGATGCAATTCTAAAAATATCCTTATCGCGGAGTAAAACTTTTTTATCCAGGTCTTTGTATCCCAACGAGGTTTTATAAACTATACGATTTCCCTTTGCTACAGCCACAGATACCCCAACCGCCTGATATTTTTGCATGATGTCATTCAGCTCTTTTTTGACGGGTTGTGATAGAAGATAAACACTATTAAATAAAATGATCAATAAAAATGAGAGGGTTTTTATCTTTTGCATTTGTGGCATACGATATTTATTTCTACTGTAATGAACATGTTTCTTGTATGGGAAATATTAAGGATACTAAGTTAATAAAACCAGTACATATTAATATATTTCCTTAAGTGTAATATTTCTTTTTAGTATAAAAACACTTAATATGTGTATTGATAATGTGTAACAGCAGACCTGATAATTTTATTCCCACGATTGCCGGCTACCTGTACCTTATAAAAATCTTTTAGACTCTGCTTAAATAAATCTATTGGTTCGGTTCTAAGTTTATGATCTATTCTTTTTAGCAAGATATACAGGCTGTCTATCGGAGGCTGTAATTAGCGAATCTTACTTTGATGTTCGATAGACCAATACTAAAATGTTTCTTCACGTTAGTTGTAATGAACACCAAAGGGTACACTTAACAAAGGCTAAGTAAAGGAAGCTTAAAAATATGTGATCATATAAATCAGCGTAAACAAATATATTTTTCATATAGATAACGGTATCAAATCGCCGGATGAAACATTTTTTCATACTTCTCCTGTCAATTTCCTGCCGAATTACGATCTTCAGGCACTTAATTCATCATTCAGCTTGCCATGCTTCCCCAAGTGTGTATAAGTCCGTATTGATGGAGTATTTATCGTAATTGGAAATGATTAACATGAACGAAGTCTAATAGAATGACTACAACTGATTATATTATTGAGGCCAGGGAAATAACTAAGCGATACCCTGGAGTTACCGCTCTTGACAGGGTGGATTTTCAATTGAAAAGAGGTAGTGTACATGCATTGATGGGAGAGAATGGAGCGGGTAAATCTACACTCATGAAAATATTTATGGGTTTACAAATTCCGGACTCAGGTTCGTTAGTTTTTGGTGGCTCCAATGTGAGATTTGCATCTGTACATGAAGCTTTGAAGGCCGGTATTTCCATGATACACCAGGAATTGCAGCCTTTTCCTAATTTGTCAGTTGCAGAAAATATTTTTATAGGTAAAGAGCCTGTAGCTACAATAAAAGGTTGGATTGATAAGCGGAAAATGAATCGTAATGCGGAAATATTATTGGAAAGCCTGGGTTCTTCCATAAATGTAAAAACCAGGATGGGCCTATTGAATGTGGCTGAAATGCAGATGATAGAAATAGCGAAAGCCATCAGTAATCAATCGCGTGTTATCATTATGGACGAACCTACATCCGCTATTACCGATAAAGAAGCGGCCGTGCTTTTTAAACTAATCAGAGAACTTAAAGCAAAAGGAATTGCTATTATCTATATATCGCATAAAATGGATGAGATTATGGATATAGCAGATGAGATAACAATAATGAGAGATGGTAAATATATTGGTACTTATGATAAGAAAGAGATGAATAAGAATAAATTGATTTCTTTAATTGTGGGTAGAGATATAAATACCATTTTTAATAAACCGGATATTGCTTTTGGAGAAGAGATTTTTTCGGTCAATAATTTAAATGGCAAAAAATTCAGAGATATAAAATTTACATTAAGAAGAGGTGAAATAATTGGTATTGCAGGACTGATGGGTGCAGGGAGAACGGAAATGATGAATGCTATTTTCGGGATAGATAATAAGTATAAGGGAGAAGTTTATATTAAAGGTAGAAGAAGCGCTATCCGATCACCTCATCAGGCTATTAGGAATGGTATAGGTATGGTCAGTGAAGACAGAAAGAGTACAGGTCTGGTGTTAGACCTACCGGTAAAAGAAAATATCACTCTTTCTTCATTGCAATCAATGAAAAGAGGACCGTTAATTGATGCCCGTAAAGAAAAAAAGATAGCCGAAGAACAGGTCAGTAATTTTAAAATCAGGATTTCTTCTTTGAAACAGAATGTCAATTTGTTAAGTGGTGGTAATCAACAAAAGGTAGTACTTGCAAAAGTGCTTCTGAATAATCCGGATATTGTCATTCTTGATGAACCAACAAAAGGAATTGATATAGGAGCGAAAGCAGAAATATACAAGATGATATTTCAACTTGCTGTTGATGGAAAAGGTGTCCTGGTAATATCTTCTGAATTAAGTGAGATATTAGGTCTGAGTGATAGAATTTTAGTTGTGTGCAATGGGAGGATTACAAAAGAATTAAATAGTGCAGAAGCCAGTCAGGAATTAATTATGAAATATGCAATGATATGATCAAAACAGAACAAAAAGGTATAGTTGGTGTTGAAGACCGTCAATATAATAAATGGAAAATGTCAGGCGATACATTTAAAACATACGGTGTTTTTGCAGCGTTTATTTGTATCTGCATTGTTGCATCAATAATGACTCCGGCCTTTTTTACCGTTCAGAATATTATGACAATTTTAAAGCAGGTGTCTGTTAACGGTATACTTGCGATAGGAGTAAGTTTTGTAATTATTGCAGGTGGAATTGATTTGTCACTGGGATCAGTAGTGGCACTTGCCGGAGTGGTAACCGCATTATTTGCACGCAATACTGAATTATTGCTGGTTGTTCCTTTGTTAGTGGGGTTGCTGACAGGCACTACTACGGGAGTAGTAAATGGATTGATCATTACAAAAGGCAGAGCTGCGCCGTTTATTGTCACTTTGGGTATGATGACAGTAGCCCGTGGACTAGCATTGGTGGTTAGCGATGGCAGACCAATATCCGGACTTTCCTCTTCATTTAATTTTATTGGTGGGGGAAGCTTGATAGGAATACCAGCTCCCGTAATCATATTTATTATCGTTGCTGTAATTGCAGCTATTATTTTGCATGGCACAGTGATTGGCCGACATGTATATGCTGTAGGAGGTAATGAAAATGCAGCCTGGGCATCGGGTATTAATGTGAGCAAAGTGAAAATATTTGTTTACAGTGTTTGCGGTTTTCTGGCCGGATTATCAGGTATTATTCTTGCCTCAAGAATTACAACTGGACAGCCAAATGCAGGCGTGGCTTATGAATTAGATGCTATAGCAGCTGTGGTAATTGGTGGAACAAGTCTGGCAGGAGGCGTTGGAAAAATTTCGGGAACGGTGTTGGGTGTTTTGCTTATTGGAGTAATTAATAACAGTCTTGATTTGCTCAATATCAGCTCATATTACCAGCAAATTATAAAGGGATGTATTATTATCGGGGCGGTACTCATTGATAGGAAAAATATAAAATAACTTATATTTAGCAAACGTATAGCTAATAAGTAAATAGATGAATAAAACAAACAGTTGAGCTCTCTGACTAATTAAATGGTGTTAATCATAACTATTATAGACTCATTCCTTACACAAAAAGAATAGGTTTTGAACTTGTGTTTTCAATTAAAAAGCAAGGGATAGGCTGTAATGCTAATAAACTTTTCATAAAGGAAAATTTATTTATTAGGATTGCCAGGTTTTTGCAGTACATATTTTGATTAAAAAATAAACGGATGAATAAAACGATTGTTCTTGTAGCTTGTTTAATAGTTGTTCTTTTTATGGGTTGTCAGTCAGATGAGTCTTCCGGATCAGAGGGAGTTATTGGGGTATCTATGTTGAGTTTGCAAAATGAATTTGTAGTTAATCTGAAAGATGAATTATTAAAGTCGGCAAAGGAAAAAAATATTAAGTTAATCATTAACGATGCACAACGCTCGGCTGAAAAACAGGTACAGCAGGTAGAAAGTTTTATTGCGCAGGGTGTTGATGCTATAATATTAAATCCTTGCGAGGTAGAAGCCAGTTCTCCTGCAGTAGACAGGGCTAAAGCTGCAAATATTCCAATAATAAATGTTAATTCAGAAACAGCTTCACTAGCCGACGCTTTTGTAGGATCAAAAGATGAAGAAGCAGCGAAAATAGCTATTGATTATATTGCCCTTGTCAATAACCAGTCCGGTAATATTGCTATTATGGAAGGATATATAGGACAAGCAGCACAGATTAAACGTCAAACCGGAGCAAAAGATGCTCTTGCCGGTTATCCCAATATTAAAGTAGTTGCTAATCAGACTGCGGAATGGGATCGTGCAAAGGGGATGTCGATTATGGAAAACTGGATACAGGTACATGGAAAACAGCTCAATGCTGTTTTTGCGCAAAATGATGAAATGGCTATGGGTGCGTTACAGGCGATTGAGCAGGCAGGTATTAAAGACAAAGTTGTTGTAGTAGGTATTGATGCAATAGATGATGCCTTGCAGGCGGTGCAACAAGGCAGACTAAATGCTACTGTTTACCAGGATGCAAAGGGGCAGGCGCAAAAAGCTATAGATATTGCTTATCGTTTTATTAAAAAAGAGGAGGTGAGTGATAAGAATATTTATGTTCCTTTTACACTTGTTACAAAGGAAAATGTCGAAGAGTATCTGAAAAGATAATATTTATAATACTGTTTAGTTTTCTTTTACTGAATATCTTATTCCGCTGCACACCAGTCGTCTTTTAAAATAATAGCAGTAGTCGTATGGTTTAATTTTTTTATGAGTAAAGTGCTTGTTCATTTATTCTATGTATTTGCATTGGACAGATATAATAAATGAACATCTAAAGCACTCTCTTTATCAGACACTTTTGTAAATGAATTTAAAAACAATCAGTTTTATTGCTATACACATTAAAATAGCATGTGTGTAAAATAAAACAGACTTTAAGTCCGTTATTATTTCTGCTTTTCAATGATGAGGATATATATAAATTTGTGCTGCAATGCCGAAAAGTCAAACTTCTCTATTTAGAAAAATACTAAGCATAACAGTGAAGACGATGGTCTTTTTGTTGTTAGCTATTCTATTAGTTTCAGGTGCAGCTATTTACATATTCAATAATCAACAAACTCGATTGGTTAATCTGGCTTTGACTGAATTAAATGAACAGTTTAAGGGAGAGTTATTTATAGAAAAAAGTCAGATATCGGTTTTTAAAAACTTCCCTTATGTTTCAATTGACTTACAGGGTGCAAGGTTTTACGATAACAAGCATCAGCAACGTGATCCTCTTTATCGTGTGGATCATCTTTATATAGGATTTAGCGTGAAGGATATCATTCAGCAAAAGTATCATGCAAAAAGACTGATGTTGAAAGGAGGAGAAATAAATCTTATCAGGCATACTAATGGGAAACTTAATATTGAGGTAGCCAAAAATATTCAATCTGATACTGGCACTACGTCCTCAGAGCCTTCATCTTCCTTTGATATTAACCTGAAAAAAATAGTATTAAGGGATCTTGAAGTGAACTACATAGATAATATTAGTCACACAAAAATTCACTCGTCCATAAACAGATTATTGTCTTCTTTCTCAGCTAATGACGATCATATATTGATTGATCTTAAATCAAAATTAATGGTTGATATTATTAGTGATAAGGATACATCTTTTTTCAGGCGTAAGCAATTTGCATTAAATATTGATGCAGACTATCACACAACCAATAAGCTACTGGATATTACATTAGGCAAAATAACCCTTGAAGATGCTAAGTTTAGCGTGGAAGGAAAGGCAAATCTGTCTGATGTTCCTTCGGTAGATTTAAAAATTCATGGAGATAAACCCAATTTTGATTTGATTGCCGCTTTTTTACCGGAAAATGTAAGGCAGTCATTAGCCCCTTTCAAATATGACGGACGTGTATATTTTGAAGGAATAGTAAAAGGAGTGCTGACCAATCAGCAACTTCCTCTTATTGAAATTGACTTTGGTTGTGAAAATGTATGGTTTCTTAATTCGGATGTAAATAAAAAAATTGATGAGCTGGCCTTTAAAGGCTTTTTCACTACAGGTGAGCAGCGTTCATTAAAAACTGCAGAACTGAAAATAATGAACGTAAATGCCCGACCGGATAAGGGTGTATTTAAAGGAAATTTTGTTGTTCGTGATTTTACAGATCCGCAGGTACTAATGCAAATGAATGCAGATCTTGAATTAAAATTTATAGGTGAATTTTTTGGTATTAAAGATCTTCAACAGATTGGGGGACGAATTAGGTTAGATATGAATTTTAAGGAGCTTGCTGATATGGAATTTCCTGAAGAAACTTTATATCAGCTCAAAAATGGCTTGCAAAGTGAGCTTACAGTTTATGATCTGGCATTTAAAATACCTGGGTTTCCTCATCAGATAAAAAATATGTATCTCCATGCTGCAATGAAGGACGGCAAGCTAGATCTTGACTCTGCATCATTAAAAGTTGGTCGGTCTGACCTACAATTAGAAGGGGCCATTGATAATCTTCCGGCATTAATTCATAAACCTGATGAGAAGATAGCTTTACGTTTGGCTGCTAATAGTAAAAAGATTGTTTTAAAAGAACTTTTTTCTTTTGATACTACTAAAGCAAAAAAAATACAAGAGGAAGTTAATGATTTTAGTATAGATATTAATCTCGAAACTTCCGTTGGTCAGTTACGTAAGCCACAGCCATTGCCGAAAGGAAAATTCACGTTGAACAAATTGAATGCTGCATTCAAAAATTATCCCCATGCTTTTCATAATGTGAAAGCTGCGATACTGATTGACGATACTACACTGACGCTAAATCATTTTAAAGGATTGATAGATGATTCTGACATTAGTTTGTCAGGTTTGGTGAATAATTATCCACTATGGTTTTCGGGTGTTAAGAAAGGAAGAACCAAAATAGTATTTGATTTACGCTCCGATAAACTGGTTATAAAAGATGTGCTGGGCCCCTTGGGTAAAGAGTATTTGCCTGAAGCTTACCTTAATGAAATTGCACATAAATTATCCGCGCGTGCAGATCTGAGTATGCGATATGATTCTGTGTTTAGAATGTTGAAGGCTGATATTGCTAATATTTCAGGTAACCTGGAGAAACATCGTTTTCGGGTAAGAGAATTTAAAGGTGAGTTGTTGTATGGAGCTGACAGAATTTTGAAAATAGATTCACTTAAAGGCAAAATTGGTCGCACCGATTTTGCGCTTAACCTCCGACTATTTGCAGGAAAAGATAAAAGGATGAAAAAACGAACCAATTATCTGGATTTCCGCTCAAGATTTATCGATCTTGATGAGATTAATAATTATAGTTTTATTTCTGGCTCTCAGTCAATATCCGTTGAAGATTCCTCTGTTGCTCAAACAGCTATTTCAGTTACTCAGACGCCTGCGACTTCAGTCAAAGCTGATAGTTCTATCCATGCCAATACGTTTAATATATTTAAAATACCATTCTCGGATTTTAAAGTAAATGTAGATATCGGTAGGCTTAAGTATAATAAGCTTTGGGTGAAGAATATTCGTGCTGGTTTGCGTATGCAGGAGGATAAGTACATTCACCTGGATACGATTGCCATGCAGATCGCTGATGGTACATTGGCAATGAAAGGGTATTTAAATGGCAATGATCCTGATAAGATTTATTTTAATAGTATCATTAAAATAAACAATCTAGATCTTGAGCATACAATGATAAAACTGGATCATTTCGGTCAGGATATTACCATTAATAAAAACATACGCGGAAAATTAAATGGAACGATTAAAAGCCATTTGCGTATACACCCGGATTTTGTTCCTGTTATTAATGATTCAAAAGCAGAACTTGATGTAGAAATTTATAATGGAAGTTTAATTGATTTTGCACCTATGCAGGCTATGGCCGGATATTTTAAAGATAAAAACCTACGGTTAGTAAGATTTGATACGCTTAAAAATGTCTTGACACTTAAAGATAGTGAATTGAATATTCCATCAATGAATATTAACTCCTCTCTGGGATTTATTGAAGTGTCTGGTAAACAATCACTAAATCTTAATATGGAATATTACATGCGTATTCCCATGAAAATGGTTACTAATGTCGGTTTCCGTTCCCTATTCGGTAAAAAACAGGAGGAAGTGGATATTGATCAGATTGATGAAATTGAATACAGAGATGCCAATAAAAAAGTTTGGTTTATGAATGTAAAGGTTAGCGGTACTCCCGACAATTACAAAGTTGGATTAGGGAAAGACAAAAAAAAGGATTAAGATAAATTTTATAGGAATATTTGATTGTAAAACACTGCTGATGCAAATAGTCATGTTTGTTTATTAGAATATATCATCTTTATGTATTCCCTTGATGAGGTCTTTATTTTGTTTTTTATAACACATATAATGAATGAGCAAACCCACTCCCCAGGTTAACATAAAGACTGGAAAGTACTGATTGTAGTGAAAACCGGAAGGAGCAAATGAAATGTACCATACCCATGATATTCCATGATATATGATGTATGTAGATAAGTGAAAAACAAAAGATGTTATTCTTAGAGGGAGTTCTTCACTATCCCTTTTACCAAAATACCAGCCAGCAATAAACATAGAAATAAAAAACAGAACAGCTGATAATATAATAAGCCATGCGGATTCAGACTGAATACAATAAGCTAAAGCAACCCGGAATATGGCACATTGTATTATCGTGCTGATAATAAAATAAACTTGATTTTTAGTTAGACTTTTCATTGTATTTGTGATTGAGTAATTGTTGAGTGGGTGAGGTAAAGAATACTTTTATATTTCTATCAACAAAAGCTTCAAGCAGCGAATGTCCTAGTGCAGTGAGAAAATAATATTTTCTGTCAGGACCCTTATTTCCTTTACCAGCTTCAAAATCCACGACTTCCAGATGCTGAAACTTGCGAAGGTTTCTATACAGGCTTTGCTCCTCGCATTGCATAGTATGGTTAGAAACATTTTCTACGAATATTTTTATTTCTTCCACACATTTTTTGCCATCTTTCAAAGCAAGAAACACCCAGAGCGTAAGCTGGCCTTTTTTATACGTTTCTTCCCAGGCTGACAAAAGCGGTTCAAAAATATTATTGTTCATCTAGTATTATTCATCTTGAATAATACAATAGTAATAATATTTATTGGATTCTTTTATAAATATTTTGAAGATTTGATTTCTACAAACAATGATTTTATTTACAGTATATTATATATTATTTAAAATTCTATATTGTTTGTTTGCATCTGAAGTATATTTTTGCATCCGTTAAAGGAACCTTTCCTTCAATTTAATTTCTTAATTAAGAACCAGCTTATTGTATTGATAGGTGTGTATCAACTAGTTGTATTCCAATGTTCTTTGGATTTTTTTGTTCCCTAATTAAACTTATGTAGCAGTAATGAAAAAAAATGTATTAATCATCGGCCCTATAGCACCACCGGCTGGAGGTGTTAGTATTCATATCAGTCGACTGGTTCACTTACTTCGCCCGACCTTTAACGTTCAGTTTGTGGATGAGTCACGCCAGGAGAAAGAAGGAATTCTCAATATCAGAAAGTTTGTATTGGGCAAATATCTTAAAATGATATCAGCTAATGATATAGTACATATTCACAGTGGTACAAGAATGCTGAAATATGCCCATGTGTTTTTTTCCCGATTGTTAGGTAAAAAGACAATTCTTACTATACATTCGTATAAGGTGAAAAACTCTTCTTTGTTACCAATACTCGACAGGTGGGTATATGGTTTGCCTCAGGTAACGATAGTGGTTGGTATCGAAATTAACGATCGGTTAAAACTAAGAAATAAAGTATTGGTTAAAGACGCTTTTCTTCCACCAATACTTGAAACAGAATTACCTATACCTGCTGCAATTGTTGAATGGATTGAGCAAAAGAAAAATCAGGGATATCAGGTAGCGGTTGGTAATGCATGGAGACTTAAAACACATAAGGGAGCTGATCAGTATGGGTTGGATCTTTGTGTTGATGCAGCTATAAAGCTTAGAGATCAGGGTAAAAAGATTTGTTTTGTATATGCTATTAGTGATCCTAATGGAGATCTTGATGTAAGGGAATATGAAAAAAGAATAAAGGATAATAATCTGGAGGAGATATTTTATTTACAGAAATCCCAGATATCCTTTGTAAATCTTGTCAAGCAAAGTGATATGGTATTGAGACCCACCAATACGGATGGCGATGCTCTTACGGTAAGGGAAGGTCTATTTTTAAATAAACCTGTAGTGGCATCAGATGCCGTTAAGCGTCCTGCTGCTTCAATTCTATTTACAGATCGTGATGCTGATTCTTTTGTCGAATCCATTAATAAGGCATTGTTGCTAAATGCGTCCGATCAAAAAGCGCAGAGCGATGTGCTGGATTATGGTGAGTTTTATCGGAATGTTTATCTGGATTAATCTAAACAACTACAATTAAAAAATACAGTAGAGGAAATATCATAAATTATGCTGAGGGTTTAGGCAGGAAATAAGTAAAATATTATTTCCATTAGATTCTGAACCGGAATAAAATTCCTCAAAAATTATGATATTTCCTTTTTCTAATTATATCGGTAATCAATCATCCTGGTATTGATTACTGCTCCAGTGTTCCGAAAAGTCCGTTTTTATAATCTTCAAATGCCTGTTCAATTTCTTCTTTAGTGTTCATTACGTAATTATCTTTAGCTGCGACAGGTTCATTAATAGGTTCGGCAGAAAAAAATAATAGTTGTGCATTTTCCTCGGCGCATATAATTATTTCATCGTTTTCTTTTTCAAAAACAATTAAATGATGCTGAACTATCGATTCCATATTAATATTAACTGTTCCGCTGGCAATATAGATAATGGTCCAATAACCTTCTTTTGCATTTAGTTGAACACGTTTTCCTTTTTTTATTTCCCCTATTAATATGGTGATAGGGGTTAGTGTATTGATTAACCCTTTTTTGTTTTCATATTCTCCACTGATTAATCGAAACTCAATACCTTCTTCTTTAATAGGTATAGGCTGATTGTCTTTAGCAACAAACTGATAGGACGGCTGGTCAAACTTATTTTTAGCGGGTACATTTACCCATATTTGTATCAACTCCTGTGTTCCACCTTCTGCTAATATTCTTGCTGAGGGACCTTCGCTATGTAAAATACCTTTTCCCGCAAACATCCATTGTACATCACCGGCCTTTACTATTTCATTATTTCCCTCACTGTCTTTATGAGATCCTTCTCCCTGCAACTGAAAAGTGACAGGAGCAAAACCCCTGTGAGGATGAGGGTGCAAACGCATTGAAGAACCAGCGGGAATATCCGTTGGTGGTATATGGTGCACTACCACCAACGGGTTGGCAAATCTGAAATCTTTATGAGGGAGAGGTTGTAAAACCTTATCATCTTTTGTGATGTTTTTTTCTCTGCCTTCAAGTATATGATCGATGAGTTTACGCATATATTATTTTATTAAACTAATACGCCAAATTTCCCTGCCTGAAAATCTTCAATAGCTTCTACTATTTCCTGTTGTGTATTCATCACAAATGGTCCGTAACTCGCAATTGGTTCGTCAATTGGTTCGCCACTTAACACAAGTACTACAGCTTTACCAGTCGCTTTGACAGTTATTTTACTGCCCTCGTTTTTGAATAACACAAAACTGTGTTCAGCAGCAAATTCGCCATTTACTTCAATATCGCCATTAATTACCAATAAAGCCGTGTTATGAGATGTCGGTATTTCAAAATCTACCACTCCATCATTTTCCAATTTAATATCGAATAGATTAACAGGTGTATATGTACTGGCAGGTCCGTTTACCGCATTAAAATTGCCTGCTATTACATTCACTATACCTTTACCGTCAGATAAATGGTGTTTACCCATTTGATCTGCTGTTAATGCCTGGTAATGTGGTGTGGTGTTTTTATCTTTTTTAGGAAGATTAACCCATAACTGTACCATTTCAAACGTCCCCCCTTTTTTAGAGAATTCCTCTTCGTGATATTCTTTATGAAGAATACCTGAGCCGGCAGTCATCCATTGTACATCACCAGCACTGATGATACCACTATTTCCAGCGCTATCGTGATGAGCGACACTACCCTGGTAGGCAATGGTAACGGTTTCAAATCCTTTATGCGGATGAACGTCGACGCCTCTAACATGGTCGGAAGGACCAAAATCGAAAGCTGCATTAAAATCCAGCATTAAGAATGGACTAATTCTATGTTGTGTGATACCTGCTCCCGGAATCATATTGTATACTCTGAAACCATCGCCAACCATTCCGGGCCGCTGGGGCCGTTGAAATATTTTTTCAATTGCTTTTTTCATATGTCTTGTTTAAAGTAAATATTATACAGCAAAACTATTTTACTGAAGTTCCATCACCAATAAACCAGATTAAGAAAATGTATTAATGTAGATTAAGATTGTGCCGGTTGTCAGGCATATGCAGGGCGTGTAAACCGTTATTTAATGATGCTGACGTTTGTTAAGCATCTTGCTTAAGAATTCTGGTGTTACTCCTATATATGATGCTATAAGTTTCTGTGGTAATGTATTGATAAGAGTAGGATATAAACCACAAAAATTATTGTAACGGTCGATAGCTGGTAAACTAAGTGTGCCGACTAAACGATGTTGATAAGCAGCTAAGGCACGCTCGGCAAGTATTCTGAAAAAACGTTCTAGTTGTGGAATTTCAGCAAATAAATTTTGCTGATGATCATAAGAAAGCAAAGATATTTCTGAATCATATACTGCATCAATGTTAAGTGTGCCTGCTTTCTGTTCAATAAAACTTGTCATATCGCTGATCCACCATCCTGAAGGAGCAAATTGCAATACATGTTCATATCCGTTTTTATCAACTGCATAACTTTTGAGACATCCTTCATTGACAAAAATGCCAAATCTATTGATATCCCCTTCCTGTACAACGAATTGTTTTTTCCTGATTTTTTTGGATTGAATCAGTGAAAGAAAAATATTTTTTTCCCTTTCATCAAGAACAATATGTTTGTCAATATTATTTAATAATAAGTTAGCGGACATAACGAGGTACTTGTTACACCAAATATAAAAGTTTGAAATGAGAACTATGATTAAAGAAAATTGATCAGAATAATAAAAGCATGTGTTTGGGTTGTCGAAATAATTAATAATAGCTTTTTGTCGTGAATGTTTATTTAGCTTCTCTGATACTTAAAGAAAGATTTCATTCCGGTTTAATATAGAACGATTGATAATAAGCTGCAGACAATACTCATATTTCTTTAATCATTTCTTTGTCTGATTGTTCCATTATTTTTTGCGTATCCTTATTGGGTCTGATGATTAAACGTAATGTTGGATCGTTGGTGATGAATGACCAGAACCAGTTGTAGGCAAGCTTGGCTTTATTTCTGTAGCCGGCTATAGGTATAAGGTGAATGAATAACCACACTAACCAGGCGAAAAATCCTTTAAAGAATCCTTTTGGCAAATCAACAACTGCCTTGAATTTAGCTATAATAGCCATGGAACCTTTATTAAGGTATTTGAAAGGTTTTTGTGCTTTGCCTTGTTTTAGTTTAATAAGATTTTCAGCCAGGTTGATACCTTGCTGGATGGCTACCTGCGCTAGCTGAGGATGTCCGTCAGGCCATTTGGCATCTCCGGACTGAAGACTTATATCTCCTATAGCATAAACATTTGAAAGACCTTTTATCAGATTAAACTCATCTACTAATATCCTTCTTCCTCTTCCTATGCTTTCTTTTGGTAATCCAGGTGCTTCTCTGGCAATAACTCCCGATGCCCACACCATAGTGTTGGCTTCGATAGTTTCGCCATTGCTTAAATACACTACTCCATCCACATAATCTTTAACAGGAGTATTTAATATGATTTTTACACCAAGCTTATTGAGTACTTTATAGGCTTCCTGTTGAGATTTTTTACTCATGGGTCCCAGTAATACCGGACCTGCATCTATCAAATAGATATCCCCACTCATATTCTTTAGTTCAGGATAATCTTTGGTGATAATGTTTTTTCTCATTTCTGCAAGCATACCCGAAACTTCTACACCTGTTGGTCCACCGCCTGCAATAATGATATTGGTTAACTTTTTTCGCTCAGGCCCATCTTGGAGACGGGCGAGTTTCTCAAGATTCATCAGCAAGTGATTACGCATGTTTAATGCGTCATCAATCGTTTTCATGGGTAACGCATTGTTTTTGACATTCTCCATGCCAAAATAATTCGTTTCTGTTCCCATGGCAAGAATGAGCTGGTCGTATTCGATTTCACCCGTATTGGTAATGATGGTATTGTTTTCTGTATCAACACGCTGTAGCTCACCCAGATAAAAGCGAAGATTGTTTACTTCCTGAAACATTCTTCTGAAAGGATAACTGATGTTAGAAGCTTCAATAAATGAAGTGGATACCTGATATAACAAAGGTGGAAAAAAATGGTAATTATTTTTATCTACCAGTACTACCGATATATCATTTCTGGAGGCTAATTTTTTGGCCATATTCATCCCGGCAAATCCTCCTCCAACTATTACTACCTTCATGTATTAATAATTTGCTGTAAAGGTAGCATATAAGCAAATTCTGATCCTCACGCACTGTGCTGTTTTAGGAGTTAAGAAGTCAGTATAAACAACAACGGTTTATGAAGATTGATTTTAAGATTGTGTGTATTCCGTTGCTTATAGGGTATTGCTGATAGATATAAAAGTATAAAAACAAAAAAGGGCCAGGATAAAAATCCAGCCCCGTGTTTAAAATCCAATATCCTATGAAAAACCGACAATAGAAGAACGAATCTCGTGCCAAACTGATTTTAAGCGTAAAAGAAGACAGTGTGTCACCATTTTGTTCCCAGTAGGGGAAGAAAATTACCACGATAGGAACCTTAGTATATTTATACAATGAAACAAACCCATCAGTCGTTATAAATGCAAATCCGAATACCCATGCGAAATCCTGTTTATAAGTTCGTATTGACCGCCATTTGTATTTCTTCTATCATGGTCTCATGTAGTAAAGACACTGGCGGTTCCTTAAGTGAAGAGGACAACATTATAGAAACTTTACCTGCTGCTCACAATGCCGTAAATGCTAAAGTTGATGATAATTGTGGAGGTTATTATGAAGCTTTACCAGCGCGATATGATTCAAGTCTTAAAAAATACCCACTTATTGTATTCGTACATGGTATTGGTGAGTTAGGAAATGGTACCTCCGATCTTCCTAATATGCTTAGGGCAGGTTTACCCCGACTGATCAGTAAAAAACAATTTCCACCATCTTTTTCTGTAAATGGTAAAAACTATTCTTTTATAGTTATTTCACCTCAGTTCAAAGCTAGACCGACAAATGCTCAATTCAACAATCTTGTACAACATGCTATAAAAAAATATCGTGTTGATACCTCCAGAATTTACATTACGGGCTTAAGTATGGGAGGAGGAGTTACATGGGATTATGCTTCTGAATATGGTGCTTCAGTGGCTGCAGTTGTGCCTATTTGCGGAGGTTCCTGGCCCGACCCTAAAAGGTCTGAACGCATAGCTTCTTTTAACCTGCCTGTATGGGCTTTTCATAATAATGATGACAAGATTGTACCTGTCTCATATACACTGGATTATGTAAATAAAATCAATGATTTCGGCTCTACTGTCAAAGCAATAGCTACTACCTGGTTAACCGGTGGGCATGATTCATGGACAAAAGCGTACGACCCTGAAACACGTAATAACGGAAAAAATATTTACGAATGGATGTTGGGGTATTCTAGGGAAAGTGTGAAATAATTCCTTCCGCACAGGGTTGCTTTTTGCGTAATTTTATACTGTTTTAACCGGAATAGTATGTTCGTAAAAAGAATGGAGTTTGTGCTTTTTTTATGGTTGTCTATTGCAATAGCAGGAGGCTGCAAAAAGTCAAAAACAACATCTGCACCCGGAGAGCCGTTTTTCCCGGGTGGTCCTGATACAACTTCTGTTGTTCCCCCGAATGGCAGTGATACAGTATCGCTAATTCCACCGGGAGTCAGATCATATGAACAGGTAGGCTATTCCATTCCTCTAACGACCAATATAGGTGGTTTTTATGAAGCTTTACCTCCTGATTATGATTCCTCCGATAGTAAAAAATATCCCTTACTGGTGTTTTTGCATGGTGGAGGGGAAAGGGGTAATGGAACCACTGACCTGCCCGATATAAAACGTAACGCAGTTACACGGCTGCTAGATCGGAAAATTTTCCCAACATCTTTTAGCGTAGGCGGTGAAGATTTTTCTTTTATTATTATTAGCCCCCAGTTTATAGACTGGCCTCGAAATACTGATCTGGATCAGGTAATTAACTATTCATTAAAAAATTACAAGGTAGATGCGCAGCGTATTTATGTTTGTGGAATGAGTATGGGTGGAGGGGCGACATGGGATTATTCCATCAACTATAATCAAAAACTCGCAGCTATAGTGCCAATATGTGGAGCATCTTGGGTAGATACCGCTTCTATAAAAAAAATAGGATCTTCAAATCTGCCGGTTTGGGCATTTCATAACCTTGATGACAGTATTGTGACCTATGCTTCTACTACTAACAGATTCTTTACAATAATAAAGGCTGTCAATCCTGAATATCCTTTTAAGCTCACCTTATGGGAAAACGGAGGACATGATGCCTGGACACAGGCAACTAATCCTTTATATAAGGAAGAAGGGAAGAATATATATGAATGGATGCTCCAGTTTAAAAAATGAGGAAATATTTGGACAGCTTATGCCCAGATATCCATTGTGGGATCTTCAATATGTTTTTCTTCGGTCAGGTATTGAACGTACACTATCGCTACTGCGGCAACTGTTCCAATAATTGCAGCTGCCATTAATATTTTCTTCATACAGGGATTTTGTTCTGTTATGGCAATCGCTATGCCAACCTTAGTAATAATTTATTAATGTTCTAGTGCTAAATTTAAACTATTAAAAGTAAAAATCAGTCTGCCGCAAGATAAATTTTTCCAGTTATGAAAAAACAATTTGCTGCAACGTGTTTAGTTGAAAATAATAAAAAAATAATAGGGAAAGATGAGAAAGTATTCAATCGTTTTTGTACTTGTTTGTTGTATTCCTCTCACATCTTTGGCTTGGGGTGTTTTAGGACATCGTGTCATAGGAGAGGTAGCATCGTATCATTTAACCCCGAAGGCTAAACGATCAATAAAGAAGATACTTGGAAATGAATCAATAGCTATGGCCAGTACATGGGCTGATTTTATTAAATCTGATCCGTCCTACAGGTATCTCAATAACTGGCATTATATCAATGTGTCTACGGGGCTGGATAATAAAGCATTTTATCAAAAATTAGAAACAGATACTATTGCTAATATATACAACAGAGTTTTTTTTCTAATAGATAAATTACAAGAGGACAGTTTAGCCGATATAGAAAAAAAACGCATGTATCTGAGATTGTTAATTCATTTAATAGGTGATGCACATCAGCCTTTGCATGTAGGAAGACCTGAAGACAGGGGTGGAAATGATATAAAAGTGTTTTGGTTTAATACCCCATCCAATTTACACCGGTTGTGGGACGAGCATTTAATGGATTTTCAACAATTGAGTTATACGGAACATGCTGCGGCTGTTAATTTCATCACTTTAAATGAAAAGAAAAAATTGCAAAAACAACCTGTGGGTGAATGGTTATTCGAATCTTACCAGATAGCAGAAGATATTTACAGCCATACCCAACCAGATGCCAAACTTAGCTATAACTATAATCACAGATATGTATCTACTATGAATGAGCAGCTTTTAAAAGGCGGCATTCGTTTGGCAGGTGTTTTAAATAGTATTTTTGGATGAACGGTAAGGTGAATATTATTAAAAATGGTTCTTTTTGTGACTAAAATAATATTGGTATATGCTTACGTCTAGAATTACACTATTACTGCTATTATCATTTTTATATTGTAGTGCTACAGCCCAAAAAGTTGAATGGAAAGAAAGTACAGCAAATGGATATACTTACCGCTATGTAAATAATGATCCGATAAAAGCGAGGTTTTACACGCTTAAAAATGGTTTGACGGTGATTCTAAGCCCTAATAGTAAAGAGCCTCGCATCCAAACATTAATAGCTGTTCGGGCAGGAAGTAATAATGATCCGAAGGAACACACTGGTCTTGCGCATTATCTTGAGCATTTGCTGTTTAAAGGGACATATTTATATGGATCTGTAGATTCTCTTCAAGAGAAAAAATATCTCGATCAAATAGAAGGATTGTATGCCAAATACAATGCAACTACCGATGATACCCAACGAAAAATTATTTACAGAGAGATTGATAGTGTTTCCGGAATAGCGGCTAAATATGCTATTTCCAATGAGTATGATAAAATGATGTCCGGTATGGGTGCACAGGGAACAAATGCCCATACACATGTGGAAGAAACGGTATATAAGGAAAATATTCCTTCAAATGTAATAGATAAATTCTTAGCTGTTCAGGCTGAACGATTTCGTAATCCTGTATTTCGTCTCTTTCATACTGAGTTGGAAGCTGTTTATGAAGAAAAAAACAGAGGACTTGATAATGATAGCTGGCAGGTATGGGAAACAATGTTCAGTTCCTTATTTCCTACTCATAATTATGGGCAACAAACTACTATCGGAACAATAGAGCATTTAAAAAATCCTTCTCTTAAAGCAATTAGGGAGTTTTACAACAATTATTATGTGCCCGGTAATATGGCTATCATAATGGCGGGAGACTTAAATCCTGATGAAGTGATTGCTAAAGTGGATAAAGCTTTTGCATATATGCAGCCAAAAGATTTTAAGGAATATGTCGGACCAAAAGAAGTTCCCATCACATCACCAATCATAAAAGAAGTAGTTGGTCCGGATGCGGAGTTTTTGCAAATGGCATTCAGGTTGCCAGGAGTAGAAGATTATCAAACTGCCGTTACAGCTTCTGTTGTCAGCCAGTTATTATCGAATGGAAATGTTGGTTTAATGGATATTAATCTTAACAGAAAACAAAAAGTGCTTTCATCCGGTGCAGGATTTCATTCTTTTAAGGATTATGGAATGTTTTTGCTTTCAGGTAAACCAATAGAAGGGCAAACGCTTGAAGGCTTAAAGGAATTATTGCTTTCACAAATAGAATTATTACGCAAAGGTGAGTTTGACGAAACATTGGTAAAAGCGATTGTCGGCAATTTCAAGCTTTCCGAAATTCAGGGATTAGAGAGTAATGAAAACAGAGCAAATAACTTGATGAGCGCCTTCATCCAGCATAAGGGCAGACAATGGAATAATGAAGTTGAATTTGTTGATAATATGGCTAAAGTAAATCGTCAGCAAATTATTGCTTTTGCTAATAAATATCTTAATAATAACTATGTAGCGGTATTAAAGAGAAAGGCAGAAAATAAAAACGTAGTGAAGGTTGATAAACCTCCGATTACACCTGTGTCTGTTAATAGGGATGTTCAATCACCTTTTATGAAAAAGATTGAAACGATGCCTGTTAAGCCAATACAACCAGAGTGGGTTGATTTTAAGAACCAAATTAATCGTTCAAAAGCAGGACTGGCTGATGTGTTATATGTGCAGAATAAAGAAAACGATTTGTTCAGCTTGTATTATCAGTTTGATATGGGAACCTGGAATATGAAGGAACTCGGACTGGCGGCAAATTATCTTAATTTTTTGGGGGATGGTAAACTTACTGCTGACCAGATCAGCAGAGAGTTTTATAATATAGCCTGTAATTTTAAAGTTATTCCTTCGTCTGAGAATATGATAATATCTGTCAGCGGTTTACAGGAGAATTTTGATAAAGCTGTAAAGCTGCTGGATAATCTGATATTGAACTGTCAACCTGATGAGGAGGCATTGAAAAACTTGAAAACTAGGATATTAAAAAGCAAAGCTGATGCAAAGCTAAGTAAGGGAAATATAGCGAAAGGGTTAAACAACTATGCTTTATACGGACCTGATAATCCTTTTACCTATCAAATGTCAGATAAAGAACTTGATGCTGTAACTGCTAAACAGCTAACAGATATTCTCCATAGTTTATTTAATTATCGTCACTCTATTATTTATTACGGCCCTAAGCCTTTAGGGACATTTACGACAGGTATAAAAAAATTGCATAAAGTACCTGCAATATTTAAGGATATACCTGTAGCGGTTAAGTTTGAAAGGTTAAAACAAGAGCAGAACAAAGTATTGTTTGCCCATTATGATATGGTGCAGTCTGAAGTTTCGTGGGTTCGCAATGGTAATGCTTATGATTCTTCAATGGTGCCGGTGATACAGGTCTACAATAACTATTTTGGAGGAGGAATGGGCTCCCTTGTCTTTCAGGTAATCAGGGAATCTAAAGCGTTGGCTTATTCTACTTATGCTAGTTATTCAGCTCCTTCTAAAAAAGAACAAAATTATGTGTCTCTTGCTTACGTGGGAAGCCAGGCCGATAAGATGGGTGAAGCTATAAGTGCTATGAATGAATTATTAAATGAATTACCTCACACCGAGGAAGCTTTTCTAGTTGCCAAAGAGGGAATAAGACAAGATATTGCCAGCGATCGAATGTTAAAAGATAATATTATTTTCAGTTATTTGAGTAATCTCAAATTGGGCCTTACGACAGACAATAGAAAGTTTATATATGAGTCTTTAAAAGATATTCAATTTATTGATATTCAACATTTTCATGATAAATATGTAGCTAACCAACCGTTTACATATTGTGTTGTGGCCTCAAAAGAGAGAGTTAACAGAAGTGAACTTGATAAAATAGGACCTGTGGAAGAGTTGAGTCTCGAGCAGATTTTTGGGTATTGATCTTTATCTTTAATCCATATATTTGATCCCGTCAAGCCTCTTGATGGGATCTTAGTTTTGCCTTATTATTCTTCTTTTTGATTTTTTACCATTTTCTTTTATCTTTGCGCTCCTTAAAATATATGGGTAAACAACCGCTGATTAAACAGGATGGAATTATTTTAGAAGCATTGTCCAATGCAATGTTCAAGGTAAAGCTTGAGAATGGGCATGAGATTCTAGCTACTATATCTGGTAAGATGAGGATGAACTATATCAGAATTCTTCCTGGAGATAAGGTAGGTGTAGAGATGAGCCCCTATGATTTGTCAAGGGGAAGAATAATATTTAGGTACAAGTAAAATTTACAGTGTAATTTTTTTGCATTGTTTATAGCATAAAAAGGGCTTTTGTCGCCTATAAAATTTAAAAAGATGAAAGTTAGAGCATCTATTAAAAAAAGAAGTGTTGACTGCAAGATAGTGCGCAGGAAAGGCAGATTGTATGTAATCAACAAAAAGAATCCTCGTTTTAAGCAAAGACAAGGGTAAACATTAAGTTAAAAAGTAAAACAACTATAAACTATGGCTCGTATTGCCGGAGTGGATCTGCCAAAAAACAAAAGGGGTGAAATCGGTTTGACCTATATTTATGGGATTGGACCTTCTACCGCTAAGTATATCTTGAATAAAGCTGGAATCAGTGTAGATAAGAAAGTGAATGAGTGGAACGATGATGAATTGAATGCTATTCGTACCACTATCACTAACGAATTCAAGGTAGAAGGTCAGTTGCGTTCTGAGACTCAGATGAGTATTAAACGTCTTCTTGACATCGCCTGCTACCGTGGCCTTCGTCATCGTAAAGGGTTGCCTGTTCGTGGTCAACGTACGCGTACTAACAGTCGCACACGTAAGGGTAAACGTAAGACAGTTGCCGGAAAGAAGAAAGCAGCTAAAAAATAATTGAGTAATCATGCACCGGACATCCCGCTTTTAAGCGGGATCAGGGCATTTATATAAATGTTAATAGACTACCTCCAACGAATTAAAAATGGCAAAAGCACAAAACAGCGCAAAGGCCGCTGCGAAAAAAAGAGTTGTAAAAGTTGATAACTATGGCGATGCTCATATTAGCGCTACTTTCAACAACCTTATTATTAGTATTACCAATAAGCTGGGACAGGTAATCTCCTGGAGCAGTGCAGGTAAAATGGGTTTTAGAGGATCCAAGAAAAACACTCCTTATGCTGCTCAAATGGCATCATCGGATGCTGCAAAAACAGCTTTTGATGCAGGTGTGAAAAAAGTGGATGTATATGTAAAGGGACCTGGATCAGGAAGAGAGAGTGCCATTCGTGGATTGGCTACTTCCGGAATCGAAGTTGTGATGATCAAGGATATTACTCCGCTTCCTCATAATGGTTGCAGACCTCCCAAGAAAAGAAGAGTTTAATTATTATTGATAAACTGGCCCTGCGATTGATTTTTAAAGATTTTTACTGATCGCAGGGCTGTAATTAAAAAATCAGCATTATACAATTATGGCACGTTACACTGGCCCCAAAACAAGAATTTGTCGCATTTTTGGCGAACCTATTCTTGGAAATGGTAAATACCTTACCAAAAACAGTAATCCTCCCGGACAACATGGTCCTACTAAAAAGCGTAAAGCTCCGGGAGAATATGCACTTCAGTTAAAAGAAAAGCAGAAAGCTAAATACACTTATGGTGTATTGGAAAAACAATTCCGTAAAACATTTGAAGAGGCTTCACGTCTGAAAGGAGTAACGGGTGAAAACCTGATGAAACTATTGGAATCCCGTTTGGATAATGCAGTGTATCGTTTAGGAATAGCGCCTTCACGTCCTGCTGCCCGCCAATTAGTAGCTCACAAGCATATTACGGTTAATGACGAAGTGGTAAATATTCCGTCTTTTCTGTTGAAACCAGGTGATATCATCAGTTTCAAGGAGAAAGATAAATCTAATGCTTCTCTAACCGGAGCTGTTCGTGGTAAAAATCAACGATTTGGATGGCTTGACTGGAATGAAGCTGAATACAAAGGAACTTTTGTAGCCTACCCTGAAAGAGAAAGTGTTCCTGAAAATATCAAGGAACAACTTATCGTGGAATTGTATAGTAAATAATAAAATTTATAAATCCCATATATGGCAATTTTAAATTTCCAGAAACCAGAAAAAATCATCTTGCAAAAGGCTACTGATTTCGAAGCACAATTCGAATTTCGTCCGCTGGAGCCTGGTTTTGGTGTTACCATTGGTAACGCTTTGCGCAGAGTATTACTGAGTTCTTTGGAGGGGTATGCTATCATAGGAGTACGTATTGAAGGAGTAGATCACGAATTTGCTACTATCAAAGGTATTTCTGAAGATGTAGTGGAGATTATCCTTAATCTTAAACAAGTACGTTTTAAGAAAAAAGGTGAAATTGATCTTACTCAGGAAAAAGTAACGCTCAGTATTAAAAATAAATCTGAGTTTACTGCAGGATTAATTGGTGAAGCTTCTCAGAGTTTTGAGATTATGAATCCTGATTTATTAATCTGCACACTTGATCCTTCCGCAAAACTGGATATTGAGTTAACTATTGCTAAGGGACGCGGATATGTTCCTGCAGAAGATAATAAGCAAAAAGATGCTCCATTTGGCTATATCCCAACTGATGCCATCTTTACACCGATTAAAAACGTAAAATATTTAATCGAGAATACTCGTGTTGAACAAAGAACAGACTACGAAAAACTGTTAATGGATGTTTCTACTGATGGAACTATTCATCCCGAAGAAGCAGTTAAACAGGCAAGTCGTATTCTTATTCAGCATCTGATGATCATCACTGATGAGAACATCACCTTCGATAGTAAGGAAGATAAAAAAGAAGATGTTGTTGATGAACAAATGCTTCAGTTGCGTAAAGTATTGAAAACTCCGTTAGAAGATCTGGATCTTTCTGTACGTGCTTTCAATTGCCTTAAGGCAGCAAAAATCAATTCATTGAGTGAGCTTGTTCAGTATGAGCAAGAAGATCTTATGAAGTTCCGCAACTTTGGTCAAAAATCTTTGGCTGAAATAGAGCAGGTGTTGGCTGAAAGAGGACTTCACTTTGGTATGGATCTGAGTAAACTTGGTGTAGATAAAGACGAATTCTAAATTATAATGAACTCCGGTAGAGAGAAACCTCTGTTTACCGGAGTTTGATTTTTTAAAGAAAGCTGCAATTCCTGACACGGTGCAGCTTATAAATTAACAGTCATGCGTCACGGCGACAAAATTAACAATCTAGGTAGAACTGCTTCACACAGGAAAGCATTATTAAGCAATCTGGCTATTGAATTAATCAGGCACAAGAGAATTGTAACCACTTTAGCTAAAGCGAGGGCGTTACGAACTTATATCGAACCATTAATTACTAAAGGAAAAGATAATACCACTCATCAGCGCAGAATAGTATTCAGCTATCTGCAGGATAAAGTTGCAGTGGCAGAACTTTTTGGCCCGATAGCTGAAAAAATCGGTGGTCGTCCCGGTGGTTATACAAGAATTATTAAATTAGGTGCTCGTCGCGGTGATAATGCTGAGACTGCCTTAATTGAATTTGTAGACTATAACGAGGTGTACGGTAAAGGTAAAGGTGAAGTTAAGGAAGCTGCTAAGAAAACTCGTCGTAGTAGGACCGCTAAAAAAGCAGAGCCTGCAACAGAGGCTGCTGCACCAGCTCCGGCTGCAGAAGAAGCACCAAAAACTGAAGAATAATTTATTCTTTAAAACTAAATACCAAAGAGGGTGTATCTATCATCAGATACACCCTCTTTTTTTATACCACTTACTGCTGAGTCATTGGATTGTTGAATCAGGTTTTAATGATTGCTGATGCTAACCTGCGGCACGATTTTATTTGATAATTATTGTTGGACCAAACTATATCCATCTAATAATTATAAGTCATGAAAAAGATAAAAAGGGCTGCTGCGTGGTTGATTGCGAGTATAATCTTGTTCCAGGTTGCAGGTTGTAAAAAGATAATAGATAAATTTTTTCCAGGGAATGGAGGAAAAGAGCCTGAAGAAAAAGAATGCAGAATTATTTTTTTGAGGGAGGAATTCCGGGACGATGGCATTTCGAGAACGGGAAGAGTTTTTTATAATGAAAAGGGCAATCCTGATAGTGTGATTTTTGATAGGGCATTTAGTGCGGTGAGCCCATACAAATTGTTCTATTTTACCTATAACAATAACCATGAACTTGTCGGATATAAGGCATTATCTGAGTATGATGCTGTAGAAAAAAGAAAAACCTATTTTTCTCACAGATATACTTATGAGAACGGAAGAATCACTAAGGATACCACTGACTGGATCAATCATCCAAGTTTTTCTTTTTCGCGGTTCGACCGTATTATAACAGCTTCTGCATTGGATTATGATACACTGGGTAGAATTATCAAAGACCAAACTTTTATACTTGATACTCTTGGAGATATTATTCTCCAACCTATTATCAGTAATTATCACTATGATGTAAATGGTAATCTTCCGAGTTCTTATTTCACTTACGATACTACGGTGAAAAGCTATCTTTCTACAAATAATGTGTGGATGTTTATTCGTAGAAATTACAGTCAGAATAGCCCTAACGCTGTTAGTAGTACTAACGAAAGAGGGCTGCCAACAGGATTTAATACATTGATTCCGATTAGCGATTATGGCGTTTTTGGTCCTGAAGAACCCCGGGAGATCAGGTATGATTGTGAGTAGATTTATTTTACTCATGTAATCCCCCAAAAATTTCTTTTATTTGCAAAATTTTCCCTTAATGAATTCTTCTCAGCAGGCAACAGCAATTCTACTATTGGCAGACGGAACTGTACATTACGGAAGGGCTTTCGGTAAGAAAGGTACTACTTCAGGCGAAATATGTTTTAATACTGGAATGACAGGATATCAGGAAGTATTTACTGATCCCAGTTATTACGGCCAGGTAGTGATAATGAATTCCGTACACGTGGGTAATTATGGTGTTAAGGATGAAGATGTAGAATCTGATAGTGTAAAAATCAGAGGACTGATCGCTCGTAACCTGGAAGAGTTATACAGCCGGAAGTTAGCGCAAGGCTCTCTGGAAGAGTATCTTATTCAGAACAATATCATTTGTATTGAAGATGTTGATACGAGAGCGCTTGTTGCACAGGTGCGTGAAAAAGGGGCTATGAACTGTATTATTTCCTCAGAAATTCTAAACGTCGACGAACTAAAAAAAGAGTTAGATAAAGCTCCTTCAATGGCTGGTTTGGAACTGGCTAGTGTGGTGAGTACACAAAAAGCCTATACCAAAGGCGATGAAAATGCTGATATACGGATTGCTGTGCTGGATTTTGGCACCAAGCAGCATATCATTGATTGCATGGTAGAGCGTGGAGCTTATGTAAAGGTGTTTCCGGCAAAGACAGGTCTGAATGAATTAAAATCATTTAGTCCCAATGGTTATTTCATTTCTAATGGACCTGGTGACCCTGCTTCCATGGATTATGCTATCAATACGATAAAAGAGGTGTTAAAAGAACAAAAACCAACTTTTGGTATTTGTCTGGGACATCAGTTACTGGCGTTAGCTAACGATATCCCAACGTTTAAAATGCATCATGGTCATAGAGGGTTAAATCATCCTGTAAAAAATCTGATTACCGGCCGTTGTGAGATTACTACGCAAAACCATGGTTTTGGCGTTGATCCTGAATCGGTGAAAAAGTCACCTAATGTAGAAGTGACACATGTAAACCTGAACGATCAATCCATTGAGGGAATACGATTAAAGGATAAGCCGGCATTTTCTGTGCAATATCATCCGGAAAGTACACCAGGACCACATGATAGCCGTTATCTTTTCGATGATTTTATTCAGCTTATCAAAACACATAAATCTTAGTATAGAAAAGTTGCCGGGTCCTTATAATATTCCATTGGTGATAGAGCTTCTCTAGAAGTATGATCAGGTTGTGGTATGTAACTTTTGTGGTAGAGTGAATTGCAGATTAATCTTTGATAGATGTTTAGTCGGATTGAGAGCAGAAACACCTAAGGTAAAGAGACTGTAATATCAAGGTTAGAAGAAAAACAAAAGACTATTATGAACCTGAAACATTGAGGTTGTAAGTCCAGGCTTCGATAGGAGTAAGCGTTAATGTGATGATTCCGAGTTTAAAACTTCTGCTGCATAGGAAACTGTAAGTCGAACTTCGGTGGAAATACAATCGGTTGAGCTTAATGTTCGTGAAGTAAAGAGGCTTCTAAACTAAGGTTAGAAGGCCTATATGATTATATGGTTCTGAAACATTGAGGTTGTAAGTCCAGGCTCCGATAAGAGTAAGCATTAATGTGATGATTCTGAGTTTAAAACTTCTGCTGCATAGGGACTTTAATAGTAAAATTCGACCGAAGTTTGTGACTGTATGAAATGTGAAATATTCATTCGTATGGCCGGACTTTGATAGAAAAAAAGAAATATAGTCGTGTTGTGTGTTAGTAGCAAAGTGGGTTTTAGAATTTTTTTCTGACAGATTATAAATTTATTCTTTTCAGAAGCTGTATTTTTAATAGGTATTTAATTACAAAGGATCTTCTTTCTAAAATAGAAATCCCCAAAAACGAACAAATGAAGATTACCATTATCAACGGTCCTAATCTTAATCTCTTAGGTAAAAGGGAGCCAGGCATATATGGTCATCAAACCTTTGAAGAATATTTTGAGCAGTTAAAGAAAGATTTTCCTCAGGTTGTATTTACTTATTTGCAGAGTAATATTGAAGGAGAAATTATTAATAATCTGCAACAAACCGTTGCGGATGGTATTATTCTTAATCCTGCCGGATACACACATACATCCGTTGCCATTGGTGATACTATTGCAGCAATAAAGACACCTGTCGTTGAAGTACATATCAGTAATGTACATGCACGTGAGGATTTTAGAAAATTATCATATGTATCAGCCAAAGCGATAGGCACTATTGCGGGCTTAGGTTTAACAGGATATTCACTGGCTGTTCGTTATCTCCTTGATAAATCGGTATAATTAGTGTAGTTTAAGTTGCTGAAAACACACTTTAGAAGTGTTGAATAGAATATTATGCCTATGCGACTAGCGATTATTTTTTTGTTGTTTTCTCCGGGTGTATTTGCCCAGTGGAAAGATTACCGTTTGATCAATGATGGGAAGGATACCATTAACCGGGTTGATCATCATGGTAAAAAACAGTTTGAATGGGTGGTGCGAGTGGAAAGTGTAAGGGGAGAACCTGGTTATGAAGAAGAGGGCATGTTTATTAACGATCGTAAAGAGGGAGAGTGGCGGATTTTTAATCTGATGGGTGATTTGGTGGGTATTGAGCACTACAAATGGGGAAATAAAGATGGGATAGCTCAATATTTTACGATTCATGGTAACCTGAGGATGGAGCAAAGCTGGAAAGCCTTAAATCCTGATAAACAATATGATACTATACAGGTAGAAGATATTGATCAATTAAATTCTTTTCGGGAAGTAATTGTCAAAAATGAAGGAGCTTCTTTAAGGCATGGAGAATGGAAAACTTACGATTCTGAAACGGGAGCTCTTTTAAAAAATGAGAAGTATGTTGTAGGCAAACTAGAACAGGAAAGTTTACCTACAACACAATCCGACGATCAACCTAAATCAGTCCCCAAACCTAAAGAAGTTCTTGAGTTTGAAAAAACTAAAAAAGGTAAAAAGGTCCGATATCAGGATGGAAGCACCTTCTAAATAGGATTTTTTAATGGGGCGCAACCAATTGTGGTTCGGTTAGGATCCATAAAATCAAGTTTTTTTAGATCTAGTTCAGTCCATTCTTTTTTATCCTCAGTAATCAACAGTCTTTTGTTTGGCTGAAGATTAGTAAAAGTTTGAACTGTGCCACTTCCAGGCCATTTAATTTCAAGTACATCTATTGTTGTTGCAGCACCTATTCCTATATGTTCTATAAAAGGGTTTGCGCCGTAGCTTGAGCCTGTACCTAAATAACGATGTACGGATCTTTCCACTCCATTTTCTCTGAATGTCGCTTTAATCCTTGCTCCAACACCGGGAGCATTAGCTTTAATGCCTTTCAGGCGTACACTAATCCAGTTGTTTTCGTTCTGACCAGGATTTATATAAAACGCATTTTGATAGGCGTCTCCGTTAAAAAGTCCGCCTTGCTCGATAAACAAATCAATATCTCCATCATTATCAACATCAGCGAAAGAAGTACCATGAGATTTTTGAATACTGCCTACACGAGCAGATCCGGTAACATCCTCAAAGAATTTTCCGTTCACGTTTCTGTATAACTTGTTTGGGATGGCAGCAGTAAAATCGGGGGTACCGGTTGCGACATAAAAATCCAGATATCCATCATTATCTATATCTCCAAAATTCGACCCCATCGTGTATAATACTTTGTAGGCAAGTCCCATTTTTTTTGATACTTCTTCAAAAGTGCCATCACCTTTATTGCGATAAAGTAATACCTGACCTGTTGCAGGCGTTTGCATACCTAAAGCCTCTGCCGCAGCGAATAAGGCTACAGGTACTTCGTTTTTATATAAGCAATTGGCAATGTCCAGATAACCATCGTTATCAAAATCCCAAAACCACGCAGAGAATGCACCTAAAGTGTTTGATATACCTGATTGTTTAGCTACATCTATAAATGATGGTAATCCTTTACTGTTAATACCATTGTTTTTAAATAGAAATTTTTCTCCTGTAAATCCTGATATATAAATATCTACCAGTCCATCATTATTATAATCACCGGTTGTTACACCTTTCACATAAAGAGCTACATCAATTCCGCAAATGGATGCACATTCTGTAAAAGTTCCATTTTTATTATTAATGAATAACTGACTGGGAATACCCGTTTGTTTAATGGTTTCATTTCCCACAAATAAATCCAGGTAACCATCATTATTAAAATCAGCCCATGAAGAAGTAATACATGGATAAAAGTCCAGCAAGCCGCTTTCTTTTGTTACATCTGTAAAAGTGCCGTCTCCGTTATTTCTTAATAAGGAATTAGGCTCTTTTCCAAATTCAGACTTCCATCCTCCTCTCATTACATAGATGTCAACAAATCCATCATTATTATAATCTGTAGGTTGAATATTTAGTCCTCCTTTTATCGTTGATAATTTTGATACATGAGAGGCATCACTAAATGTGCCATCACCATTATTCAGAAAATAATAGATACCATCAAGCAAACTCATACTACTGGTAATAATGTCCAGATAGCCGTCATTGTTAAAGTCTTCTGTAATAGAAGTGCCTGCAACATTGCTGATGTTTAAGCCGTTCTTGATCGCAGCATCTACAAAAGGCTTTATAGCGTGCGAGGTGTCATCTATCATTTTAATTAAATACTCTTTTGGAACCTTATCAGGATAACCATTAACAGTCATGTACGCAACATTCAAAAGCCATCTTGATTCCAGATCCTGGGGATTTTCTTTTAAGAGTTGTTCATATATTTTTATTGCATTTTCTGAACCTGTCAGGTCAGTATGAAGGCCATTTCCTTGTATAGGAAAAATACAGGATTCTCCTGAGTGGGATGAAATACAATTAACTCTTTCTCCGTGTCTTGCCCATGCAATAGCAAGATCTTTTAAGATTTGAATACGTCGATTATAATTTGTTTCAGGTGTAAGTTCATAAGCTCTCTGAAAAAATTCCACAGCTTTTTTCTCTTCTCCCATTTGAAGATATAAAGTAGCCCTGGTAAATACCAATTGAGGGTCATTCATGGCTTCGGGAGCAGTAAATAAAGAATCGTAATGTTTATTTACGGCTTCCGGACTGTATATATTAGTGGGGACTTCATTTTCCAGATAAATTCTATTTAATATATCTGCCATTTCTTCATTAGAATCAGCCGGACCACTACACGAAGAGAAAGAAATTACTAAGATGGGCATCATCATCAATGATATCCAGAGTTTTACTTTCATAAGCTAGTTACAATATTGGTTAAGTGATGATATTTCCACAAACATATTCGATCCGCTTACGGAATCTGTTAAATTAACATCTTTCTTCTATATGGAGAAAGGATGTTAGTATAAAAATGCGCTGTTCAGATTATTGTTAGTTAATATATGGCAAAACATTATAATAAAGGTTAAGACGGGTTGCTTACTGATGATGCTTTTCTTCTTTTACCGGGGCACATCCTATTTCCTTTCTATTAGGATCGAGAAAATTTAATGTTTTGAGTTCCTGAACAGGAGCATTATTACTGCCTTCTGTAATGATAAATGTTTTATTTACAGCGAGGTTGGTGAACTCCTGTACTGATCCCTCAATAGGCCATATAATTTCTATTTTATCTATTTTATTTGCTTTTCCTATGCCAATATGCTGTAATAATGGATTTGCGCCAAAACTTGAACCTGAGTTTACCTCTCTGTAAACATATCGTTGCTGATTATTCTCCGTAAAACTGATTTTTATTTTTGCGCCAATTGCTGCTGCATTAGCTTTAACTCCTTTTAGGGATAAGTTGATCCAATTATTATCATTTTGTCCGGGATTGATATAAAGAGAGTTTTGATAGCCATCTCCTTTATACGCACCTCCCATATCAATATGAATGTCTAAGTCACCATCATTATCCATGTCTGCCATAGATATACCATGTCCCTTTTGCAGATTTCCTACACGTGCCGGTGTTGTGATATCCTCAAAATATTTGCCATTAACGTTTCTAAAAAGTTTATTGGGGATAAGTGAGGTATAATCAGGATTACCGGTTCCAAAATAACAATCGAGAAACCCATCATTATCAATATCTGCAAAATTAGAACCCATAGCGAAAATGGAAGTACTCATTCCTGATGTTAACGAAATGTCGGTAAAAGTGCCATCACCATTATTCTTCATAAGTACTACACCTCCATAGGTAGGGGGAACTAATCCCAAATAACTTGCCGCCACACTTCCGGCAAGAGATTCATTAAGCTTATAACCACAGGCAAGTATATCTAACCAACCGTCATTATCAAAATCCCAGAACCAGGTGGAAAATGTGGCTGCTTTACTGGTGATTCCAGCTTCGATAGTGACATCTTTGAATTGAGGGATGCCATTTTTATCGGGACCAATATTTTTTAACAGTGTTTTTTTGCCTGAAAGAGATGAACAGAAAATATCTGGCCATCCATCATTGTTATAATCGCCGGACGTAACGCCTTTTACAAAATCAGCAAATTGCGTTCCCGATTCTTTAGTAACTAGCTTAAATACTCCTTTGTTATTAATATATAATTCAGTAGGGGAATCAAATTCAGTAACGCAAGGTTCATTACCAATAAATACGTCAAGCCAACCGTCATTATTAAAATCTGCCCACGTTGCAGCCTGAGTAGGATAAAATGAGAGCAGACCACACTCTTCAGTTACATCTGTAAAAGTGCCGTCACCATTATTTCTGAGTAAAGAATTTGGTTCTTTACCATGATTTCTTTTCCAGGCACCTCGCACCACAAAAACATCTTTCAGGCCATCATTATTATAATCTGTTTGCATGATATGTAACCCGCCGCCAAATTGATTTAATCCGGAAGCTGTTGTCAGGTCGCTAAAAGTTCCATCACCATTGTTAATGCAATAACGCATTTCCTGTTTAAGGTCCATGCTGCTCGTAATAACATCCAGGTAGCCGTCGTTGTTGAAATCTTCAACAATACTTCCGCCAGCTATGTTTAAAGTATTCAGTCCTGTTTTAATAGCTGCATCCTGAAAAGGTTTGATTTCAACGGAGGTTTTTGCAGTTACAGGAATTAGATATTTAGCTGGAACTTTATCCGGGTAACCGTCTGTTGTCATATATGCAATGTTCATTAACCATCTGGAGCCCAGATCATCCGGATTAGCATTTAACAATTCCTCGTATATAGCAATGGCATTTTCTGATCCCGTTTTATCTGTATGTATTCCTTTACCTGAAACCGGAAAAATGCAGGATTCTGTACTATGGTTATTGATGCAATTTGTTCTTTCTCCGAGACGCATCCAGGAAAGGGCTATATCTTTTTTTACTTGAATGATTGTTGCGGTTTCGCTCGCTGGTATTCTATTAAGGAGTTGTAGTAAATCCGGAATAGCTTCCTCTTCTCTGCCGGCTTCAAGAAGAGCGCGACCTCTGTAGTATTGCATAGCAGGATGATCCATCTTTCCGGGCATTTTACCTAAAGAGTCAAAATAGGCAATTTTAGCACTCGTGCTAAATACGTTGGAAGGAACTTCATTTTCCAGAAAAACATTATGCAAGAGCGTAGACATTTTAGTATTTGAATTAACCTGCTCTTTGCACGCTGATAGTATATATATGATTGAAGTAATTATTATCAATCCTGATAATCTCATTAGTATATTTTTAATAACATGACTAAACAAATTCTTCTTTAAGATTTTTTAATCTTTTAAGATGTGGATGTTTTTTGGATAAATGTAACAAGAACACACTTATCTGACTTTCACCTGAAAGTTCTGGTGAATATTAGACGAACATAAATCGAGGAGGTTTTATTGGAATACTTCTGTAGCCTATAGAGTAGGCACTGATTAGTTTTATGCAAGGAAAATCCGGAGTATTGTTTAGTAAAAAGTTGAATGAAGAATGAAATTGCGATTCATATTCAACAACATAACTCTTAGACGTAATGGAGAAATTAAGTGAAGATTTATTCTTCTCTACAAACTGCAATGGTGAATATGTTTTCGCGAGAAACTCAAGTTTTTCATATTGAATTTTCATTTTCTCATGGTGAGGAATACATTTGAGAATAAGATCACCATTAACAATTTTTCGTTTAACATAACGGAAAACTTTCCCATCAATATTAATTTCTCCGTCTACACGTTCAAAATCTGATTGATTTAATTGGTAGGGATTTGACAGAGGAACTGTGATTGTCAATAATTCATCTTCTTCATACTCAATATTGTCTAATGCAGTTTCCAGTGAATTATCAGCTACCTGCTCAGCAAACATAAAGATGACGCGGTATCCGAAATGATTAGTAAGCAATAAAGCAATTAGTAATATGGCAGTTGATTGTTTCAAATCAATTGTCAATATATGGTTTTTTCCGTTAATGGGATATAACTACTTATCTTCCTATGCCAATAGTTGCTGGGGCTGCTTTGGGTGTCCAACGATTATTAGATTCATCAATATCTGCAGTTTCACGCTGAGGATCGAGAAGTATGGAAGCGACTTGTTTCATTTTCATGAAACTTTTCACGATTGCTTGTTCGTTTAGTCGCCATATTTGCGCAGCTATTTTCTCTGTTTCTTTTGTCCCGTCACTATAAGTCCATTCAATGATAACAGGCATAACTAATCCTCCTTTGTTACTAATACTGAGCTCATAAAAATATCTGGTGGTGTCACCACCTGACGCAAAGTGTTTAACAGAATCCAGTGAAATATCACATGGATCAGTTCCGTAAAACCATCCTCTCCAAAACCAATCCAGGTCAGTAGCGCTGGCATCTTCCATGGTACGGAAAAAGTCGGCAGGGGTGGGCTGCTTAAATGCCCAGCGTTGTGCGTATGTTTTAAATGCATAATCGAACAACTCGCGACCTAAAATCGTCTCCCTAAGAATATTCAGTGCGGCAGCCGTTTTGGTATAGGCGTTACTGCCAAAATATAGAATATTATCCGTGTTGGTCATAATAGGCTCCAATAACTCTTTTGGAGATTTCATATAATTAATAACAGTGGTAGCAGGACCTCTTCTGGAGGGAAATGCAGGGTCCCATGCTTTTTCTGCGAGGTATTCGAGAAAGGAATTCAGTCCTTCATCCATCCAGCTCCATTGGCGCTCGTTGTTATTAACGATCATTGGAAAAAAATTATGTCCTACTTCATGGATAATAACACCTATCATTCCCCATTTCACCTGATCAGAATAGTGTCCGTTTTTATCGGCTCTTCCGAAATTAAAACAGATCATCGGGTATTCCATCCCATTTGAAGCTTCAACGCTTTGAGCGACGGGATACGGATAAGGAATCGTCATTGAAGAATAAACTTTTAAAGTATGGGCAACAACTTTAGTAGAATATTGATTGTATAATGGATAAGCTTCTTTTCCGTAAAAACTCATGCACATTATTTTTTTCCCTTCAACATACGTGGGCATAGCGTCCCACACAAATTTTCTTGAAGAAGTCCAAGCGAAATCACGAACATTATCGGCTTTAAATATCCAGGTCTTCTTTTGTTTGCTTTTGTTTTTTTCTGCGGCTTTAGCTTCATCAAGGGTAACTATCTCAATAGGCTCTTTAACATTTTGTGCTTGTTGCCATCTCGACAATTGTGTAGGTGATAAATTCTGCTGATAATTAATACATTCTCCGGTAGCGCCAACAACATGATCGGCTGGAACTGTAAATTCTACTTTGAAATTGCCAAAACTCAGGTTAAATTCTTTACCGGCAAACTGGTGATTTTCCCATCCTTCATAATCAGTATATACACATAATCTGGGATACCACTGTGTCATTGTAAATAGATAATTGCCGTCTTCCGGAAAATATTCGTATCCTCCTCTTCCTCCCTGTTCCTGACGATTGGAAATTTTGTAATTCCAGTCAATCTTTACTATATATTGCTGACCTGGTTTAAGCGGAGCCGGCAGGTCAACACGCATCATAGTGCGGTTAATAAAATAATTAAGTTTTTTTCCATTTCCGTCAGTGAGTTTGGTAATATTTACACCAAACCCATTGTCTTTAGTAGCGTTTTCCCATTTTTTTATTTGTTGCCGACTGATTTCGTCTCCTATTACAGAACTATTTTCGTAACCTGCATTATTGATTGAACTATGTTCATTTTCATCCAGTTGAAACCATAGATAAGTTAGCGCATCAGGAGAATTATTGTAATAGGTGACAGTTTCGGAACCGGTTAGCAATAATTTTGACTCGTCCAGTTCGCATTTAATATTGTAATCAGCTCTTTGTTGCCAGTATTTAGAACCAGGAGCACCGCTGGCCGTGCGATATTCATTAGGAGTAGGTAATATAGTTCCTAACTGCTCGAATTTATTGCCATGATTTCCGTCAGGATTATTTAACCACTGTGTGTAAGAAGGAAATGTTAACAGGATATAGCAGCTAACTGCCAGTAGTTGTTTTGTGATCATGTTAAGCAGGATTTTATTTAAAGATCCATGTTCTCCTTAATCTCCGGAGAAATGTTTACCAGTACTTTATCAATACGTTGTGCATCCATATCCATAATCTCTATGGTAAATCCTTCCCATTCGAATTTTTCACCAGTAGCAGGAATGCGTTTCAGCTGATGTAAAATGAATCCGGCAAGGGTATCAAATTCCTGTTCTCCCTCGTTCATTTTATCAGTTTTTTCAAATTTGCTCAGAAAGTCATAGAAAGGAATTTGAGCATCAATCAGATAGCTGCCATCTTCTCTTTCTACAATTTCGTAGTCATCTGAGTTTTGCTCAGGAACGTCTCCTACTATAGCTGACAATATATCGTTAAGGGTAATTAACCCAAGCAAACTCCCATACTCATCAATAATGAAGCAAGTGTGATTTTTAGACTGTTTAAACTTTTCCAGCACCTGATAAGCGGTATTGTTTTCAGGTACATATAAAGGTGGTTTCATCAGGTGTTTAAATAATGTATGGTCGTTAGCTACATACATATCTTTTAATGAAACAATTCCTTTTATATTATCAACATGTCCTTCACAGATAGGATAAACAGAGTGAGGATCCTGGAATATCTTTTCTCGTATTGCCGCTTCAGTATCATTTACATCAAACCATATCAGATCACTTCTATGTGTCATTAATGAGGTGATGGTTCTGTCGCCAAGATGAAATACTCTTTCGATAATTTCCTGTTCGGCTTCGTCAATCGTGCCTTGTTCAGTTCCTTCGCTGATGATAGCTTTAATTTCTTCTTCTGTTACCTGATTATCGGTTGTTTTTATATTTAATAGTTTTACTATCAAATGGGTGGATTTGGATAATAACCAGATAAAAGGGTAGGTAATAATACTTAATACCCTCATGGGCTGGGCAAAGAATTTTGATATGGTTTCCGGTTTTGCCAGACCCAGTCTTTTGGGCACAAGCTCTCCCAATACCATTGAAAAATAGGTGATCACTATGACGATAATGGCCGTAGCTATACCACTGCTGTATTGCCGGATACTATCGAATTGATTAAGAAAAATAACGAAGTCGGATTTTAATTTTTCACCCGACATAATACCCGTTAAAATGCCAATTAATGTAATTCCTATCTGTACTGTTGAAAGAAAAGTATCAGGATGATTAGCCAGGTCAAGTGCCTCTTTAGCCCTTTTGTCGCCTTTGTTTGCCTGTGATTCCAGTCTTGCTTTACGTGCGGAAACCAACGCTATTTCGGCCATGGAGAACAATCCATTTAAGAGAATAAGCCCGAGAATCAATAAAATTTCGCCCATTTAGTTTGTTTTATTCTGCAGAACACTCACCCTTCTCACTTTGTAAATGCTAAACTACATGAAAATTAAGTGCAATTCCATTATTTTTGCGGTTACTAAACTGGGAAAAAGTGTCATTGATTAAAAGTATTTCGGGGATCAGAGGAACTATTGGGGGGAATCCGGGAGATAATTTAACACCGCTTGATATTGTAAAGTTTGCGGCTGCCTATGGAAGTTGGTTACTGGAAAAAACTGATAACCGCAAGGTGGTAATAGGCAGAGATGGCCGTATAAGCGGATCTATGGTACAAAATATTGTAGTGAATACGCTTATAGGATTAGGGTTTAATGTTGTTGATATAGGCCTTTCTACTACTCCGACTGTTGAAATTGCTGTTACTCATGAAGAGGCCGCAGGCGGTATCATTATAACAGCCAGTCACAATCCCCGGGAGTGGAATGCCTTAAAATTACTCAATGAACACGGGGAATTTATCAGTGCGGAAGATGGTGCTGTTGTACTGGAAAAGGCAGCAAAGGAAGACTTTTTGTTTGCTGGTGTAGATAAGCTCGGAACGCATACCTACAATGACAGTTATCTGCAAAAACATATAGACCTTATTACCAGTTATCCTCTGGTGGAACTGGAAAGTATCAAGAAGAAAGGCTACAAGGTAGTAGTGGATGTTGTAAATTCTACCGGAGCTTTATTTGTGCCACCCTTGCTGAAAGCGTTAGGAGTGGATGAAGTGATTGTGCTCAATGCTGAAGTAGATGGCCGTTTTGCTCATAATCCCGAACCACTTCCCGAAAATTTGTCGGAATTAAGTGCTGCTGTAAGAAAACATAAAGCTGATCTGGGTATTGCTGTAGATCCGGATGTAGATCGTCTTTGTTTCGTGTGCGAAGATGGCAGTATGTTTGGTGAAGAGTATACACTTGTTGCTGTTGCTGATTATGTTTTGAGTAAGCGTTTGGGTAATACTGTTAGTAATATGAGTAGCACCAAAGCGCTTAAGGAAATAACACTTAAGCATGGCGGTGAATATTTTCCATCTGCAGTGGGAGAAGTCAATGTTGTATCGAGAATGAAAGAAGTGAATGCCGTTATTGGTGGAGAAGGCAACGGTGGAATTATCGTTCCTGATTTACATTATGGTCGCGATGCATTAATTGGCATTGCTTTATTCTTAAGTTCTCTAAGTGCTCATCGTAATGGAATGAAGTCGTTCAGGGCTCGTTATCCTGATTACTTTATTTCAAAAAATAAAATTGAGCTGGATAAAGAAGTCAACGTAAAAGAAGTGTTTGAGCAGATCCAGAAGAAATATAAAAAACAACCTGTTAATACAGAAGACGGGTTAAAGATTGAGTTTGATAATGACTGGGTACATTTGCGTACTTCTAATACAGAACCTATTATCAGAATATATGCAGAAAGCAGTTTTGAAACCACTGCTAATAATATAGCCGTCCGCCTGATGCAGGATATCAGGGAGTTCAGCTAACATCCATATAACATATTTACCGGTTATCACTGAGAGAGTAAATTCCTCCTGCTTTTCCTGTACGCGTAAGAACAGGTAATAGTGAATGATTATATTTGCAGATTATTACCTCTGTTAAATATGAAAAGAATTTACTTCGACAATGCTGCCACTACTATTCTGGATAAAGAAGTAGTAGATACCATGCTTCCTTACCTCACTGATAAATTTGGTAATCCTTCATCTATTTATTCCTATGGCCGGGAAACAAGAATGGCCATAGAAACTGCACGTAAATCTACTGCAGCGATATTAAATGCCCATCCTGCTGAAATTTTCTTTACTTCAGGAGGAACCGAAAGCTCTAATACGGCAATATGTGCTGCAGTCAGAGATCTGGGATGCACACATATTATTTCATCACCCATTGAACATCACGCAACTCTTCACACAGTAGAATATTTATATCACAGGGGAGAAGCGGCATTGAGTTATGTGAATATATTACCTGACGGTCATGTGGATATAGAACACCTCGAAAAATTGCTTTCTGAAAGTGATAAAGA
>CAZQIQ010000002.1:52081-149819 GCA_964593835.1 uncultured Chitinophagaceae bacterium
TTCATGTCAAAAGTAAAGTTATCTTGATGTTCTTCTGTTAAAGTAAAAACATTTAAAACCATACTCCGATAGTCTTTATCGGTTACAACTAATTTATATTTCCCATACGGAATATTCTTGAATATAAAATCTCCATATTCATCCGTTTCGGTCAGGTAATATTTCTTCGTTGTAAAATTCTGAATCTTTAATTCAACTTCTTCAGCAGAATTTTTAGTTTTTTGGTCTATCACTCTCCCTTTAACTACACGAGTAGTTTGGGCATAAAAGATATTTGTAAAAAATATGGTGCTGTTTTTCATTCGGATACTGTTCAAACTGTTGGGCATCTTCCCTTCGATCTTCGAAATACTCCAGTGCATTTTATTACAGGAGCGGGTCATAAATTTCATGGCCCTAAAGGAGTAGGTTTATTATACATTAATGAGAATGTAAAAATTAAGCCTTTTATTCATGGAGGTGCCCAGGAGCGTAATATGCGTGCAGGTACCGAAAATATATATGGTATCATTGGCTTTGCTAAAGCATTGGAAATAGCCACACGTGACTACGAAAAAGACAGCGTGTATATTAAGTCGGTTAAGCTATATATGAAAGAACAATTATCAAAACATATACCTGGTGTGGATTTTAACGGAGATCCATTAGGACGTTCTTTATATACAGTCCTAAGCGTATCCTTTCCAAAAACAGAAAAATCGGAAATGTTATTATTCAATCTAGATATTAATAATATTTGTGCCAGCGGAGGTAGTGCATGTACGAGCGGTGCCGATCAGGGTTCCCATGTAATACGTGCTTTTAATAACAATCCTAATCAGGTTACAGTGCGTTTTTCTTTTAGTAAATTTAATACTAAAGAAGAGGTTGATATGGTCATAGAAAAACTCAAAACTATGATCTGAGATAGTTGTTTGACGTGTTTATAATACAGGCAGATTTTAGTGAGGAGGTATAGCAGATCTATAATTATTATGGAGTATATGTATATGTTTACGTCTGTGTTTTGCCAATTTGAATTATGATAATCAGACTGTTAATACAGTGTAATGAGTTATATTATAGACTTGACATAGGAATGACTAATACAAAAATTATGTCTTTTACTGCAAAAGGGTTGTTTGATGAAATTAAGAGTAATCATACTGTTTTTCATTTCAAGTCAGCCATTTTTGAGGGTATAGCTTTCAGAATCAACCAGGTTTTGATGTTCTGGAAAAAGTTAATAGGCCTGTAAATAATATATATGTCAGCCGAGGTATAATGAAATCAAAAAAGTGGCTAGGTTTGCTGGCTGATGCATTGGGAAAGAAATTGTATGTTACAAATATAAAAGAGTCTTCTGCTGCCGGAGCGGCAACTATGGGACGATGCAAGCCATGGGAATAATAAACAGGTGGAGTGATGCTCATAGTCTGTTTACTTTAAGTGAATCGTTCAACCTGATGAACAAAGCCATGAAATCTGCAAAAAGATTTTTTTACTTATGTTAAACTTTACGAATAATTAAAGGATATAAAATAATAGATTATGCAGTTAGCAATCGTTGGTTTGGGTAAAATGGGTTATAACCTGGCGCTCAATTTACATAGGAATAAGTTCGATGTTGTAGCTTATGATATTTCACAAGAAACCAGAACGCGTTTAGCAGGAGAAGGAATAAAAACAGGTGATTCGTTGGCAGATATGACTGCAAAACTGAAAGAAAAAAGAGTAATCTGGCTAATGGTGCCTTCGGGTAAAATTGTAGATGATACTATTGATATATTAAAGCCTTTATTATCGAAAGGAGATATTGTTATAGATGGAGGGAACTCTCATTATAAGGATTCTGTGAGAAGATATAACGATCTAGCACAAAGTGGTATTGAATTTCTGGATTGCGGAACAAGCGGAGGTGTAAGTGGGGCTCTGGATGGAGTATGTGCAATGGTGGGTGGCAAAAAAGATGCTTTTGATTATTGTGAACCTGTTTTTAAATCTATCGCTGTGCCGGGTGGATACCTTTATACTGGTGAAGCCGGAAGTGGGCACTATGCTAAGATGGTTCACAATGGTATTGAATATGGTATGATGCAATCTATCGCAGAAGGTTTTGAATTAATGGAGCAGAGTGAATATTCATTTGATCATGCCGCTGTAGCAGATTTATGGAACAACGGATCAGTCATCAGAAGCTGGTTAATGGAACTCACCCAGAATGCATTTAGTAAAGATGGGAAACTTGATGGTATTAAGGGAGTTATGCATTCTTCTGGCGAAGGTAAGTGGATGTTGGAAGCAGCTTTAGACAAAGGAGTAGCTACTCCTGTAGTGGCACTTTCTTTACTGATGCGTTATCGTTCTCAACAGCAGGATACGTTCTCCGGTAAAGTAGTCGCTGCTTTAAGAAATGAATTTGGAGGTCATGCTGTAGAAAAAAACAGCTGAGGTAAGCCAGAAACATTTTAGCTGTATGATTCTGGGACGACATCGATACCATTCTGAAGATTCCTCGCTGTTAACAATATAGGCATCGTGATAAAATGTTCAATCAAATGATATTGCGATACTGTTTTTTGATACTGTATTAAAAAAACAACCCCTTAAAGTATTTAACTTTTGGGGTTGTTTAAAATCCGATACGTTCAATTTTTATACTTTACTGTTTGGTTAATATTATTTAAGCAAACTTTTTACTTCATTTAATTTCATTAACGCTTCAACCGGAGTCAATCTGTTGATGTCAATATCCTCTAATAATTTTCTTATTTCAGCAAAAGTTTCGCTGTGTGTATCAAATATGGAAAGCTGTAATTTAGGGGAGCCAATATTTTTTACCTGTTCACTAATAGTATTGTCTACATTTTTTTCTTCTAACTGTTGTAGTATTTCATTTGCTCTCTGTATTAATTCAGGAGGCATGCCTGCCATTTTAGCTACATGAATACCAAAGCTATGGGTGCTTCCACCAGGAGCAAGTTTTCTTAAAAAAATCACTTTATTACCCACTTCTTTATTGGTAATGTGATAATTTTTTATACGACTCAATTTGTTTTCAAGTTCATTGAGTTCATGGTAGTGAGTGGCAAATAATGTTTTGGGCTTATTAGGGGAATTGTGCAGATATTCAGCTATGCTCCAGGCTATAGAAATACCATCATAAGTTGATGTGCCTCTGCCTATTTCATCTAACAGAATTAAGCTGTCAGCGGTGATATTGTTAATAATACTCGCGGTTTCATTCATCTCTACCATAAAAGTAGATTCACCACCACTTAAATTATCGCTTGCACCAACACGTGTAAATATTTTATCAGTAATAGGAATTTGTGCTTTATCTGCAGGAACAAAACTACCCATATGCGACATTAAAGTAATGAGTGCAGTTTGTCTTAATATCGCACTTTTACCGCTCATATTTGGCCCTGTAAGAATAATAATTTGTTGAGAAGAAGGGTCAAGAAATATATCATTAGTAATATACGATTCACCTTCGGGCAGATTTCTTTCAATTACCGGATGTCTGCTTTCTTTGAGCATTAATGTTTTTCCCTGATAAACTTCCGGTTTATGATAGTTATATGATAATGCATTATTCGCAAATGCAATAATACAATCAAGTATAGCCAGCATATGACCGTTCGATTGCATAGGCATTAAATATTCCTGAAGGGCTAGTAGCAGCGTTTCATATAATTGCTGTTCTATTGCTGTTATTTTCTCTTCGGCACCAATTATTTTTTCTTCGTACTCTTTAAGTTCGGGCGTAATATATCTTTCCGCATTGGCCAGTGTTTGTTTTCTTATCCATCGTTCCGGTACTTTGGATTTGTGTGAATTAGTGACTTCCAGATAATATCCAAATACATTATTAAAGCCAATTTTTAAACTGGAAATGCCTGTGGCTTCGGTTTCCTTTTGTTGTAATGAGACCAGGTATTCTTTTCCCCCTGATGAAATATTTCTTAATTCATCAAGCTCTGGCGATACACCATTTTTAATAACACCGCCTTTTGCAATAGCTACTGGTGGATTTTCATTAATTTCCTCTTCAATCCTTTTCAGCATGTGCTTGCAGGGGTTCAATGTTGCAGACAGGAATTGCAGATAATTATTTCCGGAATTATCAATGAGGGTTTTAAGTTGACCTATGTGATTTAATCCCTTTGCAATTTGCATGATTTCCCGGGGATTGATTTTTTTTAAAGGTATTTTACTCACTAACCTTTCTACATCACCGCATTCTTTTATGTGATGGGAAACGGCTGTTCTTAAGTCTGTTGCTTTAATAAAGAACTCAACAAGATTAAGTCGTTCGTGAATTTTAGCCTCTTCTTTTAGTGGCATCACCAGCCATCTTTTCATTAACCGCGCACCCATAGGTGAAATGGTAGTGTCCATTACCTTCAGCAGACTTGTTTTATTGTCTGAACCATTTCCTGTTAATTCGAGATTTCTGATAGTGAACCTGTCCATCCATAAAAAATCATTTCTATCTATTCTTTGTATAGAAGTGATGTGTTGCAGGTTAGGATGTTCTGTGTCTTTAAGGTAATGCAGGATTGCGCCGGCAGCTATAACGGCTTCGTTCATTTCTTCAACACCAAATCCTTTCAGGGAATGGGTTTGAAATTGTTTTAGTAAATTTTCAAAAGCATATTGATGGTCGAATATCCAGCTCTCCAGTGCATATGTATAAAACTTATTACCATATACTTCTTTAAAATGCTTTTGATAACTTCTCTGAAAAACAACTTCGGCAGGATTTAATGCCTGAAGTAATTTGTCGATATACTCCTGCGAACCCTCTGCAACAAAAAATTCACCGGTTGAAATATCCAGTAAAGCGATCCCTGAAATTTTTTCTGTAAAATGGATAGCTGCCAGAAAATTATTGCTGTTATGATCGAGTAATTTTTCATTAGTGGCTATTCCCGGGGTTACCAGTTCGGTAACACCTCTTTTCACAATACCCTTTGCCTGTTTAGGGTCTTCCAGTTGGTCGCATATGGCAACACGGTAACCGGCTTTCACTAATTTATGCAGATAGGTGTCCAGTGAGTGATGGGGAAAACCTGCCAGTTCGCTCGACGAGGCAGCACCATTATTGCGTTTAGTGAGTGTTATGCCCAATACTCTGGAAGAGATTACTGCATCTTCTCCAAAAGTTTCGTAAAAGTCTCCTACTCTAAACAGTAATACTGCGTCGGGATAGCGCTGTTTAATAGCCCTGTGCTGCTGCATAAGGGGCGTATCAGAAGTTTTTCCTGCCAATGAATATCGTTTTCGCTGTTTTATATCATTTGTTTACCGATAATTTTTTTATCGACTCGTAAATGATCAAAAGATTCAAAATTATAGTGTAAAATGCGGACAAATTAATAATAAGCTTTTTAAAATTGAAAATTAAAAATATGGCCGATTTAAATAGAAAATCGGTCGAAGAGTTCAAAAAAGCAGAAAAACTGCCTATTGTCGTTGTGCTTGATAATGTACGGAGTATGCACAATGTAGGCAGCGTTTTTCGTAGCGCTGATGCTTTTTTGATTCATTCAATATGGTTATGTGGATATACGCCACGTCCTCCACACAGGGATATCCAAAAAACTGCTCTTGGAGCCACTGAAACAGTAGAATGGCATTATGCAGCCACAACCAGGGAAGCTTTGGAAATCCTTAAGAGCGAAGGTTATGATATTTATGCGGTGGAGCAAGTAGAAAAAAGCATTCCTTTGCAGGACTTTTTACCGACAAATGACCAAAAAATAGCGGTTGTATTTGGGAATGAGGTTAGCGGTGTGGAACAGGAAATTGTATTGCACTGTAATGGTTGCATTGAAATACCTCAGTTTGGGATGAAACATTCTTTGAATATCTCTGTTGCGGCCGGAGTAGTGTTATGGGAACTGGCTATAAAAAAGTACAAAGCAAATGATTAAAAAATACCTGAGTCTCATCAAATTCTCTCATACCATTTTCGCAATGCCTTTTGCGTTGATTGGGTTTGTGTTGGGAGTGGGTTATAGTTTGAATAACACTGATAAATGGAAGGGTATTGACTGGCCCATAATAATATATAAACTTGTGCTTGTTATCCTGTGTATGATATTTGCACGAAGTGCAGCGATGGCATTTAACCGCTGGCTGGATAAAAAATTTGATGCACAAAATCCACGTACTGCTATCAGGGAAATTCCTGCCGGAATTATTTCAGCCAACAATGCCTTGCTATTTGTGTTATTTAACAGTATTGCATTTATCGCTACTACCTGGTTTATCAATATGCTATGTTTTTATTTATCATTTATAGCATTATTTGTAATTCTTTTTTACAGTTATACCAAAAGATTTACACCACTTTGTCACCTTGTGCTTGGGTTAGGATTATCATTAGCTCCTATAGGAGCTTTTCTGGCAGTAACAGGTGTTTTTGCATTAGTGCCGGTGCTGTTTTCGCTTGTTGTACTGACATGGGTTTCAGGGTTTGATATAATTTATGCGTTACAGGATGATGATTTTGACCGCTCTCAAAAACTGCATTCTATTCCGGTTTGGCTGGGACGGAAATATGCACTTCGCTTTTCTGAAATCCTGCATGCTGCTTCCATTTTACTGGTAGTAATAATAGGATTATATACCGCATCACATTGGTTATACTGGATAGGTATGCTTGTATTCGCAGGAATGCTGATTTACCAGCATTCAATTGTAAAACCTACCGATCTGTCGAGGGTCAATATCGCATTTATGACTGCCAATGGCATTGCGAGTATAGCTTTTTCAGTATTTGTTATTGCTGACATTTTAATATACACTTTTTCATGGGCCGCATCATCTGTTTAGACTATGGGCTAAAAAGGACGGGTATAGCTGTGACAGACCCCCTTAAGATCATAGCTACGGGACTGACAACGATATCGTCTCCTGAGTTAATTAAGTATCTGCGTGATTATTTTAGTCGGGAAGAAGTTGAGTTATTACTAATCGGCGAACCTAAAAACTGGGACGATACCGATACACACGCCACTCCACTTGTTCAGGCGGCTATCAAAAAGATAAAAAAAGAATTTCCTAAAATGCCTGTTAAAACTGTTGATGAAAGATACACATCAAAAATGGCAACGCAGGCTATGCTTGAAATGGGACTTAAAAAAATGCAACGTCGAAATAAGGCGCTTGTTGACGAGATAGCTGCTACTATCATGCTTCAGGAATATCTCAGGAGTGTATAAATCTGTACATTTGTCATACAGTATAAAATATAATGAATGATACTTTCTATAGTAGCGTATGGAGCACCGGTTTTAAGAACAGTTAGTAAGGAAATAGACAAAAATTATCCTGGTCTTGAACAATTTATTGAGGACATGTGGGAAACCATGTATGCCTCAAACGGAGTGGGACTGGCAGCGCCTCAGGTGAACAGGGGTATTCGCCTTTTTGTTATGGATAGTAAGCAGATTTTTGATAATCAGGAAGAGGATGAAAAAGGAAGTTTTCCCGATGAGCCAGGTATCAAAAGCGTTTTTATCAACCCCAAAGTGATCAGTCTCGATGGAAAGGAATGGCCGTATAATGAGGGCTGTTTGAGCATACCTAAAATCAGAGAAGATGTAATGCGTAATGAAGTAGTAACGCTGGAATATCAGGACGAAGAGTTTAATAAACATACCACTACTTTCAATGGGATAACCGCACGTGTTATACTCCATGAATATGATCATCTTGAAGGAAAGTTATTTATTGATTATCTTAAACCCCTTAAGAGAAAATTAATGAAAGGCAAGCTAGATGATATTACTAAAGGGAAAGTAAAAGTTGATTATAAAATGACATTCGCCAAATGAAGCTGATGCTTCTTATCATCATTATCCTTACCCTTTGCTGCCATTCTATTTTTAGTGTTGCGCAGGATTCCACCTATAATTTTGAACAAAAAGCAGTTACTCTCAAAGAAGTGGTAGTGAGAAGTAATCTGAATGTTCCTGCATTTATTAAAAGAGTAAAAGAAGACACAACTTTTCATAAAGCTTTTCTTAACCTGAAAGTGTTGGGATATACTTCGATTAATGATATCCGTATGCTGAATAAAAAAAGAGAAGTTCAGGCAACGCTAAATGGTCGTACTAAACAGTTTGTTCAAAATCATTGCCGCTGGACAAGATCTGAGAATCAGAAAACTACCGGTGATATGTACGATAAGAATAACAATTTTAATTATTATACTGCACAGATGTACAGCAGTATATTTTTTGCTCCTGATACAGTTTGTGGTGAAACGAATATTGTTTCCGGCACTTCTTTCAGTACAGAAGGTAAGAGTGGAATATCTAAGCATAAAGAACAACTAAAAATGCTTTTTTTTAATCCCGGAAAAAAAATTCCAGGACTACCACTTATAGGCAATAAAGTGGCGCTTTTTGATAAGAATGTTATGGATAACTATGACTTTATTATTGATATGGCGGAATATAACGACGAATGGTGCTATGTCTTTAAAATTATTCCCCTGCCCGACAGGAAAAATAATATTGTGATTAATGAAATGACCACATGGTTCAGTCAGAAGAATTGGGAGATTCTCGGCAGAAATTATGATTTAAGTTATAGAGCTGGTGTATATGATTTTGATGTACATATAGAAGTGGCGATGACAAAGTTCGGCGATTTAATCGTTCCTAAAGTGTTACGGTATAACGGTAATTGGAATGTTATGTTTAAAAAGAGAGAGATAGGAATTTTTACTGCAACATTGTTTGATTTTCATAAGAACTAAAGATTTTTTTCAAAAATCGCTTTACGAATCATCAATTTGTTTTCTTTATTATTTGCATAATCTGTTTAGGCATTAGTTAATACTTTCTAAGTGTATTTTTTGTTTTCCTTAGTATTTGAATAATTTGTTTAGGCGTTAACTAATACTTTTTGAGTGTATTTTACAGGATAACAAATCAGGCAACTTCAATTGTTGATCTTTTCCTATTGTAGAATATATAACTAGGAAAAAAAAGATGAAATTGCAGGTACATATAAATCCACTTTAGAATTATTTAATGCTTTTAACAAAATTGTGCATAGTCTTTTTATGAGTGAATTAAATACTTTTTGAAGTGTATTTTACATGACGATAAATTAAGTCGTCAAAATGCTTTATTTCTATAGCAAAAGACATAATAAATACAAAGGTTGAAATTGTGGGTTCGTGAAAATCCAATTTAATCCTGTTTGTGGGTATTAAACAAAATTTAACTCAACCTGCAGTTGACCTGCTATTGCATCCGATATTTATTGATTTACACTTCTGCTTTTTGCATAGCCTCTCCATTTTTCAATGACCTGATGCATATCTTGCGGAAGCTCACTATTAAAGGTCATTTTCTCGTTTGTGCCAGGATGTATAAATCCAATGGTTTTTGCATGCAGGGCGTGACGAGGGCAAATAGCAAAGGCGTTATCAACAAATTGTTTGTATTTCGTGAACACTGTTCCTTTAAGGATTCTGTCACCACCATAAATTTCATCGTTAAACAGTGAATGTCCAATATGTTGCATGTGCACTCTTATTTGATGCGTTCGTCCGGTTTCCAGTTCGCATTGAATTAAAGTAACATATCCAAATCGCTCCAATACTTTAAAATGGGTAATGGCTTCTTTGCCATAGTCACCTTCCGGATAGGCGTCGAAAAGTTTTCTGAATCTTTTGTGTCTGCCGATATGTGCATTGATGGTGCCAGCGTCTTGCTCAACATCTCCCCACACTAAAGCGATATATTGCCTGTGCACTGTATGATCAAAAAATTGTTTGGCGAGACTTGCCACAGCTTTTGCTGTTTTTGCAAGTACCATTAATCCGGTAGTGTTTTTATCTATTCTGTGAACCAGACCAAATCTTGGCAGGTTTGTTTGATTAATACCTGCATTTTGTTGTAATAAATGGAAGGCTATACCATTGACAAGTGTGCCCGAAAAATTTCCACTCGCAGGATGAACGACCAATCCTACAGGCTTGTTAACAATTATTATTTCATCATCTTCATATTCAATATTTATCGGCATTTCCTCAGGAATAATTTCATCTCCCTGCGGCTCCCTATCGCTATAAATAATAATTTCTTCCCCTGGCTTTATTTTATGATTGGCCGCAGCTTTTTTGTTATTAATAAGCACTCTGCCGCTTTCAATAGCAATCTGTACCTTATTTCTAGATGCACCTTCAACTCTGGCGGTAATAAACTTATCAAGTCGTAAAGGCTCCTGACCTTTATCAACAATGATTGTCATACGTTCATACAGCTCTTCCTGCGTATCCGATTGTTCATCAATATGTTCTTCAATATTTTCCGGCTGTTCTGCCATGTTCGATTTCTTTGATGCAAAGGTAACGATCCTGCTATATGTGGTTTTCGTAAATTTGCGATTGATTTATGAGCAAACAACAAGTTCATTTTGAAGATAAAGGTAGATTAGGCTATCAGGCTGCATGGGATTATCAGGAGCAATTGCTGGCAACTAATGTTTCTATTAAGTCGGAAAGATCCAGAAAGCCGGATGCCAGCAGTGATAACAGCACAGATACTCAGCATCATCTGATTTTTGTAGAACATCCCCCTGTTTATACATTAGGGAAAAGTGGAAGTGCTGAAAATGTTCTGATCAGTGAAGAAGACAGAATTAAAGGAGGAATGGAGTTTTTCAGGATCAACAGAGGAGGAGATATTACTTTTCACGGGCCAGGTCAGTTAGTTGCATATCCCATTTTTGACCTAGAAAAGTTTTATACAGACATTGGCAAATATCTTCGGAATCTGGAGGAAGTGATCATTAAAACACTTGCAGATTATCATTTAAAAGGCGACCGTTCAGCCGGAGAAACCGGTGTATGGTTAGACCCTTCAGTAAAGGGGAAAGAACGAAAGATCTGTGCGATAGGCGTTCGTTGCAGTCGTTGGATCACTATGCATGGATTGGCTTTCAACGTGAATACTAACCTCGATTATTTTAATAATATAGTTCCATGCGGAATACAGGATAAGCAGGTGACTTCTTTGCAAAAAGAATTAGGAAAAGAAGTGGATATGAATGAAGTGAAATTCAAAATCAAAAAATATTTTGAAGAAGTGTTTAATATCGAGCTGGTTCACTCAATACAACATTGAATAGAATACCGATCTTTCTTAATCATTAATTCAATAATAAATCTACTGCTATCTATTCTGTCGGATAATCGTGAATGATGCAAGTATTCTTGCAATAATTCTATTTCGATTTCATGACCTGTTATCTATCCCTAAAAAACAGCACACAAGTATCTTGTAGCATTGCTTTAAAAATCTTTAGGAACAAAAAGCTTATGCTTTTCTTTTAGTATTCCATCTTCATACAATTCGAAGTAGAACCAACCGGAACGGATAAAGTTTGATTTATCAATAATAAGTAAAGGCGAGGGTATTTTTTCAATGTCAAATAAGGGCATTTTCTTCTCATCAAAAAAATGAATAGCGTAATTTTTGGTTTTGGCATCAGGAAGGTTGATCTGTATATTTCCGTTCTTTTCTGTATATATAAATTTTGATGCTTTAAATATTTCTACTGGTACAAAAGGCTTAATCAGGATGGTATCAATAGCTGTTATAATGAGAGTGTCTTTGGTAGAATATAAAATGGAGTCGCGGAGTTTCTGCACCTGCTTTTCAGCTATTTTGCCGATAACAGTGTCTCTTTTTTTGATAAGAAAAAATTTTTCAGGTTTCGTTTTGACCGTTTTTGCAGGTTGAAGTTTTTCTTTTATCAAAGAAACTTCTTTCGTGTCGAGACTGTCAGATAATACTACTCTTTGATTATCATTTTTCAACAAGGGTTCACTAGAGTGTTGGATGACGTCCGGGGAGGGTCTTTGCGATTTGCTGAATTGATATTTGCCGTCTTCAAATACAACAAAAAGTTTATAAAAATTTATTCCGACAGGAGCTTTACTGTCAACATAACCATTTTGTGGCAGGGATGGAGTGGGTACAGTAAGTATGGTTTTAAAATTTCTCAGACTATCTGTAGATCGTTGAATACTGATTTGGGTAATTCCTTTATAAGGGTTTGTCCAGCTAACAACATTTTTATTCATAGGTTTGGCTATAACAGTAAATTTTGGGAGTGTATCCTGACCGGTAACGTGCAGGAACATCATGAAATAAATTGTTATGGCTATTGGTATTTTCATATGCTGATGGTAAAGATAATATAGATTAAAAGATGAGTTTTCCTTTTTCAACAGAGCGATTGCCTTGCAATCCGCCGCTATGAATGATTAATATTTTTGATCCGGGATTGAAGGATTTTTTTTCGATAAGATCATTAACTGCATAAAACAGTTTTCCTGTATATACAAAATCTGTAGGAATATTTTCTTTGCTATATAAATTGTTCATAAAACTTAATAGTGATTCATTATATCGCGCGTATCCCCCCCAATGATAATCATATAATAACTGCCAGTTATTTTGTGTAGTCGAATTACTAATATATCTCAAAAGTTCATTATCTGTTTTGTTGGCTATTTTAAGGACGCTTATGCCAATAACCTGCTGATGAGGTTGGGTATTGTTAATAATTCCGGCTATTGTTGTACCTGTACCCACAGCACATATAATATGCGAATAATCGGTGTCCACAAAATTCATTATTTCAGACGCACCTTTTACGCCTGCATAACCTGCTCCGCCTTCATCTACTACTAAAAAATCGGGGTAATCAGCTATCAGTGTTGTAAGATGCTCATTTCTGTTTTTATATTCTTCCCTTGTTACAAAAATTAGTGTCATTCCCAGTTCCTTCATTTGGGCAAGTGAAGGGCCATAAGTAGCCGGCTCTTCGCCGCGAATTATTCCCATTGCCTGTAATCCTTTTTCTTTACAGGCAAAAGCTAAGGCCACCAGGTGGTTTGAATACGCTCCACCAAAACTGATAATGCCCTTTTTGCCAAGTTCAGCCGCTTCTTCCAGGTAATATTTTAGTTTATATAATTTATTGCCGGATACATGAGGGTGCACCATATCCAGCCTTAAAGTGCTAACGTGGATGCCTGATGCTGCAAACGTTTGTTGGCCTATGGATTGTATCAGGGGTTTTTTATACATTCGTGACTGAAAAAATTAAAATTACAATTAATGCAACCAACTCTATTAATTCTCGCGGCTGGAATGGCCTCACGGTATGGAAGTATGAAACAGGTGGAAGCCTTTGGTCCTTCCGGTGAGACTATAATGGAATATTCTATTTATGATGCTATCAGGGCAGGATTTAAAAAAGTGGTATTTATCATTCGTGAAGAATTCGCTAATGATTTTAAAAAAACTTTTGAACCTAAGCTGAATGGTAAAGTAGAAACAGATTATGTGTTTCAGGATCTGAAAGCTTTTTTAGGCGGCCGACAACTGCCAGCTGACAGAACAAAACCATGGGGAACGGCACATGCGGTTCTTTGTGCTAAAGATGCTGTAAAGGATTCTTTTGCGGTAATCAATGCTGATGACTTTTATGGTAAGGATGCATTTGTAAAAGCATATGAGTTTTTAACTTCATCTGCTAATGCTACAACATATTCTATTATAGGATATGAGTTATTAAAAACACTTTCTGACAATGGAACAGTAAACAGAGGTGTGTGCCAGACAGATAGTAATAACAATCTGACTTCTATAGCGGAAAGGTTGAATATATCTGAGAAAGATGGAAAAATAGTTTGTGAAGACGATCAGACCCCTCGTGAACTTTCGCGTGATTCTCAGGTTTCCATGAACTTTTGGTGTTTTGATACTTCTGTTTTTGATTATTCAGAGAAGTTGTTCAGTGAATTTTTGGATAAAGATATCAATACGCCTAAGTCTGAATTTTTTATTCCGATTGTTGCAGATAAGTTTATTAATGATAAAGTAGGTGCTATTAAAGTGATACCTACATCAGCACAATGGTTTGGAGTAACTTATAAAGAAGATGCTCCTGAAGTGAAAGAAAGCCTGAATAAGTTGATAAGCGCAGGAGAATACCCAACCAGTCTCTGGAAATAACCACTCACATTTTAAACGATCGATCATCGATTTATTACTATTGGATTGTTGAAATGATTTTATAGTGTTACTTTTTTTATTAAGCGACTAGAACTCTTGATCATTAGGATTCTGGTCGCTTTTTTTATTTGCTACCTATGTTAAATAAATAATAGCGAATAATGTAACCATACTTAAATATTGGTTGTCGCTTATATAAGATAAGTAGTAGCCTTACTTCTTGTTGAGATTAATTATGCTGATTAATAAAAATGATATTTATGCATTTTTATTAGGGAAGAAAATAATACTCTTTTGACGGTATGATAAGTTATGATATAAGATAATCATCAATAACTTTTAACCATAAATACACAATCCTGTATTTTTTTGATTTGCTGCACACGGTCCAGACCTTTTAGTGAAGAAGAATGTGGAAGTCTGATAGTTGTTACAGAATCTTTTTCAGGCCAGGCATTTTTGTCCTTGCTTAAAGCATTCACTGAAGTAATGATATTGCGTGCATTTATAGCAAAAACCACTCCTTCTGCGCGCGCCTGCCGGGTATTGATAATAGCGATAATTTCTCCGTTTTTATTAAAAACAGGTCCTCCGGAATTCCCCGGATTTGCCTGAACACCAATCTGGCAGGTGATGGTATCGCCATTAAAACCTGTCTTGGCGCTCATATATCCTTCATTATATACGATTTCTTCTCTGGGATAACCTAACGTAAATAGCTGTTCACCCAACTCCGCTCCGCTTTTTTTCAAACCATAGGGAAGATGCGTAAAAGATTTAAAATCGTTATCCTCAATTTTAAGAATGGCAATATCATTTCCCTCGTTAATATGCACAATTTTCGCTCTGAACTCCTGCGACTTATTATTCTGTACTACCACAGTAGAGGAGCCGTTTACCACATGCGCGTTGGTAACCAGAAAGCCTCTGCCATCAATCAGAAAGCCAGTACCACCTGATTTAACAGGGATATTAGCTGGTGATTTTTCTTCAATTACTTTATCGCTTTCCACCTGTTGTTTAAGGGCGTTTACCTTTCTTTCAGTGTTTTCAAACTTCTTGCTTAATTGTAGTAATTCAGCAGTATTAGCTTTTCGGGAGTAATAAGAAACCATTCCGGCGATGAGCATTGTTGTAATACCAGCAATGGAAGCCGCAACAGCCATTACTCTTTTATGTTTTTTCCAAAGCTGACGGATGACAGCTCTTGAGGTAGTTTCTTTGATATGTCCTTTATCCACAAGGTCATTATGAATGTCATGCAGGGTCGTGCGCAATTGTTTATTCTCCCCAAACTTATCAAGTTGGTGAAGAAATACACCATGCTCCACTGCAAGTTGGTCTACCTCTGCATTTGTTTTGCGAAGTTCTTCAAATTCAAGTTTTTCTTGTGATGACATTTCACCTCTCAAAAACTTTTCAATGGTTTCTAGTAATTCTACCTGATTCATTGCACACTATTGATTTTATATTCAGAGAAGAACAATTTCTTTAACCGCATTAAACACTTATACTTCTGGTTCTTCGCATTTTCCGGATTTGTATAACCAAAGGATGCGGCTATCTCATTCATATTCTTTTTCTGCAGATAAAAAGCTTCAAGGAGACTTTTGCAGGGTTCTCCAAGACTTCCTAACGCTTTTTCTACCATCTGATAATCGGCATCTCTTTGTTCATGAATATCAAGATCGTCTTCAACAGCTATGGTGTCAGAGAGGTTTTTCACTTCCGGGATAAACCTGTTAGACTGACTTAACCGCTTTAACCATAATCTTCTGCAAACTGAATAGAGATAAGTTTTTATCAGGCAATTCAGTTCAAACCCTGGTGTTTTGACCTTTTCGTATAACACAATCATTCCTTCCTGAAAAATATCTCTGGCATCATCGGATGAACCATTATTATTAATAATCATCGATTGGATCATTCCAAAATGCCTGGCATATATTGTTTCAATTGACGATCTGTCGTTTAATGCCAATCCTTCCAGTAAACCTAATTCTGTCGGGTCTGATTTCACTCTGCAACCTTATTTAATACCGAAAATAGGAAGAAGTAACCCCTTTTAAAATATTTTAACTTTTTTTCCGGTCGGAGGGTTACCTTTTTTAAGTAGTAGTATTAACACAAAATCATTCTTCAAAAACTAATTCAAAAAAAGAACATGAAAAAGATTCTTTTCGTATTAGCAATAGGCGCTTTTGCAGCTTCTTGCACAGATGCTACTACTGATTCAGAAACAACTACAGATACTACTGTATTAGCTCCTGAAGCTCCTGCTGCTGCTGTTATCGATTCAGCTGCTGCTGTAATTGATTCAGCTACTGCTGTTATTGATTCTGTTATCGCTAAATAATTTTAGCGATTTAAACATATAAAGGTCGGTTCATCAGAACCGGCCTTTTTTGTTTTAGTTATTGATTGTCATGGATTTATGGGGTTGTCTACAAGGTCATAATGAAGTGAATGCCCTATTTTCTACATCAATCTTTTGTCATAAAAAGAGAACACATAAAAACGGCCTGATGAAATAATTATCACCAGGCCGTTGATTGAACAAGTTAACTGCTGAAGCGCATATACACTATATCCTTTTTGTTTGCAAAATGCAGATATAGCTTTGCTCGCTCATCGTATTAGAATTTCTTCTTTAAATTCTGATCAATAGCTTCCAGAAATTCTTCTGTATAAAGAAAATGCTCTCCATGTTTCACTTTGTTACCATGAATAGCTACTGCAAGATCCTTGGTCATCTTTCCACTTTCTACAGTTTCAATACATACCGCTTCCAGTGTATTACAGAAGTCAATCAACTCCTGGTTACCATCAAGTTTTCCTCTGAAAGCTAACCCACGAGTCCAGGCGAAAATTGAAGCTATAGGATTAGTGCTGGTAGGTTTTCCAGCCTGATGATCACGATAGTGACGGGTAACAGTGCCATGGGCGGCTTCTGCTTCCAGCGTTTTTCCATCAGGAGTTACCAGTACAGATGTCATCAGCCCGAGTGAACCAAATCCCTGTGCAACGGTATCGCTCTGTACGTCACCGTCATAGTTTTTACAAGCCCAAACAAAGTTGCCGTTCCACTTTAGCGCGCTCGCCACCATATCATCTATCAGTCGATGTTCGTAAACAATACCGGCTGCTTCGAATTGAGGTTTAAATTCATTTTCATAGATATCCTGGAAAATATCTTTAAAACGGCCATCATACTTTTTTAAGATGGTGTTTTTGGTAGACAAATAAAGTGGCCATTTTTTGCTGAGTGCCATATTAAAACAGCTTCTGGCAAAACCTTTAATACTTTCATCCGTATTATACATAGACATGGCTACACCATCTCCCTTAAAGTTGAAGACCTCAAATGTTTGTGGTTCTCCACCTTCTTCAGGTGTAAAAGTCATGGTCAACTTGCCTTTTCCTTTTATTACGGTATCAGTAGCGCGGTATTGATCACCGAAAGCATGGCGTCCAACAATGATTGGTGCAGACCAGTTGGTTACTAGTCTGGGTACATTTTTAATAACTATAGGCTCTCTGAATACAGTGCCATCAAGGATATTGCGGATAGTCCCGTTAGGGCTCTTCCACATTTGTTTTAGATTAAATTCTTTAACACGAGCTTCGTCAGGAGTGATTGTTGCGCATTTTATACCCACGCCTACTTCTTTGATTGCATTTGCAGCATCAATAGTCACCTGATCGTTGGTTTTGTCGCGATATTCCATACCCAGATCAAAATATTTGATATCTACATCCATGTAGGGAAGAATAAGCTTGTCTTTAATGAATTTCCAGATGATGCGTGTCATTTCATCACCATCCAGTTCTACAACCGGATTTGTTACTTTGATTTTTTGTTTCATTGAACCTGCTGATTTTTTGATAGTTGTAAAAATAAATAGAAATAAAACATTTAACTACATATAACTCCTTAGTATTATCATATAATTGTAGGTCTACCCCCTGTTTCGTATATAAAAATTATCTTGCATGCATGGTTAAAGCTTTGAAAGAATATTTAAGCAGGTTTGGTCCGCTTTCTGATGAAGACTTACAGCAAATCATGGAGGTAGCTGTTGTAAGAACTTATGATAAAAAGGTTAAACTCATCGATCTTGGAGAGAGAGAAGAGTATTTTAATTTTATCATCAGAGGATTGGCCAGAAAATACTTCTACAGGGGTGATGATGAGGTGATTACGCAATTAGCCAAAGAAGGGGAATTGATCAGTTCATCTGTTTCCTATTTATCAGGTGAACGGTCAAGGTATATTGTGGAAACGATCGAACCTACAACCTTTTTGTCTTTTCATATTCAAAAGATAGAAAGTTTGTATGAAAAAGATATCAAGTGGCAAAGAATGGGAAGGCTGATTATAACAGATCTTTTTTTACAGAAAGAAAGCTGGGATATTGAACGTGTACTTTATAATACACAGGAAAGGTTTGTTCGGTTTGTTAACACAAATAGTGAATTGTTTCAAAGGGTGCCACAAAAATATCTTGCTTCGTATCTGAATATTCAACCTGAAACTTTTAGCAGACTCAAGCATTTATTACGTACGCGTAATTCTTCTACTACTGTTTCATCGATATAGTATGGAAAATCATATTAATGAGGTTAATAATTATTCAGCGTATATTTTCAGTTTTATTTCCAGGTATGTAAATATTACTGAAAAGGAAATAAATTCATTTCTGCCTTATCTTGAACTGCGCAGATTTGGAAAGCGTGAACAATTACTCAAATATGGAGAAACAGATAATTACCTGAATCTTGTAGTTAAAGGGCTGATCAGAAAATTTGCATTAATAGAAAAATCAGAAAAAACTTTTCAGCTGGCTACTGAAGGACATATTATCCAGTCAGAATTATCTTTTCATCACCGGTTACCTTCAACATTTGTTATAGAAACCATAGAACCTTCGTTAGTAATATCGATTAGGTACGATAAAGTTCAATTGCTTTTTGGAAATGTTCCTGTTGCAGAAAAATTAGCAAGAGAAATGATGACAAATTTCTTTATTAAAAAAGATAAAAAATACTTTAATCAGTTAAATACCACAACGCGTGAACGCTTTGTACTTTATATGCAATCGCACCCTCAGATGATTCAGCGCGTACCCCAAAAAATTCTGGCTTCATATCTGGAAATAAAACCCGAAACATTCAGTCGCCTTAAACATCTTTTGAAATAGCAGATCTTCGCTGTTTGATAACAGGGTATACCAGCGTGTAAATCAATAAGACTACTAATCCTGCTGATCCGACAATAATAGATATTTTACCTGCAAGAGAACTATCTGTTTCGTTGAAGTATGTAGTCACTTCTGCATAGAACAGTTGAATATTCAAATACACTAGTACTACTGTAATCGTCCAGGCTGCAAATTTTACAATTGGCTTAATAGCAAACTCTCCCATGGTTTTTTTGTCGCTTACAAAATGAATAAGTGGAATAATGGCAAAACCTAATTGCATACTGAGTATTACCTGGCTAAATATCAATAAGCCATCAACACGGTTTTCACCATAAATGAGGATAACGATAGTGGCTGGTATGATGGCCACCATACGTGTTATCAATCTTCTTAATATAGGGTTAAGTTTTAACCGGAGATAACCTTCCATTACGATTTGTCCTGCTAATGTGCCTGTTACGGTTGAACTTTGTCCCGCGGCAATTAATGCGATTGCAAATAAAACAGGCGCGATTTCTGTTCCCAGCAGTGGGGCGAGTAATTGATGTGCATCGTGAATTTCCGCTACATCGGTTCTTCCTGTTTTAAAGAATACTGATGCGGCCAGTATAAGTATTGCGGCATTAACCAGAAAAGCAATATTAAGAGCAATGGCCAGGTCAATAAAATTCCATTTTAATGCCCGCTTGATGCTACTGCTGTCAGTATTTATTTTTCTCGTTTGCACTAATGCAGAATGCAGGTATAGATTATGGGGCATTACTGTGGCACCAATAATGCCAATAGCTATGTATAAGGCTTCATCGTTAGGGAGAGAGGGGATTAAACCACTGGCTACCTCACCGATAGCAGGTTTGGCAAGTATGATTTCTGCCAGAAATGAAAGTCCTATAATACCCACCAGTACAATAATAAAAGCTTCCATCGCTCTCATCCCCAGCTTTTGGAGGTACAATAAAAGAAAAGTATCCAATACTGTAATACCTACTCCCCATATTAAAGGCAATCCCGTGAGTAACTGAATGCCAATGGCCATTCCCAGTACTTCAGCTAAATCTGTAGCAGCTATAGCCACTTCCGCCAATATATAAAGAAGAAAATTAACCGGACGAGGGTATAATTCACGATTGGCTTGAGCAAGATCACGCTGACGGACAATTCCTAATCTGGCAGAGAGACTTTGCAATAACAAAGCCATAATATTACTCATTAACAGCACCCAGAGTAATTTGTAGCCAAACTTACTTCCACCCGCTATATCGGTAGCCCAATTACCCGGATCCATATAGCCAACGCTCACTAGGTAAGCAGGACCTAAAAATGCCAGGATTTTTTTCCATCTTCCATTCACCCCGGTATTTACCGTACCGTGAACTTCACTAAGCGATCGCTCAGATAAATTATTCTTCATGCGTTACAAAAACATTTTTGGCAACCACTTCGCTAATAGTAATGGCCGAACCATTTTTTATTTTTAGCTCTAGTGAATTGTCGAACGAAAATTTTTTCTTGATTTCAAGTCTGGTTCCGAGAGAAATTCCCTTATGCTTTAATAGATCAAGCATTTCAGTAGACTGATCACTGATACTGCTAACCGTTCCTGTCTTATGTATTGGTAGCTCTAACAGGCTTGCCTGTTTTTTATGAGAAAATTTTCCGTGTATGTCGGGAATAGGGTCGCCGTGCGGATCTGACTTTGGGAAGCCGAGAAACTCATCCAGACGATCAATAAGTTTTTTACTGTTAATATGTTCCAGTTCTTCTGCTACATCATGTACTTCTTCCCACCCAAAATTTAGTTTTTCTACCAGAAAACATTCCCATAGTCTATGTTTCCTGATAATCTGCACTGCCAGCTTATGGCCGTCAGGGCTTAATCTGAAACCCTGATATTTTTCGTAAAGCAATAGTTTTTGCGATTTCAGTTTTTTCAACATGTCTGTTACTGAGGCTGCACGGGTGTCTAATTCTTTTGCCAAAGCGTTAGTGCTTACGCTGCCATCCGCTTCCTGAAGGTGATATATAGCTTTTAGGTAATTCTCTTTGCTTGATGAAACTTTCATCAGTATGTTTTTAAAGGATAACAAGACTTAGTGCCTGGTCTTCAATCCCTCTTGTTTTATAAATCTAAAATTAAATTTAGGCAAATCTAAAAAAATGGCAAATTAAAATAGGCACATTATTTTCATAGGTAGGTCTATCTTATTACTTTTAGCTAAAAGAAGTGGAGCGTGATGCGCTTGTAAATACATTGATTTATGAATAGAAGTTTGTTGATGCTTTGCTTCATGGCGATAATTATAGCTGGCTGTAAGGATAAAAAAAAGATATCCAGAACAGGTGATGAGCCGGTAGAAGTGGTTGATTTTTTAGATTTTTTCCCTTCTGTATCGCTGCCTTATTCAGTAGCAGATTCTGTAATGATAAAAAAATTGCCCGATTCTATTGTTATCGCTTACCCGTTGTTTACACAATTTGTTCCGGATTCAGTTTTTAATAAAGACTTTGGCAAAGCCACTCCCAAAATTTACCCTTTAGGTAAGGTATCTGAAAAGGGCAAGGAGACCTATATCTTTCTTAAAGCTGTTGTGGGGATGAAAAGAATGGCCTATGTAGCTGTTTTTGATCAGTCTGATCATTTTCTAAATATGTTATCCCTTACTAACAAAGGGTTTGATGATTATACTACCAGCTACGGAACGCTTGATAAAAAATATCAGATTAATACTTATAAAGAAAAGAAACTAGCACCGGGAAAAATAAGTTTTAGGAGAAAAGTATATATCTATAATAGTGCGGCAAAGGAGTTTACACTGATATTTTCAGAACCGAATGAGGATGTTATTGAAAATGTTTATAATCCAATTGATACACTACCGCAGAAAAATAAACACACAGGAGATTATGTAGTCAATAAAAAGAATTTTATTTCTTTTAGAGATGCAAAGAAATCTTCTGAAATCGTCTTTTTTGTTCATTTTGAAAAGGAAAAGGGGGAATGTGTCGGAGAGCTTAAGGGAACCGCACGATTTATTTCTCCTAAAAAGGCTGTGTACAGTATAATAGGAAATCCTTGTTCGCTGGAATTTACATTCACCAATACATCGGTGGTAATGAAAGAGGTAGAAGGCTGTGGTGCTTATAGAGGTATTACCTGTTTTTTTGAAGGAACCTATCCGAAAAAGATTAACAAACCAACTAAAACCTCACGCAAATAATGAGTTTTACTAATTATCAGATTCCGTATAAAATTGATGATCGTTATGCTAAGAAAGTCGCCTATTTTTCAATGGAGTTTGCGATTCATCAACCTTTGAAAATATATAGTGGGGGATTGGGTTTTTTATCAGGATCCCATTTGAGAAGTGCTTATGAGTTAAAGCAGAATTTAATTGGCATAGGCATTCTGTGGAAATATGGTTATTATGATCAGTTCAGAAATCAGGATCAAACCTTGCAGGTTAGCTGGATGGAGAAAAACTACTCTTTTCTTGAAGAAACCGGAATAAAATATCAGATACTTATTCATGATCACCCTGTATGGGTGAAAGTTTTATATCTAAATCCGGAAACTTTTAAAACGGCGCCTCTTTTTTTGTTAAGCACTGATCTGCCTGAGAATGATCATGTATCACAAACAATTACGCATCGTTTATATGATGCAAATGTGGCTACCAAAATAGCTCAGTTTATATTGTTGGGTGTGGGGGGAGCTAAATTGGTTGATGAATTAGGTTTTAATCCTGAGCGTTACCATCTTAATGAAGCTCATGGTGTTTCTTCTGTTTTTTATTTATACAAAAAATACGGTAACGTAGATGAAATCAAAAAACGGCTTGTATTTACCACACATACTCCAGAAGAAGCAGGCAATGAAAAACATGATATTTATCTCTGTCAAAAGATGAGTTATTTCTGCGGAATGGGTTTGGACGAAGTGAGGGCTATTACAGGGATATCTGACGGATTGTTTAACCATTCGCTGGTGGCATTAAGGTTTGCGCAGATAGCGAATGGGGTGTCAGCGCTGCATGGTGAAGTATCACGACTGATGTGGGAAAAATATCCTGGGGTATGTCCTATAGTATCCATCACTAATGCTCAAAACTGGAGGTATTGGTCAGATAAACAATTGTATAAGTATGCTGATGAAGGGGCGGATGATTTGTGGGACGATAGAAAAAAATATCTGAAAAAGAGAGCTTTTGAAATTGTAGCAGACCAGACTGGTAAAATTTTTGACCAGCATGTTCTTACGATAGTGTGGGCCAGAAGATTTGCCGCATACAAGCGCTCACAACTCATAGCCGAAGATATTACCCGTTTCGAAAAACTTCTATCTAATAAAAAATATCCAGTTCAGATTATTTGGGCGGGTAAGCCTTATCCAATGGATTATCCGGCGATTGATGAATTTAATAATCTCATTCATTTAAGTAAACGGTATAAAAATATTGCAGTTCTTACTGGTTATGAACTCACTTTATCGCGACGACTTAAACAGGCCGCTGATGTATGGTTGAATAATCCGCGTGTTCCCAGAGAAGCATCGGGAACAAGCGGAATGACAGCAGCCATGAATGGCGCTGTGAATTTTTCAACTGATGATGGATGGATACCCGAATTTATTGATCATGGAAACAACGGTTTTGTTGTTCCACAGGGAGATTATGCTAACATGAGTGTACAGCAGCAGGATTATTATGACCTCAATAAGTTATACGAAATACTCGAAAATGACATTCTTCCACTTTATTACGATGATCACGACACGTGGAGGCAAATTGCCAAAAATGGCATGCGCGATGTCAGGATTCGATTTGAATCTGGAAGAATGGCAGAAGAGTATTATGAGAAACTATATAAGTAATTATTTTACTATTTGAAGAAGTTCTACATCAAACATCAATGCGCTGCCTGGTTTAATATCAGCTCCCGCGCCATTGTCACCATAAGCAAGGTCAGAAGGAATGTATAGTACCCATTTGCTACCAACAGGCATCAGTTGAAGGGCTTCGGTCCATCCGGGTATAACACCGTCAACTGTCAGATCAATCGGTTGTCCTCTGTCAACAGAGCTATCGAAAACTTTTCCTGTTCTGAGTTTGCCGTGGTAATGAACTCTTACTTTGTCGGATGGTCCGGGTTTCTCACCACTGCCGTCTGTGATTATTTTATACATCAGACCACTGGGTAAAACCACTATTCCGGGAACTTGTTTTATGGAGTCTAAGAACGCTTTACTTTCTTTCTTTTCTCCTTCGGCTTTAGCGCTCTTTGCTGCCTGCATATAAGACATTATTGCATTATTGATATCCGTTTCACTAAGGAGTGGTTTTTCTCCTGATCTTACATCTGTTAATGCTTTGTTCACCAATACTGAATTGATGCTGTCTATACCTTGTTCTTTATAAAATGAAGCCATACTCAATCCAAGAGCATAACTGAATGAGTCCAGTGCATTTTGCATAACAGGCACAGGTGTCACAAGAACAGGTTCTTCTTTCTTATTCTTTTTTTTCTTTTTTTCAGATTTGCCGGACTGTGCTACAGCGGCCATAGAAATTGCAATAAAAAGTGACACTAATGCTATGTTCTTCATTGTCATGGTGTTTGAACCAAAAATAAGGACTAACCATCAAAGGTTAACAAATAATTTGGCGGATAAGTCGTTATATTGTTACCCAATCTGGTAATTCTAATCTGACAAATATGAAAAAACTTGTACTACCTCTTCTGTTATGTGTTTCTCTAATCTCTTGTGCGCAGGAAAAAAGCAGTAGTGGGAGCGACTTCCTGAAAAAAGCGAGCGGCATGTTAGGAAAAAAAGGAAGTGGCGGACTTTCAAATGAGGATATCGTAGCTGGTCTTAAAGAGGCTTTATCTGTAGGCGCTAAGAACAGTTCAGATAAACTCTCTGCAGCAAATGGTTTTTTTGCCAATGCTGCTATTAAGGTATTGATGCCTGAAGAAGCTAAAAAAGTAGAGTCTACATTAAGAGGGATTGGAATGGGTAATCTGGTAGATAAAGCCATCCTTTCTATGAACAGAGCTGCAGAGGATGCATCCAAATCCGCCGCACCTATTTTTATTGATGCTATAAAATCAATGAGTATTCAGGATGCTGTAGGTATATTAAAGGGTAGCGATACCTCGGCGACATCATATTTAAAAACAAAGACAACTTCTGGATTGACAGATGCTTTCAGACCTGTCATTGAAACAGCTCTTCAAAAAACTGATGCTACAAAATATTGGAAGGATGTTTTTGAAACATATAATAAGCTTCCCACAACATTTAATAAGATTAATACCGATCTTACCGGCTTCGTAACCGAAAGAGCATTATCAGGCATTTTCCATCAGGTAGCCATCGAGGAAAAAAATATCAGAGAAAATCCGGCTGCCAGAGTAACGGATATCCTGAAAAAGGTTTTTGGATAAGTTTATTACAACTTCTTTAATCCATATTAGCTGCTTTGCTGATATGTTCATAGGATATTTGCTGTGTTTCATCAGCAAGGTTAAACGTTGCTACAAGTTTATCTGAGGTGAATCCACTATTGTTTAGTAATTGTTTAATCCCCACTTCATGATCAAACACTGCTGCAAACAGTACAGTGCGCTTAGGGGAGTGTCCTGCGCGAATGGATTCAGTAAATTCACGAGCTAAGCTGATCAGTTCATTAACGTAGGAGCTACTAGTTGGTGCATATATCAATATGAATTCATCTGTATTGTTTGTTCCCGGAACTACTCCGGCTACATTGTTTTTTTCCAGTCTTTCAGTACGTTTATCAAGCTCCAGCTTAACAGTGGTGTAACAACTCTTGGGAGGAGGAGGGGTGTTTTTCATAATCCGCTGTGCTATATAGTAGTCAGTCCCCATGATTTTTCTACCTACTGAATCAGATATAATAAATGTATTAGGTACTCCTTCCCATTGCGCATCTTTCATATATATTGGTCCTGTAGCAGCATCAGGTAGACGAGGAAAATTTTTATCAGTAATTAATAATGCGATGGCTCCATTTTTCTGAGCAGCTTGTTGAAGAGTGTGGTGATCAGGAATATGGCCTTCTATCTTTTTACCTTTTACAACTTTGTATTCCGCACCCGGAAATACCATTACAATTTTTCCCCTTGCATTTACATCTTTGTAGTCGTCACGGGTAGAGTCGCTAAGGCCGTATCCTACGAATAGTACCTCGCTGGCAGCAAAGGATACATTAAATGTTGAGTTATGGGTAACAACAAAATCAGTATCTTTTTTTAATATATTATTATCTACTGATAATTGTACTTTATTTAAAGAGTCCTGATAGACAGGAATAGTTTGCAGATAATAATTGTGAAATGGTGGTTGCAAACCAATGGAGATAAAGCTTTTTTCAATCTGTTTAATTACTTCTAATGCTGTCGTTTGTTCCTGGGCAAATCCATTTACATACAATACGAGTAGAATGTAATTGAATACATACTTCATAAGTGCATTTAGTTTTGGTTAAGCCAAGCAATTACTATGTATATTATCCGGCTATTTCACTGAGCTCAAGCCATCGCAATTCTTTTTGATCAATAAGGGCAGTAATTTCCCCGATTTTTCCAGAAAGTGCGATTAACTCTTCATAAGGTAATGATCCGGAATTAATCTTTTCATGAATAGCAGTTTTTTCTTTATCAAGAGCGGCCAGTTCTTTTTGTAAAGATTCCCACTCGCGTTTTTCATTAAAGGATAGTTTCCTTTTTTCAGAAGGAATTGAAGGGGTGTTTATAATTAAAGACTTTTCTTCTTCTGCAGAAGCTGCTTTGTTGACCTCTTTTTTATTAGAATTACCGGTACGAGTACTTGTTTCCACTCTGTACTGGCTGTAGTTGCCCGGAAAATCTGATATTTCTCCGTTTCCTTCAAAAACAAAAAGATGATCTACTAACCGGTCCATGAAATACCGGTCATGTGATACGATCAATAAACATCCCTGGTATTCGCTCAAAAAATTCTCCAATACCCCTAAAGTAGGAAGGTCTAAATCATTAGTGGGTTCATCCAGAATAAGGAAATTTGGGTTTCTGAATAATAATGAAAGCAGGTGTAGACGTCTTTTCTCTCCTCCGCTAAGTTTGGAAAGATAAGTATACTGTTGTTCTGGAGGAAAGAGAAACAGGTTAAGGAATTGCGATGCGCTTAGTGTGCTTCCGTCGGCCAGCGGAAAATTTTCGGCAATATTTTTTACAAATTCTATCACACGCATGTCTTCTTTTATACTTAAACCGCTTTGTGAGTAGTAGCCAAATACAATTGTTTCTCCGACATTCACTTTGCCGCTATCAGCCTGTTCTATCCCCTGAATTATGTTTAGAAATGTAGATTTACCCGCTCCATTTTTACCTATTATACCTATTCTTTCTCCACGTTTAAAAGTATAGTCAAAGCCGGAGAGAATTTGTTTGTCACCATAGCTTTTATACACTTTTTTCAGTTCCATTATTTTCCCTCCTAATCTCGTCATCTTTGCCTGTAACAGCAGATCCTGATCCTCGACCTTTTTTTTGGCCTTTGCTTCTACATCGCTAAAGGCATCAATTCGGCTTTTTGATTTGGTTGTTCTGGCTTTGGGCTGTTTTCTTATCCACTCTAACTCTTTTCTATACAGGTTTTTTGCTTTGTCGATGCTGGCAAGCTCACTTTCATTACGCAAAGCTTTTTTGTCGAGGTAATTTTCATAATCGCCTTTATAGACAAACATATTGCTTTGATCCAGTTCCCATATTTCTTCACATACATTATCAAGAAAATAACGGTCATGGGTGACCAGCAGCAAAGTCACTTTTTCCTGTGATAGATAATGTTCAAGCCACTCTACCATTTCAATGTCGAGATGATTGGTTGGTTCATCCATAATCAGCAGAACATGGCGATGTTCAAAGCCTATATCAATAAGCGTTTTGGCGAGCGCTACTCTTTTACGCTGTCCTCCGCTTAATGTAGATACCTGCTGGTGGAGCTGATGTATATTTAGTTTGCCTAATATCTGATGTACCTTATTTTCAAAATCCCAGGCACTCAGATCATCCATCATTACAAAGGCACTGCCGATAAGATTTTCATCGCCTGAATCCATCGCTTCTTCATACTTCTTGATGGCATTGATTACGGGATGCTGATGATTAAATATATTATCTAAGATCGATTGATTCTCAATAAACTGTGGTTCCTGTTCAAACAAGGCTACAGTAACATCTTTGTGTATCCATGCGGTGCCGCTATCAGGTGTTTCTTTGCCAGAAAGAATTTTTAATAAAGTAGATTTTCCACTTCCATTTCTTGCGACGAGTGCAATCTTATCTCCTTCTTCTATATGAAAGGAAATGTTGCTGAACAGTGGCTTAATTCCATATGATTTTGTCAGTCCTTCTACAGAAACATAATGCATAGCGCGAAGATATACTGAATGTTAAACATAATTCCTATCTTAAACAAATGGCCCGTTATAAATTATCTCCACCAACGCAGTTAAGCCTTATCTTTTTACTGTTTGGTGTATTGTGGATTGTAACAACTGATACGCTGTTTAAAAATCTTGCAGGTAGTAATCCTGTTTTGTTTAGCAAACTACAGTTGTATAAGGGGCTAATATTCATTTTTATATCTTCTGTAATCATCTTTTTCATAAGTAGAAAATTGTTCCGGCGGCAGCGTCGGCTGCAGTATGATCTTATTGAAGAAAGGCTGAATCATAAAAATCTGCTGGCTATTGAAGTTTTTAATGCGCAGGAAGGAGAACGGAAAAAGATAGGGGAGGAATTGCATGATAATGTCAATCAATTATTAGGTGTGGTTAAATTGTATCTTGATCATGCACTTGTAAATCCTGCTTCAAAAGATGAGATGCTTAAAAAAAGTTCAAGCTATGTTATGGAGGTTATCAATGAAATAAGAGGATTGTCTCGATCGCTGATTTCCCCTACGCTAAAAGATATAGGTTTGGTGGCTTCAATCCGTGAGCTGATCGAAAGTATTCAACAGATAAAAAATATAGAAATCAATTTATTTATTGATGATTTTGATGAGAATAAACTATCAGAAATGAAAAAATTGATGGTTTACAGAATCATGCAGGAGCAACTTAACAATATGCTTAAACATTCAAGAGCCGAACATGTGCAGATTGAAATAAGGCAGACTACTAATACCGTTCATATAGAGGTGGAAGATGATGGAGTAGGATTTGAAGTGTCAAAATGTAATTCTGGACTAGGTTTGAAGAATATCAGGCATAGATTGGAATTAATTAACGGTAATATGCATATTGTAACAGCGCCTGGAGAAGGATGTAAAATTGAAGTATCTTTTTCATGCGATTAAGAGGTTGGCAGAAGTTATTTATTGCTTACTGCTTTTAAGTATATGTCTTTTAAAATGGGAAAATGTGCGGTTGAAAAATGTCTGATTAAATAGAGGTATTATTCTGGTTTAAATAGGACTGGATAATAGGGTATAACTAGCATTTCTATAAGCGACCGTGTTGTTTTGATGTAAAGCATTAAACAGTGTTTACATTGTACACAACCAGCCCGAAAAAACACTTTAAACGTTATTAAGTATCTGTAGAATTATGATAGAGGTTGTTGTTTTAAATAGGCAGAGAGAACTTGGTAGATGACTTAGGATTTAATTATAATATTCTAAGTATTAGGCACTATTAGTTTTAATTGTCCGGGTTGAATGATAGCATCCACATAAGAGGTTTTACCCAGGTATTCACCATCTACCTGAAAATCCATCTTTTTTTTAGTCTCAATTTTTACTGATGTTGCTTTAAATATTCTGATTTTTCTGGGGTTAAAAGGTTGAGGTCTAAACCACATCTTAAATAGCTCAGAAATGGCCAGTCTTCTCATGATCACCACCTCAAACTCACCATCATATAAATTGCCTTCCGGATTAATCACTGCTCCGGTTCCGTATTTTGTGGCATTCGCCAATACAACCATCAGCGCTGCATGTGTAGATTTTTCTTTACTTGTTGTTATACTAACGGACATATTACTTTTGGTCCACAGTGTTTTGAGGATTTTTGTAGCATAGCCCAGTTTTCCTCTTATTTTTCCTTCTTCAAAATGTTTGATGAGTTTTGCGTTTAAGCCTATATCGCTTAAATGCAGACATATATATTCATCATTGATTTTTATAACGTCTGCATTTTTGGTATAGCCTGTAGCTATTATTGCCATAGCAGCCTCAGGATTTTCCGGAATGTTGAGTTCTTTAGCCATCCCGTTAGCCGATCCAGCAGGAAGGATGCCAAGACATATATCTGTTGAAAGTACAATTTTGGCTACAACAGATACAGTACCATCACCTCCAACGGCTACAATAGTGGCTGGCTTAAATTTTTCTATAAGGTGCCTTATTGATGCCTCCTCATTGCTGTCTTCCAGATAATAAAAAAGACATTGAAAATCGTTGGAGTTGAAATGGTCGTTGATAATATTCTCCCATTCTTTGTTGCCGCCTGCGCCAGAGTTGGGATTTATTACGAATAAAATCGTCATTTGGATATTTTTATATCATCATTATAATAAGGAACATCAATAAAAACATTAATACATAGGAAATGATTATCGGGTGCTTCATCCGATAATTGAAAACAAAAAATACACGGATGACTAAAACTGTTATAATTCCTAGCAATAAACATTCCCTGCCGTTAGGTAAAAAAATAAAGGAATTTTTTTACCATTTTTTTAAACTTAGTAGCCGTCCTACAATAAAAGTATATAACGGATATGGTGGGAATGGGGAGTTAAATGTTTTTGGTCATGTGTTTGCTGTAAGTCCGTTACCCCGTAAAAAATACAGGAAGAATTTTATCACTAATACTTTTGCACTCATCAGGCTATTTATGGTAAAACCTGTCGAAAATGCCAAAGTTACGTTGGAGTTTCAGGGAAGGACTATAGAAGCTGTTTCTGCAAAGGATGGTTTTTTCAGACTGCAGTGGAGGCAGGAAGTTATGCCTTCAGCAGGTTGGCATAAAGTGGAAGTTGTGCTTTCTGAGGGTGTTGTAAAATATTACTATGGTAAAATAAAAAGTGAGGCAGAGTTGTATATTCCTCATAAAAGTCAATATTCAGTTATTTCCGATATAGATGACACCTTTTTGATATCCCATTCTGTTAATCTCAGAAAGAGATTGTTTGTTCTGCTTACGGAAAACGCGTATACCAGACAACCATTTGAAGGAGTTGTAAAACACTATCAGGCTTTGTCTTATGCAGGTTCGGCCATTGAGCCCAATCCATTTTTTTACGTATCCAGCAGTGAGTGGAATCTATATGATTATATCAATGATTTTTCCTCAAAGAATGAGTTGCCCAAAGGCATCTATCTATTAAATCAATTGAAAAAAATATCTCAGGTATGGAAAACCGGACAAAACAATCACGGAACTAAATTTATGCGTATAGCCAGAATATTGGAAGCCTTCCCTGAGCAGCAATTTATTTTATTGGGAGACGATTCGCAGCAGGACCCATTTATCTATCAGTCAGTCGTTGAGCACTTTCCCGGACAGATTGTTAGTGTTTATCTCAGAAATATTGTTGATGAGCGAAAGGAGCTGGTAAAAGAAGCTATAGCCAGGATCAAAGAAAAAAATGTGAAAGTATGTCACTTTAAGCATAGCCGTGACGCTATAGACCATTCTATTCAAATAGGGTTGATTTAATTCATAACTTTGCTGCGATGTCGCAGGATATTTTACATAACTGGAAAAAAAAATCAGGAGAGAGAAAGAAAATATACAAAAAATTTTTGCAGCGGGCTGATAAGAATAAAGTTCTTAACCACCTGCCCGATTTACATGAGGAGGCGATAGAAAAGATTAATTGCCTTAGCTGCGCAAACTGTTGTAAAAGTTATTCCCCGAGATTTAAAACTCCTGATATTAAAAGGATTTCCCGGCACCTGAAAATGAAGGAAGGTAGTTTTATTGATACCTATCTGCGCCTTGATAATGAAGGTGACTATGTGGTAAAATCTTCTCCATGTCCGTTTCTTGGAACAGATAATTATTGTAGTATTTATGAGGTGCGTCCGTCTGATTGTGAACGTTTTCCATATACTGACGAAGACGTATTAATAAAGCGGAAAGAGCTTACTTTAAAGAATGCTGAGTTTTGTCCTATCGTTTATTATGTTCTGGAAAAGTTAGTGGTATTGCCTTAACTTTGCGGAACTTTTGAAACCGCTTAATTCTCATCATTTATGAACCTCTACACAAAGCAACAAAACGAATTTCAGCATAGACATATTGGACCAGATGAACGGGAAACCACGGAAATGCTTAAGACGATTGGCAAACCTGATTTGGAAGCATTAATAGATGCCACTGTACCTTCTTCTATTGTTTCTAATCAACCACTTAAGGAGCCTCATCCTCAAAGTGAATATGAATTTCTTCAGGAACTGAAAAATACAGCAGCTAAAAACCAGGTTTTCAGATCATACATAGGACAGGGCTATTATGGAACTATTACCCCGAGTGTGATTTTGAGAAATGTATTTGAAAATCCGGGCTGGTATACTCAATACACACCGTATCAGGCTGAAATTTCGCAAGGTCGACTTGAGTCTCTGTTAAATTTTCAGACAGTAATAGCTGACCTTACCGGATTGCCATTAACCAATGCTTCTTTGTTAGATGAAGGCACTGCGGCAGCGGAAGCCATGAGTATGTTATTTCATCATGCTAATAAATCGGATGAGATAAAACAACCGCGCTTTTTCGTTGATAATAATGTATTTCCTCAAACGAAAGATGTGATTTTAACCAGAGCAAATCCTATAGGTATAGAAGTTGTTTTTGGAGATTATCTTTCAGCAGATATAAATAATAGTTTTTTTGGAGCGCTTGTACAGTACCCTAACGATTACGGTTCTGTTGAAGATTATAGCAAGTTTATTGAAAAGGTGCATGCTGTGGGTGGGTTTGTTGTGATGGCTGCCGATCTTCTTTCTCTTGCTTTATTAACTCCTCCGGGAGAACTAGGGGCAGATGTGGCCATTGGTTCTGCTCAGCGTTTTGGTGTGCCGATGGGTTTTGGTGGTCCACATGCTGCATTTTTTGCTACCAGAGAAGAGTTTAAACGCGGTATTCCGGGACGAATAATTGGTGTTTCTGTTGATGCACAGGGACAGCGTGCTTTGCGTATGGCATTACAAACCCGTGAGCAACATATTAAAAGAGAAAAAGCAACTTCTAATATCTGTACTGCTCAGGCATTATTAGCTAATATGGCGGCCATGTACGCCGTATATCATGGTCCGGATGGATTAAAAACCATAGCACTTCGAATCACAACGCTTACAGCAACACTTGCAGCTAAACTCAATGAATTAGGTATCGAACAACTCAATATTAATTATTTTGATACACTAAGGATTAAAGTAGAAAATGCATCATCTGTAAAAAAGATTGCAGAAGCAAGAGGGGTTAATTTCAGGTATTACGATGATCATTACATAGGTATTTCCTTAGATGAAACAGTTTTTCAAAGTGACCTGCTCGATATTGTAAGTGTATTTGAAGAGCTAAAAGGAAATCATAATGCATCAATAGAATTTGATGATGAGGCTTTGATTAGTCATATTCCTGAGTCTCTCAAAAGAAAGACTTCATATCTGACGCATAGTGTATTTAACGCTCACCATAGTGAATCAGAAATGATGCGTTATATTAAACTGCTGGAGAATAAAGACCTGTCCTTAAATACTTCGATGATTTCTTTGGGAAGCTGTACAATGAAGCTGAATGCGGCTACTGAATTGATTCCTGTAAGCTGGCCTGAATTCAGTCAACTACATCCTTTTGTACCCGTAAATCAATCGGAGGGTTACCAGCAGATAGTTAGCGAGCTAAGCAGATATTTATGTGATATAACCGGTTTCACTGCGTGCTCCTTACAACCTAACAGTGGTGCTCAGGGAGAATATGCAGGATTACTGACTATAAGAGCCTATCATCAGGATAAGGGAGAAGCACATAGAAATGTTGTGTTAATACCCATTTCTGCACACGGAACAAATCCGGCTAGCGCGGTATTGGCAGGTATGAAAGTAGTGGTGGTTAAAAGTGATGAAGAAGGGCATATTGACGTGGCTGATCTCAAAGCAAAAGCAGAACAATACAAAGATACTCTTGCGGCATTGATGGTCACTTATCCATCAACACACGGAGTATTTGAAGAAAGAATAAAAGAAATCTGTAAAGCGATTCATGATAATGGTGGTTTGGTGTATATGGATGGGGCTAATATGAATGCACAGGTTGGAATTACATCACCGGGATTAATCGGTGCAGACGTCTGCCATTTGAATCTTCATAAAACGTTTGCTATTCCACATGGTGGTGGTGGACCAGGTGTTGGACCTATTTGTGTGAATGATAAGCTGGCTCCTTTCTTACCCGGGCATGATGCTATAAATAATAATACTAAACAGATAAAAGCAGTTAGTGCTGCACCCTATGGGTCGGTCAGCATATTATTGATTAGTTATGCTTATATAAAGATGCTTGGATATAACGGATTAAGGCAGGCAACTGCATATGCTATCCTTAATGCCAACTACATGAAAGCAAAGCTTGAAAAGTATTATAAGATTTTATACCTGGGAAAGAATGGAACCTGTGCCCATGAGTTTATTGTTGATCTACGTCCTTTCAAAATTTCTGCGGGAATTGAAGCGGAAGATGTGGCTAAAAGATTGATGGATTATGGTTTTCATGCTCCGACGATGAGCTTTCCTGTTCCGGGAACTATAATGATAGAACCTACAGAAAGTGAATCAAAGGGTGAGCTGGATCGTTTTTGTGATGCATTGATTAGTATTCATGAAGAAATTACTGCGATAGAATCAGGCGTTTCCGATAAAAATGATAATCCTCTTAAGAATGCACCCCATACCATGCAAACGGTATGTGCTGAAGAATGGAAACATTCTTATACCAGACAGCAGGCTGCTTTTCCATTAGCGTATGTCGCTAAAAATAAGTTCTGGCCTTCCGTTGGCAGGATAAATAATACTTTCGGCGACAGAAACCTGATATGCACCTGCGAGCCTACTGAAGCGTATGCTTAAGTTTTAAAAGAGAGGCTGTATTAAAAAGGTCAATACAGCCCCTCTTTATTCGGGTGCCTAATGGTTAACGGAGAAAGTTTTCGTTCACGTGATTCTCGTTGCTTTCAAAGTACTTTTAGTACTTCACCCTTTTATTATCTGAATAACCATCTAACTGTTTTCAATGTAACATTTAATGATTATTCAGGGATTGAATATTGGATTTCTCTTTTCTGCCAGAATTGAATGATTTGGAGTAAGATTAAAAGAATTATAGAACGTATTTAATATGTTCACTTGGAGTGAAACAAATAGATAACCTCAGCGCTGGGTTATGCACTACCTATTCCGTAATCGTTTCAGGATTTTACATCTTTCTTTACCTTTTCTGACCAGTAAAAATTAACTCTTAGAGAGGATTAGCGTAGTAGTTTTATAGGCTACTGATTAATAGTTATAGTGAAAACTTTCTTATTAATATTGAGTCTGTTTTGGAATAGATTGTCCGGTAAATTATACGGGTTCTAATACAAAGATCAATGCATATTGCAGGAATAACTTCTTCGTTTTAAATAGCACAATATATTATTGTACAATCATAATGTTGCTCTTAATAACGTGAGCATTATTTTCTTTATCTATCTATGTTCTTATAGAAGTTGTTAAGGTGTTATTTGTCTTAACGGATTGCTTTTTACAAAAGGTTACTTCACGGAAGTGAAAAATAATGCATGCCATTTTCATAATCATTAGACAAAGCATCCAGTATAACTTTTATGTGTTTGTCATTGCTTAGGAAGTCTGCATTCTGCGCATCAATAAATAAGGTTTTTATATTGTGCTGTTTAATATAATTAACGTAGGTCTCCTGAATATTGATTAAATATTCATCAGAAATATTTTGTTCATAGGACCTGTTTCTTTTACGAATATTTTTTTGCAATTGCTGAACGGGAACATGCAGGTAGATAAGAATATCTGGGAGAATAAGATTTTGCCTGATGATATCATACAGTTTATGATATAACCTAAACTCTTCTTCTGATAAATTTACTTTAGCAAATAAAAGACACTTTGTGAAGAGATAGTCGGAGATGGTTGTGCTATTAAATAAATCCTTTGTTATTACGAGTTCTTTTAATTGCTTATATCTTTCCGCCATAAAAAATAGTTCCAGGGGAAAAGCATTTTGCCTTGGATTTTCGTAGAAACTGGGCAGGAAAGGATTGTCTGCAAACTCTTCAAGCACAAGACGTGCATTTAATTTTTTGGAAAGAATATGTCCCAATGTGGTTTTACCTGCGCCAATATTACCCTCAATAGCTATATAGTGATAAGGAGAGCTCATAGAACAGTGTTTAATTTTTTTACCGCAAGGAGGTCTGTGGAGCCTGCCAATAATTCTTTTACTGTTTTATAAAATACAGGATGTATATAAGCTGGTGCTATTTCATTGAGAGGTTCCAATACAAAATTTCTTCTTATCATTTCGGGGTGGGGAACTTTGAGTTCTTCGTCATTGATGATCTCATGATTGAAAAAAATGATATCGATATCGATAATTCTGGGGTCGAATTTTTCTTTTCTGTTTCTTCCCATAAGGTTCTCAATTTCCTGAAGCTCTTTCAACAAATCTTTTGCATTCAGACGTGTTTCTATGATTAGTGCCTGATTAAGAAAGTCATCCTGATCGGTTTTGCCCCATGCAGCTGTTTCATATACAGACGACCTGTCAATGATACTTCCACAACGTTCTTCCAATAATCTGGCAGCTTCTGAGAGCTTGTGCTCCCGATCCTCCATGTTTCCTCCTATAAGCAGGTATGCGTAATTCATCAGATTGCAAAGTAATAATAAAAAACCATGCTCAAATGGCTGGTATCGGTACATTTGCTGAGTTGATGTTAATTGCCTGGACAGGAGAATAAGAATCGGGTGATAAGAAGCCTTTATTTCCCCTGGGAAATATAAAAAGGTTGGCGGAGAAAAGGTATACATCTATTTGAAAAAATAAAAAAGACTCAATGAAAAGTTTTTTTAAAATATTCTTCGCCAGTCTCCTGGCGATAATAGCATTTGTTGTAATATTTGTGTTTTTTATTATATCGGCAATGGCACCATCGGGGGATCAGGTTACTGGTGACAAAGCCGTATTGATGATTGATATTTCCCAAACATTCCGCGATGTAGAGCAGTTTGATGTTGTCAACAAGTTGACTTTTGCTAAGAAGGATCAGCCCATCTCATTATCTCAGTTGATTAGTACTATTCATCATGCCAGTAATAATAATAGTGTAAAGGGTATTTATATTAAAGCCGAATCAAATGGAAATGATTTTGCTACCTCCCAGGAAATACGCAATGCTTTGGTGGCGTTTAAATCCTCGGGCAAATTTGTGTATGCATATGGTAGTGGAATTTCGATGAAAGCTTATTACATAGCCAATATTGCAGATTCAATTTATGCAAATCAGGCAGGTGGGTTAGAGTGGAAAGGAATGTCAATGCAAATGCCTTTCATAAAAGGAACTTTGGATAAACTTGAAGTAGAACCACAGATATTCTATGCCGGTAAATTTAAAAGTGCTACTGAGCCTCTAAGAGAAAAGCAGATGACTGAAGCCAATAAACTACAGTCAGCAGAAGTATTATGGGATATATATAATCAGTTACTTTTAACAACTTCATCAGCCAGAAATATTGATACTTCACTATTGCGTAAATATGCCGATAGTAATATGGTACAGTTTACATCATCAGCTGTTGCGCTTAATATGATTGATGGTGTAAAATATGATGATGAAATAAAAGATGATATACGAAAACGTTTATCTATTGACAATAAAGCAAAAATTAATTTTGTAACTCCTGCTAAATATGCATCATTAAATGCACTGTCATCCTCAGCTGCACAAGAAAAAATTGCGGTTATTTATGCAGAAGGTGATATTGTAGATGGCCAGGGTGAAAGAGAATTGATTGGGGGAGATACTTATCTGAATTATATAAGAAAGGCAAGAATGGATGATGCCGTAAAGGCAATTGTATTAAGGGTGAACTCTGGCGGAGGTAGTGCTCTTGCCAGCGAACTAATATGGCGTGAAGTAGAGCTGGCGAAACAATCAAAACCTATAATGGTAAGTTTTGGTGATGTGGCTGCTTCGGGTGGTTATTATATTGCCTGTGCTGCTGATAGCATTTTTGCTCAGCCTAATACAATAACAGGTTCAATCGGTGTTTTTAGTGTTGTGATAAATACAAGGAATTTTTTTAACAATAAACTAGGAATCACTTTTGATGATGTATCCACTAATGATCATGCGCTATTATCATCTGTAAAGCCCTTAACAGATTTTCAAAAAAGATTTATTCAGTCAGGAGTAGATAGTACTTATTTTCTTTTCAAACAAAGAGTTGCTCAGGGCCGGAATTTGCGAATGGAATTTGTTGATAGTATTGCTCAGGGAAGAATTTACAGTGGCAACAAAGCATTATCGATCGGACTCGTTGATGGTATTGGTGGACTGAACGATGCTATTGGGGCCGCCGCGCGTAAAGCAAATATTAGTAATTATTCTCTGGATGAATATCCTTCTTCTCCCGACATTTTTGAAATGTTCAGGGATAAAACAGAAAATGCTAAAACAAAAGGGCTAAGAAAAGAATTGGGAGATAATGGATTTAAAATATATTCATCGATTAATAAAATCACACAATCATCAGGGAAGGCGCAAGCTAAAATGCCTTTTGAATTAATTATAGAATAACACATGTCTAAATCGTATAGTCAGATTACGGCTATGCTGGCCATCACCAAAGCCAGTTTGAGAGCCGTTTACAGAAGTCCGAGCGCAGTAATTTTTAGTTTTGCATTTCCATTGGTATTTATTCTTGTCTTTGGTTTTATAGGAGGAGGAAGCAGAATTTCTCTGAAGGTTGCATTCGATAACAAAACCGATACCACTACAGAAATCTATCATGCTATTCGAACTTTAAGCGGACTAACAGTAGTACAGGAAAGTGAAGATTATCTAACAAATGAATTAGTAAAGGGGCGTTTGCATGCCATAATCGGAATATCTAAAAATAACTCGGATGTATATGATATAAATATTCTAAGCTCAGATGCTGTTGATCCGCAAAATATTCAAGTGCTTCGTTCTATGCTCGATGGATTAATTACTATTCTTGATAAAAGAGTATTTCCCGACAGGCCAACGATAGCTGTAGTCAATAGTGAAATTGATAAAGTTCCAGGTAGGGTGTATCGCTCGATTGATTTTATTTTACCGGGTCAGTTGGGTTTTTCTTTATTAAGCGCAGGTGTATTTGGGGTTGCTTTTATTTTTTTCAGTTTAAGACAAACATTAGTGTTAAAACGTTTTTTTGCTACACCTATCAAGCGTTCCTATATAGTATTCGGAGAAGCTTTAAGCAGGATCATTTTTCAGCTTTCAACAGCAATGGTGATTTTATTATTAGGTCATTTTGCCTTTGATTTTACATTAGTGAATGGTGTTTCCACCTTTTTCGAACTACTAATATTAAGCTTTATTGGACTGGCAGTTTTTATGGGATTTGGTTTTGTTGTTAGTGGTGTGGCTAAAAATGAAAGTTCCATACCTCCACTGGCAAACCTCTTTACATTGCCTCAGTTTTTGTTAGCAGGAACTTTTTTTCCCGTTGATAATTTCCCTTATTGGTTAAGACCTCTTTGTCGGATCTTGCCTTTAACGCATCTTAATGATGCTATGCGTAATGTGGCTTTTGAAGGAGCTCGCCTGGCTGATTGTGGTAAGCAGCTTGGAATGTTAGCGATTTGGGGATTTATAGCTTATGCTATTGCTATAAAAGTGTTTAAATGGGAATAAAATTAATCCGAGTATAGCAACATTGATAATAAAAGTTAAGTTTAACTAACCATTTTGGTTCTGTCCCAATAAATGTAAAAGTATTTTGATGAGAGTTATTAAACTGGGTATTATCAGTTTCATTGTTTTTAGCATTATTCTGCTTTTGTTTTCTTTATTAATTCCTTCTGTGGTAAGGGTTTCACGGGCTATTGATATTAATGCTTCTAAAACAACAATACTGCCATTTCTCGTCAATGAGGATCAGTGGAAAAAGTGGAATGCCTTTGCTAATGAAGAAGTGAAGGTTACTGTATTATCAGTTGATACAGGTATGGTGTCAACCCGGTGGAAAAACAATAATCAGCTGGTTGATGGTTATTACAGACTGGAAGAGGCAGCAGGCATTACTGTCGTACAATGGTATTTTGAATTCAAATTAAAATGGTATCCATGGGAAAAATTTGGAAGTATTGCTTTCGATAAGCAATTTGGCCCACATATGGAAGAGTCTTTAAATAATCTTAAAAAACAGATCGAAAACTCTCCTTAACTTAGTACAGTTTAAAGAATATTTATTATCATATCATTCTGGAAATAACATCTATCAGTGATTTGCAGAATAACCAAATACAAAAAGCCATGAAATGCTATATGTTTTTATTCCTGTTGATTGCTGCAGCTTTTGTAAGTTGTAGTGACCAGGCTCCAAAAAGTCCTCAGATAACAGTTGAAGGGAAAGATATAAAAGTTGTTTATGGACAACCTTCTAAAAGAGATAGGGTAATATTTGGTGAGTTAGTGCCTTATGGGCAGGTGTGGAGAGCAGGAGCAAATGAGGCAACAGAAATTACTTTTTCAAAGGATGCTAGTTTCGCTGGGCAGCCTGTTAAAGCAGGAGTATATAGTTTTTTTGTTATTCCCAATACTGATAACTGGACAGTGATTTTAAATACCAAGCTTAAACAATGGGGTGCTTTTAGTTACGATAACATCAAAGAGTTTAATGTAATGGAAGGTCTGGTTCCAGCGATGAAAACGGATAGTGTTGTGGAGAAACTCACGTACTCATTTGCAGATGATAATAGTAAAATGATCGTTTCGTGGGACGAGACAAAAGCCGAAATTCCGATTGAAAATTAATTCACCGCTAGTTCACGTAATATAGTGCGTATAACTTCATATACTTTCTGGAGCTGATCGTTTGTTATGCAGTATGGTGGAAGGAGATAAACAGTATTTCCCAATGGGCGAATATAGACTCCCTCTTTCAAAGCTCTTTCTGTAACAATCTCTTTTATATTGCTGTTATAATTATTAGTATTATCCTTTATCTCAAAAGCAATAATAGTTCCACATTGACGGATATCCGAAATATTTAATTCAGATGCTGATGATTGAAGGGTAGTAATAAATGACTCGTGCAGCTTTGTGATCCTTTCAATATGACCGAAACTTTGAGGTTTTTCTAAAATATCGAGACTGGCCAGTGCTGCAGTACATGCTAGTGGGTTAGCGGTAAATGAATGTCCATGGAAAAATGTTTTCTTTTTGTCCTCGTCCACAAATGCTTCGTGTATGCGTGAATGACATACCGTTGCTCCCAGTGCCATCGTGCCGCCCGTGATTCCTTTACTGAGGCAAATAATATCGGGTAATTCATTGCAATATGAAGACGCAAAAAGTTTTCCTGTTCTCCCAAAACCAGTTAGCACTTCATCAGCTATGCAGATGATATCATATTTACGACATTGCAGTAAAATATTATCCAACGCTTCCGGACTATATATTTTCATTCCACCAGCGCCTTGTAATAAAGGTTCGTAAATAATACAGGCACATTCTTCCAATATGTTGGCGTCAATATTTATTTTTTCACCGGGAGAGGGAATGTCAATAAAAATCACCTCAAATAACTTATCCTGATAAGCCAGTGTAAAAAGTCCTCTTTCGCTAATACTCATGGCGCCGAATGTATCACCATGATAACTGTTAGACAGGGCAATGACTTTGTTGCGTTTTTTTACTCCTTTGTTCCACCAATACTGTAAAGCCATTTTAATGGCTACCTCGGTAGCTGTGGATCCGTTGTCGGAATAAAAAACTTTGGAGAGGTTGCCCGGTAAAATGGATAAGAGCCTTTCAGCAAGTAGTACAGCAGGTTCATGGGTAAAGCCGGAAAAGATTACCTGTTCAAGCTGCAAAGCCTGCTTATACAGTTTTGAGGCGATATATTCATTGGCATGCCCATGTATGGTAACCCACCAGCTGCTGATAGCATCAATGTATTCATTACCATCTGTATCAAATAACAAGGCGTCTTTCCCTTTAACAATTGGGATCGGATTAGGAGCGTATTTTTGATGGGTGTAAGGATGCCAGATAACTTGTTTGTCTCGATCTGATAATGATTGGGCCATTTTCAAAGGTAATGACGTGCAACGAAAAGACAGCTGCTATTGTCAAACGCATGTATATCGCTCATGGACGCATACCGATTGGTTAAAGACTGTATAAAAGGGAGGCCTGAAGCCCAGCGCCAGCTTTACGATGAATTTTCGGAAGCAATGCTTGGTGTATGCTATAGGTATACCAAATCGTTTGCTGATGCTGAGGATGTAATGCAGGAAGGTTTTATTAAAGTATTTCGTAATATAGGCCAGTTTCGATTTCAGGGTGAGCTGGGAGGGTGGATAAGAAGAATTATGGTGAATACTGCTTTAAATTATCTGAAACAAAACAAAAATTATCAGGGTGACTTGTCTTATTTTGATAATGCCATGCATCCGATTTCGGATCAAAATCCTGATGTTAACTTATTAGCTAAAGACCTTGCTGACCTTATACGACAACTTCCGACTGGATATCAGACAATTTTTAACCTGCATGCAGTGGAAGGATATTCACATGTAGAAATAGGTAAAATGTTGGGAATTAACGAGGGAACATCAAGGTCCCAGTATGCAAGAGCGAGAGGATTATTGATTACCTGGCTTGAAAAATTATCATTAGAGAATAAACAAAATAGTTATGTCAGACCATAAATTTGAGCATCAGGTCGGGCAGAAGCTGAACGACCTTAAAATTGCTCCAACAGCCCAAAGTTGGCAAAAGATAGAAGATCAGTTGCGCGAACGTAAACGCCGACCTGCACCAGTATTTTGGTTGCCATTCCTGTTGCTCGGAATTATAGCAGGAGGATATTTTTTCTATAATCATCAAAATCGGGAAAAAGAGTCTCTAGTAGTTGTATCTCAAACACAATCTCCCTCTTCGGACGATTCATTGTTAATAGAAGAAAAAACTACTGATTCAGAGACAAATTCTACAGATCAGCAGTTAAAATCAACAGCGCGAATATTGGATGATGAGCTCTTGTCAACCATAAAGCCGTCACAAAATCAAAATAGCCAACAGCTCATTAATGAGAACACAGGTAATAAAAATACTTTGTCTGCTAACAGACGCAATAGATTAAGCGACAAAACTAATTCTTCACTTGAGTCTAATATAGGGTTACGTAAAAATGGTCAGCATTCAAAAGTTATATCTGACAACAATGACGATCGTATACAGAATATTTCTTCCAGAGCAAAAGATCAGGCGGATCAAAACAAGGGAGAATTGCGAATTACGACTATCGACAAACAGCCAAACCTGAATAAGGGGGATCATATAGAAGGTCATGTAAATGAAGCGGTGGGTAATTATTCTCCTGAAACATCAGATAATACAATAGGAGATAATAAAGAGAAAGAGGTTCCTGAGGTAATTAAACCCAATGCAATACAGAATGGTTTTGTACCGGAAGGTATCGTTGTAAAGGATTCATCATCCCTTTCACCTATTGTAGACATTCAACATCCGGACAATAAAAAATCATCTGGATGGTCGTTTGGCGTAACTGCATCTGGTGGATTGACTTCTGTGAATCAAGGGAAAATTTTATCATTTACTCCTGTTATGATGGATGCTGTAGCTATACCATCACGGTTATATTATGCTGCTAATGCAGCATTACCTACAGCCAAACCTTCAAAAGTATATCCGGGAATAGGATTCTCATTGGGTGTAACGGCAAAAAAAGAAATCTCGCGACGGTTTACTGTTTCTGCTGCAATAAATTATTTACGTATCAGTACAGTAACTCAGGTAGGATATAAAGTGGAAAGAACAAGTAATGCGGCTTTTAATCCATCGGTAGCAGAGAATGATGATCCGGTGCAGAATACTACTGCTCCGTTTTATCTGCCTACAGAAAACTATTCCAATGATTATGTAAATAAATACAATTTTATTGAGTTGCCAATTACTTTACATACCAGAATAAACAGGTCTGAAAAATTACCTATATACTGGAACGCAGGGGTGGGTGTTTCAAAATTATTAGGATCAAACAGTTTGCATTATGACAGTAATACGCGACTGTATTTTCAGAATAATGACCTTTTAAATGATGTGCAGACTTCCTTAATGTCCGGGTTTTCATTTGCCTTATTTAATCATAGCGAAAAACCTTTGTGGATAGGACCTGCTGTCAGATATAATATCACGCGTGCTGTAAAAAAAGACATTGCTTCCAGGAACAAACATTTTATGGGTGTGGGACTTGATGTAAAATGGTTCTTTAACTAAAGAATTTATTTTCCTAAGAATTTAAGATTTCTTTGGATGCCTTTCAGCTTGGCTCTTTTGATTGGAGAGTTAATGAATATTTTTTTAAAAGATTCATCGGTAAGCTCTTCCCAGTCTTTAGTTGAAAAGTGAAGTATCTCAGGTAGGGGTGTAAATGCAGGTTCCGTGGTAGGTGTGGAAAAACGATTCCAGGGACAAACATCCTGGCAAACATCGCAGCCAAACATCCAATCCTGAAACTTACCTTTCATCGTTTCCGGAATAAGCATGTCTTTCAATTCAATTGTAAAATAAGAGATACATTTACTTCCATCAACTACTTTATTTTCGTGAATAGCTTCTGTTGGGCAGGCATCAATACAGCGCGTACAGTTTCCACAATAATCTCTTGCAAAAGGATCGTCATACTCCAACTTCAAATCGGTAATAAGGGTGGCTATAAAAAAATAACTGCCGGCTTTTTTAGTAATAAGGTTTCCATTTTTTCCTATCCATCCCATTCCGCTTTTTTGTGCCCACGATCTTTCCAGTACGGGAGCTGAATCAACAAATCCTCTGCCGTTCACCTCACCAATATTTTCTCTGATCAAATGAAGAAAGTGATGCAGTTTTGCTCTGATCACTTCGTGATAATCTTGTCCGTAAGCATACTTAGCCACTTTTTTTTCTGTGGCTTGTGGTGCTTCAGGAAAATAATTAAGCAGTAAGGTGATGACTGAGTGGGCTCCGGGAACTAATTTGCGTGGATCCACTCTTAATTCAAAATGGTTCTCCATATATTGCATACCGCCATGCATACCCTTGTTAAGCCAGTTTTCCAGTCGCACAGCGTCTTCGTCCAACCGCTCAGCCTTGGCTATTCCGCAATGATTAAAGCCCAGTTGCGCTGCATATTGGCGAATAAGCTGTGTATTATGGGTAATTTTAGACAATTTATCTGATGGTAATGAACATTTTTAAACAAACACTAGCTAAAGCGGACTTCCGCTTGAAATATTTCATAATTTAAAGCCCCAAATTTAAAACATGGCAGCGAAGTATTTATTAGGAATTGATATTGGAACGTCATCAGTAAAAACGGCTTTGGTAAATGTTGAAACTGGTCAACCTGTAATTTCAACCTTTTCTCCATCTAACGAAATGCCATTAATTTCCACCCAGCCCGGTTATGCTGAGCAGGATCCTGAACAATGGTGGCAGGAAACGGTTAATTCAATGGCGCTGTTAAGAAAACAGCATGCTTTTAAACCTGAAGAGGTGGTAGCTATTGGTATTGCATACCAAATGCACGGACTTGTTTGTTTGGATAAGCAATTGAAGCCTCTCAGAAATTCCATTATATGGTGTGATTCCAGAGCCGTAGAAATCGGCAATAAAGCTTTTAAGGACCTGGGTGAGGATTTTTGTCTGGCTAATTTCTTGAACTCACCAGGCAATTTTACAGCATCTAAATTAAAATGGGTTAAAAACAATGAACCTGCTGTGTTTGACAAGGTGCATAAAATATTGTTACCCGGAGATTATATTGCTATGAAACTGACAGGGGAACCAGCAACAACTATTTCTGGTTTGTCGGAAGGTATTCTCTGGAATTTTTCCAAAAGTGACCTGGCTACCGAACTGTTGGACAACTATGGAATAGATAAATCTGTTGTGAGCAAACTTGTAGATACGTTCAGTGTACAGGGGCAACTTTCAGCATCTGCTGCAGATTTGTTAGGCTTAAAAGCAGGAACGCCGATAAGTTATCGTGGTGGAGATCAACCCAATAATGCCTTTTCTCTTAATGTGTTGCAGCCTGGAGAAATTGCAGCCACCGCCGGTACATCGGGAGTGGTATATGGCATCACTGATACTGTTGAGTACGATCCTGCTTCACGCGTAAATACTTTTGTGCATGTAAGCAGTACTAAAGAAAAACCGCGTTATGGAATACTCTTATGTATCAATGGGACAGGTATTCTAAATAGCTGGTTAAGAAAGAATATCTTTAATGGCGCATCTTATAACGAGATAAATGATAAAGCGAGATCTGTAGATATTGGTGCAGAAGGTTTATTGGTTTATCCTTTTGGGAATGGTGCTGAAAGAGTGTTAGAAAACAGAAATCCTGGCGCACAATTCAAAGGTTTGCAGTTTAATACCCATCATTCAGCGCATCTCGCACGCGCATCACAAGAAGGAATTGTTTATTCACTGTACTACGGCGTAACTATTATGAAAAAAATAGGTATGCAGGTCAATACTGTAAGAGCTGGCCACGCAAACATGTTCCTGAGCGATGTCTTTGCAGATGCTTTTGCGAATACATTAGGAGCTTCACTGGAATTGTATGATACAGATGGGGCCACTGGGGCAGCTCGTGGTGCAGGTGTGGGAGCAGGTGTTTATAATAATTTCGGAGAATGTTTTGCCGGAATGAAAAAGATCAAAACAATAGAACCTGATCAAGAAAAACAAAAAAGATACGCTGAAGTCTATAATAAATGGACAGAGCAATTAGATAAACTATAATTATAAAAATCAGATATGACTTACAAAACAGGAAATAAGGAATTTTTCCCGGGTATAGGTAAAATTCCTTTCGAAGGACGTGATTCAAACAATCCGCTTGCCTTTAAATGGTACGATGAGAATAGATTGATTGCCGGTAAAACAATGAAAGAATACTTCAAATTTGCCGTTGCGTACTGGCATACATTCTGTAATACCGGTGCTGATCCATTTGGTCCGGGCACAAAAGTTTTCCCATGGGATGCTTCATCGGATGTTATACAAAGAGCAAAGGATAAAATGGATGCAAGTTTTGAATTCATCACTAAGTTGGGAATTCCTTATTACTGCTTCCACGATATCGATCTGGTTGATGATGCAGATAGTCTGAAAGAATATGAAAAAAGACTACAGACAATTGTTGATTATGCAAAACTTAAACAGGCTGATACCGGAGTTAAGCTTTTATGGGGAACAGCAAATGTGTTTTCTCATCCGAGATATATGAATGGTGCGTCTACAAATCCTGACTTCCATGTTTTATCTTATGCTGCTGCTCAGGTAAAAAATGCTATTGATGCTACAATTGCGCTGAACGGAGAAAACTATGTATTCTGGGGCGGAAGAGAAGGGTATATGACGCTGTTGAATACAAATATGAAAAGAGAGTTGGATCATCTGGGAAGATTTTTAGCAACAGCGCGCGATTATGCACGTAAGCAGGGTTTCAAAGGTGTATTCTTTATTGAACCCAAACCAATGGAGCCAACAAAACATCAGTATGATTATGATAGTGCAACTGTTATAGGATTTCTGAAAGAATATGGTTTAGATAAGGATTTCAAAATTAATATAGAAGTAAACCATGCTACATTAGCAGGTCATACTTTCCAACATGAATTACAGGTAGCTGCTGATGCCGGTATGCTGGGAAGCATTGATGCTAACAGAGGTGATTATCAAAATGGATGGGATACTGATCAGTTTCCTATTAATCTTAATGAGCTCACTGAATCAATGTTAATCATTTTGGAAGCCGGTGGTCTCGCCGGAGGTGGAGTGAATTTTGATGCGAAAACAAGAAGAAACTCAACTGACCTTGAAGATATTTTTCTGGCTCATGTAGGTGGTATGGATGCGTTTGCAAGAGCGGCTATTACTGCTGAAAAAATCCTTAAGGATTCAACCTATACACAGTTTAGAAAAGAGCGCTATGCTTCTTTCGACAGCGGAAAAGGAAAGGAATTTGAAGAAGGAAAGTTAACGCTTGAAAATCTTCGTGAGTATGCACATGCTCAGGGAGAGCCTAAACAAACAAGTGGTAAACAGGAATGGTTAGAAAATTTGATTAACCATTTTATTTAATAAATTAATCAAGGTTATTTAGTCTGAACAGGGTGTGTCATATTTGATGCACCCTGTTTTATTATTGGTATCCATAAAGAATACATTATAATGACACACCAATTATAAAATATTGGCGGTGGTGAATGAGTAATTTTAGCAATTGCCAATATTGATTTAAAAGAGTATAGCGTTCTTGTATATATTTAGTAAAGCTTCAAAGGTTATCCGATTAGATGCCCTGGAAGAAGGAGAATAAAGAACATACAATTGTATGGTTTTGCCTTTGTAGCAGAATGTTGTTGTTATAGGTTTAGGCTGGTTTGGAATAAGACATTGAATATTTTTTTCTTTAAGATATAATTTAAACCAGCCGAGTGCACTTGACTTTCCTGTACTACTGGTTAAAAGTATTCTGGATATTGTAGGGTATTGATCAAGAATATCCAGGATAGGCATAAAATTGACTAATTCGAGGTTTTCATCAAGAGAATTTCCAGCCATCCTTCTTACAGATCCTCCCATATCGGTGATGGCTAAATGAAGTTTATCAAGAATTTTTTTCCTCTGATGTATAGCTGTAGATGCATCTTCTGTAATATTCATATCTGCGATCTCAGCCAGTATTTTCCAGAATAAATTGCGTTTATTAGGATAGAAAAAATCAAAACTCCATCTTTTTCTAACCGGGGGAAATGTGCCAATAATTAATGAACGTGCATTTTGCGGCGCATACCATCTGAAAGGATGCTGTTCAATTAAAATTTCCATTCAGCAAAACGATCTATTTAGATAAAAAAGATCTTAGCATCCAGTTCTCTTTTTCCAAAAACTGCATCAAACGGTTGACCATGTCATTAGTTCCTTCGTCACTTGCTTTTTCAGAGGTTTCCATCAATTCTCTTTCTTTGCTGATTAATGTATCCATGTTTTCTACGACGGTTTTTACCATATCAACGTCTTTTAATCCGATAGTATCCACTTCCTGAATGTCAGATACTTCAAGATATTTTTGAAGAGTGCTGAAAGGAGCTTTACCTAATGTTAATACTCTTTCTGCAATTTCGTCTATGGCAGCAAGGGCCTGAGTATATAACTCTTCAAACTTAGTATGCAAAGTGAAAAAATTCTGACCCTTAACATTCCAATGGCAACCACGCACATTTTGATAATAAATATGATAATTCGCTAAAAGATCATTGAGTTCATCTACTACCGGTTTTACTTTTTTTGCTTCTAAGGCAATTTCTTCTGCTTTCATTTTTATTGATTTGGTATTAATGATTCACTATTTAATATATTGTATTATCTGCTATGGCCAAAATTTCAGCAAACAAAGGATTATTCCTATCCTCTTTATATTTTCTGTCTTTTATTTCTCCAAAAATTACAACAGCATAATTGTTTTTAAAACTGACAAATGGATAAAATCCGTTGAGACCAGGACTAGTAGCAATGTTTGTTTTTTCATTTACCCAATTTCCTAAACCATAATTATAGTCTTCTACATCTTTATGGGGATACACAACCTGTACAGCCCCTGTTTGTAATTTGAATAATTCTTTTACTGACGCTTCGCTTAATATCTGTTTATTATTTCCATTACCCTTGTTAAGCAACATGCTGAGAAATTTTAAGTAATCAGATGCAGAAGTTGTGCCACCACTAAATGGGTTGACGACCATCGACTCAGTAATATAATTGGTTTTTTTCATGCCCAGGGGACGAAAGATTCTTTCCTGTATCAATCTGTCAAAGCTTTTTCTGCCTACTACTTCTAAAACTCTTCCTACAATATTTGTACCTATATTATTGTAATTAAATGCCTCTCCGGGATTGTTAATGATTTCACGTGATGATGCAAATGAATTTACCTGTTCTTCAAGACTGGCAAATTTTGTTCGTTGGAAAAACTTTTCAACACCACCTTTCTCTCCTGCTAATCCGGTTACATTAGCTAAACAATGCCTGATTGTTAAATAGCTTTTAGCGTATTTCTCATAGATAGGAAGATATTTACTTACCGGATCATCCAGAGATATTTTGCCCTGATCAACAAAACTAAGCGTAAGGGCAGCTGTGAGCCAGGCTCCCGCACATCCCATGGGCATTTGTGTGTTGATGGTAATGTCTTCTCCTATAGCCTTTTGGTAGAGTATAGTGTCTTTCCAAACCATTACAACCAGTTTGTTTCCGTATATTCCTTTATGCTTATTAATGAGGTTGTCAAGTTCCGCAAGATTATTTTGTGCCTTTGCAAACTGAAATATTAGCATACAAACACTGCAAAAGATGAACTTAAGACAGTTGGAATAAGGTTTGTATGACAGGGTTGCGGTAATTTTCATTTGGAGTAGCATTTGATAATTATTATGAGACAAATAAATAGATAAGCAAACCTGACTCTAAGCCAGATAAGAAAAAAATAACAGCATGAATTTAAATAATTTTACCATAAAAGCCCAGGAAGCCATTGCTCAGGCACAGCAGTTAGCTTTTAATAACGGCAATCCAAATATAGAAACAGATCACTTGTTAAAGGCCTTATTAAACGATCTGGATTCACCCGTTATTTTTCTGTTAAAGAAGAATAATTTAAATGTTCAGTTTGTTGAAAATAAACTGGAAGAAGCAATTGATAAATTACCTAAAGCACAAGGTACAGAACCTGCGCAGTCCATTAGCAGAGATGCCAACAATGCAGTGTTAAGGGCAGGAGCTACTTTGAAAACTTTTAATGATGAGTTTGTGAGTGTTGAACATTTATTGTTAGCTATTCTACAGGGTAATGATAATACTGCAAAATTGTTAAAGGATGGAGGGTTAACTGAAAAAGGTTTTATTGCGGCTATAAAGGAGCTCCGCAAGGGAGCAACGGTAAATTCTCAAACTTCTTCTTCTACATTTAATGCGCTGAATAAATATGCCCGTAATCTCAATGAGGCCGCAAGAGATGGAAAACTCGATCCTGTAATTGGCAGGGATGAAGAAATAAGGAGAACACTACATATTTTATCAAGGAGAACTAAAAATAATCCTATTCTGGTAGGGGAGCCCGGTGTGGGCAAAACAGCTATTGCCGAAGGTCTTGCACACAGAGTTGTAAATGGAGATGTTCCAGAAAATCTTAAATCGAAAGTAATTTATGCGCTGGATATGGGACTTCTTATTGCCGGTGCGAAGTATAAGGGTGAATTTGAAGAAAGATTAAAATCCGTAGTTAAAGAGGTAAGTGAAAGTAATGGTCAAATCATTCTTTTTATTGATGAAATCCACACTTTGGTAGGTGCTGGAGGAGGAGAGGGAGCGATGGATGCAGCAAATATATTGAAGCCGGCATTGGCTAGGGGTGAGTTGAGGGCAGTGGGGGCTACCACGCTGAATGAATACCAGAAGTTTTTTGAAAAAGATAAAGCTCTTGAGCGTAGATTCCAGAAGATTAATATTGATGAACCTTCAGTAGAAGATGCCATATCCATTTTGCGTGGCCTAAAAGACAGGTATGAAACCCATCACCATGTGCGGATTAAGGATGAGGCAATTATTGCAGCAGTGGAATTGTCAAACCGGTATATAACAGATCGTTTTTTGCCTGATAAAGCTATTGATCTGATTGATGAAAGTGCAGCGAAACTTCGGTTGGAAATGAATTCTATGCCTGAAGAACTGGATGAGTTGGAAAGAAAAATCAGACAATTGGAAATTGAACGTGAGGCGATAAAGCGTGAGAATGATGAAAATAAACTAAAAGAATTAAACACTGACCTGTCTAATCTTGCTGTTCAGCGTGATACCCTAAAAGCCAAATGGCAGAGAGAGAAAGATATTGTCGAAAAAGTACAGTTAGCTAAGGCCGCTATTGAAAACCTTAAACAGCAGGCTGAACAGGCAGAAAGAAATGGCGAATACGGAAAAGTTGCAGAGATACGTTACGGAAAAATACAGGAACAAGAAGGTATAATTAATGAACTTACCCGGCAGCTGGAAAGTATTAGCGAAAGACGCTTGTTAAAAGAAGAAGTGGATGCGGAAGATATAGGAGAAGCCGTAGCCAAGGCGACGGGAATTCCGATATCTAAGATGTTGCAAAGTGAAAGAGAAAAGTTGTTGAATCTGGAGGATGAGCTACATCAGAGAGTTGTTGGACAGGATGAAGCGATCACCGCTGTAGCCGATGCCATACGCAGAAGCAGGGCTGGATTGCATGATCCTAAAAAACCTATTGGTTCGTTTATATTTTTGGGTACTACCGGTGTCGGTAAAACAGAACTTGCAAAAGCGTTGGCCGACTATCTTTTTGATGATGAAACTATGCTTACCCGTATTGATATGAGTGAATATCAGGAAAAACATTCTGTAAGCCGATTGGTCGGCGCTCCTCCGGGTTATGTTGGTTATGATGAAGGCGGACAACTCACTGAAGCGGTACGTCGAAAGCCTTACAGTGTTGTATTGCTGGATGAAATCGAAAAGGCACATCCTGATGTGTTTAACGTGCTTTTGCAGGTGCTTGACGATGGCCGTCTCACTGATAACAAAGGAAGAGTGGTCAATTTCAAGAATACTATTATTATCATGACCAGCAATATGGGTAGTGATATTATCCAGGAAAACTTTGAAGACATAAATGATAATAATCTGGAGCAGGTTGTTGAAAACACAAAAACTCAGGTTATGAATCTGTTAAAACAGGTGATCAGACCAGAATTTTTGAATAGAATAGATGAAATCATTATGTTTCAGCCGCTGCTTAAAAAAGAGATAAAAGGAATCATTAAAATACAGCTCGCCCAGCTGCAAAAAATGGTTGCTGAAACGGGTATTCAATTGACTTTCAGCGATTATTTGCTTGATTTTCTTTCAGAAAACGGGTTTGATCCACAATTTGGCGCCAGGCCTCTTAAAAGATTGATACAGAAAGAAATAGTTAATAAATTGAGTAAGAAGATACTGGGTGGTGATATTGACAGATCCGGACCTGTGCTGGTAGATGTTTTTGATGGGAATGTCGTTTTTCGTAACGATATAGTGAGTGCATAGTCTGTTTTTGGAAGGAAAATTGACTAATCTTGTAAAAACTAGGATATAAAATTATGGCAGTAAAACAAACGATAGAGATTATTCCTCCCAAAGAATTTTGGGTGGGTGATAAAAGCGCAGCAGTTTCTTTAGTAGAGTTTGGCGATTATGAAAGTGAAGCATGTTCAAAAGTTCATGAAGTTGTTAAAAAACTACTTATAGAGTTTGAAGGAAAAATCAGGTTTAATTTCAGGCATTTTCCCCTGACTAAAATTCACCAACGGTCCATGAAAGCGGCAGAAGCGTCTATAGCAGCTGCACAGGAAGGCAAGTTTTGGGAAATGCATAATATCCTTTTTGAGCACCGTACTCGTTTAGGTACTATTAGTTTAAAGGAATATGCAAAAGAAGCAGGTGTTCAGAATAAGCGCTTATTAAGCGAATTGGTGGATTCTGTGTATGGATGGTCTGTACGAAACGATCTTTTGGAAGGACTGGACCAGGGTGTAAGAGATGTACCAACATTTTTCATCAATGGAGAATTATATGAAGGAAAGCCTACCTATGAGGGGCTGAAGAAAGCGATAAGCGAAGTGCTTAAAATGCAGAAGACTTCGCAGAAGAAGAGGGCATAGATGTGCAAACGGTCATTATATATGGGTATTTGTTTGATTGCGCTGTTTTGCTGCCCAATAACAACAAATGCCCATTATACTGATACAATACCCTCAGATAAATTAAAGAAAAAGGACTCTTCCTCCCCTAACGAAACTTTTTTTCTGTTAGGTAAAAAAGGATTGTTAGGCAGACTTGCAAAAAGTATCGTTTCTGATACTTCAACTCCTGTAAATATTGTAAGACTGGATATTCTCTATCAAAGTTACAAGGGACGTATTATCAGAAATATTGAAGTCCGCTCTGTTGATTTTGGAGTGCCTATTAACGATACTTCTAAGAGTTTTAAAAATACGCTTACGAACTGGGCCTCGGCTTTACATAAAACTACCAGAGAAAATGTTGTAAGAAAAAATCTTTTCTTCAAGCAGTATGATAAACTATTGCCCATACTATTAGCCGATAACGAACGTCACCTGCGCGATCAACGATTTCTTAATGATGCAAAATTTATAGTTAAACCTGTATTGGGAACCAGAGATTCAGTCGATGTTATTGTGCTTACGAAAGATGTTTTGTCTATAGGAGGAAGATTCCGAATGAGTTCGCTCACCAAATTTGAAGCAGGAGTTACAGAAGATAATATTGCGGGCTCGGGTAATGAAGTGTTGGTAGGAGGTTATTACGATAAGGACAGAAGAAAACAGGTGGCGCACTCTGCGCAATATATAGGTCGAAATTTTGCCAGTTCATTTGCTGATCTTACAGTAGGGTACCGCGATTATGCGGATGCTTTTAATAATTTTCTGAAACAGGAAACTACAGTTTATACTCGCTTTGTCAGACCATTGGTAAATCCATATATGAAGTGGACCTATGCTTTTGAAGCAGCTACTCATAGAACGAGTAATATGTATCTTCCTGATTCTTTGTATTACTGGGATTTCAGGTATCGCTATTATAACGTTGATGCCTGGGTGGGATGGAATATGACGGCAAAAAGCTTTAGCGGAGGTAGCTCAACAGATGATAGGTTAAGAACACTCGTAGGACTTAGATTTCTTCATCAGCAGTTTCAGGAAGTCCCTAAAAAGTTTGAGCAAAATTATTTTTATCAATACGCTAACATAACCGGTGTGTTGGGATCTATAGCTATTTTTCGCCAGGATTTTTATAAGACCAATTATATATATGGTTTTGGTGTAACGGAGGATGTTCCAGAAGGGCTCGATTTTTCTGTAACTACCGGATGGACAAATAAGGAGAGGCGCGTAAGACCTTATATGGGATTGGACATGTCTTTTAATTACTTTACCCGGAGAGAAAACTACTTCAATTACACATTAAGACTCAGTACTTATAATTATGAAAGAAAATATGAAGATATCAGTGTGCTTGCTAACCTTGAATTCTTTAGTAAGTTGAGACCAATGGGTAAAAAATGGAAACAAAGAACTTTTATTACTGGAGGGCTCACTACCCAATGGAATAAAGTACTAAATGAACCCTTGTTTCTCGAAAGCGAATTTGGTTTGCCAGAATATACCAATATTTTTTTAGGAGGAGACCATAGGTTAACCGTTAAGGCTGAGAGTGTATTTTTTAGTCCCTGGAATTTTCTCAGTTTTAAATTTGCTCCCTTTGTATTTGCTAATGGGACGCTTTTAACTCCGGAAAAGGCTGCCCTTTTTCGTACTAATCTCTATGGAACGATAGGAGGGGGGGTGCGTACTAGAAATGAGAGTTTGGTTTTTGGTACACTGGAACTAAAAGCGTTTTATTTTCCCGGTCGTAATTTCAATGGCGATGCATTCAGGGTTGAATTTAATACCAGTATTAAATTCAAGTATAACCGGCAGTTAATTCGTAGACCACAATTTGCAGTACTGAATTAATTCATAAAGTTTAAACTTTACCTTCCTGCTCATACAATAATTGGATTAGTTTTGCGCTTAATTAGTAAAGCAAACTTTCGATGAACCGTCCAATTATCCTGGTTATTTTCCTTGCCTGCTATTCGCTTAGCTCCTGTATTTCTAATGATAGCGCTTATGCTCAGTCGGGTACGCCGTTGAGCGTTGATGGTGACACTGCTATTTATCAGGATACCTTAAAAACTTCCGCTCCTGTATTGGATTCAGCTTTATATGATATTAAGCTTGAACAAATGGTTAACGGTGATAGTTCCGGAAGATGGCCCGTAAAAACGGGGCATTATCCATTGCCAGGCGCTATTCTGCCTTTTAAGACTATTATAGCCTATTACGGTAATTTGTATTCCAAACAGATGGGTATTTTGGGAGAACTCCCTCGAAAAGAAATGTTGGAAAAACTACAATCAGAAATAAAAAGATGGAAAGAGGCAGATTCAACCATTGAGTTGCAACCTGCTTTGCATTATATAGCTGTTACGGCACAACAGTTACCCGGTAACGCTGGTAAATACCGTTTAAGGATGCCCTTCAAACAAATAGATACAGTATTAAGTATGGCTCGTGAAATTGACGCTATTGTTTTTCTTGATGTCCAGGTAGGGTTAAGTACAATTCAGCAGGAGCTGCCGGAGTTCGAAAAATACTTTAAGCTGCCAAATGTCCATTTTGGAATGGATCCGGAATTTTCTATGAAGTCAGGACATGCACCGGGAAAAGTAGTAGGAACTTTTGATGCGGCTGATATTAATTATGTAATTGATTATCTCGCAAAAATTGTAAGAGAAAATAATCTTCCTCCAAAGGTATTAACTATACACAGATTTACTCAGCGTATGGTTACCAATTATGATAAAATCAAAACATGTCCTGAAGTGCAGGTGGTAATGCATATGGATGGATGGGGGGAACCAGCCAGAAAAATAAATACCTATAAACAATTTATTTACAAAGAACCGGTTGAGTTTACAGGATTTAAATTGTTTTATAAGAATGATGTAATAAGATCAAAGGCCAGGTTGATGACTCCAGAAGAATTACTGAAATTAAAGCCTCGCCCGGTTTATATTCAGTACCAATAGTTTTTAACTCATCTGTATTAAACGAAAAACCACTTTTGTATTATCAAACACTAAAAGAACTTTCGCTATGTTGTAGAGTGATGAAGAGAGAATATGTTATCCGGATTTTTCTATTTAGTAAGATTTCATTGCTAGAGATGATACCTGTCTGCTAACATTCCCGTTTAAGTGTTGTTTTATTGTTGATTTTATTTATGCATTTTTATCACTTGCTGGAAATGTCGTACAAAGTCTTTCACCTTATTGACAATCAATCACTGTTTTATTCAGGAATATCACTAACTATAAAAAGATTTAATAGGTTTTTATTCCAGGGAAAGTTCGTTATTGTCAAATAATGATATAGAATCAGGATATACATCCACATCCTTCTTTAAATTTATTATAGAAGGTGTCTCAAAAGTAGCAGACCCTCTATTTATTCAGATAGTTGATAAAGGGCAGATGGTCATTTAAGCGATTCTCAAAAGCGTCGTTTATTTTTGGGACAATCCTTTTATTCCGTCTGTTATATAAATTTTATAACAAAATAAGTAATAAGAATAAGTAGAATTACGATCAGAACTGCTATGTAATTCCAATAATCGTTCACAGATAATTTTGATCTGCGTTTTGTTTTTTTTCCCTGAAGATATTTTCTAAGCTCTCTGTTAATCTGGTTTACTGTAGTATGTAATTTTTGCTCATTTTTTATGGTTTGCAACCCCTCATAGGCTTCGGCTTCGAAAGGGTTTTCAATCATCCATTCTTCTACCTCATGACGTTCGGTAGAAGATAACTTTCCGTTGAAATAATCTTTTAGTTTATTTTTATCAATATGACTCATGGTTGTTATTCTTTTTTTCCATGATAATCTTTAAATTTCTCTTACCGTTTTGAATATAGCTTTTCACTTGCATAATACTATAACCGGTTTCACCAGCAATTTCCTGATAAGATTTTTTTTGCAGATAAAATAAAGTTAAGCATTGTTTTTGCTCAGGATTTAGTTCTTTCAAACTGTGATTCATCAACTCCAGTTGCCTGTCTTTTTCTATGTACTCAGAAATAGAATGCTCTTCCTGCACGGGTTCATCTTTTAATTCTGTTGTAAATCTGCCACGGTCACGCAACTTCATCAGACAATAGTTTTTGGTTACCATATACAACCATGATTTGAAATATTGTACACGATACCGATGAAGTTCTGTCAGGCTTTTCAGGAAAACCTGTTGGACAGCATCTTTTGCCTCATCTTCATCTTTTAAATATTTTAAACATACCCCGAACAATAGCATAGTATAACGTTCGAAAAGTATTCCTAACAGGGAATTGTTCTTTTCCAGATAAAACTGCTCAAGCAGTTCCTGATCTGTAATATTTGAGTAGTTGTTATTCAATCAGGTCAACCATTTAACAGCCGGAATATTCCAGTATATCACTTTAGATATCCCTGTGTAAAAAGGGTGACTGCGAAAAAATTAATACAATGTTTCAGCCACCCCAACAAGTCTATTGAGCATTCCTGTTGTCAGACTTATCAGCATTAAGATGAAAAAGTCTGTAAATTCCATAACGTACGTCTATAGATGTGAATACCGTCAGGATTTTTGCCTGAAAGTGCTATCGTACAGTTTGATAGAGTCTTCAATTACGTGCAAAGCCGTCGCTTTATCTCCAAGTTCGTCAACCTTTACGGTTTTATTTTCCAGCTTCTTGTACTCTTCGAAAAAATGTCTTAACTCCTCAAAGAAATGTTTAGGCAGTTCTTCGAGATTATTGTAATGTTTAACACTGGGATCGTTTGCTGATACAGCAATAATTTTATCATCTGCATCTCCACTGTCCACCATATGCATAACTCCTAACACTTTAGCTTCCATTAAACACATGGCCTGTACGGGAATAGAGCTAATCACGAGAATATCAAGGGGGTCTTTGTCCTGTCCGAAGGTTTGAGGGATAAATCCGTAATTACATGGATAATAGAAAGAGGAATAAATCACCCTGTCGAGTTTTAACAATCCACTATCCTTATCAATTTCATATTTGGCTCTGGAGCCTTGAGGAATTTCAATTATCGCATTAACTACTCTGGGCGCATTTTGACCATAATGAACACCATGCCAGGGATGTGAAACGTTTATCATAAGTTATAAGTAAATAAAAACTATTGTTCTAATATAGATTTGAGATCAACTACCCAATGATCATCCTGTTTCACAACGTTTATAGAAGTTGTATCAGTGGGGTTGTAGGTATTAAAATAGGTATAAATAGTGGTTGAGTCGTTTATGTTCTTAATATTAGTAGGTCTTATAGATGACTCTCTATGTTTTTTCTTTTCCTCATGAGGCAACATCTCAAAATCACGTTGCTGCCTGTCGATGAGGAGAAGATTTATAGAATCTTTTAAAAGAAAAAATCTGGCTTTTTTATGATCTCCGTCAAGCGATGCACGTATAAATTCACGTCCTGCGTCTATTGGGTCCGTTGCAGGCTCATAAAAATCTGAGCTGCAGGAAGCAGCGGTAATGAGCGTAGCCAGACAGAAAATTACTTTTTTCAAGGCTTATCTTCTTTGTTTTGTTCTTTGTCGTATGCTTTGATGATGGCTTTTACAAGTCTATGCCTAACCACATCTTCTTCATCCAGTGCAATATGGGCAATTCCATCGATATTTCTAAGAATTCTTACTGCTTTCTCTAGACCACTTTTCTGATTTTTAGGCAGATCTATCTGTGTCAGATCACCAGTAATGATAGCTTTGGCATTGGCTCCTATACGGGTCAGAAACATCTTTATCTGTAGATCTGTTGCGTTCTGTGCCTCGTCCAGTATAATAAAAGCATTGTCCAATGTTCTTCCGCGCATATATGCAAGCGGGGCAATTTCTATCACTCTTGTACTCATATAATAACCTAATTTATCTGCAGGTATCATATCATCAAGTGCGTCATATAATGGTCGCAGATAGGGATCAATTTTTTCTTTGAGATCACCAGGTAAAAAACCAAGACTTTCACCTGCTTCCACAGCAGGTCTTGTTAAAATGATTTTTTTTACCTGTTTGTTTTTCAAAGCCCTCACAGCTAATGCTACCGCAGTGTAAGTCTTACCTGTACCAGCAGGTCCTATTGCGAAAAGAATATCGTTCCTATCCCCTTCGTGAACCATTCTTTTCTGATTGGCGGTACGAGCTCTTACAGACTTTCCGTTAGGTCCGAAAACCAGGATTTCATGAGGGTTGTTTTCCTTGAAATTATCAATAGTTTCAGCATCATCTCCACCAAGTATCTGTTCAAAATAGTTTTCGCTCATATGGCCATTACGCTGGAGGTACTGAACGATAAGATCTATCTTTTCTTTAGCTGAATCTACCTGCTCCGGAGAGCCGCTTAATTTTAATTGCGTGCCCCTTGAAAGTATTTTTAATAAAGGAAACTTTTTTTTAAGGATATCAAGCTTGCCGTTATTTACACCAAAAAACTCTATAGGGTTTACTGTTTCTAGATTAATAATTGTTTCTGTCAAGGATCTAAAGTTTGTTGTACGAATTTGTTTTACGATTGTATCTAATTTACGAAAAGCTAAACATTATTTATTTAAATAGATTTCAACAAAAGGTTAATAAATTAAGATGAGCAGTTTGGATGGGCTATGGTAAAAGATAGGCATTCTCTTATCTTTGGTCGTAATAACAATTTTCTATGTTAAAAATCGGAGTTTTTGGTACTGGTCATTTAGGTAAGTTTCATCTTTCAAACTGGCAACATATTGAAGGTGTTGAATTGGTGGGGTTTTATGAACCTAATGACGATACGGCGCAGGAGGTAAGTGAAAAATACCAGCTAGCCCGATTTCTTGATCCAGATTCACTCATGGATGTTGTCGATGCCGTAGATGTTGTTGCTCCTACCAATTTCCACTTCGAATTATGCAAAAAAGCTATACGTAAAGGCAAGCATGTATTTGTCGAAAAACCTCTTGCCAATACAATGGAAGAGGCCAGTGAATTATTAAAGCTTACTCGTGAGTCAAATATTAAGGTGCAGGTTGGACATGTAGAGCGTTTTAATCCTGCTTTTTTAGCCATTGCCGACCTTCAGCTTAATCCAATGTTTATCGAAGTGCACAGATTGGCTCAGTTCAATCCTCGTGGTACAGAAGTTAGTGTAATACTCGATCTGATGATACACGACATAGATATTATTCTGAGTCTGGTAAAAAGTGAAGTTAAATCAATTGCAGCCAATGGGGTGGCCGTAATGACCGACACTCCCGATATAGCCAATGTGCGCATGGAATTTCATAATGGCTGTGTAGCTAACCTGACTTCCAGCCGTATTTCTATGAAAAAAATGAGGAAAATGAGAATATTTCAGAAAGATGCTTACCTGGGTGTTGACTTTCTCGAAAAGAAGTCTGAAATTATCAGATTAAAAACCACTGATGATCCTTCTGCTTTTACGTTTGATCTGGAAACACCATCGGGTCAGGTAAAAACAATAGCTGTTTCCAATCCGGTTGCACCATCAGTTAATGCTATTAAAATGGAACTGGAAAAATTCCGCGATTCAATTATCAATAATAGTCCTACTATGGTTTCAGAAATAGATGGATACCGTGCGATGGATGTAGCACATCAAATCCTTCAGAAAGTTAAATCAAACAGCAGTGTCTTCGGGGAAAACAAATAGATCTTCAACCTACTTAATTGTCAAAAGAATATTTGATATTATTATATCTGTTGCTGGATTAATAATTTTTTGCCCTTTTATTATTATAAATGTCTTATTAGTGAGATGGTCTTCTCCAGGGCCTGTTATTTATTCCCAGGAAAGATTAGGAATGAACAAAAAGAAATTCAAAATGTTGAAATTTCGTTCTATGATCATTGATGCAGAAAAGGATGGACCGCAACTTTCAACTAAAAATGATCAACGAATTACTTCATGGGGTAGGATGATGCGCAAATGGAAAATTGATGAAATCCCACAACTAATAAATGTACTTAAAGGCGATATGAGCGTGGTGGGTCCAAGACCAGAAAGAAAATATTATGTCGATAAAATAGAGGAAATTGCTCCGGCTTATTCAAAGCTATTTGTTGTGAAACCTGGAATTACCTCAATAGGAATGATCAAATATGGCTATGCAGACGATCTTGAAGGGCTTATTAGGAGGATGCAATATGATTTATGGTATATTGAAAACCGTTCTCTTTTATTAGATATAAAAATCATGATGAGTACTTTAAATATCATTTTAAAGGCAGGAGGAAGGTGAAATTATCTTAATAGGGTTTTGTTATAAGGTGATTAGCTTCATGTTTTTTCGTTTTATGAATAAAGAATAATGTGCTATGCGTTTTGTTAGTATTAAAACTGTGTTACATGAATACTTTCATCTGATCTTACTGAAGTAATGATATGCTAATGAAATACTGTTTTATCTTTTTGGTATGTTGCTCTCATAGTTTGTTGTTATGTGCTCAGCTATCATCAGAAAAGATCGCTGCGAAATTGCTTTCAAGAAAAATATTACCTGTTGCAGGTTATAATATGTACGATGGATTACAAATAGGTGCGATAGCACATAATATACAGCTGTCGCCTAAAGATCTTATCTATTATATTGCTCCGGCTTATGGGTTTAACAGTCAAAAAATAACCGGATTAGCAGGAGTAACATATAAATTAAGAAATATTCCTATTGCTAATGCAGAATATCTTGAGCTTGGAACGGAAATAGCGACATTCTCTATAAATAAAGGAGAGGATTATTTGCAAAAGAAGATTTTTACTGACGTTTATAAACTTGTACCCAAAGCCCGAGTAGTATTTAATTCGGGTAAGGATAGGTTTGCTTATGCTGAAGTAAAATCATTTTTCTTTCAGGAAAAAAAGTTTAATTATGTTTTGGCTGAAACGGATAGTGTATTTTATCCTGCTCAAGGTGAACCCGAAAAAAGATTTTTATTAGAATATAATTATAGAGTTGAAAACAACAGAAAGTTGTTCCCCTATAATGTTCACCTGCAGTTTCAGCACAGCCAATCATTTTATCGGTTGAATACACAGCTCCATTATTTTTTTAATTATTTGAACCACGGTGGTGTACAACTGCGTTTGTTTGCGGCCAAGTTCGGTTATTTTGGTACAGTGACTAATGAAAAACGCTATGCGGCTGAACGTTTCCAGCCAAAACTAACTGCTTTAACAGGATATGAAGATTACACCTATAGTAATTATTTTATTGGAAGGAATGAATTTGATGGATTTAGTTCGCAACAGATAATGATGCGTGATGGTGCACTTAAACTGAGGACAGATAAGTTTCAGGATTTGCAGGGAAGATCTGATAATTGGGTGGCATCTTTAAATCTTTCTACTACTTTACCTGCGTCGGTTTTTCCACCGAAATTTCCTTTAAAGATTTTTCTTGATATTGGCTCTTATGCTGATTTATGGAAGAAAGACGTGCCTGATTCACGTTTTTTATATGTGGCTGGTCTGCAGTTGTCCATATTCAAAGATGTAATTAATATTTATGCTCCTGTATTATATAGCAAAAAATTCAGGACAAATATTAGTTCGGTTCCTGAAGAAAATAAATTTTTTAGAAAAATTTCGTTTAGTATAGATATTCAAAAACTTAATTTGAGGAAATTATCCACTCAAACTAATTCCTGAATATGCAAAGTTGTAATATTCAATATGTGAAAAGAGCTGATATTGATATTCAGAAATGGAATAATTGCATTAAATATTCAAAGAATAGTTTAGTCTATGCAAATGATTTTTATCTGGATAGAATGGCTATTAACTGGGATTCGCTAGTGTTAGATAATTATAATGCTGTTTTTCCATTGACGTGGAACCAGAAGTGGGGTGTTAGGTATTTATATCGTCCGCCTTTTATCCAACAACTGGGTTTGTTTTTTACAGATGCATGTTACAAAGATGTATTACAAAGACTATTAATCAAAGTACAAGATCATTTTAAATTCGGAGAATTTTTCATCAACTATGATAATTCTTTGCAGGGATTGACTGCTAAATCAAATTTTGTCTTATCTCTTAATCAGGAATATCCTGCAATAATTAAAGGATATAAATCAGGACTTGTTAAAAGTTTAAAAAAGACAAAAGGGGTAGAGCTGAATTATTATGTAGAGTATGACCCATCGTTAATTGTTTCAAGGTTTAAGTCTTTATATAGTCATCGGTTACCAAAAATTAATAAAAATGTGTATACTCGTTTTGAACGCTTATGTGATGACTTGAAAGAAAGCGGTATGCTGATACTTCGCACTGTCAGCGATGTTAATAATCAATGGTTGTCTTCTGTATTGTTAATATCATATAATAAAAGAATCAGTTTATTGTTATCTGCTACCAATGAAAATGGACGAAGTTTGTCTGCGAATCACTATTTAATGGATAGATTAATTAAAGAGTTTTCGGGCAGCGGAAACGTATTGGATTTCGAAGGTTCGGAAGTGCCGGGTATTGCTCATTTTTACAGGAGTTTTGGAAGTGTTGTGCAGCCTTATTATTTATTTAGATTTAATAGCTTGCCTATGCCTTTTCGTTTAATTAAAAGTTAGCAGAAAGTTGGATAGTGCTCATAAAACACGAAAACCTGTAATGGTAAAAGATTTAGAAAGAATCGAAAAATTCATTTTCGAGCTTAATGGACATGCAATTAAGAGTATAAATAAAGAACAGGAATGTGAAGAATACTTCGGACTTAATTTCCGGATTGATAAACTAAATATTAAATTTAGAAAAGCTAAAATAACACCTAAAAAATCCGGGCAATTTTTAACGCTTTGGAAACGAAATGCCGAAAAACAAACTGAACCTTTTAACCTGGATGACGATTTTGATTTTTACATTGTTGTTGCAGAACAGGAAAACAAATTTGGATTTTTCCTCTTTCCCAAAACAATTTTAAGTGAAAAACAAATTTTGACAAAAGATCTCCAAAAAGGGAAAAGAGGTTTTAGAGTTTATCCAGAATGGACAAAAACAGATAATAAACAGGCAGAAAAAACGCAATCTTGGCAAACGAAGTATTTTATTGATTTAACAAACAAAAACAACGAAATAAAGTATATAGAAAAATTCAGATCGATAATTACCCAATAAAATAAAGAGTATTAATTATTGCATTAAGCAATAGCTAATCACTAGTTATAAGATTCTATCTGTTGTTGTGTTAATAAAAAATGACTTGTCGTATTTGTATATGTAATAAAAAATGGTTGATAGTTTATAATATGCCTTTAGGGGTAATGATTGTTTCTATCTAGGATTATCTTTTCTGCAACGAGAATATCTATCGGCCTCGTAATTTTTATATTGTTTGCTTCTCCTTCCACAAGGTGAATATGAAACCCTGCTTTTTCTACTACACTGGCTTCGTCAGTAAAAGACTCATCATCATCCAGAAGAAAAGCCTTTTTAATTTGGGAGCCGATAAAAGTTTGAGGTGTTTGAATAATCCAAACCTTGTTTCGGTCTATTGCCGCATTGCCTTCATCTGTTACTATCCGAAGCGAATCGACTGCTTTAATGGCAGGAATAGCATTGCCTTTTTTTAATGCTGTATTATAGCAACTTTCTATAAGGTTAGTGGTGAGTAGGCAGCGTACTCCATCATGTACAAATACAATACATTGTTCATCATCAATAGCGGCTAAACCTTCTCTGACAGAAAAAAATCTTGTGGATCCGCCACTCACTATAGTCACTCGTTCAGCAGGTGGAACCATATGTATAAAGTCTTTGGGAAGAACCAGTATAACCTGCAGATCTGAATAGCTGCTCAGAAAGGCGTCAATACTGTGTTGAAGAACCGATTTGCCATGCAATAAAAGAAACTGTTTGGGTATAGAAGAACCCATTCTGACTCCCGATCCCCCTGCTACTATAACTGCATATTTTTTCATGCACTAAATATTAAATACTGTCAAATTCTCGTTCAATTTCTTCCATTTGTACAATGTCCATAGCTTCACTTTCGGTGGGGGTGTAATTTAACAGGTCCAGCAAGTCTTCTGTGTCTAAAAGTTTTTTAACTTCAGATTGAAGACAGCACACAACAAAAGAAGCTTTAACATCGTAATACTGATGTTGTAATGTTAAAATATGTCTGGCAGCAGCGCTATCCAGCGTTTTCGTGTCTTCTAAATTAATAATCACGTTTTTAACATTATCATCAAGCAACGGTAATAAAACTTTATCCATCTGCTCTGTCATATTAGCAGCAATATTTGATTCCTGGATCGTTATGACATGGAATTTTTCTCTGGTATCAATTTTGACTTTCATGTAGACGATATGGATTGTTAACAGTCAAAAATATTCGTTATTATTGTATCAAACCCAACAATTTAGAAAAATGGATAATAATTTTTCGGCCCAGGTTAAGGAGATCATATCTTTTAGCAGGGAAGAGGCTTTACGGTTGGGGAATGATTTTATCGGAACGGAACATTTATTACTCGGTTTGATCCGTGAAGGTGATAATACCGCCGTCAAGATCTTAAAGAGTTTTAATATTGATCTGTATGAGCTTCGCAAAGAAGTCGAACTGGCAGTTAAGGATAAGACCGGTAAAAACATTGCCAATATAAATAGTCTGCCTTTAACAAAACAGGCAGAAAAAGTAATCAGGGTAACCGTACTCGAAGCAAAAGCTTTAAAAAGTCCTACTGTTGAAACTGAGCATTTGATGCTCTCTATCCTGAAGAATAAAGAAAACATAGCAACTCAAATCTTAAATCAATTTGACGTGGATTACGATTTATTCAGAAACGAACTAGGCGTGGTGAAAAGCAACGATGTTCGCAGCGAATACGCTGAGGAGAATGATGATGATTTTGATGATGAGAAAAAATACTCTCAGCAAAAGTCCCGCGCGGCAGGCACAACCAAGAGTAAGACACCGGTATTAGATAATTTCGGTAGAGACATTACACGTCTTGCAGAAAGTGGTTCTCTTGATCCAATAGTTGGTCGGGAAGAAGAAATAGAAAGGGTCTCTCAGATTCTTTCCAGAAGAAAAAAGAATAATCCGATTCTTATCGGTGAACCCGGAGTTGGTAAAACCGCTATTGTGGAGGGCTTAGCTCTGCGTATTGTTCAGCGAAAGGTTTCAAGGGTGTTGTTTGACAAAAGGGTAATTTCTCTTGATCTTGCTGCTCTTGTTGCAGGAACTAAATATCGTGGTCAGTTTGAAGAACGTATGAAAGCGATCATGAATGAATTGGAAAAGAATCGTGATGTGATACTTTTCATAGATGAAATTCATACTATCGTAGGGGCAGGTGGTGCCAGCGGCTCATTAGATGCTTCCAACATATTTAAGCCGGCATTGGCCCGTGGTGAATTGCAGTGCATAGGAGCTTCAACGCTTGATGAATACAGAATGTATATTGAGAAAGATGGCGCTCTCGATCGACGTTTTCAAAAGGTAGTAGTTGAACCTCCAAGTATGGAAGAAACTATTCTTATACTCAATAATATCAAGTCAAAATACGAAGACTATCACAATGTAACTTATAGCGATGATGCCATTGATGCATGTGTGAAGCTTAGCGACAGGTATATTACTGACAGACTTCTTCCTGACAAGGCTATTGACGTGATGGACGAAGTTGGAGCAAGGGTTCATTTGAAGAACATCAATGTTCCTAAAGAAATTCTTGATCTGGAGAAGAAAATTGAGGATGTTAAAGTAGAGAAGAATAAGGTAGTAAAAAGCCAGAAGTTTGAAGAAGCTGCTTCGCTTAGAGATACGGAAAAACGTTTACAGGAAGAGCTTGAAAAAGCGAAGAATCAATGGGAAGAAGAAAGCAAACACAAAAGATATCCCATTGATGAAGAAGCTATAGCTGAAGTTGTAAGTATGATGACAGGCATACCTGTTAAGCGTATGGTTCAGGCGGAAAGTGACAAACTGCGTAAGATGGCAGAAGAGATGAAGAACCAGGTGGTAGGCCAGGATGATGCGATTATTAAGGTAGTGAAAGCTATTCAACGTAACAGGGTTGGGTTGAAAGATCCTAAAAAACCTATTGGTACATTTATTTTCCTCGGACCAACAGGTGTGGGAAAAACAGAGTTGGCCCGGGCGCTGGCACGCTATATGTTTGATTCAGAAGATGCGTTGATCCGTATCGATATGAGTGAGTATATGGAAAAGTTTACTGTTAGCAGACTGATAGGCGCACCTCCGGGATACGTAGGTTATGAAGAAGGTGGACAGCTTACTGAAAGAGTTCGCAGAAAACCTTACTCAGTAATCCTGCTTGATGAAATAGAAAAAGCACATCCTGATATTTACAATATTCTTTTGCAGGTGCTGGATGATGGGCAGCTTACTGATGGGTTGGGCAGGAAAGTAGACTTTAAGAATTCTACTATCATCATGACCTCAAATATCGGCGTTCGTCAACTGAAGGATTTTGGAGAAGGTGTGGGTTTTGCAACGCAGTCAAGAACGCAGAGTAGTGAAGAAAATAACAGAGCTGTTATTGAAAAAGCTTTGAAAAGAACTTTCTCTCCAGAGTTTCTTAACCGTATTGATGATGTTATCATTTTTAACTCTCTTACTAAAGACAATATCTTTAAGATTATTGACATCCTTATGAAGGGAGTATTTAAAAGATTAAGTTCATTAGGTTTCACCCTGGAGTTATCAGAAGATGCAAAGAATTTTATAGCAGAAAAAGGATATGATTCTCAATTTGGAGCACGTCCCTTACACAGGGCCATTCAGAAATATCTGGAAGATCCATTAGCTGAAGAGATTTTAAACCTTAATATAAAGCAGGGTGATGTAATGTTGGCAGATCTGAGTGAGGATAAAACTAAAATTCTATTTACACTTAAAGAACCTACCACTACAAAAAAATCGGAAGCTTAACATATAATCGTTTAAATAATCAGACTGAGGGTGTATCAAAACAGATGCACCCTCTTTTATTTTACTGCGGTTTAACTGCAGCCATTTTTTCTTTTGCCCATTCAAGCGCTATGCTAAGCTGATCTTTTATTCCAATATTTGAGTTGTCTAGTACCAAAGCATCTTTTGCCTGACGTAAAGGACTAATTTCTCTGTTAGAGTCGATATAATCTCGCATCTCTAAATTGTTTCTTACTTCTTCCAGTGTAACGTTTGGATTTTTAGCATACAGTTCATTAAATCGTCTTTCGACTCTTACTGCCTTATCAGCGGTCATAAATATTTTTAATTCTGCTTGCGGAAAAACTACAGTTCCTATATCCCTCCCATCCATGACTATTCCTTTTATCCTTCCCATTTCCTGCTGCCACTTTACAGCAAATTCACGGACCTCTTTGATTGCAGCTATTTCACTAACTTTTTCAGCAACTACGAGATCACGTATAACGTATTCGACATTTTCTCCATTAAGATGGGTTTCTAATTCCTGTTTGTTATTATAGATAAATTCTATAAATATTTCATCTAATGCTTCTTTGACAGCAACCGGATTGGTCCAGTCGATATGATTTCTTAGAAAAAAAAGTGTGACGGCTCTGTACATAGCTCCGCTGTCGATATAAATATAGTCTAGTTCTTTAGCCAGTTGTTTGGCCAGTGTGCTTTTGCCACAGGAAGACCAGCCATCAATAGTAATAATTATTTTTTTAAGGGTGGACATAGCGCAAAAATGCGAAAAAAAATGGAGCTAACCTTTTTGAATAATAGCTGTCCCAAATATGTATGTCTTTTTCTTTTTTTATTAATCTGATAGGCAGTCTTTTCTTTCTCTTCGGTAGTTATGTTTTTAAAAGATATTCCTGATAATTCACTAAGCTGACCGTCTGGTTGTAATTTTTTATGTGTTTTTAAAGAGCTAATGAGCCAATAATGGAAGACGGCTTTTTCTTCTATTGAAACAGGTTGATTGTGCTTATATCTATCGAGAATGGAAAGTATGGTTGCGTTGGGAAGCATAGGTGACTGTTTAGGTTTAAATGACTATACAAATATAGAAAATAATGACAAATACGTAATTAATGGAAATTTACTTTAGTCTCATCTTGGCAGAACTAATGGCACATGTAAGAGACGATAAGATTTTATTGAGAATAGCCTTGGTTTTAAAGGATTTGCGTAATGAGAAGGAAGTGAGTCAGGAAGACGTTTATAATGATACCAATGTTCATATTGGCCGCATTGAATCATGTCATTCCAATCCCACCATTAGTACTCTCTCTATTTTAATCAATTATTTTGATATTGGTTTATCTGATTTTTTCCAAAGGGTCGAAAATAAATCTGGTCGCTCTTAGATGTAAAGATCACTTTCTACTTATTTATATCAACCGTTTTTTTCTCTTCTTTAGATGTATTATTCTTTAAATCCATGAGGGTATATTTTTTTAATCGATAGAATTAAGGTTTATATCAGAGAGGATCTGAAGTTAAATGTGGGGACATATGCTTTCGGATATCTACTATATGAGCTTTAGAAAAATATTCATTTTTAATGAATAGGAGGTGATAAGTCATACGGAATCAAATAGAAGAGAAAGTGGTCTTTGTGTTAGAGTCAGTTAGCTTAAGAGGCCCGGGGTGGCAGAAGAATATTCATTATACAACGAATAAATGCTGTGCACCTGTTATAGCTAGAGGGGTAACCAGGACGATAGAAGTATAAAGTATTTTCACTGTGGTCTTTGAGCGTAATACGTTTGTTTACAATACTAATATTCTATAACACCAGATGGTAATAAAAGTGAAAAACCCCGGGAGTATATACCCCGGGGCCTTATGTTACTAAACCATCTTCTAATTAATTACCTGAGAAATAACATCTCACGGTATTTTGGTAGTTGCCAGTATTGATCAGCAACTAATAATTCAAGCTTATCTACACTGTACCTAATCTTATCAAAAAACTGTTGCTTGATTTCCTCATCGTAAGCTATGGCTTTTTCGCGAGTATCAGTAAGATTATTTACTTTTTTTCTTGTTTCAATCATTTGCTGAACAAGTTCACTCACTTTGCTGATATGCTCTGATATTTTCACCAGAATTTGTTTCTGATTAGAATAGGCTTCAGAATCCAGTCCTACTTCTTTTAAACCTTTGATGTTTTCAATCAAAACGTTCTGGTATTTGATCGCTCCCGGTAGAACGTGGCTGGTGGCCAGTTCACCCAGAATACGAGCTTCTATCTGTACTTTTTTGATATATTTCTCTAGTTCAATTTCGTGACGAGCTTCCAGTTCTGAATGAGAGTATACTTTAGTACTTTCAAACAAACTTTTGGCCTTCTCTGTTACCATAGCATCCAATGCTTTTGGAGTGCTTGGTACATTAGGTAACCCTCTTCTTTTCGCTTCTTCATGCCATTCGTTACTATATCCATCACCCTCAAACAATACTTTCTCACTGCTCACTACGTACTCGCGAATGATATGCATAATCGCGATTTCTTTTTTATCTCCTTTTTCTATTAACGCATCTACGTCCTTCTTGAACTGTTTTAATGTTTCGGCCATGATAGCATTCAGTACCGTCATAGGGTTAGCACAGTTTGCAGTGGAGCCTACGGCGCGAAACTCAAACTTGTTACCTGTAAATGCAAAAGGTGATGTACGGTTTCTATCTGTATTGTCAAGTAATAATTCCGGAATACTTCTGTGTAAATCAAGTTTTAAAATCGCTTCATCCTGTTCGTCAAATTTGTCACCTACACGTTGTTTAAGATCTTCTAATACTTTAGTAAGGTAACCACCAATAAACACAGAGATAATAGCGGGAGGAGCTTCATTAGCGCCCAAACGGTGATCATTACCGGCAGAAGCTATAGATGCACGCAGAATATCTGAATAGTCATGAACAGCCTTAATTGCGTTTACAAAGAAGGTCAGGAACATTAAATTTGTTTTTGGCGTCTTGCCCGGAGCCAATAAGTTTACTCCGGTATCAGTGGCCATACTCCAGTTGTTATGTTTTCCACTACCGTTGATTCCTTTGAAAGGTTTTTCATGGAATAGTACTCTTAATTTATGTCTGCGAGCTACCCTATCCATAATATCCATTAACAAGGTATTATGGTCAACGGCAACACTCACTTCCTCAAATATTGGAGCACATTCAAACTGAGCGGGCGCTACTTCATTGTGACGGGTTCTTAGAGGAATACCAAGCTTATAACATTCTGTCTCAAAATCTCTCATAAAAGAATACACACGCTCGGGAATTGAACCAAAATAATGGTCTTCCAACTGCTGACCTTTAGCAGGGGCATGTCCAAAAACAGTTCTACCGCCAGTCACTAAATCGGGACGAGCATTAAACATTCCTTCATCTATAACAAAATACTCCTGTTCCCAACCCAATGTTGCAGTAACATTGGAAACATTTTTATCAAAGTAGTTACATACTTCTACCGCATTTTTCTTAAGTGATTCAAGCGCTCTTAATAATGGTGCTTTATAATCAAGAACTTCGCCTGTATAAGAAACGAAAATTGTAGGAATACATAATGTTTTTCCTTCACCGATATCCATAATAAATGCCGGAGAAGATGGATCCCATGCTGTATAACCACGGGCTTCAAATGTGGCCCTTAATCCACCATTAGGAAAAGAAGATGCATCAGGCTCCTGTTGTATTAATGTATCTCCGTCGAAAGTTTCGATGGGTGTACCATCGCCCTTTAATGTAAAAAATGAATCATGTTTTTCAGCAGAAGAACCAGTTAATGGCTGGAACCAATGTGTAAAATGAGTAACTCCTTTGGATTCGGCCCATTGACGTAAACCGGAGGCAATCTGATTGGCTACGGCACGATCAATTTTTTTTCCGCCTTTTATAGAACCTGTAAGGCTCTTATAGGCTTCGTCACTTAAAAATTCTCTTGCCACTTTAAGAGTAAATACATTCTCGTTGAAAATAGCAGTGATTTTGGTGGAGCGACCCAGATCCTTACCGTTAGATGATGCGGTAAGGCCGCTGATAGCTTTAAAACGTAATGATTCCATTTACAATAATTTAAGATGTGCAAATAAACGATAAAATGACGTTTCTAAAAATTTTTTGACCCACAATTAGCCATTTTTAGCCACTCAAGCGTTGAAAAATAGTATTTTTTTAAAAACACACCCCATTTTCTGGTGTTTTTCGAATATATGTTTAATATTACAAAAAAAACTAATTGGTATTTTTGAAACTTCCGGCGGCTATACATAAAATGAAGAGTTCCGGAATGATTCTGTAACGCGCAATGGCTCCAGGAAAGGGTACCGTATAACCAATTAATATACATAAAGTAATGGCAAACCCTAATAATAACAGCACCATATAATTTGAAGAGAGCGTGCGCCAGTGTACAGGATATCTTATAATACTATAGCATATGACTATACAGAAAAAAATAACTTCTACTGAGTATGCCAGCTGTAATAGCGAATGAACTTCCCATAGAAAGGGTCTGAAAAAAACATTTGCAAAAACTAAAGGAAAGAGGGAAATGAAACTCCCTATATTGGGTTGTAGTGCCGGAAGATTAAATCTTGTTCCCTGAAGTATTGAAAATTTATGTTGAACGTCAATGACGTTTTCCATTCCTCCAACTATCCAATATAAGGTCCCTGCTAACAGGTAGATCAAGGAAAATTTAAATAATGCTTTTCCGGGAGACAAACTGCATATCAGATAAGTAATTGTAGCGAGAAGCAGAAGTATTCCCATCTGAGGTCTTAAAACAAAAAAGAAAAAGAAGGCTAATACGATCAGGAATATATTTTTTCTTCTCTGTAAACATAAAAGGTAAAGTGATATAAAGAAAAATAGTATTCCATCTGCTCTTATTCCACTTAGCCAAAAGGCAACTGGTGGAAAAAAGAATATGAGCAAAAAAAGCTGTTTACGCGCCTTAGGAAACAAATCCTTAAAAAACAGGAAGCACCAATAATGTCCCCAAAAGATAATCAGATTAAAAATGGCACTATTGATATAATAGTTTCCTTGAGAAATAAGATTTAAAAACGCTAAGGTTTTTATCGTTAATGCATATTCCAGATCGTTTGCGTATAAGATGATAAACTGTACAACTGAATCCGCCTTGCGCCATGTATTGATGGGAGTAAATTCATCAGTAAAAAAGCGAAGGGGGGCGTTGAGTAGAATTTGCGTTTCTTTTAAAGAGAGATGATGAATCCTCCATGTGTCATCTCCATGATAATAATGCAGAAACAGATACCCATAAAATACTCCAGCAAGTATCTTCACTACCAGTGCCGTATAAAATTCTGTAGCGCTGAGGGCTGCTGGTTTTAATTTCATTCTCAAATCTATACATTTGAAGATTAATGCGCCAGTCTTCTCCCAATAATGTTAAAAAGATTGCTTTTGTATCCAACAGTGCATGGTCGGTGTATAATTTTAGGTTGGATGTGATTAGATCATTGAAACTTGAAGGATATATTATTATAGTGATAGCTCCCGATGATGGTTATTCTTCTAAATTAATGAATGAGGGATGTTTGTTTACTGCATTGGACTTTGATAATAAATCGGCAAATCCCCTGGCCGATTTCAGGCTATATGCCAGATTAAAACTTCTGTATCAAAAGATATCTCCGGATTTTGTTTTTCATTATGTTGCTAAACCTAATATTTATGGGTCTTTAGCTGCTTCAGCACTGAATATTCCATCTGTTGCCGTCGTAACAGGCCTTGGATATCCTTTCGCAAAAAAAAACTGGTTGTTTTATGTGATTCGGATTTTGTATAAAAAAGCCTTAAAAAATGTAAAAGAGGTTTGGTTTCTTAATAATGAAGACGCAAAAGTTTTTGTTACAGAAAGAATAGTCAATATATATAATGCGAAAGTGCTTCCCGGTGAAGGAGTAAATACCCAGCACTTTCGACCTCTGTTGGCATCAGTTATGGAAAAAAAGCAGGAAGAACCGTTTGAGTTTTTAATGTCTACTCGCTTGCTTAAATCAAAAGGCATTTCATTATTTGCTGATGCAGCCAGACTATTAAAGCGAAAAAATTATAATGTACATTTTTCACTTATCGGTTTTTTTGAAAAAAACCATCCCGATTCTATAACTCAGGAGGATATAGATCATTGGGAGTCAGAAGAGTTGGTTAGTTATTATGGATTTGCAGATGATGTTCGACCATTTCTTTCAAAAGCCGATTGTTTTGTTTTTCCTTCTTTTTATAATGAGGGTGTGCCAAGATGTTTACTTGAAGCGGCGAGCATGGAGTTGCCGGTTATTACTTCTTATAATAGAGGTTGTAAAGAAGTGGTGCTGAATAATTCAAATGGGTATTTGTGTAATATGAACGATCCTTTTGATCTGGCTGATAAGATGGAAAAGATGATATTGCTTCCTCCTGAAGAACGAAAAAAAATGGGCCGAAATGGAAGGCAACTGGTTTTAAAAAAATTCGATGTGTCTAAAATTATAGCAGAATACATGAATACCTTAATTTCGCCCTTTGATAATAAACATGGAAGTAACAGCTAATACGGCCGCACAATTAAGAATTACTGCGGAGGAATTCGAACTGATCAAGCAAAAACTAAAAAGAACTCCAAATTTTAATGAGTTATGTGCCTTTAGTGGTATGTGGAGTGAACATTGCAGCTACAAAAACTCTATAAAATGGCTTAAAACGCTTCCTCGCGATGGGAAAAGAATGCTGGTGAAGGCTGGTGAGGAAAATGCCGGATTAATGGATATTGGAGATGGTTATGGTGTGGTTTTCAAAATAGAATCACATAATCATCCTTCAGCTATAGAGCCTTTTCAGGGAGCCGCGACAGGAGTCGGAGGTATTCATAGAGATATATTTACAATGGGTGCCCGACCTATCGCTTCCTTAAATTCATTGAGGTTTGGAAGTCTTACAGAAGCAAAAACCCGGCATTTACTGGCCGGTGTAGTTCACGGTATTGGTCACTATGGAAATTGCTTTGGTGTACCTACAGTAGGAGGAGAAATCTATTTCGAAAATAAATATCATACTAATCCATTAGTAAACGCGATGAGCGTGGGTATCCTTAAAGAAGGAGAAACGGTATCGGCAACGGCAATAGGTGTCGGTAATCCGGTGCTTTTTGTAGGTAGCGCAACCGGTAAAGATGGAATCGGAGGAGCTTCGTTTGCTTCAGCAGATATTAGCGGAGAAAGTGTTAAGGAGCTGCCTGCGGTACAGGTAGGAGACCCTTTCCAGGAAAAAAAGTTATTGGAAGCTTGTCTGGAAGTATTGCAAACGGATGCCGTAGTGGGTATGCAGGATATGGGCGCAGCTGGAATAATATGCTCAACTGCAGAAATGAGCGCTAAGGGAGAGGTGGGAATGAGAATAGATCTGGATAAAGTACCTACCCGTCAGCAAAACATGAAAACCTGGGAATTGCTTTTGAGTGAGAGTCAGGAACGTATGCTGATGGTAGTACAAAAAGGAAAGGAAGAAATTGTAAAGAAAATATTTGATAAATGGGATCTTCCATGTTCTGAAATTGGAGAAGTAACTGGTGACGGTTTGCTTAAATTTTATATGCATGGAGAGCTTGAAGCAGAGATACCTGCGTACGAATTGGTATTGGGAGGGGGAGCGCCGCAGTATGAAAGAGCATATTCAGCCCCGGCATATCTGGAAAAAATAAAATCATTTAATCCGTCATCAATAGAGATTCCTGAGAATCTCAAGGCAATAGCGGAACAATTGATTGCTATTCCAAATATTGCCTCCAAACGCTGGATATATACTCAGTATGATAGCATGGTTGGATCAGGAAATACTTCAACTAATGATCCCAGTGATGCTGCTGTTGTAGTAGCCAAACCAACAAATAAAGGATTGGCGCTAACGACTGACTGTAACAGCAGGTATGTGTTTGCTGATCCATATAAAGGAGCCATGATTGCTGTTAGTGAGGCTGCAAGAAATATTGTTTGTAGTGGTGGTCAGCCATTAGGAATTACCAACTGTCTGAACTTCGGTAATCCTTATGATCCCGAAGTATACTATCAGTTTGTACAGGCGATAAAAGGTATGGGAGAGGCTTGTATAAAGTTTGATACACCGGTAACAGGAGGTAACGTTAGTTTTTATAATCAGAACCCTGATGGACCTGTATACCCGACTCCAACAATTGGTATGGTAGGACTACTCGATGATGTTAACAATAAAATGACGCTGAGTTTCCGTGAAGCCGGAGATATTATCTTTCTAATAGGAAAATCCAGTAACGATATCAATTCTTCTGAGTATCTCCATAAAATTAAAGGTGTAGAATACAGTCCTGTACCTGAATTTGATCTGGAGACAGAATTTGTGTTACAGCAAAAAATTGCAGAGCTCATCAAAAAACAACTGATTGTTTCCGCTCATGATGTTAGTGAAGGTGGGTTGTTTATCACTTTAGTTGAATCAGGATTTAAAAATAATTTGGGTTTTGAAGCGACTGCGATCACCGGGGTACGTCAGGATGCTTACTGGTTTGGAGAAGCACAAAGCAGGGTGGTGGTAAGCGTGAAGGCAGAAAATGCGGAAGCTTTTTTAACAGCTTTAGGAAATCATCCGTTTGAAAAAATTGGTACAGTGACAACTGGAAAACTAGTGGTGGATGGACAGGATTGGGATGCGATTGATTACTGGAAATCTGTTTATGATACTGCAATAGAAAACCTGTTAGGAGTAAATGCTAAAAAATAAGGATACAATAGTTGTAACCGGTTCTGCCGGATTTATAGGAAGTGAACTGGTAGGTTATCTAAATCGTCAGGGCTACGAAAATATTATTCTGGTAGACCAGTTTGACCGTACAGATAAAGAACCTAACCTGATAGGTAAAAAATATGCAGATAAAATAGAACGTGAGGAGTTCTTCGAATGGCTCAACAAGTTATCGTCTCCAGTTGATTTTATTTTTCATATAGGTGCCCGTACTGATACTACAGAGTTTGATTATGCTGTGCATGAAAAACTAAATGTAGCGTATTCAAAAAAAATATGGAGCTACTGTACCAATAATCGTGTGCCAATGGTGTATGCTTCGTCTGCGGCTACTTATGGATCAGGAGCGTTGGGGTATGATGATAATCACGAACTTCCTTTCGAATTGGAGCCCTTAAATCCTTATGGTATTTCAAAAAATGAATTTGATAAATGGGCTTTGCAGCAGGATAGTTGTCCCCCTTTCTGGGCAGGTTTGAAGTTCTTTAATGTTTACGGCCCATCTGAATATCATAAAGGGAGAATGGCCAGTGTAATATGGCATGCATACAATCAAATCAAGAAAGACGGATTAGTTAAATTATTTAAATCTCATCGTCCTGATTTTAAGGATGGAGAACAATTGCGCGACTTTATTTATGTGAAAGATGTAATCAGTGTTTGTTTCTGGTTAATGCAGGAACAGCCTGCATCTGCGATATATAATCTTGGCACAGGAAAAGCAAGAACATTTACCGATCTTGTATTATCGACTTATTCTGCATTGAATATTGAACCCAATATTTTATTTATTGATATGCCCGAAGATATTAGGGATAAGTATCAGTATTTCACAGAGGCTAATATGAATAAGCTTTTGTCGGCAGGTTATCATCAACCTTTTTATTCGCTGGAAGAAGGGGTTAAGGATTATGTGCAGAATTATCTTGAAAAACGCTAATACATGTTCTTCTTTTTTGAAGTGTTGTGAAAAAATATTAACCTGAACTATATTTATGGAATGATCAGGTTTTGTGTAGTATGTTTTATTAATTCAATCGGCAGCTTTAACTATCTCTTTTAGAAAAAGAATATAACAGATGAAACAAAAAATTGCAATAATCGGCGGAGGAAATCTGGGAACTGCAATAGCAGAAGGATTAATTGCCAGCAAATTCGCTAAGTCTCAGGATGTTATTATCACTAAAAGAAATCCTTCTACATTAAAGTCGTTTGAAAAGAAAGGTGTTGTTGTTACAGCTGATAATAATCTTGCAGTAAAACAAGCTGGCATTGTGATTTTGGCCGTGAAACCTTATCAGGTTAAAGAAGTAATAGAGGGAATACAAAAAAATCTGTCATCTGAACATATTCTTGTTTCGGTAGTAACCGGCATACTGATCAATGATATTGAATCTTTTTTGCATAAAAAGAAGTTGGCAATATTTCGTGCTATGCCTAATACGGCTATTGCGATTAGAGAAAGTATGACATGTCTTAGTCATGCTCATTCAACGAATGAACAGATAGAATATATTCATAAACTGTTCGCTACGCTTGGAGAAGTGGTAACAATTGATGAAAAACTAATGGATGCGGCTACTGTATTAGGAGCATGTGGAACAGCCTTCGCTATGAGATATATAAGGGCAAATATTCAGGGCGGAATTGAAATTGGTTTTGATGCTGCTACTGCCAGTCTTATTGCTGCTCAAACGGTTAAGGGTGCGGCTGATCTGCTTATTACTAAAAATTCTCATCCCGAATCCGAAATTGATAAAGTAACTACTCCTAAAGGATGCACAATAGCTGGATTAAATGAAATGGAGCATCGTGGTTTTAGCTCTTCTATTATGAAAGGTGTTGTGGCTAGTTATGATAAAATCATAAAATCTTAGCGATATACAATTGTGTTTGTGGAAATTGTTGAAACCCTTTCTGTTGCAGCATTTCGACAATTATCATCCGATTTTTTTCCTTTTTTTCTTATTGCAGCAATGCCGGACATTGATGCTTGGTACAATTCTCATTTTCCTGTTCAAAAAAAAGACTGTAGTTTTGTATGACCTCTTGGTGATAATTCGTGGATTTCTTCCCTTAGGTCACTGCAAAATCTTGAATCTTTATGGCTAAATATATATTTGTTACGGGTGGAGTTACTTCATCCCTGGGAAAAGGAATTATTGCTGCTTCATTAGCAAAGCTTTTGCAGGCAAGAGGATTAAGGGTGACTATTCAAAAATTCGATCCCTATATTAACGTAGACCCCGGAACTTTGAATCCTTATGAACACGGAGAGTGTTTTGTTACAGAAGATGGTGCAGAAACAGATTTGGATTTAGGGCATTATGAAAGGTATCTGAATATATTTACTACACAGGCAAATAATGTTACTACCGGACGTATATATCAAACTGTTATTAACAAAGAAAGAGACGGAGCTTATTTGGGGAAAACAGTTCAGGTGATTCCACATATTACAGATGAGATTAAACGTAGAATGTTATTGCTGGGACAGAATAAAGAATATGATATCATTATTACAGAACTAGGTGGCACTGTAGGTGATATTGAGAGTCTTCCTTTTATTGAGGCATTGCGTCAACTGCAATGGGAACTTCCTGATGAAGATACTGTTGTAGTTCATCTTACACTGGTTCCATATCTTAAAGCAGCCAAAGAGCTTAAAACAAAACCCACTCAGCACAGTGTTAAAATGTTGAGCCAGGAAGGAGTTCATCCCGATATTATTGTATGTAGAACAGAAGATTCCTTATCTCCTGATTTGAGAAGAAAAATTGCATTATTCTGTAATGTAAAACAGGAAGCTGTGATTGAAGCAGCCGATGCGCCTTCGATTTACGAAGTGCCTTTGGCAATGATGCATGAAAAGTTAGATCTGATATGTCTTAAAAAACTTAATATCACTAATTACAACGAACCAGAGCTGAAGAAATGGAAAGAGTTTCTGGATAAATTAAAATATCCTAAAGGCAAAGTTACTATTGGTTTGATAGGAAAATACATTGAACTGCAGGATGCTTATAAATCTATACTGGAAGCGTTTGTACATGCAGGTGCTATGAATGAGTGTAAAGTGCAGGTAGTAAACGTGCATAGTGAATTTATAACAGAAGAAAATGTGGTTGACAAATTAAGTCATCTTGATGGATTACTTGTAGCTCCAGGATTCGGACATAGAGGTGTTGAGGGAAAAATTATAGCGGTAAAATATTCCCGTGAAAATAATCTGCCATTTTTCGGTATTTGTTTAGGAATGCAGATGGCTGTCATTGAGTTTGCCAAGAATGTATTAGGATTAAAAGATGCTCATTCAACAGAAATGAATCCTAATACACCTCACCCCGTTATAGACCTAATGGAAGATCAGAAAAAGGTTACAGCAAAAGGAGGTACTATGAGATTGGGTTCCTATCCCTGTCAGCTAAAGCCTGAAACATTGGCAAGAAAAATCTACGATCAGGATCTTATTTTTGAAAGACATCGTCACCGTTGGGAGTTTAATAATGTTTATTTGGAGAAATTTGAAGCGGCAGGTATGATAGCTTCAGGAAAAAATCCTGATAGCAGTCTTGTCGAAATTGTCGAGCTAACTGCTCATCCATTTTTTATAGGTGTTCAGTATCACCCCGAGTTGAAAAGCACGGTTGAAAGCCCTCAGCCCGTTTTTGTTAGCTTCATAGAGGCTGCAGAAATTTACGCTGACAAAAAGAATGAGGTTAAAACAAACACACTCAAGGGGGAAATGATCTGATACCCCCTATCTTTGCACCTCCAAAAAAAATATACTAATGGGTAGTATGGATCGCAATACGGTCATAGGGTTTGTACTTTTGGCCGGACTTTTATTTGTTTATTTATTTCTGTCTACAAAAGGAACTCAGGAACTTCAGCGTCAGCAATTAGCTAAGGAAGACTCTATTGCACGTGTGCAAAGAATAGCTGATTCAATTCGTATTGCCAATGATACTGCCGTAAGGTTAGGTGGAGACTCTTTAATGCTCCCGGTGGTAGAAGAGTTGTTTACGGTTGAAAATGAAGTGTTTAAAATAGTGTTTACCAATAAAGGAGGACAACCGGCGAGTGTGGAGCTGAAAGAGTATAAATCTTTTGATAGCACACCTGTAGTATTACTGAACACGGATTTCGATAAAATTTCCTATGCCATTAACACTGGTCAGGGGCAATCTGCGCAAGCCAGTGAATTGTTTTTTCAGAAAGCTGAAGTAGTAAAAAATGCTGATAATAGTCAGACTGTAAACTATCAGCTTCCTGTTACAGGAGGTTTAATTACCCATCAGTTTACTGTCCGGCCTAATAGTTATGCAATTGACTGGAATGTTTTATTAAATGGGGCAGATAAGCTATTAACACAGGGTTCTTTTAATCTGATATGGCAGTCACAGCCTATGCAGCATGAAAAAGACGTAAAATATGAGAAACAACTGACAAATATTTGCTTTAATGAGGATGGAGATTTCGATTATATGCTTTCTAAAACATCCAAGCAGTTTGAAAAACAAGTGCGGTGGGTAAGTGTTGCTCAGCAGTTTTTTAACGTCACGCTCGTCAATAAAAACAGTTTTACATCAGGGCAGGTGAATTGGGTTAAAGAAGTTTCAGATACGTCAAAAGTTATTGCGCAAACCACTACAAACTTACAATCTAAACTTCCTTTAGGAGCAACTGCTAATATAGAAATGCAGCTGTATTTTGGTCCGAACGAATATAAAATACTTAAGCAGCAGGCTCCTGAAATGGATAAAATAGTCAATTTGGGCCGTGATTTTTATGCATTTGTCCGACCTATTAACAAGTGGATAGTGATGCCGGTATTTGATTTCTTCAACGGTTTTGTAGGCAGCATAGGAATTGTAATTGCTCTATTGACCATTTTTATCAGGTTATTGACATCTCCTTTAGTATATACAAGTTATCTAAGCGGTGCAAAAATGAAAGCTTTGCGTCCGGAAATTGAAAAATTGAAGGAGCGCTTGGGTAATGATCAGCAACAAGTGGGTATAGAACAAATGAAATTGTTTAGGGAAGCCGGTGTTAATCCATTGGGAGGATGTATTCCTGCATTATTGCAAATACCGATATTCTTTGCATTATATAGCTTTTTTAACTCAAATATAGAAGTAAGAGGAGTTCCCTTTCTTTGGGCACAGGATCTTTCCAGTTACGATGTGATTCTTAAATTTCCTATGTATGTATGGGGATTGGGTAGTCACCTTAGTTTATTTACAGTTCTTGCTGCAGCTACCAGCTTTTTAATTTCTGCTTACAACATGAACATGACGCCTGATCAGAGCAATCCGGCGCTTAAGTACATGCCTTATATTTTCCCTTTTATCTTATTGTTCATTTTTAATTCACTTCCTTCTGCTCTTACCTGGTATTACACTGTGTCGAATGTGATTACATTGATTCTTCAGTTTGTGATTAATAATTATATTATCGATCACAATAAGATACTGGCCAAAATTGAAGAAAACAGAAAAAAACCTAAGCAAAAGTCGAAATGGCAGGAGCGTCTGGAGGAAATGCAGGAGGCTCAAAAGAAAAATCAGGATATTAAGACTAAAAATAACAGGAAGTAGATTGAAATGATTATACAGTCTGGTCGTACAACCGCTCTTGAACTTTGACCGTCTTTGTATTATCTTACGGTACAATTATGAAGCAGTACTTGACAATACTATGTTTTTTTTGTGTGTTGGCGCTGTCTGCATCAGCACAGAAAAGGATTTCAGAAATTACTCTTGAATATAATGCAAAGGTAACCACAGGTAACGCTGAGCCTAAAATGGCTGATGCCTTTGATGGTGCAACTACTGTGATTTATCTTAAAGGAAATTTGAGCAGATCAGAAATGTCTAGTGCTTTATTTTCATCAACTACTATTCATGATGCTAAAACCGGGGCCGCGGTAGTTCTTCGTGAAGTTAGCGGACAAAAGTTATTGATTCGCATGACAAGTGATGACTGGCAGGAAAAGAACTCCAGATATAAGGGTATTGTTTTCATTAATACTGGTGAAACAAAAGAAATAGCAGGATATAAATGCTTGAAAGCTGAAGCAAAAATGAGTGATGGGTCAACATTTATCGTTTATTATACTCCTGATATTATCCCTGAAAATAAGGAGTACGATTACCACTTTCGGGATTTGAACGGACTGCCACTCGAATATGAGCTTACTCAGCGGAATCTGAATATTCGTTATACAGTATCAAAAATAAATATGAATCCTGTACCCGCTTCCAGATTTGATATTCCCACCAGCGGATATAGAGAATTGACTTACCAGGAAAGTAAATCACTTAAGAGATAGAATCAATCTGTCTTAATAAAAAATCAGTGTGATAAATCTTGTTGTATTACTTGATATTCTTCTGGGAAATCATTAACACATGTTTTTTCCTATTCTTTATTGTCATACAATAAGTTGAAAGCTATCAATATTGATGCAAATGTGTTTTCCCTATAATGTATAATTAATACTATTTCTGTTGTTTAATTAAGTCTATTATGAGTGAAATTTTCCATTCATCCTTTTTTCATATTTAAAGTGTGAATAAAAGAAATTACTAATTGGAATATCCATAAATATTTTAGAAAACTTTAAACTATCTGTTTTTCAGACGCTTATATAAGTGCCGAAAAATTGAATAAGATCAATATAAGGTTTTGTGGTTGCTTAATGGCAAATACAATTTTGACTTCGGTAAATTTTGACTTTTTCATACGCGAACATTCATTTCTTAAATTATAAATCATCGCCCGTTTTTCTACTTTACACTGTCCGATTTATTGGGATAAGGTCAAACTGATATGGCAGTTAAGGGTTCTAAATAAATAGATTATTGAAATGAGGTTAATTCATATATAATTAATGATTTGTAAACATTGTCGTAAAAGAGCAAGCTTAAGTTTACTTATAAAGCCTGTTAATGAAACTATATTTTATTCTATTTGTTAGTGTATTGATTTTTATAAGCTCATGCAACCAGGAAGGCCAGCCTGAGAGTCGGCAGACAAACACTTCACATACAATAGAAAACACACCGCTTTCATCCACGAATACTTTCAGTGAATTCAATCTGGAGCAAATACCTGTGTCATCTCAGGAGATTGGCGAATTTCCTTATATTTCTGCTCCTGCAGGATATAAGCATGCAGATGAAAAGAAAAAAACTCTTGAAGAAAAATACTTTTTTTATAGTGATAGTCTGATTAGGAAAGTAAGTGGTCAATATTTTCATACCACTGTTTATCAGGAAGGAAATGTGTTTGAAGACACTTATTTAGTCGGAGAGTATGATAAAGTAATTAAAAAAATGGGTGGTGTCCAATTTTATTCAGGTGGCCTGCCTTTTCCGGCAGCAGAATTGATAGAAAAAGAAAATCCTACATATACAAATGATATGTACGACCCCCGACCATATAAATACAAACAATACCTGGTCCGTACACCTAAAGAAAATATCTGGATTGAATTGTGCCATGGTTTAAATGCTAATCAAATTGACCTGACAATTCTAAAAGAAGACTTGCAAGAAAGGGGAGAGGAATAGCATAGCTACTCTGCAGTAACCATTATTACCTTATCAAAATTTCCTGATTATAAGTACTCAGAAAGATCTAATTGCTGATAGTCTTTTGTTCAGTCAGGTTTAATATATCAGAAAATATACTCTAAATTTAATATAGTGAATAGAATCACTATAGAGTTATTTGCCGCATTTCCTGTGATATGCTTGTGACGGAAATAAATGGTTATTGTAGGCCCCGGGGTTTCAGGATGGTAAAACCATGAATGATCAACAACTGCTTGCCTGGATCCATAGAAAAATCATTTACTCCGAGATGGCGACACATTTGATTTAAGTAGATTTTCGGTTAGGTATGTAGAGGTAGGGATGTTTCCATATGTGAATTCAACCGAAAACTTATTGTACTGATTTTGGGTGATGATTGGATCGGGAAAGATAATGTGTAAGATGTTGAGCAGCTGAATTGTGAGTTCTTTGCAGTAAATGGTGATTAATATCCGTTGAAGGTTACACCACATAAGCAAATTATTGAAAAAATTGAAATATGGACAGTGGAGCTAGAGTAGTTTGTTTATAGAAAAACATCGAATAAAACCCTATTGGATAGGTGAGCCACGAGTGAATTATATAAGAAGTTTCCTCGGTCGGAAAATAAATAGTGCAGGCAAGGAGGAGGTGTCAGGTTATGGTGATGATATTGATTGTAGAGGCTTCGTGATATCATATTTGTTTCTTAGAAGTAAAAGTAATAGTGTGTAGGTAAGTTTTTTTATTTGAATAAATAGGGTGGAAGGATAATTATTCTGGAAACTATTAACGATTGATATGAAGGCAGCTGTTTATACACGTTATGGAGGACCTGAGGTAGTATCTATTAAAGAAATACCTACGCCTGTGCCTCGCCCTAATGAGGTGCTTATTAAAGTGATATGTTCAACCGTGAATCGTACTGAATCTGGTTTCAGGAGTGCTAAGTATTTTGTGTCACGATTCTTCAGCGGTTTATTCAAACCCAGAAACAAAGTGTTGGGATGTGAATTTGCCGGCATTATTACGTCGATCGGCAACGGCGTTAAAAGCTTTAAGATAGGAGACAGGGTATTTGGATATGATGACAATCTTTTTGGTGGTCATGCTGAATACAAAGTAATGCATGAGGATAAACCATTGGCACATATTCCTGATGAAATGGATTTTCCATCAGCTGCTGCATTAACTGAGGGCAGTCATTATGCCCTGAGAAATATTCGTGTAGCTAAAGTCGGTAAAGGGGATACTGTATTGGTGTACGGATCCACTGGTGCAATCGGTTCTGCCGCTGTTCAGCTATTGAAACATTTCTGAGCGTATGTGGTTGCAGTGGCTAATAGCAGAAATGTTGAATTAGTGAAATCTTTGGGGGCAGATGAGGTGATTGATTTTCAAACACAGGACTTTACCACTACTACACGTCGTTTTGATTTTGTTTTTGATGCAGTAGGTAAAAGCTCGTTTGGCGCATGTAAGCCGCTCCTGAAGCCTAAAGGCATTTATATATCCACTGAATTAGGAAAACGTTCAGAAAATATATGGCTGGCTTTAATTACACCTTTTTTAGGTGGTAAAAAAGTAATGTTTCCATTTCCTGTTATGCGGAAAGAAGATATTCTATATCTGCGTGAGCTTGCCCAGCGAGGACTGTTTAAACCGGTGATTGATAAATATCATTCGCTGGATGAAATAGTAGAAGCTCATCGGTATGTAGACACCGGACAAAAGACTGGAAATGTTATTATTAATGTTAGTGATCAGTAATTCATTACTGATATCCTTATTCGTTTATGATAATCATTATATTATTAATTGCTGAGGAGTCTAAGCATTAAATGATTACTCTATTCCCATTGTGTATTTTATTTGATATAAATAACTATGGTTGTTTATAGGCAATACGTATCTGAAATGTCAGATGATGGGTGTGATAAATCAAACTCTAATTAAATAAAAGAATACTTAATAGTATGATAAAGGTATGTTTGATAAGTAAAGAAGATACTTGCTAAATAAAACTGGAACAGATTAATAATAGCGAGAGTAGCTTATTTATTGCACAAACGTATTTTCAAGTCAATTACATTAAGATTGGAGCGAAAAGATAATGTTGGAGACTTAAGGGTTACTTTAGATAACTTCTGATTTTGCAATTTAAACTGAGAGGGAATAACATAAGTTGTATTGCCTCTTTGATAAGTAACTACAGAACGATATACAATAGCATTAGAAGTAGTTGTAGTAGTTAAGAACTGACTACCTGAGTAAGTAGGCTTTGTTCTAAGAGAGAGAGCTGTTTTGGCATTCAGGGGAATTGATGCCAAAGCTGATGATTTTTTTTTCTTTCCGCCTCCGGTGCTTGCAAAAGCAATGAAAACTATGCCCAGCATGATAACACAGACAACTAATTTTTTCAGCATGTGGTTTAGTTTAAGCGTAAGGAAATTACTCATATCAAGGCAAAGATATTAATTTTTTAAGACAGTTTTAACCCTTATGGCGAAAAGTGTGTAAAAAAAATAGTACATTTCACAAACCTTTGATAAATACATGAGAGACAATTCGTTTGATGAAGAAAAGGATGAACTGAAGGAATTGGTGAGGCAATTTCAGAATATTAAATCAGGAAGAGGGTATTCCTTTCTGGACGAGGATGCTTACGAAAGAATAGTCGATTATTTTGATGATATTGAGGATATTAACCAGGCTCTTGAAGCAGTAGAAATGGGATTGGATCATTACCCCTACTCTTCTATACTGCATATAAAAAAAGCAGACTTATTTATAGCAACAAGGCGTTATTATGAGGCTTTAGATATTTTAGGACACGCAGAACTGCTTGATAGAAATAATATCAACCTTTACATTCTTAAAACTGATGCTTACCTGGCTTTGGATCAGCAGGAAAAAGCTGTTGATCTTCTCGAAAACGCCCTGGATCTATTTACTGGTGAAGAAAGAATTGAGCTGTTATTTGAACTGGCAGATGTATATGACGATTACGAACAATTTGATAAAATATTTGATTGCCTGAAGCTCATTCTTGAACAAGATCCTCTCAATGAAGAAGCTTTATATAAAATATGTTTCTGGACTGATTTTACCGGGAGGAATGAAGAAGGAGTTAAACTCCATCAGGACATTATAGAAGATCACCCTTATAGCGAACTGGCCTGGTTTAATCTCGGTGCTGCATTTCAGGGATTGAAACTATATGAAAAAGCTATCGATGCATATAAATATGCTGTAGCTATTGACGAAAAGTTTGATTATGCTTACAGAAATATGGGTGATGCTTACATCAGGTTAAGAAAATTTAAAGATGCCATTGAATCCCTGGAACGAGTACTGGAATTGTCGAGACCTGAGGACGTTATTTATGAAGCTATAGGACATTGTTATGACAAGTTGAAAAATTATGCACAAGCAAGATTCTATTATAAAAAGGCTTCCCATCTTAACCAGGAAGACAGCAAACTTCATTACAAAATTGCATGCACGTATATAAATGAAGGTCAGTGGAATGCAGGTATGAAACAATTACAGGTTGCCCTACAACTTCATCGTTTGCAACCAGAGTATAATTTGTTAATGGGGGAATGTAAAATGCATCTTGGTGAATACAAGGATGCTATTCAATACTTCTCGAATGTTGTTGCTCAGCGGCCAAGGAATATTTCAAGCTGGGAAGCCCTGATTCGTTGTCTATATCAGGGTGAATACTATGAGGAAGCCCTTGAACAAACCTTGTCGGCTATTAAGCATATAGAAAGTAAACCACTGTTTGTTTTTTACCTGACAGCCATCTACATGGCTATGGGCAAGACCAAGGAAGCGATGATACAATTAGAAAATGCAATGCAGAAGGCTCCGAGATTGTTAAAAAAACTGGTTGATCTTAATCCTTCTATTCTTCAGCATCAGCAGGTCGTAGATATAGTAGCAAGGTTCAAAAAGAACAGATGAATCTAACGAAGTTTTGTCATTATTATGCTTATGTAACTATAGTCCTGTTCAAAGATCAGTGTTCAAACTGATAATTCTTTCCTATTTTTGCGCGGAAAATCAATTTTGAAAATATCATTGAATGAATTTTAATCTTCAGCAAATACCTGAGAGAAACCCGAAACCCCGTCAGAGTGGAATTACAATGGTAATGGATAAAGGACTGAGTATTGATGAGGTACATCAGTTCATGAGTGTTGCCAGCCCTCATGTAGATATTGTTAAGCTGGGTTTTGGAACTTCTTTTGTTACACCTAACCTGCGTCAAAAAATAGAAGCATACCGTTCTTACGATATTCCTGTATATTTTGGAGGAACGCTGTTCGAGGCGTTTCTTGTACGTAATCAGTTTGATGATTATATAAGCGTTTGTAAGGACTATGGCATTGAATATATGGAAGTGAGTGATGGGTCTATTAATATTCCTCATACAGAGAAATGCGGCTATATAGAAAAACTTACCAAGCACGGTACTATTCTTAGTGAGGTGGGAAGTAAAGACGCCGCCCATATCATTCCCCCCTATAAGTGGATAGAGCTGATGAAGGCGGAATTGAATGCGGGTTCTACTTATGTTATTGCAGAAGCCAGAGAGTCGGGGAATGTCGGAATTTACAGAGGAAGTGGTGAGGTGCGAGAAGGACTTGTTCAGGAGATTCTTACTGTTATTCCTGAAGAACGTATCATGTGGGAAGCTCCTCAAAAGCCTCAGCAATTATATTTCATTGAATTGCTGGGCGCCAATGTAAATCTGGGAAATATCGCTCCTAATGAAGTTATTCCTCTTGAAACAATGCGCTTGGGATTAAGAGGAGATACGTTCCATTTGTTTCTTAATAAAGAAGAAACACCTTGAAACGTTACGGTTTGATAGGGTTTCCACTTGGTCATTCTTTTTCTAAAAAATATTTTACCCAAAAATTTGAAAAGGAAAAAATAGACGATGCCTGTTTCGATCTTTTTCCACTGACTGCCATTGAAGAACTTCCTCAATTGTTGTCGACTCATCCTGATCTTAGAGGGTTAAGTGTAACTATTCCTTATAAACAATCTGTATACCGCTATCTGGATGAAGTGTCTATTCCCGAAGGAATTCATGCATGCAACAGTATTAAAGTTGAAAACGGAAAACTTACCGGCTTTAACACCGATTATATAGGATTTGAAAAGAGCTTCTCAGGGCTCGTCAGACCTCATCATACAAATGCTTTGATATTAGGCAATGGAGGCGCTACAGAAGCTGTTGCGTACGTGCTTAAAGAACTGGGTATAAATTACAACATCGTTAGTAGGGTAATACGTGCCAACTCCACTTTAACTTATCAGCAGATAGATCAGGACATTATATCCACTCATAAAGTAATCATTAATGCTACACCATTAGGTACTTACCCTGATATACAATCGTGTCCGGATATTCCATATGAATATCTGACTCCTGAACATTATTTGTTTGATCTTGTATATAATCCTGATAAAACATTATTTCTGCAAAAAGGAGAACTGAAAGGTACAGTCACTAAAAATGGATATGATATGCTTGCTTTACAGGCAGAGGCAAGTTGGGAAATATGGAATCAATAGCCAGGGAAACATAATAATATTTCGAAGCTTTAAGAATCGCTTAATTATCAATGTTCTTTGTCTGGGTAATGCTATTAATAAATATAGCTGACTTCTTATATACTATTTATTTCCACTTTTCTAATACTTCAGCCGGAATTGCAGTAGGCTTTCTTCTTTCATAATCAAAACAGACCATACCTGTTTTGGCATGAACCGCATCCACTGTTTTATCGCCTGATTGTTTAGTGAGTTTGTACAACAATACAAATGAAGCTCTGGTTATTTCTGTTACAGTTACATATGCAGTAATTACATCACCGTAAAAAATCTCATTTTTAAAAACGATCGACACGTCTCCCATTATCATTCCGGTTCCCCCTAAATTCTTCTCACTGTAACCGTAGGAGTGTAGGAATTGCATTCTCGCTTCGTGTAGCAAAGAAAGAATTGTGTCATTGCCTACATGTCCGCCGTAATTAAGATCAGTAATTCGGATTGCAATAGTGGTACTAAAAAGAAATTCACCAGGAAAATCAATTGAAATTCTAGCCATAAGAAAAGCAATAGTATTAATTAATCTGTAATCAGTTCCTGAAGTTCAAAAATGTCGAAAAAATTATTGGCAGAAGGAACATACCCCGCTTCACTTAATTTTTCTCTCCATTCTTTAAAACGGGATTTCCACTCCTGACCTTCATAGTTAATTTCTGACGAAGGAATATTATCATTAAGATAACTAAGACAATCTAAAAACTTAGTAGAGATTTTTGTTTGTCTGCCATTTGGACTGGTAACAATTATATAAGGTTCATCAGGAGAAGTAATAAGAGCATAATCCATTATTAAATTACCGCCTGCATCTCTGATAGGAGGTGCGTCAATTTGTATAGGTTCCAAAGCGCTGATTACCTGCACAGGTTTAAGATCATCAATATCAAAATCAGCATAACTGCTAAAATCATGAATAGCAGCATTTCTTACTACTCTCTTTTTAGTGATATGCTTAGTATTAGCAGCAGTAGATGCTCGAAGTGAAGAGACTACTGAATTAATACTATCGTTTAACTCAATAGAAGGCTGTATTGAATGTGGCACAATTGAAGAACGCGTAATAACAGGTTCACCTTCCGAGGAGGTTTTGCTGTTTAATAAATAAACCGCAAAAATACTTATAAGGCTAATGATAACAGCTGCTGCAGCAAGTCGTCTGTACACTAATGGAATAACCTTAGTCTTTCTTGCTTGAGCATCGTTGTTGTCAAGTTGAGCTGCAATGTTTTTCCATGACATTGCCGGAGGGCGAACAGGAAAGTTTTCTAGTTTTTCAGAAAGGACAGCATCATAGTTGGTATAATCCCTGTCTAACTGTGCTGAGATGTTATCCCAGGACGAAGGAGGGGGTGGAACCTCATGCTTTAATAATCTATTTTTTAATAAATCTGACATTGATTATTTAGAGAATGATTTATTGGTTTCAGATAAATATTGAGCAACTTTCTTTTGTAAAATAGACCTGGCGCGAGCCAGTTGAGATTTGCTGGTGCCTTCACTAATGCCAAGCTGTTCAGCAATTTCCTTATGTGAATACCCTTCGATAACATACAAGTTAAATATCGTTCTGTAGCCGGGAGAAAGCTCTTGAATAAGAGAAATAATATCTCTTTCTGCAAGGTTGTCGATGGCGGAGAGGTCATCGTTTCCAACTGTTTGTTCTTCTCTCTGGCTAACTTTTGTTAACTGAATCGATTTTTTTCGAAATTGTTCTATTGAAGAATTAATAAATACCCTGCGTATCCATCCTTCAAAAGAACCTTCAGCCCTGAATCTGTGCAGATTACGAAAAACTTTTATAAACCCTTCCTGTAATAGATCCTGAGCGTCATCGGCATGATTAGCGTAGCGCAAACAAACAGCATACATTTTTCCGGCAAAACGGTTGTATAACTCCTCCTGCATTTGCCTGTTTCCACTAATACATCCATTAATTAAGTCGGATTCGGAGATGTTATGGTTGCCAGTACTGTACAATTTTTCTTTTATTTTGTTTGTTGTTGCAAAAATAAAACCAGCTGTCCCGCTGCTTTTTTTCTGTGACTGAATCCGTTTTTTTGTTCAATGCTCATTTCCGCAAAACTCAGATTGCTTCCTTCTGGCTGAAAAATAGCGTCATATCCGAACCCTCCGTTTCCCCTTGGCGTTGTCAGAATATTCCCCACACATATTCCCTCAAAGAGATATTCCTTTCCTTTCCAGATTAACGAAATTACAGTTCTGAATCTTGCTTTTCTATTTTTCTGTCCATTCATTTTTTCCAGTACAAGCTGGATATTGTCAATATCAGATCGTCCTTCACCTGCATAACGTGCCGATTTTACCCCTGGTTCGTTATTAAGTACTTCTATCTCCAGGCCTGTATCCTCACTAAAGCAGCTATTAGCCGTCATAGCATAAATTACAGAGGATTTTTCTGAGGCGTTTTTTTCAAGAGTATCATATGGTTCTGGAATATCTACTCTCAAGCCCGCATCTTCGAGTCCGATAACATCTATATCTGTGCCTATAGCAGACTGAATTTCGGTTATTTTATTTTTGTTATTTGTCGCAAACAATAATTTCATCTTAACTGCTATTTAAATCAAACAAAGGATTAGGGAAGTGATACTTCACTAACTGGCGATTAGATACCAAACATCCCTTTTAAGTTGCTCCACAAGGCAGTTTTTAAAGCTCTGGCTTCTGTAGAGTCTTCTATTAATTTGCTTAAAGGACTTGCTTGTATGGACTTGATAACGCCATCATATCTCGCTGGCTCAAAAGTAATAATATTAACGGGTGAAAGTGTTTCGACTATATGTTGTGTATGCTGATAAAATGCAGTATTCACGATTGCAACATCTCCAATATTTAATTTACAAGCGCCTAGAATTTTACTCAGAAAAGTTAGTTCCTCTTCAGCAAGAAAAGTATGTTCTGAACTGTGTACGAGTATCAGCACCCGGCTATTGTTATTCCCAAGGTACTTTACTTCTTCGTTTAGCTTTTTTTCAGGTTGTGCAGCAGCAGTTTCTACTAAACTGTGAGGGTAAAGTGCTGAAATCAAAACGGGGTTTAATTCTATATTATTTAGCGTCTCCATTATTTTAACTAACAATTGTTCGTAAAAGTTGCTTCCATTTTTTGTAGCCCCGAAGTTTGTTTGTTTCTTTGTAATCTCAAAAAATAAAGATTATGATCGTCTCATCGGGGATAAAGGTTACCAAAGCTGAACGTAGTAAATTGAAAGACTTGCCTTTAGAAAACATTCCTTTTGGAAAATTTTTTACTGATCACATGCTTGAAGCAGATTATGAGAACGGAGAGTGGAAGAATGTGGAGATTAAACCGTATCAGCCCCTGGTGATGAGTCCTTCAATTGCAGCATTGCATTATGGTCAGGCCATTTTTGAAGGAATAAAAGCATATAAGGATGACAAAGGAGATGCATATATTTTCCGGCCTTATGATAATTATAAACGTTTTAATGTTTCTGCGGAAAGACTGGAAATGCCAGCAGTTCCGGAGGACATATTCATGGAGGGAATGAGGCAGTTAGTGGCACTGGATAAAAACTGGATCCCAGCCAAACCGGATCACGCTTTATACATACGCCCGTTTATGTTTGCTTCGGAAGAGGTGATCGGTGTAAAACCTAGCGACACTTATAAATTCCTGATTATTTTAAGTCCTACAGGACCCTATTACAGCAAGCCTATGCGCATTTACGCTGAACAGAAGTATACAAGGGCAGCAGCAGGTGGAGTAGGATTTGCAAAAGTTGCCGGAAACTATGCCAGTAGTATGTTGGCTACTTCTGAAGCCAAAAAAATTGGTTACGATCAGGTGCTGTGGACGGATGCTGTTGAACATAAATATGCAGAGGAGATAGGAACAATGAATGTGTTTTTTGTTGTTGATGGTAAAGCTATTACTCCTGATCTGTCTACAGGAACCATCCTTGATGGTATCACTCGCAAAAGTGCCATCACGTTGATCAGAGATATGGGTATAGAGGTGGAGGAGAAACGTGTCGATCTTAATGAAATTGTTAAGGCGTACAAGAGTGGATTGGTTACAGAAGTTTTTGGTACCGGAACAGCGGCAACTATCTCGATGATTCAGGAACTCAGATTTAAAGAAGAAGTAATGGTGTTTGATGAGGAACAATGGAAGGTAGCTCCCGAGATGAAAAATCGTATGGATGCTATCAAAAATCACGAATCTGATGACCGCTACGGATGGATGTTTAAAGTATAATTGAATTTTATTTTTTTTTATGAATTACGGCTTTTACCTTTGCCGTCCGAAATTTTAAAAGGTCAAGAATGCCTACAATACAACAATTGGTAAGAAAAGGAAGAGAGATCATTAGAGCCAAGAGCAAATCCAGGGCACTGGATTCCTGCCCGTTCCGTCGCGGAGTATGTACTCGTGTTTACACTACAACGCCTAAAAAACCAAACTCAGCGCTACGTAAAGTAGCCAAAGTGAGGTTGACGAACAAAGTGGAAGTGATCGCCTACATTCCGGGTGAAGGTCACAATTTACAGGAACACTCTATAGTTCTTGTCAGAGGTGGTCGTGTGAAGGATTTACCGGGTGTACGTTACCATATTGTGCGTGGTAGCTTGGATACTGCAGGTGTTAAAGATCGTAAGCAAAGCCGTTCTAAATACGGTACTAAACGTGAAAAGGCTAAAAAATAATTGATAAGATATTTCAAACATTCATAAATGAGGAAGACCAAAGCCAAAAAAATTCCACCGGCACCAGATGCCAGATATAATGATCCTCTGGTAACCAGGTTTGTTAATAATCTGATGTGGGCAGGAAAGAAGAATACTTCTTTTAATATATTTTATGATGCTATAGAACGTGTAGCTAAACAAACAGGTGAAGACGGATACGAGATTTGGAAAAGAGCTTTGTCTAACATCACTCCTGCTGTTGAAGTAAGGAGCCGCCGTATCGGTGGTGCTACTTTCCAGATTCCATCTGAAGTACGTGCTGATAGAAAAATATCTTTGAGCATGAAGTGGTTGATTCGCTACAGCAGAGATAGGAATGGAAAAAGCATGGCTGAAAAATTAGCTTATGAAATTGTGGCTGCCAGCAAGGGCGAAGGCGCTGCTTTTAAGAAAAAAGAAGATACTCATAGAATGGCTGAAGCCAATAAGGCATTTGCCCATTTCAGAATTTAATTATCTGTTTCAAACAGTGCAGATAACATAAATAATATTAAACCCTGCTAGCAGCAGGGTTTTTTATTTCGATTTACATAACTTTGCGCACCCAAATAAATTATAAAATAACAATAGGTCATGGCAGACTTACGATTACAAAGAAATTTTGGTATAGCCGCTCATATTGATGCTGGCAAAACCACAACCACCGAGCGAATTCTTCGTTATACAGGTATGATCCATAAGGTCGGAGAGGTACACGAAGGTGGTGCTACCACCGATTGGATGGAGCAGGAAAAAGAAAGAGGTATCACTATTACCTCTGCAGCTGTAAGCTGTCAATGGACTTTCCCTACAGCATTGGGAAAACCAACTGCTGATACTAAAAAATATTATTTTAATATTATCGATACTCCTGGTCACGTTGACTTTACCGTTGAAGTGGAGCGTTCAATGCGTGTACTTGATGGATTGATCGCGCTTTTCTCTGCAGTTGACGGAGTAGAGCCTCAATCTGAAACTGTTTGGCGTCAGGCTAATCGTTATAAAGTTCCACGTATAGGATTTGTTAACAAGATGGACCGTTCCGGAGCAGACTTTCTAAATGTTGTAAAACAGGTTAGAGAGATGCTCGGTGCTAAAGCTGTCCCTCTTCAATTACCTATTGGAGCTGAAGATAACTTCAAAGGAGTGGTTGATCTTATTAAAATGAAGGGTATCATCTGGCATATGGAAACAGAAGGAATGACCTTCGATGAAATTGCTATTCCTGATGATATGAAAGACGACGTTGAATATTGGAGAGGTCAGCTTATTGAAGCGGTGGCTGAATATGATGACAATCTGATGGAGAAATTTTTTGAGGATCCTAATTCTATCACGGAAGATGAAGTGCATGAAGCAATACGGAAAGCTACTATTGATTTGAGTATTGTACCAATGATGTGCGGTTCTTCTTTTAAGAACAAAGGTGTTCAGACTGCCCTGGATGCGGTTTGTCGTTATCTTCCTTCTCCTGTTGATATTGAGGATACAGTTGGAACCGATCCTGAAACAGGAAATCAAATTACTCGTAAAGCCAGCGCGAAAGAACCATTCGCAGCTTTGGCTTTTAAAATCATGACAGATCCTTTCGTAGGTCGTCTTGCATTCTTCCGCTGTTATAGCGGTCATCTTGATGCAGGTTCTTATGTAAAGAATATGAGAAGCGGTAAAAACGAACGTATTAGCCGTATCATGAAAATGTTTGCTAACAAACAAAACCCTATCGATTTTATCGAAGCAG
>CAZQIQ010000003.1:0-14087 GCA_964593835.1 uncultured Chitinophagaceae bacterium
CAAACCATTCGCACATTAGAGGAACATTGGATAACACGGATAAAATCCGATCAGCATTTTTTGGGTGATGACCCAAAAACTGTTTTTGCATTAAAGTCTGTTAATCATCCATATGCTATTAGCAGCATGGTTAAACTTTATCAACAACATAAGATTCCTGATAATTACAAAAAAGAAGCCCTTAGCGCTATAGCAAAATGGGGTACCGAACAGGATTTAAATATGTTATTGAACATCGCCGTTAATAATGAAGGTCCACATGAGGAGTTAGCTGAACAGTTTTCTACACTCGAAAATGCTGCCATTCAGAGGAAGATTAAACCCAGTGAGGGTTTAGACAGAATCATCAGCTTTATCGACAATGAGGATCCTGCAATTGCTTTAAGCGCTATACGATTAACCGGATACTGGGGATTAGAAAAAGCAAAAGATAAATTATCTAACCTTATACAAACCGGAGAAAGCGATATTCAAAAAGCGGCGTTGGGTTCGATGGTAGCCATAGACAATGCTAACGCGCAAAAATTTCTTATTGGATTAACAGCACCTAAAAATACAAATGAATTACGCGTGCTGGCGGCAGCTCAGCTTGTCCCAATTAATCTGGAAGAAGCTGCGCAAATCTCCGGTGATTTATTGCGTAAACTGCCTAACGATCAGGATGTGTCTGAACTCTTCCAGGCATTTATTACGCATAAAGAAGGAATAACCGCCCTCCTGAAAGTCTTGGGAAATAAAAAGATACCGGAGGCAATGGCTCAAACCGGCAGACAAACACTTGAAAAAAAATTACAATGGACCCGTCGCAGGGACGATGATGTATCAGCATTCAAGAAATTTTTAGAGGCATCCGGCGGAACAACTCCTGTCGAATTAATGTCTCAGCAACTCACTCCACAGCAAATCAATGAAATTAAAAAAGAAGCCAGACTATCAGGTAATCCTGAAAATGGAGAAAAAGTTTTTCGTAAAACCGGATGTCTTCCCTGCCATGCTATAGGCGGAGCAGGCGGACTGATTGGTCCGGATCTCAGCAGCCTAGGCCCTAGTTCTCCGGCAGAAACTATCATCCGCTCTATTATATATCCCAATGAATCTATTAAAGAAGGATATGAGTTACAACGTGTAGTAAAAAATGATGGCAGTGATGTAATGGGTTATATTGTAGCTAACGGCAATGTAGAAATTATTATCAGGGATATGAGCGGAGGAGAAATTGCTATTCCTAAATCCCAGGTTTCTTCAATAGAAAAAATTCCTGGTTCGTTAATGGCTCCGGGACTCACGTCCAGGCTTAACCGAAACGAATTTGTCGACCTTATCAGCTTCCTGACAAAACTGGGAGAACCAGGTAAATTCAGAGTTCCTAATGAAAGACTTGTCAGAAATTGGCAAACCATTTCAGCAGGAAATGATACAAACAAAAAATTACGCGAAGAGGGGTTGGTTTCTTTTGCAAAAGATGATAAAAAAATATCTTCCTATGCTGTATATAGTAAAGTATCCGGAGATCTTCCGTTAGAGGAACTTCCTGTTATAGAAGGCTCATCCAATAAACGCTACAGTGTGGTGAAGTTTAAAGTCGAAGTATTAAGTAAAGGAAATATTCATCTGGCATTTAATTCAGCTGATGGCGTTGTGGGTTGGGAAGGGAAAAACTCCCTGAAATTCGACGGAAAAGGCATTGATCATTATGTAAATCCGGGAATTTATCAATTTACAGTGGCTATTGACAGAAGCATCAGAAAAGAAGGATCGCTTAATATTCAGCTTAAAGATGCCGATAAAGAACCTGCTCAAACAAAATTAGTGATGAGATAAGCTATTAGATTATCCTTCAAATAGGAGAGGCTGTATCAAGAGGTCGATACAGCCTCTTTTTTATTCGGCTCCTGATGGAGAGAGTTTACGTATAAGCGATTCTCAGGCCGTTCAAAATACTTTTGATACACCCTCTTTTTATATTCTCAAATCACCTTTAGTTAATTGTGGATGAAAAAATTCAGGTAGGCCTACTGGAATGTTGCCGGAGAAAATTAACTTATGCAGTTACAGCAATTATCACGATCTAACATACAAAAAGACTTATAGAACTTTACCCGATATCCTATATTCTCAGGGAGTAGGGAAAGATCGCTTAACATTTGCAGAAGCTTTAACACCATCAGAAAATATTAAGTCGAATTCAAGACTATATTCAGTACCCCCATGCGATGTGATCTTTACCTCACCCTCAGGATATGCTCCTGTTTTAAGTTCAGCACCATTCTGAATAGAATATATAGTCAAATGCGGAGTATATGTTTGACCGGAACCAATTCCTGCTGCAGGCGTATAGGTTCCCGTTATTCCTTCAGTAGTATAATAATGTACCAGAAAAGTGAGTGTTCCTACTTTTGACTCATTATTTCCTGTCATAATAATGGAAGCAATTGACAATCCCGAACCATCATTCTGCGATTGTAAACTCGTTATATTCACTGAATAAGCTACACCATCCAATACAAAGCTGTTTTTATTTTCTTTCGGATCATTATCCTTTTTACTGCAACCTCCTGTTATTGAAGTGAACAGTATCAATAACATTATGATTAACCAATTACGCTCTGTTTTCATCTTTCTCATAGTGCTAAAATTGTATGACTGAATACATCTAAAACTAACTCTTAAGTAATGTAAATTTAAAGTTTCAGACTTTAAATTATTTCCTCTCTTTTATCCATTATATTTTTTAAAATTTTCTGAAATACTAAAATTTCATAATTGAATTAACCAAACATGATTCATCCATAATAAATTATATAATAATTCAATAATTATATGACTTATACTAAAACCTATAATTCATTACAATTTCCTAGTCATTATATATATCATTTTTTACGAAGGCTGCAAAAGATACCATATCATAACTTTTTTAGATATAACCAACGATTACTTACATAAGGCAAATATGAGTTATATGACGATTAATTAATCAGCTGGTTTTGTGCAAAGATTACCATCACGAAGAAATACCAGTCAACACTTTTGTTCCTTTTATTTTATACTGTATATTTAAATTTAGTTACTTAAAAAGTTATGAAAAGAAATATATTATTTGCCGGAACAGTGATATTAATGTTGGTCATGTTTAATGCCTGTAGCAAAGACGACAAGGTTAGAGGTAGGATTGACAACAACTATTTCGAAGTAGAGATTGATGGAAATAAGAGAAGTTTTACAGATGTGAGTGGACGTTGGATAGATGGAGGGAATTTTCTTGAACTAACAGCAACAAATGATGGTGGTGAATGGATCAGTATTACGGTAATGTCTGACGAAACAAGAGTACCCGCAGGCGTCTACGAATTAGATGATAACAAACCCTTTAAAATGCTATCCACGTATAGCCTGATAGGAGCGAGTGCACAAAAAAATTATACCGCTACAGATAATACAATAGCTATTGAAGACGCGTTTGTATTGGATTTATCCAAAATCAACAATTCTGAAGCAGAAGGTACATTTTCAGGTACACTGGTTTCAGTAGAAGGATATACCACAATAAGCACTGTCACACTTACTAATGGAAAATTTAAAATGGCTATTGACCCCAATTAATAACGGAATGGGAGATAAGTGATTAATAGAATTCTTAGTATCTGTATTTTCTTCCGGGATACCGCTATACAATTTATACATACACAATAAATTTTGTAAAAACTTAGAGTAGAAAACTCAATTATTTACCTGATTAAGTATGATCCAGTCGTGGGTCATCATACAAATCATTCACCATACGCGGATACTCGACCTGGAGCTCACCTAAATTAATACGCTGCTCTACTTTTGTACCAGGAATATCTTCAGTATAGATATTATAAAAAATTAACCTTTTTTCAGTAAGTTCATAAGTGCTGTTTTTACCATCTGCCTGAACTTCATCCAAACGATTAGCTATAATTGCATTCGAAGCGCTATATTCCAATTTATCGCAGGAGACATTGATATGATGAACGTTTGCACTGTAATAAATACTGATACCACTAACTGAAGCTGTCGGTAATGCAGAAACACAAGTGATTTTCGTACCATCCAGAAAAAAGATAGTACGGTTGTTAGACCCTATTCTGTTCTTCAAATGTTTATCGTTATGGCTTTCGAATGGAGCAAAATAGTCTGCATCGCTTATATCTCCCCACAATTCATAAGTGACAGTGTTGGGGTATGATATGTCGGTAAGGGTAATCGTAAGATACTTTAGTTCATGCCGGTTAATTTTTATCACCACACCACCTTTAGATTTATATTCTTATATACCGTTACCAAGGGAGATAAGTCCGGCTTTCGTTTCAACCGAATAACATATACTTAATACCGGCAATCCTTCTTGCGAGTGATTTTTATCCTTTTTGCAAGCGGACGCCAAGATACCCACAGCATTCATTTCATTAAATATTTATCATATCTGCAATATTTAATTTTTATATTCGATTAATAATAGATATTAACATGAAGAAGAAAACATGCGTAATAAGTACGGTGATAATATTGGGTTTAATTATCAGTACATCAACTCTGCTTGGTCAAACCAAGAAAATATCCATTATAGATAGTCTCTTAACCAAAATGACAGAGAAGGATTTATTTTCAGGATCTGTGTTGATAGCCGATAGCACACAGCTATTATTAGCTAAAGGGTATGGTTACGCTGATAGGGAAAATAAGGTTAAGAATACACCTGAAACCAGATTTAATTTGGCTTCAGGATCGAAAATTTTTACTGGTACGGCCATTACCTATTTAGCTCAACAGGGAAAATTGAATTTTGAGGATACTATAGGGAAGTATATTAAAGAATTTCCGAATGGAGATGTTATCACTATCCATCAGCTGTTGACACATTCTGCTGGCATTGAAGAATATTGGAAAGCAGAAAATTTCAATTATAAAAATGTCAGGAATTGCACGGATGTTTTACCATTCATTAAAAAGATGCCGTTAGTATATAAACCGGGAGACAGCTGTGTTTATTCAACCGGGAATTTGATTCTATTGGGCGCAATCGTTGAAAAAATAACAGGAATGAATTTTCAGGATTATGTTAATGAGGTGTTTATTAAACCACTTAGATTAGACAATACTAGTTTTACTCCTTATTGGACATTGAATGAAGCTCAAAGGAAATATGCCATTGGTTATCGAAAGAACGATTCACTTGGATATGTAAGGAATGCGTACAATTATGATTATGGATTTATTTCTTTATCAGCAGGCGGAGCATGGAGTAGTGTGATGGATTTGTATAAATTCGATAAAGCAGTTTTCTCTGGACAAATAGTAAATCAGTTCTATCTTGATAAAATGACCGCAAAATATACTCCTCAATGGGAGAGTTGCCATTTCGGATATGTATGGATAAATACAGATAAAAATGATTACTCGAGTATAGGACATGCAGGAACAAGTTCCGGCTGGTTAACCATTAATGATTTTTATCCAAAACAAAAACACACAATTATTATCCTAACTAATTTTGGGTCTGTGGATGTATTCGCTCTTCAGGATAAAATTGCACAAATTCTTTTCTCATCAGAGTCTAGTGCTTCCAGGTAGATCAATCTATAAAGTTTTCTGTACTTCACCCTGCATGAGTTAAACATGTAATAGCTGACAATTACGTTCTGAAAAGATCATTTGATATTATGATTCTCGCTTATAAACATCTTCACTATTACGGCCTGTTTAAATTAAGTTTGATTACAACTAATAAATTACATACTATTGATAAATATAAATTTTATCATAGAACCTCCTATAGTATTATGCGCCTTATCTATCGAATAAGTAAATACCCTCCTCAAATTTTTATATCCGTCCTTTTGTTTTTGACCTTCAAAAATCTACAAAAACACTTTGTAAAATAGAGGTTTTGCATTGACGTAATTAGAGTGCGTATATTAATGAGTTAGCGGTTGTGCAAAAGATAGCAGAAGAAAAAAATAATCAAACAGAATTATGGAAAATAAACTAATCAAAAATATTGTAGCTCAATTTCAAGATATACAAGAGCAAGAATTGTGGCTTGACGAAAACTTCAAAAAAAAGATTGACACACTACCAGAAAGACTTGCTTTCGAAAGACCGTTACCTGAATTACATAGTGTTGCGGAGTTGATTTCTCACATTTTGGTTTGGAGAAAAGAAAGCATATTAAAACTCAAAGGACAACATTCAAATTTGACAATGGAAAGTCCTGAAAATTGGGCTACAAACGATGTGCTTAAGAAGAAAGGTTGGGAAAAAATAAAATCCGACTTTTACCAAAGCCAAAAAGACATTATTAAACTGATTGAAAATGAAACGGATGATTTTCTTGAAAGAAAATATTTAGACGGTTATAAATTCAAATATCTTATTGAAGGATTAATTCATCACGACTTATATCATTTAGGACAAATTGGAATCGTAATTAAGTTTCTAAATATGAAAATACTGAAAGAAAAAACTGACTGACAAAAGCTAAAAAAGAATACTAAATGACTATCAAGTATTGCCAAAAGCGAGGCTAAATGGATTCTGTTGGACATTAGTACAAGGCTTAACTTTCATTCTTCGATTGCACTTTTGTACTAAAGTCCCCACCTTGGGCCATAATCATTAATTTGTGTTTAATTATATGAAGACCATTAGCAGCATATTGATTTCTTTTTTTCTGACGGCAAATATTACCAATGGACAAATTATGGATTCAACAATTCAAAAACTGCTTGACTTAAAGCTTATTGACAAAAAACAAGTCCAAGACTTCCAAGAATATCTTAATCATCAGGATGAAATTAACAACGCGACTTACATATCTGGATTGTTTCAATCCGAGTTTAAAAAGCTGACAGGATACGACTATTCACCTTTTATCAGAATCAACTTTAGTTTTGGAAAGAAAAAACCTAAAGCAACCGAACAAACAAAAATAAATAAAGAATTATCTGTCTATCTTTCTAAATTGAAAAACTCTGGATTGATCACAGACAAGCAATTCAACGACCAATCAGAAAAAATAAAGAATAACGAGTACCTAGATATTGTTCAACTATTACCTGACCTATCTAATCAAATCGATTACGAAGAATGGCTGAGTCCTGATAGAATTATCAATTATGGAAGAATGCTTGTGGCAAATAACATAACTTCTGAAAAAGCATTTGAAACATTAAAGAATGATGTTAATGAAGGAAAAATAAAATCACATTATCAAATTGTGGACTATTGCAAAAAAGCCCTGTTTTTTGATTTGGCTAAATACTCAAACGAACCTTCCGTTTATCTTAAACAAATACATGAGGAAGTTTCAATGCTTCTGCCAGAACTGAATTTTACAAACTTTAAGTACAAAATTGAAGTTGATTCCATTGAGTCCCTCAATGATTACATTTCGCACAATGTGGTTGTATCTTTGAAGGCTAATGGCAAAACATACAAGCAAAAAAGTTTTATTTCGCCAAATGACATCGGCAAAGATGGAAACTATTTAGGAAAAATAGACGGACAGGAATTCTATCAGATATTCAATAAGATTTTAGCAGACAATCAGTCACCTTTAAGGCTTCACCAAATCAGGCCTAATTTTCACTATGGACACACTAATAACTTCCAGTACTTTGGAATCATTGCTTTATTGAACAATCAACTTGATATGTTTCGCTATTCAAGTAGCTACATTGAATTAAGCTATGAAAAATTCAAAAACACCTTGACATCAAGCCGAATTGACACTGCGATTAAAGCGTATCAGCAAATTGGTTTACTCAAACATTTAACAATAACTCAATTTGAAAAAGGTAAAGAAAAAATATCAGAGCAGGAAAATGGTAATCTAAATGATGTATTAATGGCTTTTCCTGACATTATCCATATGTTCGATACTGAGTTAGGAAATCTTGAAGACCCATACGCTGAACTAATAAGAAATTATAAGAAAATATCACATAACGATTTTAACGCTACTGAAATATCAGACGATTTCGATATAGAAAGGAAAAACAAAGTTGTCGTGAAATTTAAAATAGGAAATAAGCTTTACAACAAGACACTTAAAATTGAAAATGATTGGATTGATGTAGATTTTTTTAGTTTTATAAAATCAATTGTTACAGAGCAAAATCTTAAAGGACAATTTTATGAACTTTATACAGGTGGGCAAGAAGCAAGTATTATTTATTTGACGAAGGAGCAATACGATTATTTAAGAACAAACAAGCTGTTAGTATTTGGTGACGAATGGCAGACAGAAGAAGAATAATTTATGTATCGAACAAAATATTCTGTAACACCAAAGAAGATAATTACTTAATAAGCGAGATATCTGATGAAATATTTCTGACATTTTTTGAAAAGAATGTATAATATTGAGATAAAGAATATTAGTGTATTTAATAAGTAAAATTGACTATAGGTAGCGTTCTAGTACTAGGGCCGTGAGTTTTAGAGTTATCTATGAGTTTGACTAGGTATCCATTTTAAAATAACTTTCGTATATGTTCAGATTACAATTCACCATTGCAGTACGCAATATTCTGAAGTATAAGTTTTTTTCTCTAATAAATATTACGGGTCTTGGCCTAGGATTTTGCTGCTGTATTCTTTCGGTCTTATATATAAAGGATGAGTTGAGTTTTGACAAATACAATAACGACTATAATCAGATTTATAGAGTTGTTGTTGATATTAAAGGGGAAAATGGAGATGTTACACCGCAAGCCGTAACTCCGGCAAAGTTGGGAAATATTTTAAAAAATCGTTTTCAAGGAATTGAAGGCGTAACCCGATTTTTTCCTAAAACGGGATTGGGAAGTCGGTTTCTCGTTAAAAATGGTTCAATCCAAATTCTAGTTGATGATTTGTGTCATGTTGACGATAATTTTTTTCAAATATTTTCGATTCCTCTCATAAGCGGCAATAATAAAACATCCTTAGCCGATCCAAATTCAATTGTTTTAACTAAAACATTAGCAAGAAAGATGTTTGGTTCAGCTGATCCAATAGGAAGAACGCTTACCATTGATGACTGGGATCCACTCACTGTAACCGCAATAGTCGAAGATCTACCCGGAAATTCTCATTTCAAGTTTGAAGCATTAGTTCCAATGAAGAGGTTTATGGATCCTCAAAGTGAAAGCCGGTGGACCAATCGAAGCCGTTCAGCCCCACTTTTGGCAATACCTTGTTATGGGCAGTTATATTAATTTTATTGTCTTTTTAAATTCTTCAAATTCTTTGTCAGCAAATTGTTTTTGTGTTTTTGATTGGTGGCAATTAAAGTCATAATAAAACCCATTGTGCTCAGTTTTTAAGACTTTAAGCTCCACTTTTAACGGTTCAATTATTTCAGTATGTTCAAATAAATATTCAGCGTCATACTCGTAGAACTTGCAATTACTAATTAAATATGGTTCATATTTTTTTATAACCTGAAAATCTTTTAAAATCATTGAAGTTCCGTATGCTGACATTTCCATTAGTTCCTCAAAAGTTTCGTGTCCTAAATATTCAAGTTCCTGTTTTGGAGTGATATTAAGAGTTATGGTGGGTGAGAAATTCCCTTTGTATTCAGGTTTGTCTTGAAAGTATTTTGTCGTTATACAAATAGGATCTCCAAGTTCTTCCCAAATTTCTTCTGCGGCTTCATCAAGCCCTGCACCAACGACTTGTTCGTTCTTTATTCTTCCGAAGTCTTTGACTGCTACAAATCCCCAATCACTTGGCTTTTCAAATAATATTCCCAATTTTTTGTTTACATAAATATTGTCATTGATAGTAACTGCTTTCAATGGGTCAATAGTAAGCCCTGCTAATGCAAGTCCTGTCAGTCTTAGAAATTCTCGTCTTCCTATTCCCATATTCTGGTTGTCAATAATTGCCCATAACGTTCGGCGGCTTTGCGATGGTGCGGCAATAGCGAACCGTCAGTTGAGTTTTGTAGTAAAGTTACATAGAATTACCGAAGTTGAGCCTTTGACTGTCAGCCGCACTATTGCAAAACCGCTTGTTGTGTGCATACCCTTCTCCGTTTGTCTGTCATACGGGTTAAACCCACTCTTGGTGTGAGCAACCATACATAAAGTTTGAGCAACCATAAAAAGCCCATTGTTTACCGTTCTTTGCCCCACTACGTTTTATTAGGTCTGCTGTTTTACATTTTGGGCATTTTTTTATTTTGCTGTCGCCACTTTCTATTTCAAGTTCCGAAATGAATTTGGATTTGTAGGAACTGTCGGCAACAAAGTAAACCATTTCTTTTGCCCTTGTCATGGCTACGTAAAATAATCTTCTCTCTTCTCCGTTTTCAAATTGGTCAGCTTCACTAAGTAAAAGATTTAATACAGGGTCATCGGACATTTCAGAAGGAAAGCCATGTTTCCCTGAATTACAATTTAGTACAATAATAATGTCGGCTTCAAGTCCTTTGGCTTTGTGAACCGTCATAAAATGAGCCGTTAATTTTTGGGTTTCTCCTTCCTCGTTCCTTTGCAAATATCTAACTGTTCCATTATTTTTATCAATGTGAAATGTATTGTGTTCGTTTTTTATTCTGTCAATGTCAAATGAATACCTGCCTAATACATAAATTTCTTTTTCAGCAATATCACTGGTCAGTAGTAAGTCGTCAAAAATTTTTCGCAATGCAAACGTATCATCTTGGTTGTCCGATACAGAATAAACAATTTTGTGTTTAGTTGATTTTAATATTCCTGTGCCTTTAAGTTCCTTTTTTGCTTGATTTGGATTTTTTAGAATAAAATCACTTGACAAACTAATTAATGGATTATGAAAACGGTATGTGGTTTCGATTTTTGATTTTACTGTATGCCCAAAGAAGTTTTCAAAATTTTTGAACAAAGCTATATCGCTTCCACTAAATCTATAAATTGATTGCCAATCATCGCCAACGCAGAATAGTTTACAAGATGGATTACTTTCTTTAATCGCTTTTACAAGTTGGTAGCGACCTATTGAAATGTCTTGAAATTCATCTATAATGACGTAACTAAATTTTTTCTTAAATTGTTTGCTGGCAATGTATTTAGATGCCTTATTAATCATATCGCTAAAGTCAATTTCTTTTCTTTCGGCTAGATGTTTTTCGTACTTCTCAAATATTGGTGTTATTATCTCAATGAATAATGCATTGCGTTGTTGATGAAATTTATCTTTTATCGCTTTGTTTTTATTAATTATATCAACAATTCTGTAATTGTTGGATTTCATGAGTGTAATGAAGGTTTGGAAAAGCGTAATGAAATTATCTACTTCATCTTTAGCAGCTTCTGAAATAATTTTCCAAATCTCCTCTGGTGTTTTCGGGTAAAGTTGAATACCTGAATTTATAAGCCGTTCTGCAAGATTGTCAAATAAAATACCGTCAAACATTTCGTGACTATATGTTTCAATTAAAGGCGTTTCGTTAGTCTTGTGAAGATTTCTTTTCCAAATTATTCCGTCATTGTATTCTTTAGTTGCTTGTTCAATTGTTTGACCTTGTTCTGTTTTGGCAAAGAAATGTGGAACTTCTCCTTTTTTGTTGATTGCAAAATGTTCAAGATAAACGCAGTCAGATTTTGGATTTATTGTAAAGTCTGGTTTGTATTGTCTATATGCTTGTGTTGCTGTGTCAAATTTGTATGGAAATTCGTACTCATAATTAACGCCATTGAATAACAGGAAATTTGCGATTTTGCATTCCTCAATACTTTTGACAACTTCCATTTTATAAGTTGTTTTTCCTTTGTACGGTATTTCTTTAGTCTTATAAGTCTTAAAATTTTGGTCTTTTAAATATTGAAAATATGCACCTTGATTTTCAAACTCATCTTGTGGTTTTTCAGGTTTGAGAAAGTCGGTAAAGTATGTAGTTACATTCTGTAAATAGCTTTGTTTTTGGATAAGTTCCTTAAAATACTTTGTCAAAAGTGTTTTAAACTGGCTTTCATCAAAGATGCTCGGTTGTTTGTCTTCTACTTCGCAAATAACATCTTTGCCGAACTTATGGAACGTTTTTGCTTCAACACCTTCAAAGTCTATCCGTTCGGCAAGGGTTGTTGCAGATTTATTTGTAAATGAGATAAGTAGTATTTCAGTTGGTGGTATTTCGTATCTGTCAATTACATAATTTACTTTTCCAACTATTGTTGTTGTCTTGCCCGAACCTGCACCCGCAATTACAATGTTATTGTCATCATCAGTTACAACCGCTGTTTGCTGTTCTTTGTCAAGTCCATGTTTTTCAATTTTCTTAAAAAAGTCTTTGTAAGACTTTAGTTCATAAGGAATGAACTGTTTGTTGAATTCTGTTCTTAAAGAGGTAGCGTTTTTGCTGTAGTTAATAAAAGCCTTAATAATAGCAACTTCATTATTGTCAAGTTTGATATATTCAAAAGTCTTGTCTTTAATCTCCGTAAACAAAGAGGAATATTGCTTGTTCCAAACAGCCAATTGATAATTGCTAAAATATCCATGTTCGTTTGTTAAGAATTTTGCAAACTCGGATTTTGCATTTTTTATTTTGTCAAGCCTAACCTTGAAAAATTCATGTAAGATTTTTCTTGCTTCTTCTTCACGAACTAATTTATCTTCAAGTTCCTTTTTCTTTCTCTTTTCTTCTTTGTCCCAAAAGTAATATATAAGTCCAACTATGAAAGTTCCGATGGCAATAAAAAAGGCTACTGTATTTTTCATTTATAATGTTCGTCTTGAAGTGTCGGTCGTGTCAGGGTTGACACAACACAGCGATTTATGCTATTAGATGATGCTATCCAATTTTTATATCACTGTAAATTAAATATTTACTAATATACGTAAGTAGCGTCAGTGAAAATGTAAAAATATTGCAATATGTTATTTTGCTGATGCTAAAACTCGTAATATATAGCATATTGAAGCAAGAGGATTCTGAACCTTACTTATTGCGTCTATACTTCATCGTCCACCTCTCAAACCAGAACTTGTAATAAGCCCTTCTCCATTGTACATGCTTTTCCTGAAGTTCAGGAGTTGAATTATAAGGATATAAACCCGAGATTGACTCCATCTCCTTGAATATTCTACGCATATCCTCAGGCGTATAGTAGTGCTGCCCATAACCACATGCAAGAAAATACTCCATAGCCTTCTGGTGGTATTCATCACCTAATCCGAAACTCTCCATTCCTACGTTCGCCATAAACTCATAAAGCACTTTGTGTGGATCTACTTCTGCTAATTTGCATAGCAGATCAAATTGATACGGGATGATACAAGAGAATTCAAATATTCTGTCACTTTTCTTTTTCTTATTGGTTGCCATGAATGATTTGTTTAGCTAGTTAAAAACAGATTTCGATGATGAAATGTGTATGATTATAAGGACGTCCCATAATTCAGTAGATGAGTTCATCTTTTGTTGTGCATGCCACTTCATCCACCCAGAGGTGCATACCGGGTTTAAATTGTCCTGTTGGCAAACTGCACTTCACTCTAAAAGGACAATGCAGCTTTTTTAATACTCCACCGGTGTTTATTAGCAAAATGCTATACGGATCGCAATACTTAGGTATAATGAGTTGCATAAAATAAAAAAGACTGGGGATTAGCCAGCCGTTTGATTTAGTATAAAAACCAGTGTTGTTCTTTCTTTTCGATTGCCCATCGGATGCTTTCTACAAACCGGTAGGCATTTACGCTTCGTTCAAGAAACATGTCGATGTAGCCGGATTTGTTGATGCCTGTAAACAGGTTGTATAACCGCCACAGATTAATATTACCTGCGCTGTCCCTGCAAAAAGAATCATCACGATAATAATCCTTCACTACTGCACCGAGTTGTGTATCGGTTAGCATAAGGGGTTGTATATCCTGCTTTATTGAATAAGGGAGAGATTATACATTCTGCATCGTCCTGTTAATAAAGCAAATTCCTGCCCTTCAAGCTCATCATCTGCATGTTTGCGCATAGTATGAATACAGCCCGCAACTCTCTACAAATCAACAAGCTAAAAGCCTTTTTCAATTCCTTTTTTTGTTTTACCTTCGCAGCCCTTACCGGTTTCGGGACGTAGCGCAGCCCGGTA
>CAZQIQ010000003.1:14097-64613 GCA_964593835.1 uncultured Chitinophagaceae bacterium
AGGGGTCGCTAGTTCGAATCTAGTCGTCCCGACCAACAATAAAGAGCCTTCAAGTCATAGGATTTGAAGGCTCTTTTGCTTTAATACGTTTTACTGCCAATAATACTATCTGTCAGCTAATTGTATATGGTTGTCTTACAGGGATACGAGAAGGGGATACCCGATTATACCTTCCCTTATTATTTCATATCTCCTTATCACTTTTATGTGAAGCGTGTAATAGAAGGCGCCTGTATACCTTCCCTAATTATTTCCTGTCTCCCCATCGCCATTATGTGTAGCACGTAATAGAGGGTATCAATTTTTTAGATTAACAGTGATGTGATTGATATCGCAGAAATAAAAAATTGCGAAACCAAAAAGTTGCATATATATTTGCTACCGATTGGTTTCGTAAATTAAAGTCAGGATAATGAGACGGGATATCTTCCAGGCAATAGTCGATCCAACAAGACGGGCAATTATTACGTTGATAGCATTGCAGGCAATGACACCTAATGCCATTGCTGAACATTTCGACACTAGCCGGCAGGCCATTTCCAAACACCTGCGTGTCCTCACAGAATGTGAACTGGTACACCAGCAATATCAGGGTAGGGAAATATACTACACGCTTGAAGTGGAAAAAATGAAAGAGATTGACCAATGGCTTGATCAGTTTCGTAAAATATGGGAAGATCGGTTCGATAATCTGGATCAATTATTGTCCAAAATGAAAAAGAGAAAAAAGTAACTGAATAAAGAACCAGCAGGAGAGGAAATAGAAAAGAAAAAAGTGGAAAGAGGCAAAAGTCACTAAGCAGAAAATGGAGGGCCGTCGTATTTTAAAACTCAAAAATCACCCTATAAATATGCTTATATGAACAATCATTTATTTTTCAATTTTTCAGTAAACAAGCAAGACCATACCATCAATGTAAAACGAGAATTTAATGCTCAACTTGAACTGGTATGGAAGGCCTGGACCACCGCAGAGCTGCTTGATCAATGGTGGGGACCTAAACCCTGGAGAGCGGAAACAAAGACTATGGATTTTCGAGAAGGAGGAAGCTGGCACTATGCCATGGTTAGCCCCGAAGGAGAAAAGCATTGGGCAAAGTCTAGCTATATCTCCATCAAAAAAGAAAAATCATTTACAGCTAAAGACGCATTTTGTGATGAAGAAGGTATTATTAATCCCTCATTTCCACAAAACCTATGGGAAAACCTGTTTATAGCCAACGATGCACAGACTACTGTAACGGTTACACTCCGTTTTGACAAACTGGAAGACCTTGAGCAAACCATTGCCATGGGATTTGAAGAAGGTTTTACAACGGGTTTAAATCAATTAGATGAATTATTAATAAAACTGCAATTATGATTAATATCTCAAAAGATATTATAGAGTATAATCATTCGCAAACAGAAGAAGACTCAGCCATATGCAAATTGCTTGCAAAAGAAATCAGCACACATCTGTCAGATGCCGACAATAAAATTTGGCACAGGCATCCTGTTTGGTTTTTGAATGGCAACCCCATTACAGGTTATACGAAAGAAAAAAGAGGATTGAGACTGATGTTTTGGAGTGGTGCCGATTTTAATGAAGATCAATTAAATGTTAGAGGTAAAAAATTTAAAGATGCGTCGATCTTTTACGGTTCGGTTGATGAAGTAAACACAGAAGACTTAAGACGATGGCTCGAAAAAGCCATACACATACAATGGGACTATAAAAATATCGTAAAACGGAAAGGGAAACTCGAAAAATTAAAATAAGTATTAATCCTTAATGAGAGGTCATTAATTATTTCAGCACAACTAATAAATATGAAAAAGAACAAAATAATTTTCTGGATAACAACAAGTATCATTTTTCTTTGGGAAGGATTGATGCCCCTGGGTACGCTACTTTTTGCCCCTGAATACGTTAACGCAGGAACAAAACCATTGGGTTATCCTGATTATTTCGCCTATGCTTTGATTGTATGTAAAGTATTGGGATCGACAGTGATCATGCTACCTAAACTTCCCGCCAAATTAAAAGAATGGGCCTATGCCGGTTTAACATTCAATTTGATTTTTGCTGTAATCAGTCACATAATGGTTGACAAAAATATCGGATTTATCATGATGCCGATAGTAGTAGGTATTATACTCGCCATATCTTATTGTTATCATCAAAAAGCGTATAATAATGGCTAAAACAGATTTCAAAACAATCGACGAATATCATCATAATTTTTCAGGTGATGTGCTGGCAAGAATGCAAAGCATTCGTGAACTGGTGCATAGCGTTGCTCCTGAAGCATCAGAAGTGATCAGCTACCAGATTCCAGCCTTTAAAATAGGAGAGAATTTTTACCTTATTTACTATTGCGCTTTTCCAAAACATCTCACTTTATCCAGCCCATGGAGCGAAGCTTTCCTGAAAGAATTTGAAGCGGATCTAAAAGGAATGAAAGTTTCAAAATCAGCTATTCAATTCCCCCATGAAAAACCTCTGCCACTAGATCTCATTAAAAGAATATTGAATTTCCGTAAAGCAGAATTTACAGCAAAAAAGAAGTAGTATAAGTTATGAAGCCATCCGGATATATGTCAAATCCCATCATAGATAAGCTTTCCTGAAAGAATTCGTAGAGAATTTAAAAGGAATAAAAGTTTTAAAATTGACAATCCCATTCCCCCCATGAAAAACCTCTATCACTAGATCTCATTAAAAGAATATTGAATTTCCGTAAAGCAGAATTTAAAGCAAAAAAGAAGTAGTATAAGTTATGAAGCCATCCAGATATATGTCAAATCCCATCATAGCTAAGATTTCCTGAAAGAATTTCTAGAGAATTTAAAAGGATAAAAGTTTCAAAATTTACAATCCCATTCCCACCATGAAAAACCTATATTCTTAATCCCATTAAAAATGTTGAATTTCAACAATACTGGATTAGAGGTAAAATGAAGTAGTACGCGTTAGGAAGTTATCCGGGTATATTTTTCAGTCTAAGTATTAAAAATAAAAAAAGTCATATATGCATAAACCTTTTCTATTCGATTTTCTTGTCAATAAAGAAGATAATACCGTAAATATAAAACGTGAATTTAACGCAGACATTGAATTGGTTTGGGAAGCATGGACAAATCCGGAAATTCTTGATGAATGGTGGGCACCAAAACCATACAAGACCAGAACGAAATTAATGGACTTTAGAGAAGGTGGAATGTGGCTTTATGAAATGTATAATACGGAAAGTGGGAAACAAGATGAATGTCACTGGTGTAAAAACGACTATCACAAAATAGAGCATCAGAAAAACTTTTCGGTCCTGGACGCATTTTGTGATGAAAATGGCAATGTGAATAAAAATATGCCAAGAACATTATGGACAAATACTTTTACTGAACAGGATGGCACAACGATAGTGAGTATTGTAGCAAAATATGAAAGTCTTTCCGACCTTGAGAAAATTATTCAAATGGGCTTTAAGGAAGGCTTTACAATGGCTCTTGAAAATCTTGATCAATATCTTGAAGCCAAATTCAGTCTTCGCCGGCAGAACAAACAAAATAATAAGGCAAGAGTTAGTACTTATTTAAATTTTGATGGGAAAACAGAAGAAGCATTTTTGTTTTATAAATCTGTTTTTAAAACTGAATTTGTGGGAAAAGGCATTCAACGTTTTGGCGATATTCCTGCCAATACCGGACATCCGCCCGTTGCTGAAAACATTAAACAAATGGTATTACACGTTGAATTGCCAATAGTGGGAAATCATATTTTAATGGGAACAGATGCCCCGAAGGAAATGGGTTTTACACTAGCAAAAGGAAATAATATGCATATCTGCATTGAACCAGAGACAAGAGAAGAAGCAGACAGATTATTTAAAGAACTTTCAGTAGGAGGCAATGTTACAATGCCTATGGCAGATATGTTTTTCGGTGCATACTTTGGAGAATTTTCTGATAAATTCGGCATTAACTGGATGATAAACTTTCAAAAAACTAACTAATACAGACATAGTAAAAGGATTATCAAATGGTAAATTTGAAAAAGCATAATCGTTTGTTGAAGAGAACAAAAAATAAAAGATGATCAGAGAAAATAAATCTCCAGGAAAATAGGGAGAGTATTAAAAATAGTGATCAGTCATGTAGTTACTTTAAATCTCTATCGATAGCAAAAAAAGTTAACTATAACAGGCTGACTATAAAGAGAGAATACACTACAGGCAGAATTTTTGAGTAAAAACAAACAGGTTTTATTTATTTCCGTCTCTGATATACTAGTTAATGTTCATCTCCAAATTCAGCATATTACCTCATGATGTATTCAGCATAAAACCAGTCAATAATAAAATAACAGGATGAAAAATGGTCACAATAGGCACATTCAGAAAATCGGCTCTTTCCTTTCCTGAAGCAACAGAAGAACCTCATTTTGAAAAAACGTCCTTTAGAGTCAGGAAAAAGATTTTCGCCACTTATGACGCAAAACATAAGAGAGCTTGCGTTAAATTGTCCGAGGTAGATCAGCATGTTTTTTCTGCTGTCAATAACGAAACTATTTACCCGGTTGCCAACAAATGGGGAAAACAGGGTTGGACATTTATTGAAATGCAAAAAATAAACAAACCTCTTTTTACAGAGATACTTATTGCTGCCTATTGCGAAGTAGCACCTCTTAAATTATCTCAAATAGTAAAGTCAGGTCAATAATCATCATACCAATTACTTCATCCTCTCAAACATTAGAATGCCATCTTGATGTTCATTAAGTTTGTTATTCAGTGTAATTTTTCCGAGCCAAGACCCAATTCCGGAAAATTCTTTGTCTATATCTTAAAAATTTTTAATCTAGTTCTCGTATTGTTATTTTATACAAAACCATATTAGAATATGTAAAGACAAAAATCAATCCATATAATGCAAATAATCATGATCGTTAAAAGATCCGCTTATTTCAATGGCTGTTTTTTTGTCGTTAATTAACTTACCGCTAAATGTACCCGTAATTACTTGTGCTGGTCCGGACTGACGCATACTGCTGATAGTTACATCCAGATACCCTCTGTTGCCATCAATATCTTTGTTGCTGATATCGAATCGGACCAGACTTTCTTCCAGTAACTGAAGTGCCACGCTGTTACCACTACCATGAGTTATACGTGTAGTACCGGGCTGACCATCAAAATCCATAGTACTGAATATAAACTGAGATCCCGCACCACCGCTATTTTTTTCTTTTACTGAAGTTAGATTGAGCTGTGTCACAGGTACAGATAAATAATAGGCATTGACAATATTGGTTTCGTAGACCAGATTTTCCTTAATATATACCTTAACAAAACTAGTAGAAGTATTGGGATCATTTTCTTTCTTTTCCTTTTTACAAGAACAGAAAAAAGTAGCGGTGGCGAGTAGAATAATGATAGAGAATAATATTTTTTTCATTATAAAGATTTTTTAAACTAATAATGCTCTTTTCACAAATCACTTTTATGTTTAATCGAATAACATAAGTAAAGGATAAGCTATTTCACAAAAAATCTTGAACCACCCGGCTGTATGGTATATGTAAAGTCAAACCACCCACCTTCATTAATATTATCGGGATTGTACCAGCCAGACAATTGTAGTCTGACATATTTCCCCGAATGAGTACGGATGATGTACGTCCGGGGATTTTTAGGGTAAAATTTACCATCGTAATCATACCAATTGGTAAAAAGCCGATAGTTCATATCACTTAATACTTCATCCTGTTGCGTAAATTCTCCATCTTTCTTATATCCTGTTTCCGGAGCTTCTGTAACCATGAGTATTTTTTCTTCTAGCACCTGGCCTGTGACTCCCCCATAAACACTATTCATATAAATTTTTACACGTTCAAATGCCAGGTCCCATTTATTTGTGCTGGAATCCATTGGTGAGACTTCCAGACCTGTTTCCAGATTATAATATCGCATGATGGGATCAACAAACGAACCAGTTCCATCGACTAATATAGTCCTGGTCACAGGGTCTTCTGTCCTTATTTCATCTTTCTTTTCAGCCTTATCTTCTTTTTTGCAGGAGATGAATAGGGTAGTCGCTACAAGTAGGAGTGTGCAATGCAGTATTATTTTCATTTTAATAGAAGTTTTAATGTTACAGCGATCAATTTTTGTAATAATGTTTTTTATTGCTATAGTCTGCTTATCGTACAATTATCTTACTGATATAATAATCAGGAATATTACTGAGAGGTCTATATAGCTTTCCATTAATCCAGCAATGTGACAGCCAGTTAGTTGATTCTGACGGTTTAGCCATGCCACCAACATACACATCTTTGCCATGTCCGGTAATACTTATGGCTCCTGAAATATAGTCAGCAAGGAAAGTAGGCTGTCCGTTTTTCCAGTAAATAGCTTTGCGGGTATCGTCCATCGCATTTCCACAGAGATAAACATCTTTATCCATTACCGTAATACCCTCGATTTCCGCAACTGATCTTTCCGGGATTTGTACTTCTTTAAACCTTTCTTTATTTTCCCAATAACCTATTTTATTATTCATCACTCCGGCCACATACATATTCTCCTCCTGTATTGATACACCTTTCAAATGAGACTTTTCGAGTTCATTAAACATATTGAAACCTTTATCTTCCTGCCAATAACAAACCCTATATTCAAAATCCTCTACCCCAAGCCAGGAAAGCTCTCCAAAAACCGTTAATGTATTTTGAAGAATGGCAAATTGGTGTGCTTTAAAAGACTTTCCATGCGGACTGTTGACCGTATTCCAGGAAGAAGATCCCGAAGCATATTTAAAGCCATTATCGGTCTCTGCAAGGAAATAAACCTTGTTCCCATACACCACCATATCTCTCAACCATTCTGTTTCATCATTAAGCCCCAGCGAAGTCAGTTCGCCATCCAGCAACACTTTTGCATCATAATCTGCGCTATAGCCCACGATAACGAGTCTATCACCAATGAAATCAAAATCATGTATCAGGAAATCTTCTGGTAAGCCAATAGGTTTAAATTGTTCCCCGTTCTTGTACAAACGACTCGAGCCTTCTTTTACGAGGAGTGCATGAATTTCAGGTGGCTTAACGGGTTCTTGTCGATCTTTTTTATCCTTCTTACAACAAATCAACAGTGTAGACATCAGAACAGCTATCACCGTATAGCAGGGCATGTTTTTCATATAGTTTAATATTCAGGATTTGAATTTAATAGCTATCATCATTTATCTGTTCAGCTAATGCGCTAGACTGTAGCCTATCTGAATAGATCAAGTGGCTTAATATCAAAAGCGTATTGCTGATGTAAAGTTGCAATCACTTAAAACAAAAATCAATTACACATTTGGGTAAGTAGGCGTGAGTGGTCAGTCTAATTTAATAATCTTGTGCTGCAATGCTTTCGCTACAGCTTCGGTTCCACAGTTAACATGTAGCTTATGATAAATATTCTGTAAATGTTTTTTTACGGTGTCAATGGTTATTTTGGTTTTAGCGCCAATCATTTTGTATGAATTACCCTTGACTAACAATTCCAGCATTTCTCTCTCCCTGACTGTAAGATTGAAAGTTTCTTGTGGTGGTTTATGTTCTCTAAAATATTGAAACACTTTTTGAGCGACAAAAGGACTCATAGGTATTCCACCTTCGTTCAACTCCTGTATAGATTGAATAAGTTTCGCAGGTGTAATCTTTTTTAAGAGGTATCCATCTGCTCCTGCACAGATACAATCAAATATCCGGTTATCGTCATCAAATACTGTGTACATGAGTACTTTGATTTCCGGAAAGTGAGCTTTTATTATCTTAACGCCTTCTATGCCGTTTACATTCGGCATATCTATATCCATAATGACAAGTTGTGGATTGAGCACCCCCATCTCTTCTAATACATTGGCACAATTAGAGAAAGCACCCAACACTTCAAAACCTTCGCTGTCATTCAACAACAGTTCAAGTGATTGCCTCAATCGCGGATTGTCCTCGTAAATAACGATGTGGGTAGTGTCCATCTCTGTTTGTTTTAGTGTTTACTGTACTAATTGCATTCTCAGTAATATCGTAGTCCCGTTTCCAGATTCAGAATGAATATTAAACTCAGCCTTCCAAAAAGCGGCCCTTTGTTTCATATTCTGCAATCCGTTTCCTGTACCTACTTTTGTCTGTTGAAATCCTATGCCATTATCTTTGACTTTCAGTTCAATAATATCACGGTCAACAACAATAGTAACCTGAGCTTTTGTTGCCTTAGAATATTTTGCGGTATTATTGATAGCTTCTTTAAAAATAAGGTAGAAATCTCTTCGCTGTCCCATGGACATATGCAGACTCGTAGTATTTTCAGGAAACATTATCTCTGCTTCAATATTCCTTCCTTCAAACATATCAGCGGCATACCGTTTCATCCTGATGAACAGGTTTTCTGAACTATCAAACTGAGGATTGATATTCCATACAATATCCGATAAAGATTCACTGATACGGTTGATATCTTCACCCGCAACAGACAAATGTTTTCGCGCAACGTCCGGATTGCCGATATTGCGCTGAGTAAGTTCATTGAGAATACTGATATTACTTAATGATGCTCCGATATCATCATGCAGATTTCTTGAAATATCATTTCGCACTTCCAATAACTGCTGCTGTTGCTCTATTTTTTTTCGAAGCTTAAACCTATTAAACAAAAAATACACCAACAGAGATATTAGTACCGCACCAATAATAGCAAAATTCCTCAATTGTTTTTGCCTTTTCAGATCCTCTACATTTAACTGATTCTGTTGATGAATAAGCTGTAAGTTTTGCTGCGAGAGCTTAAGTTCCTGTTCTTTGTTTTTGGCTAATAAGGACTGTAACTCCAATTCCTCCTGCGATTTTCTGAAAGCAGCCTCCTGCAACTCCCTTTCCTGAGAAAGTAATTTGATCTCATTTTCTTTTTGTAAGGCTTCCAGTGTATTTCCTGCAATAATTGCTTTTTGTTTTTCAAGTTCCAATATTCCAATCCGCTGGTTGGCCTGAAGCCGGGAAATCTCATTGTCCTTTTTATCCGTTTCATACTGAGCCTTTATTTCCTCCAGTTTACTCAATGCACTCTTGGACGCAATACTGTCCTTATACAGAATATAACGCCTATAATAGTCCAGGGCACTAGCTTTATTCCCCTGTTTATCATACAAATTGCTTAGCTGTAAGTTAGCATTCATACAATTTTCTTTATTGCCCAGTTGGATAGCCAGATCAGAAGCTTCTAATAAACATTTTTCGGCCATTTCAAAATCTCCATTCATAGTTGCAGCGCCTCCTGCCGCAATCAGTGTGCGGGAAAGTAAAGTTTTGTTGTTTTGTTCCCTAAAAATATCCATGGCTTTCTCCATCCACTGCAACGCTTCGGTATATTGCTTTTGCTTATTATGGTAAGCGCCCATTGCTGAATACCCTGCTGCCCGCAAAGCCGTATTGTTCAGACTGTCAGCCAGTCTTATACCTTTATTAAACCGGGCGTGCGCCTGAGGCAATGAATCCAATATCAGATAGTAATGCCCGAGATTTATATTTGGAATTATCAATCCCGGTAAATCATTAATAGATTCTCTCACATATATACTTTGCCTCATATAAGCTGTCGCCTGCTTAATATCCCCCGTTAAATAAAAACCGGATGCTATATTACTCAAAGTCTGTCCTTCACCTCTCTTATTATTATCACTTTCAAACAGTCTTAAAGCCTTAAAAAACCATTGAATGGCTTCGTTGTTTTCCCCTCGTGCAAGATGCAAGGAACCCAGATTACTATTAACATCAGCGGCTTTACCTTCCAGTTTACTGATCTCTATTAATTCAAGAACCTTCAGAAAACCCTCTTTGGCTTTTTGGGTCGCGCCTTCCTGCATCTGATAGAGTGCTGTTCTGTTATAGGCACTTATGAGCAGAGCAGTATCTTTAATCTGCATAGCTGATTGCAGCAAAAAAGAATCAAATCTTTTGGCTTCGCTGGTTTTCCCAACTTTGAAGGTTACATCGGCCAACAAATCGTAAGACTGAGCCTGTAGGGAAGTCTGCCCTGTAAACCCTGATCGTTCAACGACTTTGTTTGCCAACATATACGAAGCATCATACTGTCCGGTTTCAAACAATAATTTTGCCTGTATCAGCATTTGTGCTGGCTCATTTTCAATGGCAACAGACTGCTGCGCCGAAGCACCCAAAACAACTACACACATGAGTGTAGTTACAAAAAACATACGTTTAAAGCTGGCGCTACAATTCATAATAATCTTTCTGTTATCTACAATTTTATTTTTTATCAAAAGTCTATTATCATACGGCAAAAATCAATTACACAATCGGGTACTAATATTTTCTATTTACATAAACGGTCTACAAGGTAGTCAAATGAAATAAAGTGTTGTAAGAATATTCTATACCACTTTCTTCAACAATGAGTCTACGACCGAGCTTTCCTTATAAAATTCATAAATATCAATCTGCATACCTGTTCCCAACTAATCTATTTTTAATTAATTTAATCATCTGGAAATACGTATAATAATTGTCGGGATAAACAGACATAACTGTAACCATAAAAAATCGATTTGTCACCAATTTCCTAACACCCTTATGAGTTCTTAGATAAATCTATTGTTCATCATACTATTATTAATGCATTTTTTGCATACTCCAATAACTTTTCTGCATTTAAAGCAACCTACAAAAAATCATTCAACTACCAGTAAAACCAAAAGACCTTGGTTGATTTCATAATACAGCAATTATAAATCAGGTAAACAGCTAATTTTGTAGCTAACAGCAATAATCAATGTCCAATAAAAAAGATATTCCTGTAAGATCACTGGCTAAAGAATTTGGCCATGGGATAGCTGTAGCCAAAGTATCGGCAGAAGTTTTTCAGTCTGACGAAGAAGCCAGGCATTCTCATCGGCACGACTATCATTTTTTTGTGCTACAGGAAAGCGGTACTTCTCATACAGAAATAGATTTCAAAAAATACATAATCAAAAAACCAACTATCCTGTATCAATCTCCCAATCAGGTACACCGTGCTTTAAAAGTGGAAAACATCGAAATGTATATTTTGATAATCAGCAGCGAAAACTTAAATACTGAATACCTGCGATTACTACAAAGCATTTCACCCGTAAAACCACTGGTATTACAGAATAAAGATTTGATTATTATCAAACAATCCTTTTCACTGTGTGCAACTCTTTTTAAAAAAAATGACGATAAGCTTTATTTATCAATGCTAAAAGACTCCTGTAACTCGTTAGTGGCATTGATTATATCACAATATTTAAAACAATCAAAACCTATTGAAAAATCCTCACGTTTTGAAATCGTTGAAAAAGGATTTACAGCATTATTAGAAAATAATTTTACAGTAATTAAACGTCCGGCTGATTATGCAAAAAAACTAAACATTTCAGTTTCATACTTAAATGAATGCATAAAAAATGTAACAGGATATTCAGTTTCTTATCATATTCAGCAAAGGATTATTTTAGAAGCAAAACGCTTATTATATTATTCTGACAAATCTGTTAAAGAAATCGCCATTCATCTGGGATATGAAGATTATCCTTATTTCTCAAGATTGTTTACCAAGGTTACCGGAATGACAGCATTAACTTTCAAAAACAAAAACCACGATTAGTCCAATATCTACTCTTTTCTGTCCTTTTCCGTTTTATTAATCATAACGTCCTTTGCACTTTATAAAATTCAAAATTATGCCGAGTGCACCAAAATGGCTATTTGATACAGTGGGCTCTTTGTTACCAAATATCCCTTCAGTAGAAGTTACAGAGACAACACTTTTGTCAGCATCAGTCAGGAAAATAGGTTTAAAAGGCGATTTTAAAGAACTAAGTTTTCATCCGGGCTCTTACATTGACTTCCGGGTTAGTGATACACAAGTCAGAAGATACACGGTTTCCTATGTGAATACCGAAAATAGCGTTTTGGAATTTATTGTTCACTTGCATGGAGAAGGCTGCGGAAGTAGTTTTATGAATGGCTTAACCGTGAGTGATACAATGAATATATACAAACCAAGGAGCGAACGCAGGTATTATGATAAATCAGCAGAAAGGGTTGTGATTTTCGGTGATGAAACATCATTAGGGCTTGCACGTTCGTTTCTTCCTGTTTTAAATAAAAACAATCATACGTTCCAATTCATTTTTGAATTAGACAGCGAGAATAATAACGTACCTGAATTACTAGGTCTTACAAATTGCCTGGTATTCCCCAAAAAAGGTTTATTCACTAATGAGAAATGGATAAGCGAGTTGCCTGTTATTCAAATAGCTGACTGGCAACAAGCTCGCTTTGTGCTTACAGGAAATGTAAAATCTGCTCAAACATTTAAAAAAGTCATCAAAAACAAAACCAATGGAAAAGTGTTTCTACATGGTTATTGGCTTGAAGGAAGAAAAGGATTGTAATCACTAAAATTGCATGAGGAGTATGTGGTTAGAACTTTACACCTTAATGCTTTCTCTATATAGACCTTTATTATTACTCTACTCAAACATACCAGACAAAACAAACACACTTACACCTGTTGTTTCCCCATCTAATACAATCTCATCATGCCATTGAAAGGAGCAGAAACAATTATCAAGTAAATCACTGATAAATGGTTTTGCAACTAACCGCTGGGGAGTACTGATAATAATGGATACATTCTTCTGCAAAAGGGAAAAAAGTATTTTTTTGAGTTCCTCAAATACAGCCAATTCATAGTTAACGTCACTCATCATTACGACGTCAGGTAATTGCCCATTTATGGCATCATTCCAATTCAGTACACAGGAATCAGCATTGGACAGTTCCAAATATTTAATTGATTGTTCAATACAATTAACCGCTTCTGTATTAATGTCTGTAATACTAACTTTATCGGCTATTAAAGCAGCATATAATCCCGGTAAGCCCAGACCAGCGGCCAACTCCAATACATGTTTATTTGCAATATAATGGGGATGGTGATGCAAAAAATGACAAAGCGCAATTGAAGCAGGCCAAATCTTAGACCAGTAAGCAGCTTCCACATTTTCTCTGTACAAGTCTTGCACTACAGAAGCGTCCGGAACGAATAATTCGAGCTTTACTTCTGCTACAGACAATGATGTTAAAACAACTGGAATCGGCATTATTTTGATACAATCCTACATTCAGGCATACATACACCCATCATATTTATTATGGAAACTCCTAACACAATGACACATTGATTATAAGAAGCACTTAATATTAGCCTATAATGTACGGGTTACGACTTATTTTCCTTTGTTGTTTTATTTTCTGTAGCTACCACGGCAGGTTTAACCTTTTTTACTGTTACCCCGGATGCCATTATCTTAGAAGCTTTCCTGATTTTTTTTAAAAACTTTTTGTCGCCCACACCAACTTTAATGTCAGAGAAGGTTTCCGCCAACTTTTCTTCAATTCCCTTTCTAATAGTCTTTTTACCTGTTTTTTTAGACATATCCCAGATATTTAATAATTAAATAATGCAAACTTAACAATAAGGTTATATTTTCAATGTTAAGTTTTTAAAATAAACCTAGTCTTGATCAGTAGCAATGCTTTTAAGAAAGCTTTATTAATGTAACAGAAAAATACAGCGTCATAACATTACAGACTAAAGCATATTAGCTAAAAATATAAACAGGGTAGAGGTCAGTAGAATCAAAATATTATAATGACTACTTTAATGGCAGTAGTGTGAGCAAAGTAATTTTATAAAAACCATCATCACTTTGTGCAGCCTTACAACAACTATAAATACTATATTGAGCCAATACCCTACACAACAATTATAGTCTTTTCAAATGCAAACGCAAGGCTATAAATACAACTATAACCTGTAAACAATACTAGGATAGAAAGATATCCAGTCAAAATCATCTTTCCCGTTGTAAATAATTATTCATATTGATTGAATTTTTTGATCATCATTATAGCGCATAATAAGTATTTATATATAATAAGCCAATCCATCATAATGTTTAGACATCAATCAATAGGGATTATTTTTTTAATCTATACAATTATCATAACTTAAATTATAAGCTTATTTAATACTTATAGTATGAAAAATATTATTGTTCTTATTTGCTTATTTCACACCTGCAATATTTTATGCGCACAAAACAACTTCCAACTATTAGCAGAGAAAAAAAACAAAACCAGAACATTTAAAACAGGCGCTGCTATTAAAATAATCTATTCAGATGCCGATACATTAACAGTGCGTAAAGGCAGAATTATTGCTATTAAAGAGGATAGTATCATATTGCGGAATTTCAAAAAAACAGACGAATACCATTTATCTGTCACACAGATACAGAGCGTTAGAAAAATAAGAAGAGGAGGCAGAGTTGTTACAGGAGCTATAGGTGTAGGAGTAACAGGCTTAGGAATCAGTATCATTGCAGATGACTTAAAGCGGGATAATGAATTTCTTGATGGCTTAGGCGTAGCTGTTGGAACATTATTTATTGTATCATCCTTTATTCCATACATAATTGTTGCAGCTACAGAACCCGTATCTACTATTCAAAAAGGATATACATTCAGCATTTTAAAAAACGATTTGACTCGTTAATTTCTCCTACGCATACTAATACACTACAACGTCAGTACTTTTTCGTTACAGAAAATATCCATCAAATTATTATTATACTTCATCATGATATACAAACTATTTACACAGATTAATTATATCGTTTTACTTTGTGTTATCTGATTCTATAAAAAACTACAACCATTATTTATTGAACACTTAAGATGATCAAGTGTTGCATACTCAGCATTATTCTTAGTATTTTAAAAAGATACAAGTTAATAATATTTAAAACGGGAACTGATATACTTAAGAAGAAATAAAAACAATCTACTGATAGTAAACCATTAGCATAATTTATCATTATCGACATTTCTACAAATCACAATTACATCTATAATAATTTCACATTGGTTATTATTTTATTACAAAGAATATACTTGCAAATAAAAACAGACAAACAAAAAAGGTGGTATAATAAATAAAAAAAGTTTAACTTATCATTCGTTAAGTGATATAGAAACTGAAATAATATAATCAACAAAGAGTTTATTCTTGTATAGCGAATGCTACCATATTAATAAAGTGGAGTCCAGGAACACTTAAAAAACGGGGCGGAACCGAAAAGCCAAACGAGTAGGATCACTTAAATTTTTGTTTTATGAAAAAAAGCTTAGCTGAATTTTTCGGCACTTTCTGGCTTGTATTAGGTGGTTGCGGCAGCGCAGTATTGGCCGCAGGTTTTCCGGATGTTGGTATTGGCTTGTTAGGCGTATCACTTGCGTTTGGTTTAACAGTATTAACCATAGCATATGCGTTCGGGCACGTTTCGGGTGCTCATTTAAACCCGGCTGTTACGGTAGGTTTATGGATGGGTGGTAGAATTAGTGCAAGTCAGGTTCTTCCATATATTATCGCTCAGGTTGCCGGGGCCATAGCGGCAGCAGGAGTTTTATATATTATTGCGACGGGCAACGGTAGCGAAATAGGTAGTTTTGCTGCCAATGGATATGGGGAACACTCTCCCGGTAATTACAGTTTATTAGCCGCAGTAGTAACAGAATTTGTAATGACCTTTATGTTTTTATTGATCATTTTGGGAGCAACAGATGAAAAAGCTCCTGCCGGGTTTGCCGGTATCGCCATAGGACTTGCACTTACCCTCATTCATTTAATCAGTATTCCAGTAACCAACACTTCTGTTAATCCGGCAAGAAGTATTAGTCAGGCCCTATTTGTAGGCGACTGGGCCATATCTCAATTATGGTTATTCATTGTAGTACCTGTTGCGGGAGCAGTTTTTGCAGGCATTGTCTATAGATATTTCAAGACGTCCTAAATCACCCGATTTAATATAACATACTATAAACGAAAAAGCCTGGTTAAACAAATATTGTAAAACAATACTGAGTATAACCAGGCTTTTTATGAATACTTAATAATGACTCTATCAATTTTATCTACATAATGATGAATCATAAAAGTTGATTACATAAAGAAGAGTTTCCTCTGATAAAAATCACCAATTCTTGATAATCACCGATAACAATTAAAACTTGTAAGCCACTCCTAATGTTAAAAAGGAAACACCGTAACCAAGTTCTGCAAATGCACCAAAATCCTCAGCAAAAAAGTATCTACCACCAACAAAAGCTGTCAATCCCAATCCGCTATTTCCACCTTTTGTGATAAGAGGATTGCCGGCTCCATTATCATTAAACTTGTAGCTGAGTATATTATAAGATAACATCAGTCCACCATATACATCAAACTTTTCATTATCAATGCCATTATAATGATATGCACTGCGCAAACCTATAATAGTATAATTCCACTTTTGAGAATATTCATATCCGCCACTTCTGCCTTTGTAATTAAATCCTTTGGTGCCAATATATCCACCTAAACTAATTACTCCGGGTCCGCCAATTTCCCATATTCCCTGTTCATACTGTGCACTTAAACCTAATGTCTGAGAACCATAAGAAAAACTTCCCAATCCACTTCCGATACCAATCCCGGCACTTACAACTTTTGAATCCTTAAAAAAGGATTGCGCCTGGCTAACAGTGTAAGTCCCAACAAAAAAGATAATAGCCAATAGAAATTGCTTCATGATTTATGCTTTGTTTTAAAGCTGCAAAAGTAATGGATAACATTGCTGAACACAAAGAGTAATTATTAGTTGCTGAAAACAATTGAGTATCTGCAGATCAAACAGTTCTTAATTTAAAAAATATTTTGGCTCTTTTTATAAATAATGAACAGTGTTCATTATTTTTGCTTCCATATTTGATTGTATATGTCTATTGCATCCAGAAAACAGAAAGACAAGGAGGACAAACGTGCATTGATACTTGATGCTGCCAGGGAAATATTCCTTGAAAAAGGTTATAGCCAGACCAGCCTTCGAAACATTGCCGATCATATTGATTATAGTCCCGGCACTATTTACCTCTATTTCAAGGATAAGGACGAAATTTTTGCGGCCCTGCATGAAGAAGGTTTCAGGCAAATGCTGGTTAGTATGCAGCCCCTGAATTTTGTATCTGATCCTTTTGAAAGGCTGAAGGCATTGGGCCGCGTTTATCTCGAATTCGCAAAGAATAACAGTGATTATTATGATCTTATGTTTGTCATTCGATCACCCCTCAAAAACGTCACAGAACATGAAAAATGGGTGGTAGGTCACCAAACAATGGAATATCTTAAAAGTGTTATTCGCGATTGTCAGCAGGTCGGTTATTTTAAGGATAAGGATGTGGATTATATATCATTTATTATCTGGTCTGGAGTGCATGGCATGGCCAGTCTTTATTGTCATGACAGATGCCTGGCTTACGAAGACATCACTGGTGATGAATTGTTGGAGAAAGGATTCACCTACTTTGCCGAAATGTTGGAAAAACTATAATTTTTTTCTCTACAAATGAACAATGTTCATAAAATAAACACCAATTATAATGCGTAATGAAGTTTATCAAAAAATGGGTTTGCGTTCCCTCAGAAAATCTTCTATAATAAACAGGACTCGTCTTATTACAATTTGCACTACAATACTATCATTGTCTTCATTTGCAGGTTTTGGTCAAAGCAGACTTGATCATTACATAGAAGAAGCTTTTGCCAATAACATTGTATTAAAAGAGAAAAAAATTTCATTGGATAAAAGTCTTCTTGCGTTGAAAGAAGCCAAAAGTCTTTTCTTGCCATCTACCTCCTTTGATGCTCAGTATCTATTAGCTAAGGGAGGAAGAACAATTGATATCCCGGTTGGCACATTGCTCAATCCAGTATACAGCACACTCAACCAGTTAACCGGTGCTGATAAATTTCCGATGATAGGAGATGCATCAGAGCAACTAAATCCTAATAATTTTTATGATGTACGTATCAAAACGGTCATGCCTATTATCAATCCTGCTATAAAAATCAATAGAGATATTAAGGAGCAACAAATACAATTAGAGCAATATGAATTAAATACTTATAAAAGAGAATTGGTTAAGGAAGTGAAGACAGCTTATTATAATTATGTAATGGCTACTAAATCTAGCGAAATCTATTTATCAGCGCTTGAACTTGTCAAACAAAATGTAAAAACAAACAGGTCATTGCTCGCAAACGGAAAAGGTTTACCTGCTTATGTTAGCAGAGCAGAAGCAGAACAATTACAGGTAGAAACTCAGATACAGAATGCAAGAAACGATCAGCAGAATGCACAATCGTATTTTAATTTCTTGTTGAATAAGGATTTTTCTTTTGAAATTATCATCGAACCGGAAATAGACAACAGTATTTCATCTATTACTGAATCAGACAGTGATAATTCAGATAGAGAAGAGCTCAAGAGTTTATCAAAAGCAATTGACCTTAATGAGAACATTATAAAAATGAATCGCTCTTTCAGAACTCCGAGATTAAATGCATTTCTTGATCTCGGATCGCAGGGATTTAACTTTGATGTTAGTAATAAATCTATTTTTTACCTGGGCGGCATTCAACTGAATTTTCCTATTTTTTCTGGAAAATCAAATATCTATAAAATAGAACAGGCCCGACTGGATGGCCGAAATCTTCTGGTAAAAGAATCTTCAGTAAAACAACAATTTGCACTAGCTGAATCAGTTAGTCGCAATAATGTTAAAACAGCATATAATATTTATCAGTCCTTATTAAAACAAAAAGAGTCAACAGAAAAATATTTTCATTTGATTAACCGGGGTTACCAGGAAGGCGTAAACAGCTTCATAGAATACCTTGATGCCAGAAATCAGCTCACTATTATACATCAGCAGGTGAATATCCAGCATTATAAAGTGTTGGTGACAGTTGCAGACTTTGAAAGACAAACAGCTTCATACTTATTAAAATAAATTTATTCCATGCGTTTACTCATCATCATAGCAGTGGTTAGCTTTTTTGCATCCTGCAAAGAAAAAACACACGAGCAGGTCATTCCATCAACAGCCGCCATTCCCGTAAAGATCATTCCTATCAAAGTGGATTCGGGTTCCCGAACAATTACAGCATCGGGTAGAATGACGACTGAACAAACAGCTAATCTATCCTTTAAAGTAGGAGGAGTCATTGACAGAATTTTAGTTAAAGAAGGAGACTATGTGAAGAAGGGTCAATTACTAGCCGCTTTAAAATCAAATGAAATCACCTCTCAGGTACAACAGGCTCAACTGGGTCTCGAAAAAGCACGACGTGATTATGAAAGAGCCGACAATTTATTTAAAGATAGCGTTGCTACGCTCGAACAATTACAAAATGCTAAAACCGCATTTGAATTATCTAAACAACAATTAGATCAGGTTGTTTTTAATCAGCAATATGCAAGTATTCATGCTCCCGCTGATGGCTTTATTGCTTTAAAAAATGCCAGCATAGGAGAACTGGCTTCACCAGGTATACCAGTATTAATAATGAACGTTTCCTCTTCCTCAAGTCAATGGATACTTACAGCTGGCATATCAGACACTGACTGGGCTGCGATAGAAACAGGCAATCATGCAACTGTGAAAATAGATGCTTTTCCTGCTGAAATATTTAAAGGAACCGTTACAAAAAAATCTCTCGCCGCTGATCCGGCAAGTGGTTCATTTAAGATAGAAATCAGAGTGGACTGCCGGTCTTCAAAACCAGCAGCTGGAATGTTTGGTATTGCCAGCATAACACCATCGGGATCGCTGGTGGGATATGAGATTCCTTATGATGCTTTATTAGAAGCAAACGGAAAAAAAGGATATGTATTTGTGAGTAACGATAAGAAGACTGTTAAAAGGGTAGAAGTGATTCTGGAAAGTATTAATAATAATACTGTAACAATATCGGATGGATTAAAAGGCTATAAATATATGGTCATCTCCGGAAGTCCATATTTGAACGATTCTTCAGCTATTGAAGTAAAATATTAAAAACATACGAATGAAACTTATTTCGTTTTTTGTTAAAAACTATCAGTTTACACTGGTAGCCGTTCTAATGATTATTGTTGTGAGTCTGGCGACTTTGTTTAGCATGCCAAGATCCGAAGATCCGGAAATCAATCCGCCACGATATCCTATCATTGTTGTTTATCCGGGAACCAGTCCACAGGATATGGAAGAACTGGTCGTAAAACCGATAGAGAAGAAAATAACAGAGCTGGAAGATCTTAAAAGAATTATTACCATTATTGATGATGGTGTAGCTTTTTTAGATGTTGAATTCAAATATGAAAGTGATGTAGATGCAAAGTTTCAGGAATTGGTAAGAGAAGTGAATGCATTAAGACCCGAATTGCCTCAGGATATTTATAAAATAGATATTAAAAAAGTAACACCCACAGATGTGAGTGTGTTACAGGTAGCGTTGGTATCCGAAAATGCTTCAGATGAAAAAATGAGATTTTATGCAGAATTGCTAAAAGAGGATCTTGAAAAAATAAAGAGCCTGAAAGGTGTGGAATATTGGGGTGTACCAGAACCCATTGTAAGAATAGATTTACAACTCGACAAGATCGCTGAGAAAAAAATTCCGATTAATGCCATTATTGGGAGCATTCAGAGCGAAGCAGCCAATATTCCCGGCGGAAGTATTCATGCTGGAAATAAAATCTACAATTTACGGACAAGTGGGAAATATAAAAGTGTTGAAGAAATAAAAAGAACCGTTGTATTTACGGCTAATGGAGCGCTGATTCATTTAGACGAAGTAGCAGATGTTATGCTGAGCCATGAAGAGAGAAAACATATTACACGCCTAAACGGCTACAGAAGTGTTTTAGTGACTGCAGCACAAAAATCCGGACAGAATATTTCCACTACAAGAGAAGAGTACAGACCGGTGCTGGAAGAGTTTCATTCAAAATTGCCACCAAATATTCAATTGATTGCCAACTTTGATCAGGCAGAAAACGTTGAACGCAGGTTAGGTAGTTTGGGAATTGATTTTATGATCGCGATCGGATTAGTATTAATCACCCTGGTTCCTTTAGGATGGAGAGCATCTGTAATAGTAATGATGGCCATTCCATTATCTTTAGGAATAGGTATTGTGATGCTTAATGCCTTTGGATATTCATTAAATCAGTTGAGTATTGTTGGGCTGGTTGTTGCGTTAGGCTTATTGGTAGATGACAGTATTGTAGTAGTAGAAAATGTCGAACGATGGTTAAGAGATGGACATTCAAAATTAAAAGCAGTAATAGAAGGAACAAAACAAATAGCATTAGCTGTGTTGGGTTGTACAGCTACGCTCATTATTGCATTTTTACCACTAGCTTTTATGCCGGAGGCTGCAGGAGAATTTATCAGAAGCTTACCAATGGCTGTCATTACAACAGTTTTTGCTTCTATGATTGTATCGCTTACCGTAGTTCCCTTTCTTGCCAGTAAAATCCTCAAAACTTCTCATCATCCCGAAGGAAATATTTTTTTACGTGCATTAAAAAAAATCATTAGTGGAACCTACACACGAATATTAGAATATGCTTTAAAACGTCCAGGCTTTACATTGTTCTTGGCATTTTTAATTTTCGGAGCATCGCTGCTATTATTTAATGTAATAGGGTTCAGATTATTCCCGGCATCTGAGAAGCCTCAGTTTTTAATTAATGTGAATATGCCGCTGCAAACAAATATTAATGCCACAGATAGTGTTGCCAGATTTGTTGAACAGGAACTCAAAAAAGAAGAACAAATTCAATATTTTACAACAAACGTAGGAAAAGGTAATCCCAGAATTTATTACAATGTTATTCCTGCAAATGAAAAACCTGATCTTGCACAATTTTTTGTACAACTTCAACCTGATATACGTCCAAATGAAAAAATAAAACTGATAGAAAAATTAAGAAAAAAATTCCTTGATGTTCCGGGAGCAAAAATTGAAGTTAAGGATTTTGAACAGGGTCCGCCAATAGATGCTCCTGTTGCAATAAGAGTGAAAGGAGACAATCTCGATACTCTTCGTCAAATGGCAGGGCGTGTGGAACAATTATTAAAAGAAATACCCGGAACCATTTATGTAAAAAATGAAGTAAGTGTATTAAAGTCTGATATCAAACTGAATATTCATACCGATAAAGCAAGAAGTATGGGCATTCAGACAGTAGATATCGACAGAACCATACGTTTAGCTGTAGCAGGAGTAACTGCAGGGAAATACACTAACGATGAAGGTGATGATTATGATATTGTGATCCATTCTCCCCGTGACAGGCATGCTACTTTAAGCAATCTTTCGTCAATATATGTTAACAATATGGCCGGAACACCAATTCCTCTAAGCCAGATTGCCGATATTCAATTTGAAACTTCTCCTTCTACCATAAGTCACCTGGATAAAAAAAGATATGTTGTTGTTTCAGCTTTTACAGAAGAAGGTGTATTGGCCGGAGAAGTGACCAAAGCATTTATGGACAAAAAAGATCAGCTGCAATTATCAAAAGGATATGAGCTGCAATTAGCAGGAGAGGCAGAAAGTGAAAAAGAGACTTTCGGAGGAAGCTTTGCCACTGTGATTATCGCTACTGTATTTCTGTTTATAATGGTATTGATATTGGAATTTAAAACTTTTAAAAGCACACTGATCGTGTTATCTGTTATCCCACTGGGTATAATAGGCGGAGTAACTATTTTATTTTTAACAGGAAACCCAATGTCGTTCGTAGCTATTATCGGTTTTATCGGACTGGCAGGCATCGAAGTAAAAAATTCGATATTGCTTGTTGATTTTACTAATCAGTTAAGAGCGCAGGGGAAAAGTTTGGATGATGCTATCAAAGAAGCAGGAGAACTTCGTTTTCTTCCTATAGTACTCACCAGCATGACAGCCATCGGAGGATTATTACCTATAGCTTTAAGCAGCAACCCTCTGATATCGCCACTGGCTCTGGTATTGATCGGAGGATTGATCTCATCCACTTTATTATCCAGAATTGTTACACCAGTTGTATATAAATTAATTCCACCTAAAGTTGAAAGAGAAGATTAATTTCAAATATAAAAACGCTGAAATCCATTTTACAATTCTCTTATGACGGACAGGATCAAAGTTCTTTAATGTCTATTTTTTCTGATCCAAAATATTCGAAGAAAAAACAGAATAATATTTATTAAAAGGTATTTATACGTTTAATGCGAAAGTTTAAAAGAATGATAATATTCATCATCACAGCACTGTGCTTACTGATAATAGCCGGATATTTTTTCATGCAGCAACCGCAGTTTGGAAAACTACCCTCAGGAGAAAGATTAGAAAGAATAAAAAAATCACCACATTACAATGATAACAGTTTTCACAACCTACATACAACCCCTTCCTTAACAGAGGGTGCCAGTTATTTTGGAATCATGCGCGAGTTCTTTTTTGGAAAAAACAAAAGAAATATTCCGGCAGACAGTTTACCCTCCAAAAAAATTGATCTCTTTTCACTCGACACATCCAAAAACATACTTGTGTGGTTTGGTCATTCCTCTTACTATATGCAGTTAGATGGAAAAAAAATATTGGTAGATCCGGTATTAAGTGGAAGCGCTTCACCTATTAAGTTTACAACCAGAAGCTTTAAAGGCAGCGACGCATACACTGCTGATGATATACCTCCAATAGATTATCTTTTTATTACTCATGACCATTGGGATCATCTAGATTATGAAACGGTAATAAAATTAAAACCAAAGATCAATAAAATCATTACCGGACTGGGAGTAGGAGAACATCTTGAATACTGGGGCTTCGATAAAGATATTATAGAAGAAAAAGATTGGTTTGAAGAAATCAAACTGGATAACGGTTTTGTAGTGCATACCACTCCTGCCAGACATTTTTCAGGCAGGGGTTTTAAACGTAATACCAGTTTATGGATGTCATTTGTATATATCACACCCACTCAAAAAATATACATAGGCGGTGATTCGGGATACGATGATCACTTTAAAAATATTGGAGACAAGTGGGGGCCATTTGACATCGTCATACTTGAAAACGGACAATATGATAAAAGCTGGAAATATATTCATATGATGCCCGAAGAAACTGTAGAAGCCGCCATAGACCTCAAAGCAAAAAAATTGTTCCCTGTACATTGGTCAAAATTTTCTTTATCTATTCATGCTTGGGATGAACCAATTATTAAACTCAGCGAAGCAGCTGCACTAAAAAATGTATCTCTTATTCAACCAATGATAGGAGAGGCCGTAGATCTGGACTCCACTAATAATTATATTAAATGGTGGAACAATATTAAATAGTTCCTATGCTAAACTATAGCAGCTATTGTAAAAATGTAGATTGTAACAATTTATTAAGGAAGAACATATATTTACAACCTTATATCTACACCTCAGCATTAACATAGTTGATCGTCAAGTAGTAAAATTTCAGATATGAAGCGTATGATTTCCCTATCGGCATTAGAAGCTGCCATTGTTAACGAAGGAGAAGATGCCGCATCAGCATTAAAAAAATCTGTAGAAGTAGCCAAACATGTGGAGCAACTGGGTTATGAAAGACTTTGGCTGGCTGAACATCATAATATGCCCGGAATTGCTAGTTCAGCTACAGCAGTTGTTATTGGACATATAGCTGAAAACACCAGCACACTTCGTGTTGGAGCTGGAGGTATTATGTTACCTAATCATTCACCATTGGTCATAGCAGAACAGTTCGGTACGTTAACGTCTCTTTATCCCGGACGTATTGATTTAGGATTGGGAAGAGCTCCCGGCAGCGATCAACTTACGGCAAGGGCTATCAGAAGAAATAATATGCATGTCGTATATCATTTTGCTGATGATATAAAAGAATTGCAACAATATTTAAGTGATCAGAACAAAGGCGCTAAAGTAAGAGCTTTTCCGGGTGAAGGATTGGATATTCCCATATGGGTACTTGGCTCCAGTACCGACAGTGCCCATTTAGCTGCCAGCCTCGGACTGCCTTATGCTTTTGCAGCACATTTTTCTCCTGAACAATGTCGGACAGCAATATCTATTTATAAAGAAGAATTCAAGCCCTCTGCAAATCTTAAGGAACCCTATGCTATTGCCTGCGTGAATGTGATAGGAGCTGACACAAACGATGAAGCAAAATATCTGGTAACAAGTCTGTATCAGATGTTCATGGGAATCGTAACAGGCCAAGCTATAAAACTTCCACCTCCGGTGGCTTCAATGGACAGTATATGGACGCAGGAAATAGAATATGTTGTTAGAAGCAGAACTTACTATACATTTATCGGTGATTATCTTACACTACGGAAAAATCTGACTGAATTTGCAGAAGATATTGGAGTGGATGAAATAATGGCCGCAACATATATTTTTGATCTGCAAAAAAGATTAAACTCTTTTTCAGTTTTAAAGAAGGCAATTCCTCAGTAATATTAAAGCATCAATCAACAATTTAAAGATGAGAAAACCGGTATTCACTTTGCTACTTTTAGTTATGAGCTATTTCTCCTTTTCTCAGGAAAAAGACAATAGGGTTTTTGAACTGAGAACATATTATTGTTATGAAGGTCAACTTGATGCCCTAATTCAACGTTTTTCCCAGCACACTATAAAATATTTTGAAAAATACGGCATGACGAATATCGGCTATTGGGTTCCTGATGACAACACAAAAAATGCACTCTGTTATATTCTTGCTTATCCTAATAAAGAAGCTAGGGAAGAATCATGGAAAGCATTTCAGGCTGATCCTGAATGGCAAAAAGCAAAAGCAGCCTCTGAAGCAAAAGGGAAGATTATTGAAAGAGTAGAATCAGTTATGCTTAACCCACTTTCATTCTCACCAATTCAATAAGAACCGTCTTTCAGTTCAACATACATAAATATTATAAAATATATTTATTTTATAATATCCTTAGATAGTTAATTATTCTGACAATTAAGGATTAAGAAAAAATCACAGATGATTAATTAACGGTAATTATCCTGTTGTCAGAAAATACCATGCAGCTTAATCTGCTTATCGAGTGATTAACTATTATTATCCCGATAGTATGCATCTCTTTACACTTACTGGTACCACCACCAGAATGATTAATTCACAATAGTTATCCTGTTACCAAGAAATACCGTACTGCTTACACTATTTGTCTAGTAATTAGTTAATTATTATTATCCTGATATTCTGCATCTCTTTACACTTAGTGGTGGCACCACCAGAATGATTAATTAACTATAGCTATCCTGTTACCAGAAAATACTCATACTGCTTAAACTGTATGTATAGTGATTAGTTAACTATTATTAGTTCGATACTCGTTTAAAGAGAATGATTAAATTCATTGACATCTTACGTAAATTCAAATCCTTATTAGGAATTACCCCAATGCAGAATCGACAAAATGATATATATTGAGGCCTGCACCAGTACATTACATCAAATTACACCGTGGATGAAAAAGCTTATATTTTTTTGCAGCCTGACAATGCTGTTATTTTTTAGTTACTCTTTTAACACAAACATTTCCCCATCACCCCATACTTCAGTAGCTCCTCCTTTAGCTATTAAAGCTGAAAAACTGTATGATAGTCTAAAAAATCCCTGGGCTATTGCCTGGTTACCTGACGGACGAATGCTGATCACAGAAAGAGCAGGAGAAATCCTGGTTTTCAGAAATAATACATTTACCGGAGAAAAACTGACAGGATTGCCTGCGGTTAAAAATAAAGGCCAGGGTGGATTGCTGGATCTTGTTGTTCATCCCCAGTATAATAAAAACGGATGGTTGTATATCACTTTTTCAAAACCAGTAGGAGAGAAGATTACCACAGCTGTTGTGAGATTCAAACTCAAAGGAAATGAAGTAGTGGAAAAACAGGAAATTTTTGAAGCCAAACCTTATCTCGATGCTGATTATCATTTTGGCAGTCGTATAGTGTTTGATGATAAAGGATATATGTTTTTAAGTGTAGGCGAACGCGGCACTCAGCCTAAAGTACAGGAACTCGATAATGATCACGGAAAAATTCATAGGTTATATGATGACGGTAAAATACCTCAGGATAATCCATTTGTAAAAACCAAAGGAGCACATGGCTCCATTTGGACTTACGGTCATCGTAATCCTCAGGGAATGATATTCGATCCTTCTACTAAACGGCTTTGGGCGATGGAACATGGACCAAGAGGTGGAGATGAATTAAACCTGATTGAAAAAGGTAATAATTATGGCTGGCCCAAAACATCTTATGGTATTAATTATGACGGATCTGTTCTGACGAAATTTAAACAGATGAAAGGTATTACAGATCCTGTACATTATTGGGTGCCTTCCATTGGTCCTTGCGGTATGACAATGGTCACCAGCAATAAATACCCTGAATGGAAAAATAATCTGCTGGTAACTTCACTGGCATTCAGACATTTGGCAAGAGTAGAAATGAACGGAGCTAAATATGTTCGTGAAGAAAAACTTCTGGAAAATACCGGAAGATTCAGAGATATTAAACAAGGCCCGGATGGTTTGTTATATGCGATAACCGAAGGTCCCGGGCTGTTGTTACGTTTGGATCCGGTTCGTTAGGATTTAATTATTTCTCTCTTTCATTGACAGCATACCCTCCATTTATGAGATGGTATAAAATGCAGCCATGCAATGTTCATGGCTGGCAATATCGAATACATAGAAGATAATGAGTGATTGCCTTTGTAAATTACAGTGTCAAAAAGATGCTGTTCTTTCAATAAAACGAATTGTTTTGTTCATTGTAAAAAGGGAAATATAACAGAGGTTATATCGTTTTTAAACGGATCGAAGACAAAGATAGTTTTGAAATAGCGCCTTATATTCTAAGAAATAAGCCTGATTTGATAGATTCCTGCTATTGAAGAATTAATGATTGCCCGCTAATAGTATCACTTTTTAGTGAGTATCCCAGCGCACAACACCCACAACAGTATACATATCAATATTTTACGTATAATTAAATTAGTTGTAAAAACTTTTTATTAAAAAAATAGTCTATAAATTTGATAGACTATATATAATGCGTTTATTTTGCGTCTTCAAATTATCACATGAACCAACTTAAGCCAAACCTTAACGCTATGGCCATCGCGAGCCGATGTTGCTGTTGATTTTTTTTCTCTCAATAGTCTACTAAAAAAGTAGAGAATTCAACAATTTCAGCAGTCCAACAAGAACAAAAAATTACAATGAAGCATTCAATTTTATTTTTAGTCATCTTATTCCCAGTATTTGCTAATGCCCAATTATCGGGTCACGTTATTAATGAGAATAATCAGGCATTACCATATGTAAGTGTCGTTATTAAAGGAACTTCAACAGGAACAGTTACCGATTCAACCGGCAAGTTTACACTTTCTTATTCCGATAAACTTCCTGTTACACTAACATTTTCTTCAGTAGGATACTCTCCCAAAAACCTGCATGTAAAAGAGGAAAGTAACAGTATTGTAGTACGTCTCGACGCATTATTCCAAAGCGATACAATTGTGATCACCTCAAGACGTCGTAATGAAGTTTTACAGGATGTGCCTATTCCTATTTCAGTTGTAGGAGGTGCGCAGATCGATGAATCTGGTGCATTTAATGTGAATCGTATAAAAGAGTTTGTTCCTTCATTACAATTATATACTTCTAATCCGCGTAATACGGGTGTAAACATCCGTGGTCTGGGTTCTCCGTTTGGCCTTACCAACGATGGTCTGGATCCCGGTGTAGGTATTTATGTAGATGGAGTATATTTTGCTCGTCCGGCTGCTGCCACACTTGATTTTATAGATATCGAAAGAATAGAGGTCCTAAGAGGACCGCAGGGAACTCTTTTCGGAAAAAATACAACTTCAGGAGCAGTAAATATCATTACCAGAAAACCTAGTTTTAAACCGGGTGGAGCATTTGAAGTGAGTTATGGTAATTACGGATTTGTTCAGGCCAAAGCTTCTTTATCCGGACCGTTGAGTAAATCTCTTGCCGCACGTGTTTCATTTGCAGGTACACAACGCAATGGTGTAGTGGAAAATGTTAATACAGGAAAAGCTACAAATGATATTAATAACCTTGGTTTTAAAGCACAGTTGTTATATAAGGTATCGGATAAAGTGTCAATCACGTTTTCAGGTGATAATACCAGACAACGTCCCGACGGATATGCCCAGGTTGTTGCAGGTGTAGTACAAACTAAACGCCCTGCCTACCGCCAGTTTAATAATATCATATCTGATCTCAACTATTCTTTGCCTTCACTCAATGCATTTGACAGAAAGATTGATCATGATACTCCCTGGAACTCCGGTAATGATGTGGGTGGTGCCTCTGTAAATCTGGATGCCAAAATTGGCCCGGGTACACTTACTTCCACCACTGCCTGGCGTTATTGGGATTGGAGACCATCCAATGACAGGGATTTTACAGGTCTGCAATCATTAGCCAAATCACAGAATCCGGCTAAACATAAAAACTTTTCACAGGAAATCCGTTACGCAGGAGATTTCAGCTCTAAATTAAGTGGGGTAGTGGGCGTATATTTTATTGATCAGGAAGTAAAAGTTAACGGTACTGAAGAGTCCGGAAATGCACAATGGCGTTTCTCACAAAGTTCAGCAAGTGAACTATGGAAAACACCGGGATTATTTGAAGGATATGGTATCAGCACCAAATCTTCTATAAAATCTATCAGTGCTGCAGTATTTGCAAACCTTGATTTTGCTATTACTGACAAATGGCACATCTTACCAGGTGTTCGTTATAATTATGATCAAAAAGATGTGGTGTATAACAGAACAGCTTATGGTGGATTGCAGACAAATGATCCGGATCTTATTGCTTTAAAAAACGGAGTGTACAGAAGTCAGGCCTATACTGCATATGCAGATGAAAGAAATTTTACTTATGCTTTTACTTTAGCATACAAGCCCAGTCACAGAGTTAATGCTTTTGCTACTTATTCCACCAGCTTCAAACCTGTTGGGGTGAACGTTGCCGGTTTGCCTACTAAAGATGGTGCCGCAGATACTTCTCTGGCCACTATCAAACCGGAATACACTACACATTATGAAGTAGGTATAAAAACCACACCAGTAGATGGGTTAACTGTTAACCTCACTTTACATCACTCTGATATTGAAGACTATCAAACCAACGTACAAACTGCAGAGTTAGGTGTTAATCGCGGATATATTGCCAATGCAGATAAAGTAAGCGTACAGGGATTAGAACTGGATATTAATTACAGAGTCAATACTAAATTTTCCTTCTTTGGAGCTTTTGCTTATACAGATGGTAAGTATAAAAAATTCACCAATGCTCCTTTACCACTGGAAGAAACAGGTCAGGTAATTGATGGAGTACAGGTATCTTTTAAAGATATTTCAGGAGGTCCCCTTCCGGGTATTTCCAAATGGTCTGGATCACTGGGTGGAGAATATAGTACTCCAGCAGCATTCCTCGGTAAAGCAGGAAGATTTTTCGTTGCATTGGATGGTTTCTATCGTTCCTCATTCTCTTCCAGCTCTTCACCATCTGCTTATTTAAATATCGATGGATATGCATTGGTAAATGGCAGAGTAGGTTTTAAATCAGTGAGTGGTTTATCTGCTTTTGTATGGGGACGAAACATCCTTAACCAGGATTATTTTGAGCAGCTTCTTGCTGCAGGTGGTAATGCTGGTCATTATGCTGGTGTACTCGGAGATCCAAGAACATACGGTGTAACGCTGAGATATAACTTTAACGGTAGAAATTAATTATGGTATTTCCATATTTATTATCCCGATAAGCACACAGGATGATAAATCAAATCCACAGTTGAGCGTCAGAATATTTTAGGGGAATAAACTGTGTAAACGAAAATTTTCCCGTCAACTCTCCGAACAAACAGAGAGTGTATATCGAAACAAGATGAGGGTGTATCAAAAGTCAGATACGCCCTCATTTTATTAAGGAATCTGGTGAAGGAGATTTTCGTTTATGTGATTCTCAGGCATTTAAAAATACTTTTGATACTCCTTCATTTTTATGAACCGGAGATCTCTATCTTAAATACCGGACATTTTTACCCTTAAATTTCAGGCTATTATGAACCACATCAACTACGAGACATTTCTGCATCGAGATTTCGGGTTATTATAGTCCACACCAGCTAAGGGCCTATCTAAAGTGGATTTTTCGTGCTGATGGCCAATCGAATTGTGGTAGTATTGTACATTGTATTTAAACAATATTCATTTCGTTCATAACACTGCCTACTTTCCTAATTAAGAAAGAATACGTTTAATGATTAACAAAAACGCTTTTATTATTCGTGTAATTCATTTCTACAATAAGATTTAGGGCTATATGAGAATAAACCTCATCTAATGCTTCTGTGTAAATGTATTCATAACACAGCCCACTTTCCTGATTAAGAAAAAATACGTTTAATGATTAACAAAAATGCTACGTTCATTAGACTTTTATTCGTTCTGTAATCAATTTGACAAAGCTCGTTTTAACTTTCGTTGAACAATATATTGTTTAATAGACAGACATAGAGGCATCAGAAAAAATTGGAATACATAGTATTTAACTTTTTCTGATAGCTTTACAAAGCACATTGTATAGATGTAGAATAGTTCATTCTTTTGAACCTTATGCCAAAAGTGAATTACCTATTACACCTGACTTCCAACTCTGTTAGCATAATATATTGATATAATAACATCCTACTGTTTCAATACATAGCATATGATATTGATCAGACAGTCATTCTTCTCAAAAAGAAATGCAATAGAAAAAGCTGATAAAATACTTACAGCGTATTCAACGCTTCGTAATCTATTTCCAGAAATTCTTCTATATAGACAAACCAGTATTTTTCCAGAAATTCCTGGTGAGCGGGATGTGTATTGTAATCTTCATAGGTTTGAGCATTGTCAAACACCATGGCTATACCATATTCGTATTTATTTTTTGGACTAACCTGCTTAAGCATTTCAAAATTTTTGACACCAGGTATGGCTGAAAGACTGGATGCAGCCTCAAAAAAAGATTGCTTTTCTTTATCGTTTACTGAAGACTTGAATGTATAAATTACAGAATGTTTAATCATTTCCTTTTCTTTGTTAAAATGCAATTTACTTAAAACAAATGAAGGCAGTTATTCAGCGCGTATCAGCAGCAGCTGTTAGCATAGAAAACAATTTGTATAGCAGTATTGCAGCAGGTCTGCTCATTTTATTGGGTATAGAAGATACCGATAATGACGAGGATATTGAATGGTTAAGTAACAAAATAATTCATCTGCGAATATTCAATGATGTCAATGGAGTAATGAATAACAACCTTATTGACATGGATGGGGATATATTACTCGTTTCTCAGTTCACTCTTCATGCCAGTACTAAAAAAGGTAACAGACCTTCCTATATTAAAGCAGCCAAACCAGTTACAGCTATTCCTATCTATGAAAAAATGATAGCAAAACTGGAAGTTTTATCAGGTAAAAAAATCAGTACAGGAAAATTTGGCGCCGACATGCAGGTAGAACTAATCAATGATGGGCCTGTTACGATACTGATTGATACTAAACACAGAGAATAACTGACAGATTCTTTAAGTGTCTTATATCGCCTTTTTTAAACCACGGAGATCATTTGGATTTCATTAACACCCCTTTTCAATAATGGAACAATAGTTGTTTTAAGTTTGTATCTGTCAAACAAATTAATCCTATGTAGATTTTTTACGTATTAATGAACTACATATGCCCAAAAGTTGCTTTTTGCTATTGTTATTGTCACCAGTGATCTCTGTTGCGCAACAGCGTATAAATCTAACATTTAATGCGGGATTCTCTAATTATTCAGGTGATATGCAGGAGAAAAGATTTACTCTCAATCAGGCTAATTTAACTGTCGGGGCAGGAATAGCATACGAAATCATTCCAAAAATTCATTTAAGAGGAGAACTTCAGTATGGTAAAGTATCTGCTGATGATAAAAAAGGTGTGCGGCAGCTTTTACGCGAAAGAAACCTGAATTTCCGCTCACCGATTATTGAGGGCAGTTTTTTAGTGGATTATTCATTCTCAGATCTTAAAAGTGGGAAAAACTTTACCCCCTATGTGTTTGCAGGTGTAGCGATATATAAATTTAATCCCTATACTTTTGATAGCTTAGGCAATAAATATCGCTTAAGAAATCTGGGCACAGAAGGACAGGGTCTTCCGGAATATCCGGATCGTCATCCTTATAAATTAACACAATTTGCTATTCCCTTTGGTGGAGGTATAAGATTCAGAATTAATGATAATACATATTTAGGTTATGAAATCGGGTTACGAGCGTTATTCACCGATTATCTCGATGATGTGAGCACTACCTATGCAGACCCTACCGCACTGCTGCGCGACAGAGGACCTAAAGCTGTTGAGCTGGCCTATAGAACACGAGAAATTAAATCGGATGCTAATTATCCGATAGGAGGACCAAGAGGTGGGCCCGAATTTAAAGACTGGTACTATTTCTCCACGATAAGACTATCCATAGGTTTAATGAACGAAACAGGTAAATTATTTGGTAAAAGAGAAGGAAGGGGTAGTGTTGACTGCCCGAGAATGTAAGCATTCGAATGTAAATATTCGATCGTAATTTTGTCTCTTAATATCAGGAATGGCGTATAAGAATCAACAACATTTTATTGACACGCTGGAACAGGCAGGAGAACTTATTCGAATAAAATCTTATGTCGACCCCAAGCTGGAGATTGCAGAAATTACAGACAGAATAAGTAAAACAGCAGGAGGAGGCAAGGCGTTACTCTTTGAGAATACAGGATATGATTTTCCGGTATTAATGAATGCATATGGCAGTGAAAAAAGAATGTGCCTGGCTTTGGGTGTTCAGCATTTAGATGATACAGCAAAAGAAATAGAAGGGTTATTTAAAATGCTGTCCGCACCGAAAGAAAATATATTGGACAAGCTAAAGCTACTTCCTAAGCTGGGTCAGTTTGCTTCATGGATGCCTAAAGTAAAATCGGGAAGAGGAGAATGCCAGGAAGTAATTATGCAACAACCCGACATCACAAAACTTCCTGTTATTACCTGCTGGCCAAAAGATGGGGGACCATTTGTTACACTACCCATTATTCATACTAAAGATCCGAATACTCAATCCCGAAATGTGGGAATGTACAGAATGCAGGTATTCGGTCCCACATTAACAGGTATGCATTGGCATAAACATAAAGTGAGTGCCAAACACTTCAGTGAGTATAAAAAGACCGGTAAAAAGATGCCGGTAGCAGTGGCATTGGGAGGAGATCCCGCCTATGCTTATTCGGCAACCGCACCACTCCCTGAAAATGTGGATGAATATATGCTCGCCGGATTTTTAAGAAAGAAGCGCGTTGATCTGGTAAAATGTATCACTCAACCTGAAATAGAAGTCCCTGCTGATGCGGATTTTATCATTGAAGGATATGTTGACCCCAATGATGAAATGATCTGGGAAGGACCATTTGGTGACCATACAGGATATTATAGTCTGCCCGACTGGTACCCTAAATTTCATATTACTGCTATTACACACAAAAAAAATCCTGTTTATCCTGCCACTATAGTTGGAATAACTCCACAGGAAGATGCATGGCTGGGAAAAGCGACAGAAAGAATATTTCTGGCACCGATCAAAATGACAATGGTTCCTGAAATAGCCGATATGGATATGCCTATTGAAGGAGTGTTTCATAATCTGGTAATCACTAAGATCCACAAAGAATATGCAGGACAGGGACAAAAAGTAATGAATGCTATGTGGGGAGCAGGACAAATGATGTTTAATAAAATACTTGTTCTCACCGGAGCACCTCATGAATATGAACAGCCATTCGCTATTAATGATTATAAGAAGCTGGCTCAGGATGTTTTCAAAAATCTAAATCCGGCAACAGACATTTACTTTTCACAAGGTCCGATGGATGTGCTTGACCATAGTTGTAGCAAGTTAGGATTTGGAGGTAAAATGTGTATCGATGGCACCTGGAAATACGAAGAAGAAAAAGAATTATCTGAAGAATCATCCATTCTGTTCAACAAAAATGATCTGCTTCAGCAATTCGAAGAAATAAAAACGATTAATGACTCTTTATTAGCTATCGATATCCCTTGTTTAATAGTTAGTGTAAAAAAGAACAAGCCCGGACACATAAAACAATTGCATGAAAGTATGGCTAGGCAAATCCGCGGAATTAAATTAGTGCTGTATGTAGAACACACAGTTGATGCAAATGATTTAACTGTTGCGTTATGGAGATTCTGTAACAATGTTGATCCTCGCAGAGACAATATACTTGTCAATCAATGCATGGGACTTGATGGAACCATTAAAACTAAAGAGCACGATAATTTTCAACGCGACTGGCCTAACATCATTGTTGCTGATCAAAAAACCATTCAATCCGTCGATAAAAAATGGAGTGAATTAGGAATAGGAGAGTTTATACTATCTCCGTCCTTAAAATTTATGGACCAGATGTATGGTGAAGAAGCTGTGGCTAAAGTTTAATTCTTTTTAATTACAATTTTTTTTGTTTCTAAAGAAAGTGCTTTGTTAAAAAATTCTCTGACAGACTCATATTTGTCAGCAGGAATAATATGATAATTGAGTATAAACTCCAGGCTGGAATAAACTTTATTTAAGTCTGCATCGTACCAATAATTTACATTATAACTTGCATATTCATCTTTTATATTTACCGGTTCCGGAAACACATCTATTGTATATCCTTCAGGTAAAACATAAGAAGTAGTGTCATATATTTCATAAGGAAATTTAAAATAAAACCTGTATTTTCTATCCTTTGAATCGGGGAGTTTTCCTATTCCAACAGAATGAGATCGGGGCGATAAAAACATTTTAGTTCCAGCTTTAAACTGAGGAACATTTTCAATAGCAAGTTCTACATTAATGGATTGATCCGCAGCATTAGTTTTAACGGCAAAATCATCGGGCTGTTTAAAGCCTAAGGTATTCACAATTATACTTTTTTGATCTTCCCTTTTTGACTCGCTTAAAGTTGTGAGCAAGTTTTTGTAGTCTCCTTTGCCATCAATTGATACCTGCAAAATTCCGGAACCATCCTCCCAAAGTTTAATCTCATTCTTAATTTTTAAAATATTTGAAGGGGAGCTGCTCAATGGAGTAGATACAAGCACTCCACCGTTTTCAGTTAACAATAATGCTTTTTTGTTTTCAGTAAAATTCCCCAACACGCCAAATTCGTTTGTTTTACTTGTACACTCCAGCCATACAGTATCCTTAGCCTGTGGCACACATAGAATGACATGATCAAAAATGTCTATAGGAAAATCAGGGTCCGCACTCTCGTGATTATAATACGCATTAATAAAAGCAACATGACTTTTTATTCCTATTGATTTTAATGCTGCATACATATAAAAGCTAAGTCCCTTGCAATCACCATATTTTTTTTCGTCAGTAAACTTAGCGGAAAAGGGCTTAACCCCACCAATACCTAACTGAATACTTACATACCGGAAATTGTCCTGAAGATATTTATATAGAATAGCGGCCTTATCAGTCTCTGTAGAAGCCTTCTCTGTTATTTGTCTAAAATAATCTCTTTTCCATTCAGGAAGATCATCCAATCCATTTAACAAATTATATCCCCATTCACCAAATCCTTTCCAGGAAGACATATCTCCGTAAGTATTAAAATGTTTAAACTTGTTTGGAGCCAGTAAAATAGCCGGAGTAATAAACCTTGTGGAAGCTGTGCCTGCTTCAGCTATTTCAGCCTGTAGATTCTCTACCTTCCATTGATAAACCTGTAAATTTCCCTGCATAGTGATCTCTGGCTTGATATCGGTTCTTTGTGCCTTAGATCTGAGTCCGCCCATATTTGCAGGAATCTTCGCTATAAAGCTGGAATACTGCACTGACTCATGCATGTCTGCCATGTAATAAGTAGGGAATCTAAGCGTTCCAGCATAATTTAACTGATAAATATATTCAACTGTAATCGGATAATTTGTGGCGGGGATGGAGAGGTAATTGTAAAATCCGTCTTCAACAAAAGACCCCATTGTTGCCTGTTTAAAAAGATCCTTCTTCTTATATTTTTTTATCAGTAAACCGTTAGTATTAAAAACATTGATTTCGACGTCTGAAAGAGATTGGAATTTATAAGTTGCGACATTAAAGACCAATTCTGAAGCTCCATCTTTATTAAGAATTGTTTTTATTTTATGAATATTATGTACCGCCTTATCTACATCCTTTACTTCATACTGAATTAACGAATAGCGAGTAACTACATTGGCATTTTTGGTTAAAGAATCCGGAATTGACGCTGCTGAATAATGCTCAGGCAGTTGTGCCTGCAATTCGAAAATCAATAATACCATCAGGAAAAAAAACACAACTCTCATACTTTTCTTTATTTTCTTTTGAACACAATGGGTTCATTAAGCATTTCTATCATCTTTTTATAAAACTCCTGCAAATTGGGATACTCGTCTACGGGAAACTCACTTTTTAACACCTCCACTTTGATCATTATCTGAATAAAAGATATAGCAGGATTTTCTTTTACCTCTCTGGTAAACGAAATAGTTTTATCAGGAGTAATGAGCATTGTTTTTTTAGGCAACGCATCAATCTCCATATTTGGAGGATATTTAATAAAATGATTAAATATCACTCTCTGTTTGGTACCAAAATTAACATCAGAAAAACGCTTGGAAGATATAAAAGGATTTTTGCCAAAGTCAGTCAGAATATTTACCGGAACAATAACATAATCCCCAGTTTGCTGAGCATTAGTTTTAAAAGTAAAACTTTCCTTTAACGGTAAAGTATCATTATCCAGATTAGTGATCACCAGACTGTCCAGCTCAATATTGCTCCAATCTCTTTTAAGCCATTTGATATATTTAACGGAATCATCGGCATGCTGATACATGCTTTCAATCCTCGAATAATCCTTTCTTGTACTTTGTACTTTTCCGGCAAACTCACCATCTTCGTTAATCTGACTGCTCAGATAAATAAAATCGTCAAATCCATGTTTGTTTTCATTAATTTTTATAAGTTCACCCGTCTGTTTTCTTAACAACAGTGCAGTAGTATTCAATATCTTAATAGGAATAAGATACGGAGAGGAAAACTTGTTAGTCGCATCCAGGTAATATTCTTTGTCATTTATTTTAACATAAGCATAGGTAGTATTAAACTGCGCCACAAATGGTTGGGATGTATTAATTTTCCCATTGTCTCTCTCACTGACCATCAGCGGATAAGCATCCAGCTCAGCAGCTCTCAAAAGATTAATCAATGCATAATTGATGGCACCGGAAGTGCCTGTTTTGGAATTATATAATGCTTTCATACCATCGCCGGCATGACGGCTATCAAATCCATTCCATTGATAATTACGTCTGATATAGTTATAAATAACTACCATTTTTTGAAGACTGGGCAAATTGGCGATCTCGTTCAACAGCAATTTCTGTACATCAGGTATTCGTATCCCTCTTAACTGTCCTCCATAGTCACTATCAGCATGCAACTCCCTCGCTACTTCATTCCAGTTATTCATATATTTTTGTACACCGCCAATTCCCATATACTTGGTTAGCTGAAAATTAATTTTTTGTAAGTAATCTTCCTTTGTATCCATATAGGGTTCCTCATCCATTCCGGGAATATTGTTCATTTCAAAATAAACATATCCTTCTGCTGATTTTGACCGTTGAATGGTAATAGGGTAGTTTTCAGATTTCTGAATGGAATAACTCAATTCAATATTGGGGGAAGGTTTTAAAGAAAAGGAGCTTTTCACTACAGGATAAGCAGACTGAAAGCTCCAGTCTTTTAATCCCTGGAAACTCTTCTTCACTCTTCTGTACCTATACTCTAGAATACTACCCACTTTAACTTGTGGTAAAGCAAAACTTACTTCACTCCAGTATTCATTCAGTTTTTTATAGAAAATAGTTTTTTTGTCAACAGGAAAATCAATTCTCTTACCATCATCATCAATATTTACAGTTATGGCATCAATATCATCTACATATTCAAACTGGCTGCCTGAATAAAATCTTATTTTAATATTAGCCAAATCGTTGATGGCTTCATCTTTTAATATTCTTATACGCATGTGACGATACATCACCAGTTCGTAGTTTTGCCCATAATCAGCAGATCCTTCCTGCAGCAATATCAGTGCTGTTGCTTCCGGATCAAAACTGCAGGACTTAGTATTTATTTCTTCACTAGTTAACTTTCCGAATTTTTCAGTGAACTGGGCCATCGATACGAAAGAAGAAAACAAGAGGATAAGACAGATAGAAATTTTACTCATTATAATGTTAGCATTTTCAATTAGGTGAAATAATATCTTTAGTTTTTGTTTTTAAATCTAAACGCATCTATCCTTTTTTAATAACAATCTGTTCATCAAGCAACTCATACATTTTATTATAAAAAGCTTTTAGATCAGGATATTCAGAAGGTGAATAATAAGGACGTTTAAAATCAATCACTATTTTTGCATTTAATCTACTACCAGATACAGATAATTGCCTGACAACTGACAGACTTTTATCTTCAATATAAAAACGAATACTTTTGGGTAATTCATCAAAAACGTATCCTTCCGGAATGCTAAAACTGCTAATAAGTGTAACAGATTGATTACATCCAAAAAACACATCACAAAATCTTCTATCGCTTAAAAAAGGATTGGATTTCATACTCGAAAATGGGTTAACAGAAAAATATCCGTAATCACCCGAATGATTAATCTGAGTCTCGAAGTTAAACACCTGTTCCAGGGGCAATGTATCGTTATGATCATTTTTTATAGATAGACTGTCTATAAAAAATGAATGATTTTTATTCAAATAAAATTTTTCAATAAATTCCGTGGCAGCAAGCTTTGTATAAGGCATCTTTCTAAAACGTGCATATTCATAACTTTTTATATTGGCAGTGCCCTTCATTTTTCCTTTCTCATCAATCCATCCGTGAGTAATAATAATATTCTTATTTAACCGGACTGAATCCCACAAATATGTCCATTGGAATCCTCTGTTCATCGACTCATCCAGCACGAAGCCCTCACTGCACATTACACTTTCAGGAATAAATGATGAATGTGTATATCTATCCGTTCCGTCGAGAATATATATATTTTTGTCAATTTGTACGCGTGCTAATACTTTATTGAATTTACCATCATCAGGATAATCAGTTTCTAACACACCATTTTCTCTGGTACTGATGAGTACCGGAGATGCTTTTAAGCCAGCATTTTTTAATAAATTAATTAAAATGAGATTAACCTCTCCTGAATTACCTTTTTTTTCTTTCCATGCGTTTCTTACTCCTGAGGTACACCAAATATTATCAACACCATTCCATTCCATATGCTTTCTAACATATTCATGAATGGTAACCATGCGAGAGTAATCATCTTTTATTTTTAGCAATTGTCCTTCAAGATCTGGCGCAATAGGAATATTTCTTTTTAACTGTATGCCGAAACTTTCTTCAGCCATTAGTTCTGCTGCTACCTGTGGCCATGTTTTAACAAAGGAGTGCCGGCGACCTTCAATATTTACCGCAACAATATGAGCTTCAATTTTCTCCATATAATCCTCTTCGTTGGTAACAAACACTTCATTTCTAAGAGCAGGGATATTCGACATAGCGAAAGTCTTCACCGAACGCATAGCATTCGATTTATCTTCTGACTCATAGGGAAGTGTGCAACTTGGATTAATATATAACTCAACAAAAGGAGGAAAGTCAATCTCATACCGGCTGTACTTCACCGGAATAGTACTCTGTAATTGCCAATATCTAACCTGTCCATTACGAATAGTGTATTTATATTCAATCACACTACCGGCTTTAACATCCGGAAGAGAAAAACTTTGTTGTGAATATCTGGTGTTCAGTCTTCGTTCATATACCTGCTTTTTCTCCAATTTAGTAGTAACGATGTTGCCATTCTGATCAAGATTATAGGTATTGGCAGCCAGATGCATTATCCCCTGATCATTTCGATAGGTGTAATAGTCCAGCTTAACATTTGCCAGATCGACAGCTTTATCTTTAAGAATTTTAATTCTGATATGTCGCTGAAACTCAGTGTAAATTCGCCCACCTCGGATATCAAGATAGTTGAGTCCGAAATCCGATAACACTATAGCTTCCGCTTCAGGATCAAAGTCGCAGTTTGTTAATTCAAGTTCAGCTTTGTCTATTTTACCGAAAACAGATTGTTTTTTTTCATTTTGGGCGATGAGACTTCCTGGAAATAGCAGTAACGCCAGGATAAGGTTTTTGATCATATACAAAAGGTTAGTGGGTTAATCGGCCACAAGTATAACGAGTTTTTTGACTATATTCAACACAAAAACAGTGTTTTAATAAATAAAAAACAAGAATGTACCTTAAAAACAAATTATTAGCAACGATACTAACGGTTACTTCTTTTACAGCACAAAGTCAGAAAACACTATTGTGGGAAATTAGTGGAAACGGTCTTACCAAACCATCTTACCTATACGGAACAATGCATATAGTTTGTGCAGAAACTACCAAGCTGAGTGAAGAATTAAAAAAAGTCATTAAAGGAGTACCAAGAGTAACTTTTGAAATAGATCTGAATGATGCTTCAGCGTTTATGGAAGTGTTGAAATATATGAAGATGAAAGATGGAACAAAGTTACAAGATCTTATCACGCCTGTCGAATACCAGCGGGTGGAAGAATACTTTAAGTCTATCCATTCACCGATGCCCTTGTCGATGATGTCTACTTTTAAACCTTATTTTATGAGCTCATTGATCACAGAGAATATCCTGAGCTGCAAAGAAAAAAGTAGTCTGGATATGATGATTATGGAAGAAGCCAAAAAAGATGAGAAAGAAATTCAAGGACTGGAAACACTTGCATTTCAGGCTTCGTTATTTGATAGTATTCCCTATCAGAAACAGGCCGAAGATCTGGTGACCTATGTTGACAGTATTGAGAACTTCAAAAAGATAACAATGGAGATGAATGAACTGTATAAGCAACAGGATCTTCATGCACTCGACTCACTCGTCCTGAAATCAGACCCTGGCATGATGGCGTTCATGGATTTGTTATTGTATAACAGAAATTATCGCTGGGCCGATCAGATTACGATAGAAATATATGACACTCCGGTATTATACGCAGTCGGAGCCGCTCATCTTGGTGGAGAAAAAGGAGTCATTGCATTATTGAGAAAAAAAGGGTTTACGTTAAAACCTCTTAAAAACTAACAAGAAGCATATCCATTAACTCGTTGAACATTCAACTAAAATGAGCGCTATTCAGGTTGCTGATATCCTGCACCATGGATACGTTTCAACTCTATTTCAGCAACTTTTGTATTATAACGGGCAGCAATCAGACGATTATAGGCTTCTTCCAAACTTATTTGTGCCTCACGCAATTCCAGATAAGTTGATGCCCCCTGTCTGAATCGCTCAAGCGCTATAAAAATATTCTCTTTAGCAAGATCAATATTTTCTTCTTCCAGCGCTAAAGCTTTAATATGATAGGTATAATCTTTATAAACGTTATTAAGATTTAAATTAACTATAGATACATGCGCCTGGTAAGCTGTTTTATTGTAATCAAGATCGAGGCCTGCCTGACGGATTAATCTTCTGGTATTAAACTTAGTAAAAATGGGAACAGATGCAGAAAACCCATAATTGAACCCGCTATTCTTATTAAACAATGGCTGAAATTCTGGATTGACAACTGTTGTATTTTTTGTTCTGTTAAAATTATATGCACCATTAAACTGCAAAGTAGGAAGTAATTCTGCTTTACGTTCCTTCACAGCCAGTGAAGCGATATCAATTGTTTTTCTGGATGCCTGTAACCCCGGGTTCATCTTTTCTACATCAGCAGCAATACTATTATAATCAATACCTGTATTGATAGGTATACTATCAGCTACCTGATAATCGGTCGGTATAGGCATGCCTGCCAGTTGATTAAGCTGTTCTTTCAACTGTCCGATCAGTTTTTCCTGTTGCAGCCTCAGAGCCTTTTGTGCGTTTAGATCAACTCGTGCCTGTAACAATTCAGGTTTACTACCTAAACCCACCACCAGTTTTTTATCTGCCAGTTTTACCCTCTCTTCATTGATTAAGATGAGGGTATCAATAGCTTTTAACTGTTGTTCCTGTCGAACTATATCATAATATTTGAGAGACACATCTGCCACCGTATTCACCATTTGAGCCTGAATATTCAGGTCTCCGAACAACTTCAGTTGTTCAAGTCTCTCTTTGGTGGCAAACATCTTCAGTCCGTCAAATAATGTCCAGTTAAGATTTACTCCTGCATTGATTGATGTAGCTTTAACAGCACCATCCCTTTTACGTCCATCTAAAAAGTCAGATTGCTGCGAGTTGTCATTCCACAGCTTAGTGGCCGTACCTGAAAGATCAGGAAGAAAAACAGCATTTGCATAACGGTAATCAACCAGTGCAGCTTCTCCCTGATTCTTAACAAGAAGAATGTCGTAATTATTTTTTACGGCTATACTAACAATCTCCTCAATAGTCATCATTTTCTGTGACAATAAACTATTGCTGCACAATGCACTTAATAAAATAAAAAAATACTTCATCAGAATTTTTTTTGCCATTAAACAGGCATATAAAACTTATAATGATAAAAAAAGGTTTCTCCATACATTCACAGCCCGTGAATCATGCATAACCATAGTATTCATGTTCGTACCGGGCTCTTTGGCATAAAGCTGAACAAATTCTTCATTATCACCATTCCAATTACAAAAAATCAATACACCTGTTTTATGATTTAACCAATACCAACTATATCTAAACCTCTTGATTATTTTTCACATTCGTTCTGGACAGATAAGCATACATAGCCGGTATCACAAATAATGTCAGAATGAGTGAAAACATGATTCCACCGACCAATACAATTCCTAAAGGAATACGGCTGGTAGCAGCTGCACCAAAAGAAAGAGCAATAGGTAATGCACCAAGCGCCATAGTGAGACTGGTCATTAGTATCGGTCTTAAACGGGCAGTAGCAGCTTCCACCACAGCTACAGATTTCGATAATCCGGCTTCTCGTTTCTGGTTAGCAAACTCAACAATCAGAATACCATTTTTAGTTACTAGTCCTATCAACATAATCATACCTATCTGCGAAAAAATATTAAAGGTCTGATCGAATATCAACAAACACAGTATAGCTCCTGCAATAGCAAGAGGAACGGTAATCATAATCACAAGCGGATCAATAAAACTTTCGAATTGAGCTGCCAGTACCAGATAAATTAATGCCAGTGCCAATAAAAATGCAAATAGCGTATTTCCGGAACTTTCCGCAAAATCTCTCGAAGCTCCTGTCAATGATGTAGAAAACGTATCGTCCAATAAGCGACTGGCTATGGCTTCCATTTCTTTCACACCATCACCAATTGTTTTTCCCGGCACTAATCCTGCAGAAACTGTAGCTGATTTATAACGGTTAAAATGATAAATAGTAGGAGGGGCAGTCTCCTCGGTTATAGAAACAATATTATCAAGAGATACGATTTCATTCCTGTTATTACGGACAAAAATATTCTTAAGGTCTGTAGGATCATCACGTTCATTTCTGGCCACCTGGCCCATTACCTGATATTGTCGTCCGTCTTTAATAAAATACCCCAATCGCCTGTTACTTAATGCCAACTGCAGCGTTTCAGAAATATCTCCCACACTCACGCCCAATTCACTTGCTTTTAATCGATCAATGCTGATTTTTAATTCCGGCTTATTAAATTTCAAATCCGTATCTATTGCTTCAAACACAGGACTCTTATTTACCTCTTCCAAAAATTCGGGTAAAACTGTCGAAAGTTTACTGAAATCATTATTCTGCAAAACAAATTGTACGGGCAAACCTGAGCGACGATTTACAGATATCGTTTGTTCCTGTATCGCGAATACACGGCCTTCTGTAAAATGACGCAGATTACGATTGACCATATCCGCAATATCCTGTTGTGATCTTTCTCTGTCTGATGGATCATTCAGCATGACTCTGACAAATCCTGTATTCACAGCACCAGCGCCGCTATGTCCGGGTGCAGTCAGACTCAACACTATTGTTCTTTCACTAATAGAATCTATCATAAACTGTGACAGCCGGTCAATAAACCTATCCATATAATCAAACGAAGTGCCTTCCGGAGTAGTTACCTGAACGCGTATCTGACTTCTGTCTTCCAATGGAGCCAGTTCGGAGGGAATATCTTTTCCGATAAAATAGATCATCCCAAAACAAACAGTTATAATAACCAGGGCTATCCATTTTGCAGACATGAACTTTTCCAATAAACGATGGTAGCCTTGTTCCATGCCTCGAAAAAAAGGCTCTGTTACGCGATAGAACCATGAATGTTTATGTACTTTACGGGACATTTTAACACTCAATACCGGAGTAAGCGTCAGTGATACAAATGCAGATATCAATACGGCACCAGCCACCACAATACCAAACTCTCTGAACAACCGGCCGACAAATCCTTCCAGAAAAACAATGGGAAGAAATATAACAGCCAGCGTAATTGATGTAGCAATTACGGCAAAATATATTTCCTTCGATCCCTCTTTGGCAGCCTGATACTTAGGCATACCACTTTCCATTTTTTTATAAATATTTTCAGTAACTACTATACCATCATCAACTACTAACCCTGTAGCTAATACGATTCCCAATAAAGTAAGCACATTGATAGTGAACCCGCTCAAATACATGATAAAGAAGGTACCTACCAACGCAACAGGAATATCAATTAACGGACGCAATGCTATTAACCAGTCTCTGAAAAACAAATAAATCACCATCACCACTAATAAAAAGGAAATGATCAATGTTTCCTGCACCTCATGAATGGATCGTTTTATAAATCGGGTCTGGTCAAGCGCTATATTCAGTTGTATATCATCGGGAATTTCTTTTTTTAATTGTTCCAGGCGACGATAAAACTCATCCGATATTTCTACATAATTAGTACCTGGCTGTGGAACAATCGCCAGTGCAATCATGGGGATACGGCTTTCCTTAAAGACTGTTTCTTCATTTTCGGGGCCAAGCACAGCTTCGGCTACCTGCTTAAGCCGAACATCTGCACCGTTCACATTTTTAATAATCACATTATTAAAATCCTCTTCAGTTGTTAATCGTCCGAATGTTCTTACTGAAAGCTCGGTAGAATTACCTACAATTTTACCTGAAGGAAGTTCTACGTTTTCTCTGGCCAGTGCCATCTCAATGTCGCCGGGAGTTAAATTATACGCACTAAGTTTTAAGGGATCAAACCATATACGCATAGCATATGTTTTTTCTCCCCATGTCTGAATGCTGCTCACACCCGGAATAGTCTGCAATCTTTCTACTAATACATTATTGGCGTACTCTGTAATCTGTAATTGATTTCTGGTATTACTTCTTACAGTCATTGAAATAATAGCATCACCACTTGCATCTGCTTTTGAAACAACCGGAGGGGCATCAAGATCGCGTGGAAGATTGCGAAGCGCCTGCGAAACTTTGTCGCGCACATCATTGGCAGCAGCTTCCAAATCTACATTAAGATTAAATTCAACATTTATTGAACTAACCCCCAGATTACTTAAGGAAGTAATATTCTTGATACCGGCAATACCGTTAATGGCTTTTTCCAGCGGCTCGGTAATTTGTGATTCAACAATATCAGCATTGGCTCCTGCATAAGAAGTGCGCACATTAATATTGGGTGGATCAATAGCAGGGTAGTCGCGTACTCCCAAAAAAGTAAACCCTATAATCCCAAACAACACAATGATGACGTTCATGACTGTCGCCAGAACCGGTCGTTTCAGGCTTAATTCCGATATATTCATAAAAACCTGGGCGTTTTAATGCTTAATTAACTTTCGTTAAAGCGATTTTACTTTCTGGCCTGATCGCCAGCAAAGCTGTGGTAATTACTGTATCACCTTCTTTAATGCCATCAAGTATTTGTACATAAGAAGAATCCCTGATTCCGGTAGTTACCGTAACAAACTCAGGTTTGCCTTCCTGAAATAGAATTACTTTTTTTTCTCTGGCCTGGGGAATAATTGATTGAGTAGGCACTACAACAATTTTTTCCTGTTTCCCAAACTGTAATCCTACCGTTGCAAATCCACCCGCAATTAACTCAGAGGACCGCTCCGCAACAATAGCTCTTACTTTTAAGCTCCTGGTGTTTGCTTCTACAAAAGACTCTGTAGCCATAACAGTAGCGGTATATATTTTAGACGATCCGCTTACATTAAAATCAACTTTTCTGCCTTTAATCATTGCATCACTATACTTTTCAGGAACAGTGAATTCAAGCTTAAGATTGTCTACCTGACTAATGGTTGTGAGCACATCTAATGGTGTAACATAAGCACCCAGACTAATATTTTTTAATCCGATCTTTCCGGTATAGGGAGCTACAATTCTGGTTTTTGAAATATTTACTTTTACCAACTCAATATCAGCATTGAGATTATTGGCTTCCAGTTGACTTAAATCGTATTCCTGCTGACTGATTCCGCTTATGGCCAATAATGCTTTTTGTCTCTCAAGTGTTTTTTCAGCAATAGAAAGTTGTACTTCCAGCTTTTTTAACTGGGCCTGCAAATCACTATCAAAAAGTTTGACGAGAAGGGTGCCTTTTTGTACTATTTTTCCTTCAGGAATATCAAGTTGTACGATACGTCCGGATATTTCTGATCTGATCTGGGTATTCTCAAAAGGAAGGAGTGTTCCCGGAGCCTGGATATTCTCATTAAGAGAACGGTTTTTAGCAATGAAACCCTCTGCTTGAATAGGAACATCTATTGATCGGGTGGGAATTATTTCGGCTTCTTTCTTTTCTTCTTTACATGAAAAAGAAATTAATATGAGAAGCCCTATTACAATTAAGCTGTTTCTGTAAATATGCATCGTCTATAAGTGTTACAACAAAGGTAAATCAATATAGTTAGACGCATCTATTGCAAAAAACCTGCTACCGTGAAATAACTTTTAAATATTGTTTGATACGATTGGCAGCATAGGAAAGATCCTGACGGTCGCGACTCATTATCGTAACATGACCCATTTTTCTTCCGGGTTTGGTTTTTTCTTTACCATAAAGATGAACAAAAACATTATCCATTTTTAATACATCATTTAAACCCTCATAAAAAACCTCACCTTCATAACCCGGTTCTCCAACAATATTAACAATGGCAGCAGGTAAAATTGAGGCAGGATTTCCCAGAGGATATCCCAGAATGATCCTCCACAGCATATCAAACTGTGAACTATAATTGGCCTCTATAGTATGATGTCCGCTGTTATGTACTCTTGGAGCTGTTTCGTTGACAAATACTTCCCCACCTTTATCTACAAATAATTCAACGGCAAAAATACCCGGACTTTTAAGACCTTTTACCACAGCAATAGCAATCGCTTCTATCTTCCATTTTATTTTTTCCGGAAGCTCTGCTGGACTTAACTGAAAATCAAGCAGATTGAGTCGCGGATCGAATACCATATGTACAGGAGGATACAATGTTATCTGACCATCGACGCTTACCGCAACTATTTGAGCGATCTCTTTATCAATAATCACCATCTTTTCTAAAATAGACGGTTCATCAAATCCCTGATAAATCTCATTAGCCGTATGAATCACCTGCACGCCTTTACCATCATATCCGCCTTCGCCAATTTTATGTACGGCAGGAAGAAATGATTGTTGTTGTTCAAGCTCTTTAAGATTATTAGTGATCAGAAAAGCAGAAGTCGGGATTTGATTTTCTTTATAGAATTCTTTCTGCCTGATCTTATTTTTAATAATATGCAATGCTGCAGGGCGAGGAAAAACAGCAACACCTTCTTCTTCAAGTTTCCTTAAAGCTTCCTCATTTACCGATTCTATCTCAATAGTAATCGCATCTAATGGACGTCCAAAGTTGTATACATCATCGAAACTGCGGATATCACCCTTCACAAAATGATGACAAAGGTGAGCTGCAGGTGCATTTTCATCGTTTTCCATTACCCAGGTTTCTACCGGATAATTAGCTGCCGACTGCAACAACATTCTCCCTAACTGCCCTCCACCAAGGATTCCAACTTTAAGCATTTGATTTTTTATTAAGGCGCAAATATAGGGTACAAATAAAAGATTACTTTTGCAGAGTATGCGACCTGATTACCCACATAAGTTTTTTGCCGACACAAGGTTCGTGTATTGTCTGCTCATGATCACGCTGGCTATGGATACGGTTCTTTAAGTTCCTCATTAATTTATCCCTTGTAGCATTTGCTATTCTGACACTATTTTCTTCTTCCGGGAATATTCATTGATTACATTTTAATACTCAAAATCATGTCCAGCTTTTCTTTATCACAAAAAGTAAATCTTCAGCAAAACGATTTTTTACCGCTGCAAGGCACTGACTATGTTGAATTTTACGTAGGTAATGCCAAACAGGCCGCACATTTTTACAAAACAGCATTCGGTTTTCAGTCACTTGCATATGCCGGTCCGGAAACCGGATTAAAAGACAAAGTGAGCTATGTTATCAAACAAAACAAGCTAACTTTTGTATTAACCACCCCAATCACTATTAATAATCCTATTGCAGATCATATTTACAAGCATGGAGACGGAGTCAAAAACCTGTCTCTAAAAGTTGATGACGCCACTGACGCATGGCAGCAAACAACGGCAAGAGGTGCAAAAAGTTATTTAGAACCCACAACATATACCGATAAAAATGGTGAGGTAATCATTAGTGGTATTCATACCTATGGAGATACTGTTCACCTTTTCATTGAAAGAAAAAACTATCATGGAGTATTTATGCCCGGATTTATTAAATGGGAAAGCATCTATAATCCTGCCCCAACGGGATTATTATATGTTGATCATTGTGTGGGTAATGTAGGCTGGAACCAGATGAATTACTGGGTTAAATTTTATGAAGAAGTGATGGGCTTCCGCAATATCCTCAGCTTTGACGATAATGATATATCCACAGAATATTCAGCCCTGATGAGCAAAGTAATGAGCAATGGTAACGGATATGTCAAATTCCCGATCAATGAACCGGCCGAAGGAAAGAAAAAATCGCAGGTAGAAGAATATCTTGATTATTATAAGGGAGAAGGTGTACAACATGTGGCTATCGCTACTGCCAATATTATTGAAACAGTCACCGACCTGCAAAATCGTGGTGTGGAATTTCTAAAAGTGCCAGGGAATTATTATGATACTTTATTGGATAGAGTAGGTGAAATAGATGAAGATCTGCAGCCATTAAGAGATCTGGGCATTCTTGTAGATCGCGATGAAGAAGGATATCTC
>CAZQIQ010000003.1:64623-66212 GCA_964593835.1 uncultured Chitinophagaceae bacterium
AAACCCGTCGAAGACAGACCCACTTTATTTTTTGAAATTATTCAGCGTAAAGGCGCCACTAGCTTTGGAAAAGGCAATTTTAAAGCCCTTTTTGAAGCTATCGAAAGGGAACAGGAGCTTAGGGGAAATCTTTAACAGAATCCACAATGGTGTATAAACGATCTGGGAATTACGAGAATGTTTAAGTTAATTTTAGAAATTTTTACTTCAGTTTTTCGTTCTAACCCCAGATCGTTTTGCATGAAATATACGTTCACACTGGTCATATTATTTTTTATCACGCAATGGATTAATGGTCAGACCGCTGCACCTAAGTTTAATTTCATTGAATATCAGCGAACCTTCCCCCGTATTAACGAAGCGTTGAAAAAAAAGGAGGATACTCTTCGTAAACAATTCATTCAGAAGAAATTAAAATGGCCAGTTCAGAATATTTACCTGCGTTCTTTTAAATACGACAGTCAACTCGAAGTATGGGTTAAGTACAGTGACCAGGAACCATATAAACACTTTAAAACATATAAGGTTTGTGCTATGGCCGGCACATTAGGTCCAAAACGGATGCAAGGCGACTATCAGGTACCTGAAGGATTTTATTATATCAATGAATTTAATCCCAGAAGTTCTTATCACTTATCGCTTGGACTTAATTATCCCAATCCTTCTGACAAAGTACTTTCTGATTCTTTACTACCAGGCGGTGATATCTATATTCATGGTAAATGCGTGACTACCGGATGTATTCCTATCATGGATAATCAAATTGAAGAATTATATATTCTGGCAGCACATGCCCGTAATCAAGGTCAGGAGTTCATTCCCGTACATATTTTTCCGGTCCATTTTAAGCATCCTAAAAGCACAGAATACCTGTCTAAGTACCTTAAGGAATTTCCTGAATACACGCATCTTGTTCATCAATTAAAAGCAGGGTATCAATATTTTGAAAAAACAAGACGTCTTCCGGTTATTATGATTGGAGAAAACGGAGAATATATTGCAGCAAACTATACATCACCTCAGACAGAACAGATTGTATTACCAGCAAAGAAAGAGAGACGTCCTGTAAAGAACTTTAATGAAGAAGAGCTCGCTAAGGTAGTCGACAAACTACCTGTATTTCCCGGGGGCAATGAAGGATTTCAACGTTTTCTTGATAGCTTAAGCAAAAAAATGACTGCTTTGCTTGAACCCGATCAGCATAAAACCTATGTGATGGTCGAGTTTATAATAGACAAGGATGGTTACCCGGCATATGCAAAAGTCATAAAAGGCGGCAATAATGACCTTAACGACAGCATACAGGAAGCTTTTGAAACCATGTCAAGATGGGTTCCTGCAACACGCCTGGAAAAAAACGTTGCTATCAAACTAAAGCAAACAATAGAAATCCTGCGCTAACAGCTACATGATGTTCATGGCCTTCACGAAGAAGGTACATACAAATGGCAAAGAGAGCGTCAATAGTTCTCCTTTAAACGCGTATAATACGAAGAACAATATCACAGAGAGAAAGAAAAGTAACCAATAAAGGCCGGTGTGCTTCTTAGTTGCCATTTTGTTAGAAATTTGACGCGAAAATAATACAA
>CAZQIQ010000003.1:66222-92222 GCA_964593835.1 uncultured Chitinophagaceae bacterium
TACATTCGTACCGATACATTTAACAACATTGAGAGTTCAATTTTATATACGTTTTTATACGAAGCCAGGCGAAAATCTATTTATTACAGGTAATGCAGAAGCTTTGGGCGGTAATAATCCGGCCACCCCAATACTGCTCACTTACCTGAATAATCAGTTTTGGTACGGTAGTTTTGATATAGACAGTTCCTTAATAGCACATATACGCTATTCTTATATATTTCAAACAGCCGATGGAGAGTTCGTTCAAGACGGATGTAAGGACAGAGTGATAGATATTTCTAAAACTGGTCTTGAAGAAATAGAGGTCATAGATACCTGGAACAATCCGGGAGAATATGAGAATGTTTTTAACACAAGCCCTTTTACAGAAGTTCTTTTGCAGGACAGAAAAACAGCTGTTAAAACAAAATCAGCCAAAAACTTTACTCATTTATTTAAAGTAAAAGCTCCTTTACTCAACAAACATGAAGTAATCTGCCTACTTGGTCATTCCGCTACATTAGGAGATTGGAACACAGACACTCCAATTCTGCTTAATAAGGAAGATAAGTGGTGGACATTAAAGATTAATCTTTCGAAAGATGCTATACCCCTGACATACAAATATGGAGTTTATAACATCAAGGAAGAGTCTTTTGTCACCTATGAAGTAGGAGAAAACAGATTTATTCAGAGCAATAGCCATCAAAAGAAAATTTGTGTCATACATGATGGTTTCGTCAGGCTTTCCAATAACACCTGGAAAGGCGCAGGGGTAAGTATTCCGGTTTTCAGTTTACGGAGCAAAGATGGTTTTGGAGTAGGAGAGTTTAATGATTTGAAATTATTAGTGGACTGGACCCACAAAACGGGATTAAAAATGATCCAGTTATTACCGGTGAATGATACTATTTCCAGTAAAACCTACACTGATTCATATCCATATTCAGCGATATCGGCATTCGCCTTACATCCTATATATATCAACCTGGCTACGATTGCAGGTAAAGAGGATATGGCCATCGTTAAATCCCTTGCCAAAAAACAAAAACAGCTCAATGCCCTGGATGATGTCGATTACGAACAGGTGATTAAATTCAAGCTCGCTATTCTCAGAGAACTGTTTCTTTCTCAAAAAGAAAAGTTCCTCGCGGATGAGGGCTTTCGCAGTTTTTTTGCTGAAAATAAAGAATGGTTAATACCCTACGCCGCATTCTGTTACCTGCGTGACAGAAATGGAACTGCTGATTTCAGTAAATGGAAACTATATAGCACTTATGATAAGAGCGCTATAGAAAAATACGTTTCGCCAAGAGCCAAACACTATAATGAAATTGCATTAATATATTTTATACAATATCATCTTCACCTACAACTAAAAGCTGCTGTAGGGTATGCACATAAAAATGGTGTAATCATTAAAGGAGATATACCCATCGGCGTTAGTCCGAAAAGCTGTGAAACATGGACAGCTCCCGAACTGTTCCATATGGATCTTCAATGTGGCGCTCCTCCCGATGATTTTGCTATAAAAGGTCAGAACTGGGGTTTTCCCACTTATAACTGGGAGCAGATGAGTAAAGATCATTTTGCGTGGTGGCATAAACGCTTTAGTCATATGGCTAAGTACTTCGATGCCTTTCGCATTGATCATATTCTGGGCTTTTTCAGAATATGGAATATTCCTGTTCATGCAGTTGAAGGGATTATGGGATTCTTTACACCTTCAATTCCGATTCATATATATGAATTCGGACAACGGGGAATGTGGTTTAATTATCATCGGTTTTGTAAACCCTATATTACTGAGACAGTATTGTGGGAATTATTCGGTCCTAATAAAGAGAAGTTTTTACCTTTTCTCATATATACAGGTAATCATCATTATATTCTTAAAGAAGAATTTTCAACTCAGCGAGAAGTTGAGACTCACTTTCAGGCACTGGATAATAATGCTGAAAATTTACATATTAAGAAAGGATTGTTTGAATTAATCGCTAATGTTATTCTCTTTGAAGTGGGACATTCCGGCGGACAACAGTTTCACTTCAGGATAGATATGGATAAAACAACATCCTTTAATCATCTGGATGAAAATATTCAACATCAGCTCAGAGCGATGTACATCGATTATTTTTATCATCGCCAGGAAGAAGGATGGAGAGTTGAAGCACAAAAAAAACTTCCTACACTAAAGCGTTCTACCAATATGCTGGTATGCGGGGAAGATCTTGGAATGGTGCCGAAAGCAGTTCCCGAAGTCATGAAAACACTGGGAATTTTAAGTCTGGAAGTACAGCGTATGCCAAAAGATTCACATAAAGATTTTTCTAATCCTGCAGATGCTCCATATCTCTCTGTTGTTACTCCATCAACGCATGATATGAGCACTATCAGATCGTGGTGGGAAGAAGACTTATCTATTACACAAAAGTTTTTTAATCATGAGCTGGGACAAATGGGAGAGGCCCCGCAAATTTGTGAATCAGGGATTAGTAAAGCCATCATTAAACAACATCTTCTGTCGCCTGCTATGTGGAGTGTGTTTCAATTACAGGATTTATTAGGGATGGATGAACATATCAGGAAAGAAGACCATTCTCTGGAAAGAATTAATGTACCGGCTATCAACAATCACTACTGGAAATACAGAATGCATATCTACCTGGAAGATTTATTAGATGAAGATGACTTCAATAAAGGACTTAAAAAAAACATTGAGCTAAGCAACAGATAAATGAAATTACGTTATTGGTCATACGAACTACCATTTATTCATCCCTTTACTATTTCAAAGGGCACCAAAACACATCAACCTACATTAATAGTTGAATTAGAACATTTAGGGAGAAAAGGATATGGAGAAGCACCGGCCATAAGCTATTATAATATTCCGGTTGAAAAGATGATCGAAGATATTGAGCTTAAAAAAAGATTCATTGAAAATTATGCATTAACAGATCCGGAAAGATACTGGCACTATCTACATCATCTTTTTCCTAAAAATAATTTCCTGGTTTGTGCGCTAGATATGGCTGCATGGGATTTGTACGGCAAGATGCGTGGACAATCCTTGTACAAAATCTGGGGATATGATATAAATAAATCACCATTGACAGATTATACCATAGGAATAGATACCATTCCGGCGATGCTTGAAAAAATAAAAGCCCGTCCATGGCCTGTTTATAAGATCAAACTTGGTACAAAAAATGATTTAGACATCATCCGCGCTGTCAGACAACAAACTACTGTACCCATAAGGGTAGATGCCAATGCCGGTTGGACTATTAATGAAGCGCTCGAAATAATAGAGTTATTAAAAAATTATAATATAGAACTCATTGAACAGCCATTACATAAGGATGATTGGGAAGGCATGAAAATACTAAAAGAAAAATCACCAATACCGCTCATTGCGGATGAGTCCTGTGTAGTAGAAAACGATGTTGAAAAGTGTGCAGGGTATTTTCATGGTATCAATATTAAACTCACCAAATGTAGTGGTATTACGCCTGCACGCAGAATGATTCAAAAGGCCCGTGAACTTTCATTAAAAGTGATGATAGGCTGTATGAATGAATCCAGTATTGGTTCAGCGGCCATAGCGCATCTGATGCCAGCTGCTGACTTTCTCGATGCCGATGGTCCACTATTGCTGGCTGATGATTTGGCAACTGGTCTGCAATATTCCGATGGTAAAATTACTATCAGTTCTTCTGCAGGATTAGGCATTGATTATCAACCAATACAATAATTTTTTTTAAGAAAAATCACCGCATACCAACTTCGGTATATTTATTGCATGAAGTATCAGCAATCGTTAAGGTATATGCGCAAAACTCTCAATTTCATTACTTTATTATTCGTTTTTACCGTACTGGCAGCATCATGTCGCAAAAGCATTCCGGGAGGAAATGGTTCTTCTGGAGGAAAGGAAGATCCACCGGAAGTGATTGAAACAGAGCCAGCTGTACTTTCGCCTGTAAATCTGGATATCAGCATGCACGTCAAAGGCTATTACGAAGCTCTTCCAGCCAGGTATAATGAAACAACAATTAAGTACCCTCTTATTATATTTTTTCATGGTGGTGGACAATACGGAAACGGATTGACAGATCTGGAGAAAGTACTAAAAGAGGGGATCCCAAAGCAGTTAAATGAAAAAACATTTCCGCCTTCATTTAGGGTGAACAACAAATCTCATTCTTTTATCATTATTAGTCCTCAATTCGTTAGAATGCCGTGGTTAAGTGATGTAGATTCACTGATTAATCATGTACTCAGGGAATACCGCATTGATACCAGTAGAATATACCTATCAGGATTTAGTTTAGGTGCGCGGGCTTTATCTAATTATGCAGCATACAAGCCTATGTCTATTGCTGCTGTTACTTCAATGGCAGGCGTCATTCAGGTAAATAGTGAATTCGACAGTAAATGTAAGAGTATTGCTGAGTCGGGATTACCAGTGTGGCATACTCATAACATGGATGATGTGGCATGGACATATTCTGAATCACTTAGATATATTAATACGATCAATTCATTTTCACCCGCTGTTCCACCTAGATTCACCACTTTTGAAATAGGAGAAGGACACTCTCAACATGATAGCTGGACAAAAGTGATGAATCCCGCATATAAGGAAAATGGTAAAAATATTTACGAGTGGATGTTGGGATATAAACGATAAGATTATCACCTATTAACATCATTACCAATAAAAAGAGGGTGTATCAGTTTTTTGATACACCCTCTTTTTATTTGGGTATCTGATAGAGAAGATTTCTTTACACTCAATTCTCAGGCAGCTCAAAATACTTTTGAGATGTCCTTTTTAAATTCATATATCAGATAGAGAAAATGGACTGTACCAACGCTTAGGCTTTTCAACAGACTTTTAATACTGACCTCTTTTCATTTCATTGATGTGAAGAAGAAGATTTTCTCTGTGAAATTTTCTTATCTATCAAATATTTTCAAAAACTATTGCAATCATCCAAAAAAATCAATGGCCTGAGCACGATAAATATCGGACTCAAGCCATTATGATTATAAAAAGTCCAACTACTGCATCCAGCTACTATATGTTGCCTAATAAGCTTCTTATTAACAAGCGGTCTTTTTAACAACTAAGCTCACTATTCATTTAACAAACAGAATAACCAGTTATCATTGAGAATTATAGAAAGTCTAACTATTACATTTTGCTACTGTACATTGTTAAACATGCTTCTAACCGGACAAACTCTCTATAACACTAAGCTTGCTATTCATTCAACAAACAAAATAATCTGCTACCGCTAAGGCAGGGTAACCAAACTTACAGTATCACCATTAGGATCTTCTTGTTGTGGTTGAGGTGTTTCACCTGGTTTAGGTCTGGGTCCTGATTTAGCCTTATTAGCAACAAATGCTTCTCCTTTTTTGTTAACAGCTACTGTATTAGGGTGAGTACCTGTTGGCAGATCAGCTAAAACCTCATATGTTTTTGCATCAATAATGGTGAGAGTGCCTGACTGTCTGTTGGCAACATATATAAGATTTTTAGCCGGATTAAAGTTAACACCTAAAGCTCCTTTTCCTGTAGGAATGTTCTTTAATAATTTACCACTCTTTTCATCCAATACGGTCAATTCGCCGGATCCCTGATTAGCTACAAACAATCTTTTTGTTTTTGCATCACGCACAAGATTGATGGCACCCTTCCCTCCGCAGGCAAAACTATCGGTGATCATTTCTTTTTTAAGATCATAGGACATTATTTTGTCGCTTTTAATATCTATCAGATACATTTTGTTTCGCTTTGTATCTAATGCCATTCCAGTAACTGATTTACCGGCATTGTCAATCATCTTTTTAAAACTATTCGTTTTACCATCGATCACCCAGACGCCATAACCCACATCCGAAACATAGATAGTATTTGTTTCTTCATCTGCAACAATCTCTCTGGTATGAGATTTTTCATTACCATTTTTTATAGTAGCCAATATTTTGCCCGTCTTAATATCAATGGCGTGTACAGAATTACTTCTTGTATTTGAAGTATACAATGTTTGTGTCTTGTCATTGATACCTAAACCGAATGCTGGAGCTTCTGACACATCAATACTGTCTTTTATTTCCAGTGTCTGTGGGTCGAGCTTAAATACCTTGGCATTATTTTCTCCTCTGCCGCCTACACTGGCAACAAACACTGCATTAGCATTTTCGCTATATACAATTTCATACAATCCTTTACCAGGTTTAACGGATTTAGCGACTGTTTGCGCAGATAGGTAATTACTGTTGAGGATGCACAGCGTTAATGCTGTCAGCCCAATACTCAAATTATGCCTTGTCATCATTAATGTTTGATTGGTTTTAAATAAATTGAAATGTCATTTCAACGCTCAGTTCAACAGTTTCAGTTATTCTTGATTTTATTAAGTTTTTACAGAGACCGGAATAATCTTTATCATTAATTTTTTATGGGATATAGGTTTAACAACATTATTTACAATGATCACTATCAGTGATATGATACTCAATAATCATTAATCAACATACCTTATTCAATAATCAGTGAGCATTACTCAATAATCAACACAACATATCAATACTCATTATTCTTTGTCAACCATTCGTAAAAAGCAGGAAATGCCAGACTCCAATACCAGGGGCCATGTCTTCCTTCGGGATTTACGGCAATGTTAATTTCGGGTTGTGTTTTTTTCTGTAAAGCTTTTACGGTTTCTTTTACATCGTTATGCATTTGAACATAGGAGCTATCTTTTTTCATACGGTTTTCATTACCTCCTGCATAAAAATAATAACGCTGTGAATCGTATTTTTTTCTCTGTTTTAATCGCTCAATTTCTTTGTAATTATTACCATAATCCAGCCATACAGATGGCGACAATACACCCAATGCACCAAAAACATCAGGATAAATCAATCCTGCGTATAATGTCAGCAGTCCTCCCATAGAACTTCCTGCCATGTACGTATGCTTTTTGTCTGAAAAAGTGCGGTAATGTTTGTCTATAAAAGGTTTTAATTCCTTAACAATAAATTCCAGGTATTGTTTACCATACACGGTATCATAATCAGGATTGTTATGAATATAATATTCCTGTATGCGTTTATTCTTGTCTTTATTATGATTGATAGCTACCACGATGCATCCTTTTGCCGACTTATCAATAGTTTCATCTACACCCCATTCCACTGGTCCTGTTCGCCCCTGAGAAGTTGCTTCGTCAAACAATGCCTGTCCGTCGTGCATATACAACACCGGATATTTCTTACCTGAAACGTCATAATCTTTAGGTAAGTAGATCCATATGGTTCTGTAAGCATTAAGCTGGGGAATAAAAAAAGCACTGTCAAGTAAATGCACCTGAGGAGATGCTGTTGATGCGGGATAGTCATCCCTCCAGCCATGTATAACCGTACGAATAACAGTATCCTGCCGGATAATTGTTTTATGCGGATCAGCCAGTTTACCCTCAGGTGTACATTCAAGTTTCTGCCATGAACCTCTGTTGAATTTAAATTCAAATAATCCCTCTTTAATATTCTCCAGCTCGATCGTATATAGTCCACTGTTATCCTTTTTTAATCGCATCGCTGATTCTGCAGGAACCCATCGGTTAAAATTGCCAGTGATGTATAATGCGTCATCAAAATATTTCTCCGGCAAACTATCTATAATAATTTTTAAAGAATATTGCGCATAAGAAAATGATGAATGCAACAATAACATCATCAAAAAACACCATACTGATCTGGAAATATGCACCATCGGTTAAATTAAAAGAATTGAGAAATCATCCTGAAATGGTTATTCATCATTTATTGATTCAGAACAAATGTTCTGAATCACATTTATTCCAGTTCGATTTTATGAATACCCGATAATGAACCACCCTCAGAAACAGTTAACCATGGAGAAGCCGCAGTGCCGTTAAGCTGATAATATCCGTTTTCACCTGATATAGCCGTTACACGAAGAAGTGTTTTTCCGTCCAATTCCACAGTACCAAATGCAGCACCAGGGTTAGTTAAGGAAGGTACTCCTGTAATTTTGGTAAACGCTTTACTGGCTACATCTACTGAATAATAATCCCACACATCCTGAGTATTGATGTTTTGGGCAGACAGAGCAGCATTAGGCATTAACGTTATAAGCTTACCATCTTTTGCAAATACGCTTACAAATTTTCCACCCACAGGAGTATTGATATCATCGATATTTAAACTCCAGTCAGGATCAATATCGGTGGCATTGGCTTTAATTCTTACAATTTTTGATTTTCCACCTGTAGTAGTTCTACCCTGACAAACAATATATAAATCACCATTAGTATCAAATGAATACATCGTGTTTTCATTCACATAAGCGATGCATCCGGTATCATCGATCTTAATTGTTTTTTCATACGCTCCTGTAACAACATCAATTACAGCGATATATACATCTTCAAAAAAGTCAGAACCAAACATGCCACTTTGCGCACCACCTGTTTTACTGTAGGTAATGTCCGCATATAGTTTGCCATTTTTAACTACCAGAAAATGTTGGCCTATTCCCTGAAATAATATTTCTTCTTCATTTCTCTTAAGGTGAGTTTCATAATTTCCAAAACTTCCAATACGCGATACGGCAGATGGATTAAAAGCCTGAAGTTCCCAGGGTTTATCACAATCCCAATAAATTCCTTTGGTATCATCTACTATAACAAAATTCCCTGAACCGTTAATCGTATTACCTACTTTTAAATAATTACCTACACTAACCGTTCCGTCCTTCGCTACTTCTAAACGTTCAATGCCTTTTTCATTAGCTGCAGTATTAAACATTTTAAATAACCAGTTCTTATATGGTCTCCAGCCTCCCATACCCAGTCCCTGCAATGATTTTCCAGCCACTATATTAGAAACACTCGCCCCGAGATTTTCATCAAATGCGCTCACATAACCAGGCTTGGTTTGGGTTCTTTCACTCATCGTCATTACGACATATTTTTTTATCGTTTCGGGAGGGGGTGGAGTACCATCTCCTTCCTTATCCTTTTTGCAGGCAGCAAACATTAAGGCCGATATAACGATCAAACTGAGGCCCTTCATAACACGATTAATCATGACGCTTATTTTTTTGATTAACAAATTGATAGTTTATTTTAAAATGAAAACTTCTTCCGGCACGTTGTACCCTGTAATAGTCATATATGTCGGAGTTAGTAATATTTTTGATTTCTAAGCCAAGCGATAGGGGAGTGTTGGAAAAAGAATAACTTACACCTGTTGTCAAAAGGTGTTGCGTAGGAATTAACAGATCGGACTGAATATTAGCACTTCCCCATAAACCCATAAAACCATCAGGCTCCAGGCGCTTGGGAATTGTTTCCAGATAAAACTCCCTGATAAAATTATAATAGATGTAAGGTTTTATTTTATCGTTTGCCGCAAACAGATGATGAAACCCGGCAGTAATACCGGCATTGGCAAAAAAGTAAGGCGTATTTCTTAAACGTGAATCATTTTTCCATTGGTCCTGGGGAACAGTAAATCCGAACAACCGTAAATCCTGCCAGGTAGCGTTAACATTCGCTGTAAAAAAACGCATAAACTTCACAGACGCATCAACATCAAAGCCAAAACCCTTTACGTTCTGCATATTGGTATACTGAGCGTAAGGAGCCTGCACAGGTACAAGCAGAATCATATCTTTTGTACGTCTGTAAAAACTATTCACTTCAAAAGAATAAATTGGTTTTTGCAAACGATATCCTGCGTTAATATTCAAACTTCTTTCCGGTCGAATACCAAAATTGGAAACGATCCATACCGCATCTCCAAATAGTTCATCCTGTTCTGGTAAACGATAGGCATATTCGGCAGATACCCGAAAAAAACTAGAACTGTTTAACTGATACTTAACTGCATTGGCTATTCCCCAATAGGCAGCATTTGTTTTAACTTCTTCATGTTGATGAATATCCCTCGCATCCCAGGCATCTATACCAGCCGACTGATAACGATATCCTTTGGCCATCATATAATTGGTAAGTGTATTATCCAGCCATCGAGATTCCCATCCCACACCTAATACCTGCTTCTGATAAGTTGCTCTGGGTGCTAACACATCAATGTTGGTGTCAGCAAACCGGGGTCCGAAAGGATCCGAACCTTTACGTTCAACTCCGTTATGTACAACATTTAATTCAAGCGTATTGTTAGCATTTAATTGATGTTTTAAATGCGTTCGCGTAGTGAAATAAGAAAAATCGATATCAGAAAAAGAAGCCTGTCGACCTTCACCTCTTCTTGAAGGCATAGAAGTAAAGTGGCCTAACCAGTTATATTCTCCTCGGGTAGTGTCTATACGATTTCTATGAAAAACATTATATACCAGAAATTGTTCGACCTGCCATTTTTTATCGGACCAGCTTTTAGTGTACTTAACAGTAGGAATGAATGAATTTTGCTTTCGCATGATAGCGCCATAAGCATCGGTCATTAATGCAGGATGCTGTTCCTCTCTTTCGGCAGCTACAGCAGCCAGACTTATTTTTAATTCATCTGCCCATTTGGTATTAGCAATACCAGCATATAATTCAGCATAATAACTTTTAAATCCATTATGAAATAACTCCACTTTATCTCTATACTGATTTCTGGTTTCAGGATCTGTAAGTTTTACCCAGGCTTTATAATTATTATCGGAGTAATTATAAAAAGCATCCGTTCCTATAAAAAACTTATTATCAGCTGATTTATAAAAAGCATTAATAGTTGCTCTGTGTGTATTAAAAGAGCCTGTTTCATAAGAAGCTGCGATATATTGTGATGAAGGTATTCTGGTAATCATATTTACTGCTCCCCCCAGAGCATCTGCTCCTAAGGATACCGGCAACACCCCTTTAAATACCTCCACTCTGTCAAGACTATTCACCGGTATATTCGATATATTATAAGCCCCCTGCAAATAATCCATAGGAATACCATCTTTAAAATAACGAACTGATCGTCCCTGAAAACCATTCACAGAAATATCTGGCAGGGATCCTAAACCACCGCTCTGACGAATGCGGATACCTGCAGCACGATTTAATGCATCATTTAGCGTAACAGACTGATCATATACCTGACGGATATCGACAACTTCTGCCTTGACAGTCTGCTCTTTTGATTGTTGTAAAGCTGTCTTTCCGGTGACCGTAACAGCTTCCAACTCCTGACCAGTTTTTATCAATGAAATAAGTAGATTGATATCATTTCTGTTCACTATAATTTTTTCACTGTATCGGATATATCCAGGTTCATCTATCTCTAATGTGTATTCTCCTCCTATTAATGATATTTCAAATTGACCATTAGCATCAGCAATCAGTTTTTGCTGGTTTTCCTTTATTAATACCACTATTCCTTTAAGTAATTCACCGTCCTCATTAACAACTTTTCCATGTACAGTAAAAACAGAAGCAGGTTGAACATAGGCTTTTACAGACAACATCATCAGCAATATTGCCATTATCAATCTTATATGTTTATTCAAAAAAGCCATTATTCATTTATTCAACTCTGTTAACCTTCCACACGAACCTGCAGATATCCTTTTCCTGTATATTCAACATCAGCATCTACCTGATACACTTCTTTTAACAATTCTCTGGAAAAGACTTTTTCAGGTTTATCATGTTTATATACCTGTCCGCGATGCATCACCATAATTTCATCCGCCCACCGGATAGCCATATTAATATCATGCAATACGGCCAGTACAATTTTATGTTGAGCGGCATATGCTTTTACCCATTTCATTACAGCTACCTGATGCTGTAGATCGAGAGCGCTCGTGGGTTCGTCGAGTAATAATATTTCCGGTTCTCTGATTACTGCCTGAGCAAGACTGGCCAACTGCCGCTGACCGCCTGACAATTGATCCAGCGGCTCCATAGCGAGATGAACGATATCCATCTTCTCTAACAGATCAAAAGCTTTTTTTCTTACCTCCGGTAATTTCAAATTGATATGATCTAGCGAAGAAGCTTTTAAAGATGCAATCAATGCTTCAATAACAGATAATGAAACATTCATAGGCAGATATTGCGGCATATAACTGATCAGCTTCGTTTTCTTTTGTAATGAAAGGTTCAGCAGATTTTTTTGATGTATGATCACTTCACCTTTAGCCGGAATTAATCCTGCAATACTTTTTAACAAAGTAGATTTTCCCGCTGCATTTGGACCTACGAGCGCCGTAACCACACCAGGCATAAAAGGTTTCGCACTTAGTTCTTTTATGATATCAGGCTTATGTGTATAACCTGCCGAAATCGTTTTGATATGTAAAGCATTTTCCACCATTGTAATTATTGACGGGCTTTACGCATGATTAAATAAATGAATACTGGTACACCTACCAGAGCAGTAACAATCCCGACAGGCAATAATGCCCCGGGCAGAATTATTTTACTCGCGATAGAAGCCATCGACATGATAAGTGCTCCGGTAATGATACTTGCAGGAAACCAGTAACGGTGATCTTCACCTACTAACATGCGTGCAATGTGAGGACCAACAAGACCAATAAATCCTATTGTTCCAACAAATGCTACGGAAGATGAAGCCAATAAGCTAATGCGTAATAAAGACACAAAACGCAAACGTTTTATATTAATACCTAAACTCGTCGCTCTTTCTTCTCCCAAACGCAGTGCCGTCATCTTCCAGCAGGAAGCCATAGTAAAAGGTATTACTGCTATAATAACTACAGTAAGTAGCTGAACTTTTTCCCAGTTAGCTCTGGCCAGGCTGCCCATACTCCAAAATACCACCTGCTGCAAAGCTTCCGGACTGGCTATATAATGAATTAACGCAACCAGAGCGTTAAACGTAAAAACAAGTGCAATACCAAACAATACCAATACACCTACATCTGTATTTTTCCAATTAGCCAGCAATTGCAATAACAATACTGATCCGAAAGCAAAAAGAAATGCATTAAAGGAAACGATCCAGTTATCCGGAATTCCCGGCAAAGAAATACCCAATACAATTGCCAATGCTGCTCCCAATGTTGATGCAGCCGAAACGCCCAATGTAAAGGGACTTGCCAGAGGATTATTTAATATGGTTTGCATTTCAGCCCCTGCAACCGATAATGCCATACCTACCAGTAAAGCCATTACGGCATAGGGCATTCTGATCGTCCATACAATAGTACGAGTGGCTTCGTCAACTGAAGAAATATTAAATAATGCCGCAAAAACATCTCTGATGGAAAGTGAAGAAGGCCCCGTTGCTATATCAAAACAAAAAGATATAAAACATCCAACAGTCAGCAACGCTATAATAAAAATTCGTTTTCTCCGCAAACGACTGTAATGTTGTTCAGCCTGCATTCGCGTACTACAAACAATATCTGGAGAGGTAGCTATCATCATCACTTATTTATCCATATTTACCCAATAAGTACCCTTCATAGGAACTGATAAGAATTTTTCATTCAGTTCTTTTAACGATGCATCCGGATTAACATCCTTAAATAGTTCAGGATGTATCCACTTAGCCATACATTCAGTAGCGAGAATATTAAATGGAGAAGCATAGAATAAATGCCATAAACCGTATACTCTTTTATTTTTTACAGCGGGCAAAGTAGATACTACGGGATCCTGCAATCTTTTATTAATACTATTGACTACTTCCTCACGACTTACATCAGCACCCAATACCACACCTTTACCTCTGAATATATCAGTACCAGTAGCAATGTATACTGCAGGTTTTTGACTAATCACAAACTCCTGATTTAATTGTCCAACAGCACCGGGCAAAACATCAGCTCCTATATTATGGCCTCCGGCCAATTGAATAAACTGATTAAGATTATCCTTACCAGGTGAATTAAATTCACTTTCCGCCATTCCCGCTTTCATATCCATAAACACTTTAGGTCGGGCAGGTTTCTTTTCTGCAATCACAGAAGATATTCTTTTTAACCTTGATTCATAAAACTCTATAAAGGCATTTGCCCTGGTTTCTAACTGTAATATTTTACCCAACAATCTTATACTGGGTACAGTATTTTTAAAAGGATTACTTCTGAAATCGATAAACACAACCGGCACTCCTGACGATTCTAACTGTTTGATCAGCTCTGTAGCTTCAGGACCGGGACCATGACCTTTTACTGCAAAAATCGCTACATCCGGTCGTGCTGAAATAGCTTTTTCAGCTGAAAATGTATTTACATTTCTTCCTGCTACGGGTATTTTATCCAGTTCAGGAAATTTCTTAAGATAGTGTTTGTATTCAAGTGTTTGCTTAAAGTCTTCCTGCCACACTGCAATCAAATCCCCCGGACGTGGATGTAATATATTCAGCGTAACGATGTCCCTGCCTTCGCCCAGCAATACTTTTTTTGCAGGTTTTTTCAGCACAACAGATCTCCCTAGTACATCAGTCACCTGAATTGTTTGTGCATAGGAAAGCACCGGAATAAACAAAAACAGTACAATTAAATATTTTAGCTTGGTCATAGTTTTAATTTTCAATGTCATTACCATCAGTTTACCATTATCACTTTATACATTTTATCACCTTATTCTTTTCAATCACATTCTTACCCATTCAATATTTAGCTCTTCCTTCCATGCAAACTTTATCAGATGTCTCATAATAACATCTTCTGCTTTTTGAGCCATTACATCATCCTCTACCTGAACATTAATATTGAGTACAGACTGATCAGCTGTCATTGTGCATTCACCAAATGGAAATCTTACATGACCCTCATTTTCGGTATAATCAGCAGAAACCTTAACTGAAAAATGTTTGCACATTTTTCTTATGTAAGAAGATGCTTCAGTAGTAAGTATTGAAGTGCTTGTTATCATTATCGGAAGCGCAAGCTACCAGCTACCGATTTGTTCCATTTATGTAATGCGGAATTTTTTGATTTGTGGAAATAATTGACACTACTATGACATTCATTTGAACATTTAATAAAAAAACGCATCAAACTTTAAGATTTATTTTGCATCTTTTATATGGATATATGCTGCTATTCCTTTAGCAAAAAATACTTTCAATAGATATAAAATTTAAAGTACGTGTCCCCATATCAAACTTCATTTATATATCAAATATGAAATCGCTTATATTAATTGTACAATTAAGAACTCAATAAAATAGTACAGGTAAATTTCTTGAACAGAGGAAAACTAATTATTGTAATAAAACAATCAATTGTTACACATCGAACCCTGTTGAATAATCTTTAATTATGAAGAAGAGATGCGGCAGATAGTATAATAATTTCATCTCAGATGAAGACTGGAAATAACAAAAGTCTACTATCAATTCACAATGAGTATGATAAACGGATTTATTCCTCTTCTTGTTCTGAGGCTTCAAAATAATGGCCAAAGAGATCGGCGAGTTTTTTTAAGGAATAGACTCTTTTATAATCATTATTACTGAAGGCGATGATGGTTACATTATCATCAGGGAGACGATAGAACGCCGTTCTGTTACCATGCCACCAGCCATTATGGTAAATGAATTGTTTTCCGCTTTTCAGCAAAAACATTCTCCATCCCAGTCCGTAATTATTAATGCCGGGCTTTTCGAAGCTGTAACCGCAAAAAGCCGAATCCAACGTAGAATTAGTAAAGAAACCACTGTACAACGCCTGATCCCACTTTAGCATATCTCTGGGTGTACTGTAGATATTTTTATCTCCATACACTTCATCCAGGTAGTCAAAAGCATATTGCCGACCGTTGGCGAAGTAGGAGGGCAGGAAACGGGCACTATCAGCCATGGTAAATACATAAGTATCTTTCATACCCAGGGGCTCGAAAAAATTATTCTTCATATACACGGGAAATGATTGTCCCGTTACTTTCTCCACAATTAGTGCCAGCAGCGCATAATTGGTATTCGAATAGCTGAATCTCCGATTGGCGGCACCGATTTGAATTTTTTTGCGATTGGCGATGAGGAAATCAAGCACATCCTGGTTGCTCATCTGACGCTTACGGTTCCAGCCAAGATTTTCCATGTAGTGAACATAATTAGGTATTCCGCTACGATGATTCAGCAGTGATTTAATAGTCACAGCCGGAAGAGGAAACCCGGGTAAATATTTCGCTACACTATCTTCAATATTAAGTTTAGATTCTTCCTGCAACTTCATGATAGCCATTGCAGTAAATGGCTTTGAAACGGATGCCAGATGAAAAGGCGTAGAAGGAGAGATAGAATCTTTCTTTACTTTTGGGTTTCTATATCCCTGGTAATTTTCGTGGATGATCTCTCCATTCTTGGCTACCAGCACAGAACCATTAAAAAATGGGGCTTTACATATAGAGTCCACAAAATTGCCAACAACAGCTTTGTAATGGCGCATTTGCAATTCGTTGACCGAAGGGGTATCTATAAGATTTTGTCTTTTATGAACATCGGCTGTTTCTGCATGACCATTACAGCCACAATATACAGCACTAGCAAGCAGAGCAATGAGAAGGTTTTTCAAGAGATCTTCGTTTTCGGTTGAAATGGTGAATCTGCAAAGTTATAGAGTGAAGATTAAATTAAATCATTCTAAACCAGCAATCTCGTAGCAAAAAACTAAAGATTGAAGAAAAATTCAATTTAATGGTTCATCTTTGCAAACCTAAATACCAAGGATAATAACGAAACTTGAAGAAGTAAAATTATGGATGAGAGAAAAAGCACCAGCTATCCCAAGGAAAAAATAAACGTTCTTTTTCTGGAAAATATCAGCGAAGCTGCGGTAAAGCTATTCAAAGATGCTGGCTACACTTCCGTAAAAAAATTAACAGGAGCCCTTCCCGAAGAGGAACTGATTAAAGAAGTAAAAGATGTTCATCTTTTAGGTATACGCTCCAAATCTCAAATCACTCCTGCTGTTCTGGAAGCAGCTAAAAAACTGCAGGCCATCGGATGTTTTTGTATCGGTACCAATCAGGTGGATTTAAAATCGGCCAGAAATCAGGGTGTAGTGGTCTTCAATGCTCCCTATTCCAATACGCGCTCTGTCGCGGAACTCGTTATTTCCTCTGCTATTATGCTCATCAGAAGGATTCCCGACAAAAACATAGCAGCCCATCAGGGTAAATGGATGAAAGAAGCCAAAGGCAGCTACGAGTTGAGGGGCAAAACCATCGGTATTGTAGGGTACGGAAACATAGGCACACAGGTAAGCGTATTAGCAGAAGCATTTGGTATGAAAGTGTTGTTTTATGACACTATCACTAAGCTTCCTTTAGGTAATGCCACAGCATGTAAATCACTGGCAGAGCTCACAAGCAAAGCAGATATTGTTACTCTTCATGTGCCTGATTTGCCCACTACCAGAAATCTCATCAGCAAAAAAGCACTGAAAGATTTTAAAAATGGTTCTATCCTTATCAACTACGCAAGGGGAGAAGTAGTAGATATTGACGCGCTGGCTGAAGCTATAAAAGAAAAAAGGATTTCCGGTGCCGCTATCGATGTTTTTCCGGTAGAACCCGAGAAAAACGGAGACTCTTTTTCAACTCCTTTACAGGGACTGCCAAATGTTATCCTCACTCCACATATAGGTGGTTCAACAGAAGAAGCACAGCACAATATTGGAGAAGACGTAAGTAATAAGCTCTATCAGTTTTTAGAAACAGGAGTATCTATAGGATCACATACCGTACCTCCATTAAACGTTCCGCCGGTGGAAAATTCTCATCGTATTCTCCATATTCATAAAAACGTTCCAGGGGTATTATCCGCCATTAACGGGGAATTATCGAACAACGACATCAACATACTCGGACAATACCTTAAAACCAATGATGAGATAGGTTATGTGGTATTGGATCTGGATAAAAAGCTCTCTAAAAAAGCTATAGAAATCCTTAAAAACGTAAAGGGCACATTAAAAGTCAGATTACTGTATTAGGCCGGATCACAATATTGATGTTGTAAGCAAAGCTGGCACACAGCTTAATGCTGGAATATCTTTTTATGCCTGCAACAGAATTTTTCAGCGTGTTTACATCTTACCATAAGGTTTAGTGCCAGAAAAATTCACTTTAGAAATATGTAGTATTGGGGACAGGTAAAATTAATTGTTTTCTGATCTAATACTCTTTGCTCTAGGTACAATAGTCAAGATTTAATCTTACTGACAGTGTCAGACAAGCTTAAACTAATCATACAGTTTTGAACCCTTAATATTTTCCTAGCAATGTACTCCAACATTAAAAAGAGAACTTGCAAAGAAAATATTTGATCCTACAGGATTACATTTTTAAGTTTAATAAGAAGGCTGTTTGTAAAATATTACGCTTATTCTTTAATAGATTTTAGATAAATTCTATTTCGGCATTAACCTATTTAACAACAAACTCACGATCTATTTTTTCAAACTAACCAATGAAAGCGATTGAGCGTCTGACATTCTTTACTATCTAACTAATTATAGCCATCCTAACATTTCGCATTATTACTATCTAACCAATCACAGATATCCTAACATCTGCCATCAGTTTACTTATTGACGCTTGTAACGTTTCCATACTAAACTAAGCACATTGCGGAAGTCTATGTTAATATGTTTTTTAAGTATGACGATCATAAACACAAAGGAAATAGTGTAACTGATCATCGTAGCATAGGCAGCGCCTATTCCTCCATATACCTGCACAAACACCAGCATCAGGAGGAGATTAATAATAAAAAGCGCAGCATTAGCCATAAAATTGATATCTGGTTTGCCGATGGCATCCAGCGTGGATCCAAACTGATAACTCAGAGGCCGGACCATACTGAATAAGATGGTCAGTTGCAGGATTTCTACTGCCGGGGCATATTTTTCGCCAGCGACGATATCGATTACCACTCCGGGTATAATAAAAATAATCAGAGAAACAGGAAGAATAAAAGCGATGATGGTAGCAATTACCTGCTCAAAATATTCCTTTACTTTTTCTATCCCTTCATTTTCATGAGCCTCTACATTTTTGGGATATAACACATCGGCAGCGGCCAGAGAAGGAACATCTACCATATTATTTACGCGCGCCACGGTATTATAATAAGCCACATAATTTTTTCCCTGCACACCGTCCAAAACACCGGCTGGTACAAAATGATCCAGACTTCTGGACAATCCCGAGAACAGGTTAGTGCCCAGCGTGAACTTACCAAAATGAAAAAGTTTCAGCGTGATATCTTTTCTAAATACATACTTTTCCGGGAAGTCGTTTTTTGTTTTTAAGAGGATAAACAGCAAAGCTATCAGCAACGAGATCACCTGCATCATTAGAATATTATATAATGTAAATCCTTCTTCTAATAGAAAATACATTAATACAATTCCTCCGAAAAATAACCCCTGTCGGATAAAAGCTGCTTTAAACAAAACATCGAACTTAAACAGCGATTGTAATAAAATTTCCGCATGATTATAAGGAATCAATAATATAATCAGGAGAGAGCTCCACACCAGCAGGTCGGCGAGATTTTCCGACTGCAGCATACTACTGATACTGTGATTACCTAATACAAACAGCATTATCGTAATTACAGAAAAAGCTATGTTCATCGCCAGCGATCCTACCTGCACTTCGTCAGTATGATTTTCATATTCTTTGGAACCCAAAAACTTGATCGTGGCGTTTCTGATCAATCCTTGTTTTACAGATTCAAACACCGAAAATATAGTAATATACAACGCCCAGATACCATTGGTGACCGTCGAAAATCCTCTTACAAGAATCATATAAGAGATCACTCCAAAGGCAAACAATGAAACACGTTGCAACAGGGTATAGAATATAGCCTTTTTCCAAAAAGACAGCTCCGGCTTATTATCTTCCATAAGGCAAATTATATATTTCTTGTTGATATCTCATTTTTGTAACGCCAGAATTGTTATTTTATCATGCTTCAAAGCCTTTATTTTTAACCACATAGCATATAGCCGGCTCCCATCAAGGAATCTACACTGTAGTCATTACCGTATATAATTTTAAACCCTGAGCTAAGGGCATATGTGAATGCTTGTTCTGTTATTCGTTTAGCGGAGTAATTTAAACTTCCTATACTGGCAACGTGTGAATGCTATACTATAAGTAGTTTAATCGCCGATGTAACCCATGTACTGCATACAATTAGTCGTTTAGCGGTGTCATTGTAACCAATATGCTATAGCGCCGTATACATAATAGTATACTATAAACATTAACGTATATCATTTTAAGCTCTCATAATAGTTACAACGTATAGATTCTGGTTTTATATATTTAGAAGAGGACTTTTAAACCACCTATGTGACATATGTTCTGTTCCACTATTAGTTATTTTGCAGGATAATTTAAGACTGCCATGCCAGCAATATGTTAATGCATATGTACTGCTGCTCTATTAGTGATCCGGATGAGTAATTTTAAACCCCGATAGTAACGGTAATGGTTTGGCATGATTATGCCTGCTAAATACGTATTCACTACACAATGATTGACTATGCTTCAAAAAATTGACAACACCCATAAATCAGGCAATGCTCATATCTCCATATTATATCCGGGATCGGTACTGACCGATAATGATACGGGATATTACAGTATCGGAAGGATTGATCAGGCACATATTCAGCCCGGCACCGTCATCCGTATGCATCCACATATTAATGACGATATTTTATCTTATTTCCGCAGCGGTAAAGCTAAGCATACCGACTCTGAAGGATTTATAGAATACATTAGTGCAGATAAGTTAATGCTGATGAAAGCGGGAAAGATTTTTTACCATGAAGAAGCTATTGAGGAAGAACTTGAAGGCCTACAGATCTTTATTCGCCCCAGAGAAAAAGATGCTGCTCCTGAAGTTATTTTTCAGGATCTTAATAGCGTGTTTAGTGACGATGAGTGGCGGCTTATTGCTTCGCCCGATAAATCAACCACTCCATTACAGCTGAGCAGCGATACATGGATTTATGATATACTCATAACTAAAGGAAATAACTATACACTCCCTCATGAACCTCAGCAACATCATGCTTACCTGTTGTATCTCTTTCAGGGAGAAGTACTGGTCAATGAAACAATAACCCTTCAAAAAGGTGAGAGTCTGTTTATCAGAGACGAAAACATACAGTTTAGCACTCACACTCAGGCCGAAATAGTGCTTTTCCAAACCAATACTGAATCACCTTATTACGATGGTGGAATGTATAGTGGTAATAGGAATGCTAAGAAGTAAATGATTACATTGTATATGTAAATGGTGTATCATTTTTCTGATACACCATCCTTACGAAACATCATATATACATAGCATTTCTTACTTCCATTACCACAAAGTAATTTTTCTTTTTACCATGATCCAGAAGAACACTCTTACCTTCCACTACTCCCATCAATCTAATTCCTAATGGGGAAATAGCAGATATTTTTCCTTTCCAGTCATCTTTTTCATGAGGAGGAACTAATTTATAACGAACATTTTGACGTGTTTTAATATTTCTGAGAGTAATAACATCATACAGACGTGAAACGTTATTAGGAAAATCTGAAGCAGTCACTAATTGAGCAGCAGAGAGACGATCTTTTACCTCATTTTTTTCTTTGTCATTATAACTCAAAAACTGTTCATCATTTTCTAATGCTTTAGTCAGCAATTTATGGTCTTCGTCTAATAACAGAAGTTGTTTATTGGTATCCATTTTACAATAGTGTATTTAATAAGTATAAATAAATGAGTTGGCAGAAGGCTATATACCATAGTCTTCTCATTATCCTTTCCTGCGAAAGGATCTGCATTTATATCCCCCGAAACTTTTTGTTCCGGGGATTACTTATTAAAGTCTTTAGGATTTGAAAAAGCATACAGTCGTTTACCCGCAAAAGGTACCATGGCCGCAGTAGAAATAACGCAGCATTGTATAGCCATGATATATGATAAACCTGTGTTAAGCATTCCCACAAAGCTACAAAATATTGCAGAAGTGGGAGAGGTGAGGGGTTTGTTCCTAAATAAACCTGATCCTGAAAGGATGGGAATTGCCAAATGGACAATCTTATGTGAAATAATACCTTATATCAACTATGCTTCCTGCTTGCCGCATCTCCTTTATAGAAGTGATTATGAGGAAACAACTTTTAGTCCGATAACAGAGCAGATCAGTGTAGTGATAAAAAATATTCGCCAAAAGCTAATAGGGTCATTAAAAACAAATATTCCCATCAAAACCGTTCCCACAGCTCCGATGCCTGTCCATACGGCATAGGCCGTTCCAATAGGAAGTGTCTGGGTGGCTTTTATCAGCAAAAGCATACTTATTGACAGACAAATCAGGAAGGCGCCATACCACCAGTAAGTAGCCGTACCGGTGACCGATTTTGCTTTACCGAGACAGGAAGCGAACGCTACTTCAAATAAGCCTGCAATAATTAAAATAACCCAATTCATTTTCTTGATTTTGCAGGCAAATATCCGAAAGACAATAGAAGGAAAATTTTACAAATGATAAAAAAGACAACTATTTAATTTCTGCTCTGATTCTGCTCAAACTCACCTGGGTAATACCTAAATAGGAAGCTATATGACCCAACTGCACTCTTTGAACTAAATCTGGATTCTCCTGTAAAAGTTCTTTATACCGCTCTGACGCTTTCCGGAATTGGCGGGAGATAAGCCGCTCTTCCGTTTTAATAAGTTCGAGCTCGGCAAATTTCCGACCCCAGTTGGCAATATGAATATCCTGATCAAAGAGCTTTTTCAGTTTTTTTGTTTCCAGTGCAAATAATTCACTGTTTTCTAATAACTCAACATCTTCATAACCTTTCTGGTCCTCCACATAACTTTTCATAGAAATAATAGTATCACCTTCCTTACCAAACCAGAATGTTATTTCGTTAACGGGAGTTACAGCATATGCTCTGGCAATTCCTTTTTTAATAAAATAAATATTTCTTTCCACTCTCTCAGCTTTTAGTATAATATGCCCTTTAGGATAACTCTCTTCATGAATACACACTGTAAGGATTTGTTTTGACAAATCAGGAAGTACATATATACTGTCGAGAATTTGGTGTAAGTCATGCATTTTATACAATTACGATTATTCTTTCTATGATCATAATTTTATACGAATCAGCATTTTTCAGTTATACAGATACTAGTTCTCTGATAACTTTCGCATAGCATTTGCTACGCTTAAAGCTGTTTTATCATACTCTTCATGGCCATATCCATGCTTTTCATTTAACTCATAGAATTCACGATAAAGATTAAACGGATTTTGAGAGTCTGCCACCCACTTAATCACAATATCCAGTATCTCGTTCATTACAGGCTGGAATGTCATTCGGCCATCCGATTTTCTTATCCCATTGTTATCTGATTTCCGTTTCCCTGCATTAAGAAATATATTCTTCTCGTCATAAATAATTTCCCTTACCATTTTGAAATCATCACCTTTAGGCAGGTAATCCATTAGTAGTTTCCTGATACCCTTATAATAAATGTTATACTTCTCTTCAGGATTTTCAAACTCCTTTCCGATCAATTGCCTTAGTTCGTCAATCTCTTCTAAATTACCTTGTTCAGCATTAATCGTTAATTGCTTGCCAACTTTTTCGTTAGCTTTTTGGAGAAGTTCTAAACGTTCCAAATCTGCTTCTGATAACTCTTGTTGCTTTTTTATGTTGTTATTATCTGCCATAGATTTATTATTTAACTTCTAAAATTGATTTAATTTTTTCGCTGGTTGTTTGTATACTCACATCATCCCAAGCCACAGGGTTAAGTTTATTTAATGAATCTTTATAATCAGGATAAAACTCTTTGAAAGCGGCATGGAAATTTTTGCCGTATAGCTTGTCCTGATACCAGGTAAAAAATGAATACACGATAGATACGTGTACCTCATTCTCAATGGCAAACTTTGATACCAAAAAAGGATTATTGATATACCTTTTGATATATTGAAATTTATCTTCTGGCAGGAAAAAGTCTCTTGCAAAAGAATCTGCCTTTTCTTCAATCAGGAATAAATCGTTATCTCCAGTCAGGTGAAAACTGTTTGTTTCTATTAACTCAAAATCAAATAAAACGTGATGCAATTCATGTAGTAATGTAAACCAAAGAGTAGGATACTTTTTATTGAAATCGGTCAATACAATACATGGCTTTCCGTTTATGATAAAAGTTCCACCCCTTACTTGAGTAGTAGAAAGATAATCTTGAAAAATAACAGTAACACCTACATTATAAAGTGCCTTACAAACTGTAAAAAGTCCGTCATTCAAATCTTGAGAATAAGGCTTAATCTTGATGATTAAATCTTTTAGTCGATTTCTGTCGTATTCATTCGGATTATTGATAACTCTGAAAGTTTGATAAGCCGACTTAATCCAGAAATCTTTCATTTTATCCGAGAAATTACGCTTAGTTCTACTGTACAGCGGCTCCTCAAGCTGCTCTTCATATTCTTGTATGGAAGTATAACCAAAGAAATCGAGTACTTTTTCAACCAATGCATCGGCATTGGCGTCATTTTCAAAAAAGCCCAATTTGGTTAAGGTCTTAACGTCAAAGTTTCTTAATAGAAATGTAGCCTTACGGGCATTATCAATAGAGGCTATGTTATCAGCACTTTGATTTTTTAAAACAATTTTGATAAATGCATTAATATCAATCCCAAGAAATTCAGCCATCTTGATTACATGTATTAAGTTAGGTTGTTTGGCTGTGCCACTGATAATCTCTTCAAATACATCTTTATCAATATTCAGCAGCTTTAAGGCTTTGGTTTTACTAATGTTGTATTCCAATAATTTTTGATCAAAGAAGTCTCGGATGCTTAAGACAGCATCTTCATCAAACACAGATTTTAGTAAGGAATTTATATCAAAACTTTTCACAAATGAGAGTATTTACCCACAAAAATAATGTTTTTTCTCCATTAATAATAAAAATAGAGGGTAATTACCCTCTATTTTACCACAATTGAATATTACCAGAGAACTTACAGCAAATATCAACCTAGTTAAAAACGAAAATCTAACAGGCAAACCAAATTCTTAACATTGATGAGTTTGGCTCCTTTGATAGGGGCAGCTACTTGTAGTTAAATTACTTTTAAACTCTACTTTCTCGAGCTTTTTTTATTACCAAGTTCATGTCAATTTCCATTAACCTTAAGGCTTCGTTTTGCTTAGTTAAAGAATCACTCATGGATAATAATGTTGGTTTGGGTATTTTACCTTTCTTTACAACTTCATATAGGTCTTCGGAAAGATTAGACTTATACTCCTCCGACATCATTTCAAGCCAAGTATCGTAAGTTATATTTCTTTCAGGAAAAGCAATAGCACTTGAAGTATCAAATTCGTCAATAAATCCTCTTAATTTTTCTTGTATTCTTTTTGAAATAGATTGATTTGACTTAAATAAAACTAAAAGATGCTTCCTTTCAGCTTTGATATTTTTGTCTACGAAGTAAATTATTAATGTTATAACGATCGGGATAAAGAAATACCAAAACTCGCTTGTATGTAAAATTTCCATAGTCGTTAATTATTGGTGATTTAACAAATTGCATCTTGTTGCCTTGTCACTCGGGAGTCATACATAATAAGTTTGATTTATTAAGCACTGCTCAATAGAGGTACTCAATTGTATGAAAAAATGATTCAATAAATTTCCATTGTCCTCCTTTATCACCAAAGATTAAAATTTCTCCATTTAGTCCATCATATATAAGCCGTAATGTAATTTCTTTATTGTATTCTTTTCCTTCAAAAATAATATCAACAGATAGAGATACTTCCGTAATTGCAGGGGAACAGTCTTTCACGTTCTTAATTGCGTAATTTTTTAGGATTTTGTTTTGAAAGACTTTTCTGACCCTACCAGCTTCCTTTCCCCAATTGATTTCTCCTTTGGTGAAAAAATGTATCTGCTTTGCTATTGCTCCATAGTTTTTGCTTTTCCAATTCTCTATGAATTGA
>CAZQIQ010000003.1:92232-119006 GCA_964593835.1 uncultured Chitinophagaceae bacterium
ACAAAGTCTTTCCAATATCTGTAGGTCTTTAAAAACTCCTCATAATCATTTGGCAGCCCTTTCTTTGGGATGTCAACTCCAATTTCAAGATTCCTTGCAGTCCATTCACTTACTTTTCGGCTAACCTCTTTATTTCTTTTTTGACTTTCTGTATAATTTTCTATGGTCGCTTTCAATTCATTGATGCTTTCGCTAAGACTAAGCTTTGGTTCTTCTGGCGGAGGTTTTTTCTTGCCATCTTTTACTGCCTTTGCCCAATCATTTAATGCAAAAAGTGCAGCCCAACATTTCGCAGCAACGATTTTGTTTGCATAGTTAATATCCCTGCCATGAAGAATCCCATGTCTATAAGGCATAATAATTTCTTCTTCTGTTGTACGTTTTCTCGTATCGTTGAATATTTCTTTCAAAGTCGCTAAACCTGTGCTATGAGCTGCAATAGAATCCCAAGCAGTCAAGTCTGTATTTTCTGCAAAAAAGCCTTTATTTCTATCTACATCATTAACTCCTCCGTCAATTATTAATAATAAAATGGGAATACAAGCATAATATCTTTCAGCTATTGTGTCTTCGTATGCAGCTTGGATTAAAGAATACCTTATAGAAAACTCTTTAGTTCCCTTAAGTTGGTATGTCAACCATTGCATTTTTTCCGAACTATAATAATTGATAAGTTCTTGTTCAGCTAATTCAATATGACCTTTTTCCGCAAATTCGATACAAGTAAGCATTAAATCATGATTCATAGATTCATGTGCTATCCAACCTTTTTGGGAAAAGTAGTCATTGAACTTGTCGGGGCTTTTTGAAATCAATTCAAATTGTTTCTGAATATCTGCAAGAGGTTCAAAAGCTTCTTTTAAGTCTTTAGGATTTGCACCAAATAATGAAAACAAACCTGTCAATTTGCTTAAAGCGTTAGCTCCGTCAAGTTCTTTCTTTAGTTTTTTATGCGAAGGATTATCTTCTATCCTGTCATTCATCTTTCAAATTTGTAGAGTTTGCAATATTAACCGCTCAAAGTAGGCTGTCATTTAAATTTTTCTTATTGAGCTTACTTTTTTGTCACCAAGCTTAAATTTTTCACTCTTGAACTCAACATCAATTTCATAAGCAAATTTTATCGGGGTAATGTACGAAAGGCTACCGCTATTTTCTCCTAAATCATATCCGGAAGAGTTGACTCCAATAACATAAGCATCTTTCATAACTGGCCCTCCACTTGCACCGCCAAGTATTTTCATATCACTTTCTATCACTTGATAAGGATAAAATGTCTGGTCTCGATAGGGCAGAATATCAAGTATCGCTCCATTGTACCAATCGCCTTGAAAATTGCCCCATTGTTCTCCTTTTTCATATTCTACCTTAGAATTCGGATATGCAAAGGTTTGAATTTTATCTCCCGATTGTGGTTCATTCTCCAGAATCTGCATTACTGGTGTTTGATAATCAAAGTTGATAGACTCATCACCTAAATGAGCATCACGCCTTAAGATACCAAAGCAAATGTCAGCAGTTGGATGAGGGAAAGATTTGTATAAGTAACGGGTGTAGTGCTTATTATCATGAGTAGTGATAGCAAAAAATGGATTAATATGATTTCCATTGTTATCATATAATACATGTTTTGCAGTAAGAAAACCCCCGAATGTATTTATAAAAAAGCCTGTTCCTAAAAATTTAAAGGCCTTCGTAGTATTATCTCCCGTAAGTATTGGAAAAATTGGATTTATGGGATTTAATTGTCTCCCGTATTTATCTTTGAAGTGCTGCATTTTTTTAATTTAAAAGAAGGGAGCCACATCAGCTCTTGTTAGATGTCTGCGTTCCTTCTCTCAAAGTTAAAAGGTCAACAGTTTTTCCGTTATAGCTTGTCGACAACATTCTGCAATGTTTATTTGCAGGTATATCTACAAGTGAAGCTTCTTCAAGCTCCATTTCGGTAACGACTCTAACACAAAGTTCCCCATTATAAAGTCTTCCTTTAATGTGGTCGCATTTACTATAACTTTCGTTACAGATTGAGCAATGACTTTTTTTTATGATGCCGCCGACACTTGAGAAGAACATTTTTGGAAAAAGTAATTTTTCATAGTCCTCCAATCTTTCTATATAACCGTCTGATGTTTCAAATTCGAAAGGATAATTTCTTACTACTGTTCCATATATAACCTGTGCATTAACTAAATTGCCCCATGCTTCATTCATTTTATCCTCTTTAATATTCACAAGCATTTGCAATTCATATTGAACTGCAAGTAATGAATTGTCAATACAGTAAATAAGGTTTGCCTCATTCTGTAGTTTTCTTTCAACAAACTGCTTTTTCAGGTCGGATAATTCACTTCTGTAAGCTTTTATTGTTTCTATTTCATCCTTTTGTATTTCAACCCCAACTGTAATGAATGCCTTTTTCTGGGCAATTGCAGCCATTTCATTAAACTCCGTTAGTAAAAGATTGGGGTTTTCCAAAAATGCTCTCATTTCATTGCCTTAATTATATTATCCAATTCCTTTAACCCCGCCACATCTCCATTATAGCTTAATTTTTTTACTTTACCTTTTTCTTTCGTTTCAATATAGAAGTTAATGTGTGCAGTCTTTTTTCCTGAAGTTCCTTTACATAAGTCATAAACGTAGTTAGATAAAACATTTAAAGAAACAGATAAAATTGTTGGGTTTTCTGTAATTAGTGAAAGTCCAAAAAACATTGCAGGCAAATAAATATCTGCACTTTTACGACTTCTATAAAGCTCTGTATCCTGCCCTAATGCGTCAATAGAAATTCTATTTTCTTGCTTGAATATTTTGTTTAAATCAAGCATGCTGTCGGTAAAAACAAAATCATTTTTTGTTTTAGCATCGTCAAAATTTTCAGGGAAAAAGGTTAGGTTGCTTGGAAATGTCAGCTCTAATTCCTCAAGTTTTTTTGAAATGTCTAAATCTTCAATTTTATAATCCATCGTTAAATAAAATATTGACTGAATATTATTTCTTCTCAATCAACTTTTCCAGCTTCTCAATCATTTCCTTTTGCTGTTGCAGCATACGTTCGTATAGCTCAATCATTTTTTCAACAGGATTGAAATTGAAAGTAGGGTAGTAGTTATAACCATTTGCTTGGTCATTAAAAGTATTGGATATAATATTCACCGCCTGTTCTTCATCAAAATTCTGAATAGCTTCAGTAGGTATTTTTAAAGCAGTGGCAATTTGTTGAAGCAGTGGAGCATCGATAGTTTCTTTCTGCTCCAGAAGAGATATCTTTTGCTGGTTCCAGTCTTCGCCCAATTCTATGGCCAGGGCGTCTTGCTTAATACCGAGCATTTCACGGAATCGTTTGACGTTGCGGCCTTCGTGTATTTTTCGGTTAGGAGAGGTTGTATTTGTCATAGGCAAATGTAGTTTTTTAACTCGGGTAAATTACAAATTTACCCTGATAAGATACCGGTGAATTAAATGTATTTCTATGTATTATACACATCCGTAATGTTGGATACTGATCGCGCAAGCTCGTGCTTTGCTTAAAATCACACACTATGAAAAGAAATGAGGAGCAGGAAACCGCGAAGAAAAGAATCAGACAGATGACCATCTGTAACAAAAGTCATGCAAGGGAGCGTGGACAGTACGTATATTTCCCGGTCATTAGCCTTAGTGGCAAATGGTTGAAGGAACACGGCTTTAAACCCGGTCATGTGATAGATATCGTTTGCGAAGATAGGCGAATAGTGATCACCGTTGCCAAAGAACAGCGGTTTGAAGGTCTGTGATTACTCAGAGTTGTCCTAGAATGTTTTGCATTATGTTAAATAGATTTGGTATTTATTTTTTTAGATGTGAAAATCGGCAATTTGATTCGGGAAGGTTTTACATTCAACTACGTAGACAGAGAACTCAAGCATGTGTAGTATCAACAACTTAACATGCAGCTCTTTTAAGAGCAGAACTCTCAACAGGCGATGAACAGGAACGGATCTATCTGGTAGATGCAACAGGTGATGTGGAAGATGATCCCAACGTAATGGACAAGAAATTTCTCTGGCAATCCCACGATGTCTTAGCTCTCGGTGCATCCGTTTAAAGTAATCGGCGAATCAGGTCTGGGTGGCTCGTTTTCTAAGTTTTACTTAAAGAAAACGAAAAGGTGGATACGGGTAATTAAATAAAAAAGACCTGCTCACAACAGGTCTTGGTTCAGTTCGGAATAATGACGACTTATAGCGTGTAGTCCGTAATACAGAAATCGCTATTAGGAGTATTGATACTACTTCTAACAGTCTAATAAAATTATCCATGGTTGGATGTAATTTTAAAAATTAAGTCGAGCGTATTTCCGGATGTCAGCCCGAACAGTTTTAAGACAGGCCCTTGTGTGTAACAAGAGTTTTTTTATTTACAGGACGTGCCTGATAATATAACGTGAATTACAATGTGACAAAGCTTCCGCTTTATCACATTGTATGTACGAGATTTTTAAACGCCACATGCCAATTTTATTCGCTTAAGATCCGAGGTAATGATCTCTATATAAATTGTCCTATAATTTATATTATGTTAAATAGATATTTTTCATAAAAAGCACCGCTATTATTATCTAGTAATATCAGCGGCGCTTAGTTTACGATTTAGAGATCTGGATGTTGATGCTACTACCCGGTTATTCAATTTAGCCCCATTGCAGGTAATCAGTTTTTAAGTTTTTAACTAGACGGCATCAGGTTCTGTCACTATAAACTATTACGTTTTCTTAAACCTTTCTGATCTAAATACTTGATCATTTCTCGCGGACGATCAGTCAGGAAAATGGTGGCGCCATGCCTGAGTAACCATCCCCAGGATTCATCCGGACGATTAAATTCTACGGCCATCTCATCATCATAACCACTGCACCACATGAATGAACATGAGGTGTTCCATATTTTAACGCCCTGCTCGGTAAGTATGGCCGGGCGACGGAAAAAGAAAGATGTATCGTGCTGAAAGGATACCTCCATCACAGATGGTTTGAAATTTTTAACGAGTTGGGTGATCTTGTTTTTGGGATTTTTGTCCCTGTCTAATCCAATCACCGGCATAAAATGAGCGCCTCCGAGTAAAGGAACGATTTTCTGCAATTCCACCGGATCCATTCCCGATTTGACTACGGCAATATGCGCAGTACCGGTCTCTTTTAATACTTCACCTATTTCTTTTGCATACTCAATGCCTTTATCAAGATTTACCAATACCCCAAGCCTTAGCGCCTCCAGCATGTATTCTTTTATCGTAGGAATATCATGACGTGTTCTTCCTCCACCACCATTTCTGAGTTTTAACTCTTTCAGTTGCGCCAAAGTATGATCAGCTACCAATCCTTTTCCTGTGGTAGTACGATCCAATGCAAAATCATGCATCGCCACCAATATATTATCTTTGGTTTTTTTAACATCCACTTCCACCATATCCACTCCGGCTTCGGCTGCATATCTTAATGACAATATTGAATTTTCGGGAGCATTACGCCAGTCACCTCTATGCGCCACAACCATTACATAATTGCTGACAGGCTTTTTTAATTCGCTGATGAGAAATTGAATTTTTCTGCTAATACTGTCATCTAATGGATTTTCAACAAATGGTTGTCTATTTAGTTGAGTACCATCACTAGCAATACTGGAATTAGAATATTTTTTTTCTTCTGCCCGTGCATCATCGTAACAACAGATGATGATGAGTAAGGTTAAAAAATAGAAATATGTTTTCATGATTAATTTTTTATAATTAATTGTAACCAGGATTTTGTTCGAGTTTATTACCAAAATTGGCATCAATAGCTGATTGCGGAATCGGGTATAATTCATGTTTTTCAGCAATCGAATTACGCGTCTCGGGTTTCATATTATATTTTTTCACACGCTCCACGAGTTTACCCATTCGCATTAGCGTACGTCTTCTCGGCTCCTCGGCTATCAGTTCGCGTGCTCTTTCATCCAGTATAAAATCAATGGTGATATCTCCTGCTGTTACGGCTGAAGCGTTTGCCCTTTCCCGTAATTTGTTAATGTCAGCAGCTGCATTGATATTATCATCAGCACGGTGATAGGCTTCAGCTCTTAACAGATAAGTTTCTGCCAGTCGGTATACAATAAAGTCCTTACCAGTTCCTCCACTTTGTAAATCTCCCTGCCAGGGTTTTCCTTCCACTTTTCGGGTAGTCGGAAATAATCTTTGCATGGTATCGATCTGGGTTGTGCGGGGTTCTATTTTTTGTCCGAAATAAGCCGAAGAAGGATTATTATAATAATATTCTCTTCTCATATTATAACGGGAATTACGCATGTCCGTATGAAAATCTGCTCCCCATATATCATAGAGATAATAAGAATTGGGACGAATAATAGCCACGCCTCTGCCAATTGAATCGTTTAAGGAAATTCCCAGTTTGCCATCGGGATCCTGTAACTGAACCATAAATGGTAACCATCCTCTGACTAAATGATTACCGCGACTAATGGTTCCGCTACCACCCTGCGTAAATTCTTCAAATTGCCATACATAAATGGCTTCTAAGTTTCCGGAAGTTCTGTTCTGATTGCCTTGTATAAATAAATCAGAAAAAACATCTCCCGGCTGATCCTTATTCACACCAAATCTTTCATTCATTAAATGATATTGTTTGGAATCAATAAGATCCGATGCTACCTGAATGGCTTTATCATATTCTTTAACACTGATGTATAATTCCGTTAATAAATGCGCAGCAGCACCTTTAAAAATTCTGCCCTGTTTACCCGGAGCTTCCGAAACCTCTGGAAGCCATTTAAGAGCAAACTCCAGATCTTCAATAGCAAACCTGTACACCTCTTCGCGTGTTGCCCTTTTAAAATCTATTTTTGGGGTAGAATAAATGGTATCTGCAATACACACGCCGCCATATAATGTAGCCAGAATATTATAAGTATATCCACGGAAAAATCTGGCTTCGGCAATATATTCGTTTTTCTCTTTTTCGCTGGCCCATATATCTGCCAGATCTTTTCTTTCTGCATTAATAATTACTGCATTTGCTCTGGGCAAAATGGTTCCGTAAGCCCAATTCCAATAAATTGACGATGCATTTGTAAATGGAGTAAGATAAGCCTCATAATTTACAAATTGCTGTACAGATAATTGTCCCGATGTACAAATATCCGTTCCCGTATAATTATCAAAATAAAATAAAAGATCGGTAGCAGATAATTCTTCTCTGGCAGCGTAATGAAGGCTGTTAATGTAATTATCAAATCCTGATTTCGAACTGAGTACATTATCATTACTTAAACGTGCCGGAGGAACTTCGTCAAGAAATTTGTGACTGCATGATTGCAGAAACAAAGCAAATAACAAAACCGGTACGAGAGTGATTTCTTTTATATTCGTTTTCATGTTTTCAATTTTAAAAACTGGCATTTAATCCAAATGAAATGGTTCGTGGCACGGGATAATAATCTGCTGCATTAGTAGCCCCATTTTCGGGATCCGGCCCCTTCCATTTTGTAAACGTGTAAATATTTTTACCGCTGGCATATAAACGAAGTCCGGATAAACCAATACGGTTGATGAACTCTTTTTTAAACTCGTATGATAAGGTCACATCCTGAATTCTTATAAAATCTCTGCTGGAATAATATCTGTGACCATAACGGTTTTGATAAGTAATGGAAGGCATTTCATTCGACATGTTTTCCGGTGTCCACCAGCCTACGTCAATGAAATTTAGTGACCTTCCTATCGAAACCCATCTGGGAGTGGTGGAAATCCATCCTTGCATAGCATTAACAAATACCGATAATGAAAGCTGACGATACTTAAAAGTATTGGTGATACCCCAACGATATTTAGGTTGCCCCTGTCCTATTATTTCACGGTCTTCGGCATCGATTACTCCATTACCATTCTTATCTTTTAATCGAACAGCACCAGGCTTTACACCATCAGGTAATTGATCTTTTTCCTGATAAATGCCATCAAAAGCAAAATCATAAAAAACATCTATCGGTTGTCCTATAAACCAGTTATTACTGATATCATCATCTTCAATACCATCACCATCAACATCGGAATGATAGAGGTGAACTATTTTATTAACGTTTCTGGAAAAATTAAGATTGGTTGTCCAGGTAAAGTTTTTGGTGCGGACATTTACGGTATTTAAACTCAACTCGACTCCCCTATTATTTGTAGCTCCGAGATTGCTCCATATATCATTGAAACCAGTCATGATAGGAATACTTCTTTTCACAAGAAGATCCTCTGTGTTCATATTATAATATTCAAAAGTTCCACCTAAACGCCCCCTGAAAATTTCAAAATCCAGTCCGATGTTAGTGGTATAGGTAGTTTCCCACTTTAGCTGACTGTTAGACATATTGTTGGGAAACACACCTAATACAGAACTTCCTCCATCACCAAATACATAACGGTTAATGCCCAGAAGACTTAAAGACTGATAAGGACTGATGGCTTGGTTTCCAACAGCGCCATAAGACACACGCAGTTTTAAATAATCCAGGAAATTCACCTGGTCAAGAAAATTTTCTTCTGATAATAACCAGGCAGCAGATGCGGAAGGAAAGACTGCATATTTATTACTTGCCGAAAAAACAGAGCTACCGTCTCTTCTTGTAGTAAGCGTAAGAAAATATTTGTTTTTATAGTTGTAATTAAGTCGTGCCATACTTGACACTCCGTCGGTTCTTTCTGCGTATGAACTTACCGTTTGTACTTCACCCAAACTCAGGTCATACCAGCCCAAAGCTTCGGAAGCTAATAACTGTGCATTAGATCCCTGCCGTTCAAAACCTGTATGATTTCTTCCGTATAATAATGTAAGATCAACACCATGATCCTTAAACTGCTTTTTATAGTTGAGTATATTTTCGAGCATCCAGTCGTACGACTTCACATTTAATTTTGATGCAGAAGTGAGATTGGATTCCAGTCGCTGATCTCTTCTTCTGAAATCAGACTGATTAGTCCAACGCAGATTAGGCGAAAAGTTTAAACGATAAGAAAGTCCTTTAATAAATGGTGCATTTAATGTCACATAAAAATTGGCAAACAAATTTTCAGCGATAGATTGATTGCTACTTAAATAAGGAACATATAAAGGATTTTCTGCAGCCCCTTCCCCATCTACCGGATATTGTAATGGAATTCCTTCTTCATCGTATAAAGTACCATAAGGAACAGTTCTGGTGATGCGTTCTACACTGGCTACGGCACCGGAATTATCGCGACTGATAAATGTTGAGTTTACACCAAGTGTGGCCCAGGTGGCCACATTACTTTCAAAATTAGATCGCAATGTTAACCGATCCTGCTGATCATTTAATATCAATCCATTCTCCTTTACTTTAGAAGCAGAAAAATAATAATTGGTTTTTTCAGTCTTGCCAGACAGGCTCACATCCAGAGAAGCAATGGAGGCATCCTGTGAAGCTATTTTCCATGGATCAAAGCTTTTATTGGCTTTGAAGTTTTCTGCTACGTTAGCCGGCAAATAATCAGCTACATTCGTTCTGTCTACATCGTTCCCAATTTCCGCATTATAATCAATGATATACTGGATATACCTATCCGGACTCAGCGTTTTTAGTTTATAGCTGTAATCAGTAAAACCATAATAGGAATTCACATTTATCAGTGGCTTTGTTGTATTTCCTCTTTTTGAAGTAATCAATATCACCCCGTTAGCCGCACGAGATCCATAAATAGCCGTTGCACTGGCATCTTTCAGAATTTCCATTGATAGGATGTCATTAGGATTAATATCTGTGAGATTACCATTAAACATAATTCCATCTAATACTATCAGTGGATTGTTAGAAGCGCTCAACGAGCGTTGTCCCCTGATCAGAATTGTTCCATTTTGGCCAGGCCTGTTACCTGATATCACTTGAACACCTGCTACTCTTCCTCTTAAGGCTTCTGTAATATTGGTATTGGGAAGTTCTTCCGTTTCTTTCATATCCACCTTAGATACAGAACCTGTAACATTTCTTCTCATTTGTGTTCCATATCCTACTACAACTACCTGATCCAAACTATTTACAGACCTGGATAATGTGAATAACAATGTTCCATCGTCAAGAAGCGTAAAACTTCCTTTATCAACATTTTCACTTGCATCATTACCTGCATCTATCATTCTGGTGGGTTTCCCATTTACTATTTCAATAGAGATAGTAGCAAAACCTACTGCTGATATTTCCAAAACTGTTCTTTTCTGGCTAATTTCTTTTAATAAAAAAATTCCGTTGGCACCTGCAGATGTTGCCTTCCTGGTTCCTTTAATAATTGCTGAAGCATTAGGAATGGGTGTACCTTCTGCATCAACTATTTTACCGGTAATAATAACATCATCAACAATTGGATTATTTACCGGCATCTCTTTGACTGCAGATTTTTCTGATAAAATAATTGTCTGTCCCATTAACTTATACAACACCGGCTGGTTCTGCAATACAAGGTCGATAAATGTATTCACCGGCATGTTCTCCACAGAAACAGAAACCGGATTTGCATTTTTAATATCTTCTTTGTTATAAAAGAAAACATAACCAGTTTGCCTCTTTATTTCCGTTAATACTTTTTTTAGGGGAACATTTTTTCCGGAGTAAGATACTAATTGTCCAATTCCATTAGCCTGCACGCAGGTGACGGAGAGGATCAGCAGGAAGAGAGACAGTTTCATCACCAAAAACATTTTTTTTGAATAAACAGTCTTCAAATGTCTAAAGCGTGCAACAGTATTTAATACGGTTGCATTGCTGTCCTCAACAGGGCACAAGACACCCTGAAGCTGACATCGCTTCGAAGCCTTTTTTTGCATAATTTTGCTCTTTAGCCGCATTAGTCAACACCCGAAAGGTTGCAGTGACAAATGCGGTCAGTTTGACGATTAAAAATTAAGTTTTACACGAACCGCGTTTTGAATTATCAAACCTTTGCCGGGAGTGCCACTAACACTTCCGGCTTTTTTATCATAGAAATAAACCCTATGATGGTTGTTGAATTCAATAAAATCAAATAGCATTTCTTTTCATAAAGACCTAAGGCAATAACACAAGCTTTCTATTTTGTTCAATCCGGAAATGAACTTTAGTACTTTCTAAAGCGAGCAACACATCCTGCAGTGAGATGTTTCTTTTAATTTCTCCTCCAAACACTATATCAGGCACACCTTCTTCATATACAACTTCTATATCGTACCATCGCGACAATTGTCGCATTACCTCTTTAAGTTCGGCATCATCAAAATTGAATAAACCATTTTTCCATGCCATAGCCTTCTCTATATCGGCTTTGGATATTATTATATGTGGACTTTCTTTATTGACCAGTGCCTGTTGCCCCGGCTGGAGTATCTTCTCATGAATACCGGAATGCACACTTACTTTTCCTTCTAAAAGTGTTGTCTGCATATCTGCTTCTGTAGAATAAGCTTTAATATTAAACTTAGTTCCGTGTACAACAATTTCTTCTTTATCGTTAACAATCACTTTAAAAGGGGTATGATTGGAAGTGACTTCAAAATATGCTTCTCCGGTCAGTTTAACGGTTCGGGATGTATTGGAAAAAGAAGTGGGAAATACCAGTTCGCTTTCTGCATTTAACCATACATGTGTACCATCAGGAAGAACAACATTAAACTGCCGTCCTTTTGGCGTGGTCATAGTATTATAGGTAATAGATGAATTTTCTATTTTGTTATCAGCATTGTAAAAAAGCTGTCCTTCTTTTAATTCAATGTCAGACGCTCCTTCTTTAGCTATTTTACCATTTCCTAAACTATCCAGTATAATTTTTGATCCGTCAGATAACGTTAATATCGCTCCTTCTTTACCGGGCAGTATTTCCTGTTCGGAATTAGAGGAAGCTGATATTTCAACGGGTTCTTTCTGATCCGGTAAAAAATAAATAGCAGATGTTATTACTAGAATTATAGCTGCGGCAACAGCCACCACTCGTTTTATTATCTTATGATTAAATTTTGACGCAGAATAAATAGTTTTTCCTTCCTGTATTTTACGGAACAAACCATCTCTTAATTCCGTTTCATTTTTGTATGCGTAATCTGATTGGTTAATGACCACTTCTGTTTCTTCTCTACTCTCCAAATAATACCAGGCATCCAGCATTTTTTTTTCATCACGGGAAATCGTTCCGTTCAGCCATTTTTCTGTCAATCGGTATAACTCTTCTTTAGTCATGCATATAAGAAGTCACAACAAAAAAAAGAAACCCTACCTCTTTACAAAAAAATATTTTAGTTGTGTAAAAGCATAGAAAGAAATGAACCTTTATTAAGAGAAACTGCCGGAAGTGGTGGCGGAATTGAATATTTAGTGGCACTAAATCTTCTTAAGCTATACTTATAATAAGTCTAACAAAAAAACACTTTTAAATAATATTTTAACTGTATAAAAAGTCTAACAAAAATTATATAATTCTGACATTAAAGAAAAACGGGCTGAAGTAGTTAGCGAAGTTGAATGTTTATCCACACAACTTTTATTTAGTCATATATATAATAAGTAACAGCCAAAAAAGAAACCCTATCTCTTCACAAAAAAATATTTTAGTTGTGTAAAAGCATAGTAAGAAATGAACCTTTATTAAGAAAAACTACCCGGAGTGATTGAGGAATTGAATAATTATAGGCAACAAATATTCTTAAATTATATCTATAATAAGTCTCACAAAAAACATCTCTTTAAATAATATTTTAACTGTACAAAATTTCTAATAAAATTTGAAAACATTGATATTAAAGAAAAACCGACTGAAGTAGTTAGCGAAGTTGAATATTTATCCACACAATTTTTCTTTAGTCATATATAGGTCTCAGCAAAAAAACCTATCTCTTATCCAGAAAATATTTAAATGAAGTAAAAGCACTATAAAAGAATCAATAATTCTGATATTAAAGAAAAACTGCCTGTAGAAGCTGGCGAAGTTGAATATTTAATTGCCGGCGTGCGGTAGTAATATGTTTTTCAACAGTCTTTTCAGATACATTCAATTTGCTGGCAATCTCTTTATTAGTAAATCCACCATTATGACTATGGAGAAAAACGATGCGACACTTTTCGGGCAGCCGTTCTATATGAGCGCTCAGCAATTCATTTAGTATCTTTTGTTCTGCTCTTGAATCAGTATAGGAAATATCGGGTTGTAAATCGGGATATATTTCTTTTTTAAGACGCCTGTTTAGGCTATTAATAATATTATACTTCATTGCAGCGCTAAGCCAGTTTTCAAGTACTTCAATACGTGTTTCTGCCCTTCTTCTCCAAAGAGAAGTAAAAACGTCCTGAACTATATCTTCTGCTTCGGTGTTCTTTTTTAGCTTTAAAAAAGCCATCGCATACATTCGTTTCCAATATCGGTGATATATTTCCTCAAAAGCATTTTCATCATCACAACGTAAAAGCTTCACCAACTCATTGTCCGAATATGTTGTATAAACACCCATATATGATCCGGACAAATATACATGCTTGTTCCATGGATGTTAGTGAACATTGCGTTTCATAAGAATTAGTTAATACACCATAGTACACCTCAGCAAATACTATGGACCTCTTTCTGATAAACATTCTCTCAAAGCTGCAGCCGACACAATTAGCTTTTTTATTTGACGGAAGCTTAATAGTGCTGATCGTGTCCGCAATACTGGACACATCTAAAATAGATTTTCAGGGCATATATGTAACTGTCTATGTTTATAGGATAGCTAATGATTAGAATAAGAAGGAGTTAACATTAAACCGGATTATTTATTCAGAATAAATATTGAATATCTGAATACGTTTCGGTTGAATAAAAAACATGCATTAGCATTTAAACACTTTTGTAATATTAATTATATATTATTTATCTACGTTACTGCAATTTACATACATCATCAAAGATGATCGAATAAAAAATAACACATCGGCATTTTGATACAATCCTATAATATTTATTATTCACCTGCACTTATGCACTTTACCTACAGCATTAAAGCCAATAGAATTAAAAAAGAGCGCATCAGCATTATGATACAATTCTACAATATTTATTGCCTATTATTTTACCTACACTCCTGTACTTTAAATATAGTATTAAGCCAATAAAATTAAAAAAGGGTGCATCAGCATTATGATACACCCTTTTTTAATTAATAGATTATTGATATCTATATTAATGTACTTTATCTACATTATTAAACTTATCAGTAAATGCTATTGCCTTATCATCATCTTTTCTTTGTTCATAAAAAATAATCAGACGATCATAAGTATCTTTCAACATTTGTTTTTCTTCCATTTTTAACTTGCCCTGCCCACCTAATAATTTATCTACAACTAAAAATTCGGCAATAGCTGTATCGATAATCACCTTCATATCATTTCTCAGGTCTTCTTTTTTCTTCAGCTCTTCTGCAGTTAATTTACCGCCTTTAGGAGGTCTGATTGTTTTATTTTTCTTATCTACCTGATCAGCTTTTGCAGTGTAAATAATTCCTTTCAGATAATGTGAGTTAGGGTAATCATCTTTAACCTCTATACTTTTCTGAATTTTTTCAGACGCTTTAGCCAGGTACTCATCAACATTGGCAGGACGCTTTGTAGTGTCTTCGTTATATGCAGTGTTATATACTTCTGCTGCATAATTATACCATATTGTATGGTTAGAAGGGTCTTGTTTTAATACTTCATCATATTTAGCAAAAAGTTCATCAGAAGAAGCTTTATTGCCGCCTAACAAAGATAATTCAAATGTATTCCAGAAAGGATCATCAGGATAAACCTCCTTACCCAAGGTGGTATATTTAACGGCTGTTTTAGGATCTCCTTTTGTATTATGATAATCTGCCAGCCATTTGTAAAGAGATTCATATCCCTGAGCTTTTGCTTTTGCATCGGCGATCTTACCATAATACACAGCAGCGATATCCTGATTATTTGCTTTCTCAGCAGAAATACCTGCGTAAAGAACAGAAATGGTATCAAGAACAACTCCATTTGTCCAGCCCAGTTTACTTAGAATATCAAACACCTCTAGCGAACCTTTGAAGCCTTTTAGTGCATCATTGAAATTATTAGAATTATAATAAGAGGCTGCTTCTTTTGAATAATTAGCATATAAATCTGTTATCGGAAGACGATTGTCAAGTGCAAGATGCGTATAACGTTTAGCTGAATCCTTGACATTTGCTTCCAGCTCAATATATTTTTTGAATGCAGCCAGAGAGCTATCCTTAGCACCAGGATCTGATGCCAGTTTGGTAGAGTCAGCTCCTAACGTACTATAGGCTTTTGCTTTTACATAATAAGCTTCAGCACTATTCTTATGCTTGTCTGTAGAAAGCACTTTATCAGCTTCCGCAATGGCTTCGGTTATCTTACCTCTTTCCAGAAGTATTTTTGCTTTTTCCAACTTCTGGGCAAATAAGCCGGTACCTGCACAAACAAGCATCAGCGACATTACAATACTTTTCATATAGTAGTATTATGTTTAACAAATAAATTTATCATTCTGCTATCGGGTTGTTTGGTTCTTCAGAGGAAGCTCCTGCATCACCAGATGTAATTTCCGGATCACCGGTTGTATCTACGCCTTCAGCTTTCTCATCATCCTCTTCAATATCCAGTTTTGTTATAGCGGCAATAGCATCTCCTTCATCAATCCTTATCAATCTGACGCCTTGTGTGGCTCTTCCCTGCGCACTGATACTGGAAACCCCCATTCTGATAGTGATACCACTTTTATTCGTGATCATTAAATCCTCCTGAGGTGTTACATCCAGGATACCTACCAGCGGACCTGTTTTATCCGTTACGCTGATAGTTTTAACTCCTTTTCCTCCACGATTAGTAATACGATATTCTTCTATTTCAGTTCTTTTACCATATCCTTTTTCACTGACAACCAATACAGTTTTGGATTTGTCTTCCGCATTGACACATATCATGCCAATTACCTCATCCTTTTCATCATCAACTTCTATACCACCCACACCAATAGCTCCCCTGCCTGTGGCTCTTACCTTACTTTCAGGAAATCTAATCGCCCTTCCGGATTTTATCGCCATCATTATTTCTGAATGGCCGTCAGTTAATCTGGCTTCAAGCAATTCATCACCAGGGTTAATAGTTATTGCGTTAACACCTGTTTGTCTTGGTCTGCTGAAATCTTCAAGATGAGTTTTCTTAATAATTCCTTTTTTGGTACAAAGCACAATATTGTGTGCATTCACATATTCTTTATCACCAAAATCCTTCACATCAATAATAGCTCTCACCTTATCATCGGGAGGAATCTGAATAAGATTCTGAATAGCTCGTCCCTTGCTGGTTCTGTCTCCATCAGGAATCTGATAAATGTTCAACCAGTAACACCTGCCTTTTTCTGTAAAGAACAGCATCGTAGCATGAGTAGATGCTACAAAAAGGTGTTCTATATAGTCTTCTTCTCTTGTTTTTCCTCCTATTGCTCCTCTTCCACCTCTGCGTTGCTGGCGGTATTCAGTAGCGGAAGTTCTTTTGATATATCCCAAATGAGAAATAGTAATGACTACATCTTCTTCCTTAATCAGGTCCTTAATACTTACTTCATCATCCAGGAAAGTTATTTCTGTTTTACGTTCATCACCAAACTTCTCCAACACTTCTCTAAGCTCGGTTTTGATAAGTTCAAAACGTTTGCCTTCATCATTAAGTAAATCCTGCAGATGAGCAATTAATTTCATCAATTCATCATACTCCTGTTTAATTTTATCCCTCTCCATTCCGGTAAGACGCTGTAAGCGTAATTCCAGAATAGCTTTAGCCTGTATCTCATCAAGCCCCCATCCGGCATTTACAAGGTTTTCCTTTGCCTGTTCCGGGTTTGCCGATGACCTGATCATCGCAATCACTTCATCCAGATGATCCAGTGCAATAAGATAACCCTTTAAAATATGTGCTTTTTTATTGGCTTCATTGAGTTCATATTTTGTTCGCCGAACTACCACTTCATGACGAAACTCCACAAACTCACTGATCATTTCTCTTATGTTCAGTGTTTTGGGACGGCCTTTTACAATAGCCACATTATTTATTCCGAATGAAGTTTGCAGCTCGGTATATTTATAAAGCTGATTGATAACCACATTGGCAATAGCATCCCTTTTCAGATCTATAACAATTCTGGTTCCTTCCTTTGCATTCGATTCATTATTGATATGTGCTATTCCTTCTACCACTTTTTCGTTCACCAGTTGTCCGATACGGTCACAAAGAGAATCACGGCTTACCTGGTAAGGTACTTCTGTAATGATAATCTGTTCGCGTCCGCTTGCTTTCGTATCAACATGTAATTTTCCACGTAGCACCACCCTTCCTCTGCCGGTATACATCGCAGCCTTCACTCCTTCCATTCCATATATGATACCACCTGTAGGAAAATCAGGCGCTTTGACATGCTCCATCATTTCCTCTACCGTAATCTCACGATTATCTATATATGCAATACAACCATTAATAACTTCTGTCAGATTATGAGGAAGAATATTCGTAGCCATTCCCACTGCTATTCCACTGGATCCATTGATAAGCAGATTTGGAATACGAGTTGGTAATACAGAAGGCTCTTCAAGAGAATCATCAAAGTTTAACTGGAAGTCAACGGTATCTTTTTCTATATCGATCAACATATTCTCTGCAATACGCTGAAGCCTGGCTTCTGTATAACGCATTGCCGCAGGACCATCACCATCCTGACTACCGAAGTTTCCCTGCTTATCTACAAGCGTGTAACGCATGTTCCACTCCTGTGCCATACGAACCATTGAATCGTATACAGATTTATCGCCATGCGGATGATATTTACCCAATACCTCCCCCACTATTCTGGCTGATTTTTTAAATGGCCGGTTGTGTAAAATCCCCAACTCATTCATGGCATACAACACTCTTCTATGCACCGGTTTAAATCCGTCACGAACATCAGGAAGTGCACGGCCTACAATCACAGACATAGAATAGTCAATGTAGGCAGTCTTCATTTGTTCTTCTATGTTTACAGGCTGAATTCGGTTACTATCGCTGGTTGGATCAGGTGTGAGATTATTCTCTTCCATGTAAATGTTTAAGCTTTGTTTTCAATGAAAGCCCTTTGTAAAATAAGCTTTACCAAGGCTTGCAAATCTACCTTTTTTCCCCCATTTCAGAGGTAATTTCTTTAACGTCTCATTAAATATTTCCCAATAATAAAGAACCTAACTTTAAAGTTCTTTAATCTTAATATTTTGTATGAATATGTACCTGCTATTGCGAGACAATAAGCAATCCGGTCCTTTTACTGCAGAAGAACTTATTACCAAAGGTATAAAGCAAGATGATCTGGTATGGGTAGAAGGGAAAAGTACTGCATGGCGCTATCCTCAAGAAGTACAGGAATTACAATCAGCATTTGCTTCTGGCAAATTTAAGAACCATTCAAAAGATAATTTTGAAGAACCAAAAGTATCTTTTCGTCAGGCTGTTCATGTGAGTTTACCGGGAAACAGCAATTCTCCGGTTAATACAAAAAAAACTGCTGATGCAGTATATTCAGCAAATGCAGAAAATATAGATTCAAATAAAAACACATTCTCTTATCTGCATTCCAACCCATCTCCTTCTCAGTCTCAGGAGCCAGTGATTAAATACGTCAATGATCCTATAGTTCACCGAACGGACAGCAGACTGCATTATACGATCATTATAGCATGTTTTTTATTATTAGTTACTGCTTCCTATTTTATTATCAACTATAAAAGTCAAAAAGATGACATTGTTGAATTAAATGAAATTATTCAGAAACTTGAGCAGAAAGCTATATCTGAAAATACGGTAATTATGGCGTCTTCTAGCATCAGTCGGCAGGAAGTTCAGCCTTTTGCATCTTCTTCCATAGAAGATTTTACACCCAGAAAAGAATCTTCATTTAAAAAGCGGCAAAAGAACAATCAAACTCAACGTTCGTCTGCCATTTTAGTAAGCAATTCCAATTCAAATTTTCCAGCATCATCTTCACCAGATAACTCTTCATTTGTTGCCATTCAGCCCGAAGATCTTTATGCTCTTGTATCGCTTAAATCTAATAAGTTCAAAAAGGGATTACTGGGTGGCATATCGGACTTGCAGTTAGAATTAACCAATAACAGCTCCAAAGAATTACGCCGTGTTGTGGTAAAGGTCAACTACCTGGGGCCAGAAAAAAGAGTAATACGTACCCAGACTGTTTTCTTTGAAAATATAGGGGCGGGAGCAACATCTATGATAGAAGTACCCAAAAGTAGTCGTGGAGTGTCTATCGATTATACTATTGTAGATATAGAAAATTAATTCCTGTTTAATGACTAATACTTATCATTGTATTGCGCATTGGATGCATGACTAGTTTCTATCGGACTGATAATATAATTATCATAGGTAGCACCTGCATGTAGTAATGATTACTTCTATTAAACTGAAACAATTCCATAAAGGATGACATTCAGTTGGTGGTTATTATTATCATTACATCCATACTTAAACTGAAACCCATAAGGATGAAACACATTGTTGTTTTTGGTGCGGGAAAATCAAGTACCGTACTTATTTCCTACCTGATCAAACAGGCTCCTGTTTACAACTGGCGAATAACTGTCCTCGATGCCAGCGAAAATGCGGCACAAACTAAAGTTGGAAATTCAGATTTTGCAAAAGGACAGGCTGTAAATGTCGAAAATCAGGAAGACAGGCGATATTGGATTACGAAGGCTAATATTGTCATTTCATTATTACCACCATCCCTTCATTTTTTAATTGCAGTGGATTGTATACAATTCAAAAAAAATCTTTTAACGGCATCTTATGTTGATGATCGTCTGCGAGCCTTAAAAGATCAGATTGATCAGGTCGGAATATTATTTCTCTGCGAAATGGGTCTTGACCCAGGCATTGATCATATGAGTGCCATGAAAATTATTCATCATATCCATAAACTTGATGGACATATTGAATCTTTTCGTTCACATTGCGGCGGATTAGTAGCCCCCGAAAGCGATGATAATCCCTGGCATTACAAAATAAGCTGGAACCCCAAAAATGTTGTATTGGCAGGAAAAGCAGGAGCAATATTTAAAGAAAACAATAATATACGATCACTAACTTATGAAGAGCTGTTTGATGCTGATCACGCTGTAAATATTCCCGGTGCCGGTAATTTATCATGGTATGCCAACAGAGATTCTTTAAGCTACATAGATATTTATTCATTACATGATACCGCTACGTTTCTGCGAACTACTCTCAGACACCAGTCTTTTTTATCTGGATGGAAAAAGATAGTGGCACATGGCTTAACTGACGAAAAGAAAATAATTAATACTGATGGGCTGAGTATTGCCAACTTTCTCAGAATGTTTTTCAATGAGTCCGACATCAAAGATGAAATATTCAGACAACAATTACATTTTCTGGGATATCAGGATCATGATACACTGATCAATAACGGAGAATGCACTGCTGCAGATGTATTACAGCTTCTTCTTGAAAAATATCTTGTTTTAAAAGAAGACGATAAGGATATGATTGTCATGTTACATGAAATAACCTACCAGCATAAAGGGAAAAAAAATATTATTGAAAGTAGTCTTATCGTCGAAGGAGATAATAATATTAACACAGCTATGGCTAAAACAGTGGGACTTCCGCTGGGTATTGCGGCTAAATTAATACTTGAAGAAAAGTTATGTTTACAAGGGTTACATATTCCCGTTATTCCTGAAATCTATTATCCTGTACTGGAAGAACTGGATTTATTGGGAATTAGTTTCAGAGAAAAACATATAATCATTTAGCCATCTCCATTACAATATTCCATTCTTCTTCTGTTACCGGCTGAACACTTAAACGACTTAGCCGTACTAAGGCCATATCTTTTAGGTGAGTATTTTTTTTAACATCAGATAATGTTACGGGACGACTAAACTTTTTCACCGGCTTGATTTCTACTGCCGACCAATCTTCTTTAGTAGTTGGATCCTGAAAAGCCTCTTTTGACACTTTTGCTATTCCAACAATTTCCAACCCCTGCATACTATGATAATACAACACCTGATCATTCTTTTTCATCGCTCTGAGATGATTACGTGCAGCATAATTACGCACTCCATCCCATGTTGTAGAGCCATCCTTAAGTAATTGATCAAATGAATATGTAGAGGGTTCAGATTTTACAAGCCAATAAGCCATAATAATAGATTATATTATTTTAATTACCATCCATTAGCCAACACATCTGCCAAATGCATTGTGCGAATATTTAATCCTTTGTTTTTAATATACCCTTCGAGGTGCATCAGGCAGGAAAGATCAGTAGAGACAAGATATTCAGCACCTGTTGCCTCTGCATTTTTTGATTTCTGATCGGCCATTCCGATGGATATAGATTCATATTTAACGGCAAATGTTCCTCCAAATCCGCAACATGTTTCTACATCATTCATTTCGATAAGCTGCAGACCTTTTACCTTGCTTAACAATTTTCTGGGTTCTTCTTTTATTTTGCATTCTCTTAATCCTGCACAGGAATCATGATAAGTAACATTGGCATTTAAGGAAGCACCAAAATCATCAAAATGCATAACGTTGACCAGAAAATCAGATAATTCAAAACTGCGTTTAGCCAGATTTTTTACTTCGTTATGTACGGAAGAATTATCAAACAGTTTGATATAATAATTGCGGATAAATCCAATGCAGGAAGCGCTTGGAGCCACTACATAATCATCACCCTTGAAATCTTTAATAAACTTTGAACAAACTTCTTTTGCCTCATCCCTGAAGCCGGCATTAAAAGCAGGTTGTCCACAACAGGTTTGCTCTGGGTTATATTCAACTGTACAACCTGCCCTTTCCAATACTTTTACCATATTGAATGCAGTTTGTGGGAAAAGCTGATCAACGAAACAGGGTATGAACAATTGTACTCTCATATTATTGAATCGTTAGATGTAAACGATTTAACAAGAGAGATCATTTTTAAAGCTGTAATACCTGCTTCTTCACCTTTATGTCCATGTATACCACCCAATCTTTCATCAGCCTGCTGTTCATTATCAACAGTCAGCACACCGAAAATAACCGGTACGGGTAATTGCAGATTTAATTGAGTAATACCGCTGGTTACAGAATCGCACACATAATCAAAATGAGGAGTGCCTCCTCTTATTACACATCCTAGAGCTATAAAAGCATTCGGTCGGTCATCCTTATACTGGTTAAGCGACCAGTATTTCTGAATAGCAAAAGGAATTTCTATTGCCCCGGGAACTTCAATGATTTTTATATCAGCTACATTGTGTTCTTTCAATGCTTTTATACATCCCTTTTCCAGTTCATCAATGATAGCAGCGTTCCATTCGGTACGTACTATAACCACACAGGCATCAGCTAAATCGCGGATGCCTGCAGGTATATTAAGAAGTTTACTATTCGATACTTCAGCCATATAATATTTTATCTATTCTACATATCCCAGTTTAGCCAGATATTTGTCAATTTCAAATCCTCTCTGGGAAGATGCATATTTGCTTTTGATGATTTTATATACTTCGATTGCTTCCTGATTTAATCCGGATTCTTCGTATAATAATCCTGCTCTAAAAAGGTATTCAGGAGAGTTATAATTATCGTCAGGAAACATAGTTCCAGCTTTTTTATACTTCTGAATAGCCTCTGATTTTTTACCGGATTCAGCCAATGCATCACCCAGCAAACCAATAGCACGGGCATGGATTAATTTATCACTTGTAGAAAAATCCTTAAGGTATTTTATAGCATTCTGAAAATCGCCTATTTTAAGATAAGAAGCACCTGCATAAAACTTAGCCAGGTTACCAGCTTTTGTACCTTCATACTTGGAAATGACCTTAAGAAAACCCTGAGTAGCGCCATCACCATTTAATGCCAGGCGAGATGAATCCATACGGAAGTACTCTTCTGCCTTCCACATAGCTTCTTCAGCCTGACGCTCTTTAGGAGCCTGAAAATAACTTTGATAAACGAAATAACCTGCTACAATGATTAAGATTGCCGAAACTCCATATATAATTCCTTTCTGATTTTTTATCCAGAAGTTTTCGCCATATGAAGAAGATGCAGGTCTTGGTGCTGTATTTTTTTCCTCAGGATGTTTGACTTCGTTAGTAGCCATTATGTTTAATTGTTAGAATTTGATTGTGGTAAATTAATTAGTCAACTATAAAAGGATAATCTTCCTGTTGTACTATATCTTTCAGGACTTCATCATCATTTGGCCAGGGAGATTCTTCTGCAAATTTAACAGCGGCAACCACTTTATCATTTACGCGCTGATCTATCGCATCGATTTCCTCCTGAGTGGCAAATTTACTATCCAGAATAGTTTTCAGCACCTGTTGAATGGGATCGCGCCCTTTATATTCCTCTACTTCTTCTTTAGTACGGTATTTCTGTGGATCTGAAATAGAATGGCCTTTGTAACGGTATGTTTTTATTTCCAGAAGTGTTGGACCATCACCCTCTCTTGCTCTTTTAACTGCACGGGCCACAGCTTCATGAACGGCTTCAGCACTCATGCCATCTACAGAGTCGCCAGGCATGTCATAGGCATCAGCTAATTTATAAATATCAACAACATTACTTGTACGCTCTACAGAAGTACCCATGGCGTAGTTGTTATTTTCGCAAATAAAAACTACCGGCAACTTCCAGGTCATAGCCATATTAAACACCTCATGAAGCATTCCCTGACGAGCAGCACCATCACCAAAAAACGTAAGAGATACATGATCTGTTCCCTTATATTTTTCAGCAAAAGCTAAGCCGGCGCCGGTTCCTATTTGCGCACCAACAATACCATGTCCACCGAAAAAATATACTTCTTTACCAAAAAAGTGCATACTTCCTCCCTTTCCTTTTGCACAACCAGTAGCTTTTCCGTATAACTCAGCCATACAGCTTTCAGCCGTTACGCCTTTTGCCAGCGCAAGTCCATGATCACGATAAGCTGTTATAAAAGGATCTTCCTGTTTTGTTGCAGTCATACAACCAGCCGCGATAGCTTCCTGCCCGATATAGGCGTGGAAGAACCCACGGATTTTGCCCTCCATTTTATATTTTTCTTCTGCCATCAACTCAAACTGACGGATGAGCTGCATTAGTTCGTACCAGTACAGGTAGGTTTCCTTAGAAAATTTAGTCGCCACTTTCGAAAATTTGAGCCGCAAAGATAAGGGGAAGAAGGGTAACTTGCACCCCATCATAATAAATTGCTACAGCTCAATTCCATATCACTCATCCAGTTTAAAAACTATGTAAACGAGCAATTCCGCTTTGAGTCCAGAATTGTTGGGATCAGCGGATACAACGGAGTAGGTAAAACCAACCTGCTGGACGCCATTTATTATCTCTGTTTTACCAAAAGTTATTTTGCCCGGACTGACACCCAAAGTGTTTATAGAGGGTTATCGGGTTTCCGTTTACAAGGAGAGTTTAGTCATATTGCCGAAGAAATAAAAAATTCGGCCGAAAACACAAACCTAACTACCAGTTCGGTAATATGTATTCTGAGAGAAAACGGACGCAAGGAATTTTTACTAAACAATGAAGCTTACGATAAGTTTTCAATGCATATTGGAAAATACCCCTGTGTGATCATAGCCCCTGATGATATTTCTATTATTACCGGAGGAAGCGAGGAAAGAAGGCGTTATATGGATGCTATCCTATCCCAGACTGATGCTGAATATTTACAACGGCTGATCAGTTACAATAAAATTTTACAGCAACGTAATGGTTATCTCAAATCGACCGGAAATTCTACGCCTGTAAACAATCAACTTTTAGATGTATATGATCAGCAACTGATAAGAAATGGGGAATGGATATTTAATGAGCGGCAATCCTTTATGGAAGAATGCATCACCTTAATCAAAGATTTTTATAAAAAAATCTCCGGAACCGATGAACCGGTTGATGTTCAATATGAAAGCCAGTTACACAACAATCATTACGGACAAATGATGGCCGGATCGCGTCAGAAAGATATTATGCTGCAGCGAACCAATACCGGTATTCATAAAGATGATATTCAGCTATCGCTTTATGATCAGCCTTTTAAAAGTATAGCCTCACAGGGACAGAAAAAAAGTTTGCTCTTTGCCATGAAACTGGCCGAATTTTATATATTGAAAAACAAAAAAAAATTCGCCCCTCTATTATTACTGGATGATGTTTTCGAGAAACTTGATAATAATAGGATGCATAATTTACTCGACTGGGTTTGTGTAAAGAATGATGGTCAGATATTCATTACAGATACACATCCCGACAGGATTATTGAACATTTCGAAAATCTTGAGGTCGATTATCAACTGATCAATATATAATTTACTTTTAAGTTATGGGAGAATTTTCTTTAGGCGAAGCGCTCAATCAGTTTTTAAAACAAAGCAGATTAAAAGGTTCAATACAGGCATTTCAAATTGAGGACGTTTGGGCCAATCTGATGGGAAAAACAATTGCGCGTTATACAGAAAAGATAAGCATACACGGACATACATTATATATTACCACAAGCGTCGCTCCGTTAAAACAAGAACTCCTGTATCAGAAAGAAAAAATAATTGCCAACGTAAATGAGGCATTGGGAGAAAATGTTATTAAAGAAGTTGTGGTGAATTAAGAGCTGACGAAATAAAATCAGGATAATTTTATCCTGGGATCTACAATGCCGTACATTATATCTGCGAGAAAGTTGACAAGAATAAAGAAAAAAGAAGATATCAGTACTGCACCCATCACCACAGGAAAGTCGAGATTTTCCAATGCGTCAACCGTAACTTTTCCAATTCCCTTCCATCCAAATATATACTCAACAAAAAATGCACCGGCAAGTAATTCAGCAAACCACCCTGTTATGGCGGTAATAACAGGATTTAATGCATTGCGTAAAGCGTGTTTCCATATAACACTTCTCATCGGCACACCTTTCGATTTTGCGGTTCGTATATAATCCTGATTAAGGACATCCAGCATAGCACCTCTTGTCAGTTGTGTAATAATTGCCAGTGGCCGGATACCCAATGTTAAAGCAGGTAATAACAAATTTTGCAACTGCAACGCTCTTCCTTCAAAAGGATCGGTCTCATATAAACTGCCTGTCATATTTAAGCCCGTGTAACTGCTGAAAACAAAACCGAGTAAATACGCTATAATAATGCCCATAAAAAAAGAAGGGGCAGATATTCCGATAACAGAGGCAAATACCGAAGAACTATCCATCCAGGTTCCTTTTTTTACAGCAGCAATTACTCCCAATGGAATACCTATCATTATAGCAAAAATCATTGCTGCCGATGCCAGAACGAAAGTACCAGGCAACGCTTCCATTAAAATACTCCAGACTTCTTTTTTTGATTGATAAGATCGTCTCAGATAAGGAACTTTTATTGCCAGTTGTATATCTTTTCCTATAAATACTCCTTTGAGTTGTTTTTCTTTAACCGACTCTTTTGTATGTATTGATAAAGGAGAAACATCATTGATGTAATAAATAAATTGTTTCCATTTGGGATCATCAAGATGAAGTTCTTTGCGAATATTTTTTTGAGTAGTTATATCTGCTGTTTGGCCTAATAATAATCTGGAAGGATCACCAAATCCCTGAAAAAGTAAAAACACCAGTCCCGTTACTCCGGCCATAAC
>CAZQIQ010000003.1:119016-128572 GCA_964593835.1 uncultured Chitinophagaceae bacterium
AACCGTAAATAATTTTTCTGGTGATATATTTTAGCATCGGCTACAATTGATCGAGATAAGCAATAATCTTATCAAAATCGGGAGCAGCCCATTTTTGCTGAATGGTTCCGGTGTTAATCAGGAACATGGTGGGGTTATACCTTCCTGCAGTTTTAATGGCCGTTCCATCAGCTCTGAGTACGGGAAGATCTATTCCTATATCGATATGTTCCAGATTGGTGACAATAAAAAACGGCAACCCTTTGTTTTGTGCTTTCTGGTGGATAGCAGCAAGTTCATTTACCCATTCTCCTTTCTTATAACCATCTTTAACAAACAGAAACAGTTTTTGTCCTGGCTCCGAAAGCAACGCCAGCGTGGTATCAGTCCTGTCAGGAGTTTGTAAAACAAAATCTCTGATAGCGGGAATAGCAGTACCTTTTCTTACAACCTTATCTTCTCTTTTTACGAATACATAAGCATCATCAAAATCATCAGGAAATTCATCAGCGGTAAAACTATGCGCTACACCACCCTTTTCATAGGTAAATAAAATAACTGTACTGTCGGGGATAGCTCCAGGAGGAGCTTTCATTTTTTCGGGAATATTATTGCCGACCTTATAAGGTAAACAGTCCACTAACGGAAGATGCTTGAGTACATACCATTGAAACAAAAATGAAAACAATACAGTTAACGATAGCACTACAACGGCAGGTTTTACAGCCAATGCAGGTTTAATTTTATTTCTGAACGGAAAAATAAATAAGATAAGTACAAGTAATATAATATCCTTTATGAAAGACTGATTAGCCTGAAGAGGAATACAGTCTCCGAAACATCCGCATTCTCTTATTTTTCCCGAAAACAAAGCATAGCCTGTTAAGAAAGTAAAGAATATAATCAGCAATAACAGCAGCCAGCTAAACAAGTTCATCTTCCACCCTATTAATACCGCAACGCCTGCTATAATTTCAAAGGCGATCATCATGATGGAAAATGATAAAGTATATGCGTTTAAAGAATGGAGATTCCATACTTCAAAAAACTCCTGCATTTTATAACTAAGTCCTAATGGGTCGTTGGCTTTTACCAGACCGGAAAAAATAAACAGTACACCTACTATTATACGGGATATGGTCACTAATATTTTCATGGATGGCTCATTATAAGTGCAAATACTGAATAATTGATAATATCTCTGTAATTGGCATCAAGACCCTCGCTAATTAACGTTTTACCGTCGTTAGCAATGATTTGTCGCATACGTAATAATTTCATCAATATAAGGTCTACAAAACTCTCCTGACTCATACTTCTCCACGCTTCACCATAATCGTGATTTTTAGCCATCATCAGCGATTTTGTTTCAGCTATTTTTTTGTCATACAACTCCTCCACAGTTTCTACCGGCAAATCTTCAACTTTATCTTTTTTCATATCCAGCTGAATGAGGCCTATCACGCTATAATTAAGCATGCCTTTGAACTCATCCCTAATATCATCTTCCACCAACTGATTACCTTTTTCCTGTATGGTTCTGATCCGTTGTGCTTTTATAAACAATTGATCAAGGATAGATATAGGTCGTAATACTCTCCATGAAGTACCATAATCTTTCGTTTTTTTCATAAAAACATCCTTAGAAGCCTGAACAACCAAATCGTATTGCTGGATAGTATTACTCATGAAGCCAGTGGTGAATTGAATTTTATTTCTGATTTTTACCTGTTCAAATATAAAGATAAGCGCTTTATGTTCACGTTAAATTGCAGGGGAAAGCTCTCAATACTGGAAAATCCATTAGTGATGGGCATTATTAATGTCACTCCCGACTCATTTTATGCAGCAAGCAGAACAAACGCAGATAATGCACTCAGACAGGTGGAACAAATGTTAAAAGAAGGGGCGGATATTATTGATGTAGGCGCACAAAGTACAAGACCTGATTCAAAAGCATTATCAGCCGAAGAAGAACTGATGCGCCTGGATACACTCAGCGCCGATCTTGTTAAACATTTTCCCGATACCATTTTTTCCATTGACAGTTTTTATAGCCAGGTGGCCGAAGCCTGTGTAGCAAACGGCTTTTCCATTGTGAATGATATCAGCGGAGGAAACCTTGATGACAATATGCTTAATACTGTTGGTCGTTTAAGAGTTCCTTATATATGTATGCATATGCGTGGAACACCTCAAACAATGACTACTTTAAATGACTACGATAATGTGACTGAATCTGTACTCACTTATTTTATTGAAAAGATCGAAGCTTGCCGGAAAGCAGGCATCCATGACGTGATTATAGATCCGGGCTTTGGTTTCAGTAAAAACCTCGCACAAAATTTTGAACTGCTCAAAAACATGCATATGCTCAATATGCTTAATAAACCCATTCTTGCAGGCCTGTCCAGAAAATCTACCATTTATAAAACTTTAAATATATCTGCTTCAGAAGCTTTAAATGGCACCACCGTCCTTAATACTATTGCCTTACAAAAAGGGGCCGGTATTTTGAGAGTACACGATGTGAAGGAAGCAAAGGAATGTATCAGTTTATTAGCTAAATTGTAAATCATCATTAATACCATAACACATGTATTACTTATTGACGGCCACCCTGTTTGTTGTATTGATCGGTTGCCAATCGGCCAATCATACAAAAGAAGCTGTTATATCGAATCAGCAGGACAATAAACTTGTTACCGATGCTACTTTAAGTAACACTTATTGGAAACTCACAGAGTTAAATGGTCAAGTAGTGATCGTTGATACTACAAGAACAAGGGAACCTCATATGATCATACAAACTCAGGATAGTACAATAAAAGGTCATGGAGGATGCAATGGATTTGGTGGGCATGTTGAATGGAAAGAGCCGAACAGGATTAAGTTTTCAAAATTAATTTCTACAATGATGGCCTGCGAAAAAATGGAAACAGAATCCTTATTTTTTAAAGCCCTTGAAACTGCTGATAATTATTATATAGTTGGCGATACATTAATTTTAAATAAAGCCAGAATGGCTCCCCTCGCAAGATTTCAGGCTGTGTATCTACGTTAGATGTTTGCTTAAACATTATATAGACATCATCACACATGCATCATTATCAGAAAGATTGTCAGATAATCTCTACACCAGAGATTTAGTTCTATTTATTATATATAATATCACATATACATCACTATCAGAAAGACTTGAAACTATATATCTATGTTAGATAAGTTTATACTGATTATATACAGCATCGCACATACATTACGATCAGCAGGATTTTAGGATAAATCTCTATACTATATATTACTTCTACTTATTCTATATAATATCAAACGTACATAATGATCAGAAAGATTTTAAGCTACATCTCCATGTATGATAGAACTCTACTAAATGCATATACAGCATCACCCATACAGCATGATCAGCAGGATTCATTCCTTTATTTTCCAGAAACTTTTTAATGCACGGCGCGCGGCATGATAACCGCACATGCCATGTACACCTCCTCCCGGAGGAGTGGAAGAAGAACAAATAAATATGTTTTCAGCAGATGTGGCATAAGGAGACCATCTTAACGCCGGCCTGGTAAATAACTGCGTAATATCAATAATGCCTCCATTAATATCACCACCTACATAATTGGGATTGTACATCTCCATTTGAGATGCGTTTATGGTGTTTTTAGCTAAAATAGTTTGTTTAAAGCCTGGAGCAAATCGTTCGACCTGATTTTCTATTGCCTCGCTCATATCTACTGTAGAACCATTAGGAACATGGCAATACGCCCAGGCTATATGTTTACCATTCTTACTACGCGATTTGTCGAATTTACCTTGTTGTGCAAAAAGCACAAATGGTTGCTGAACATGTTTGCCTTTAGCGGTCTGGTATTCACTGTCTGCAATTTCTTCAAACGTATTTCCCAGATGAACAGTAGCTGCATCACGACAAGCTTCTGATAGAAAAGGAACTTCTTCACTTAATATCCAATCGATCTTAAATACGCCCATACCATAACGGTATCTTTCTAATTGCCATTTATAAACAGATGACAATCGATGACCGGCAATTTTTAATAATTGTTTGGGTGTAACATCAAAAAATACCACATCGTTAGACGGAAGATCTTCTATTGTAATAACCTCAAATCCCGTTTCAATTTTACCTCCAAGCGAAACAAAATAATTAGCCATTGCATTGGCAATGGATTGAGAACCTCCCACGGGAATAGGCCAGCCATAATGATGTCCGACAGACATTAATACAAGAGCAATGGCAGATGTAGCCCAATTATCTAAAGGTTGAATGGAATGTGCAGCCATACCCGCCCATAATCCTTTTGCCTGCTTTCCGGAAAAACGCGAAGCAATTTGCTTAGCTGGCAGTAAAGCCTTTAATCCAAAATCGGCCATTAATAATGGATGCGAAGGAAAATGCAATGGAGCAAGTAGTTCTTCAGCCAACTTATCCCAGTTATCTAAAGTAGAACCTATTAACTTCTTGTAAGTTTTTTCATCTTCACCCAATAATTGAGCAGTTTTATCAAGGGATCTTACTAATACCGCAGCATCACCTTCATCAAATGGGTGTGCAGCTTCGAAAGGTGCATAAACAAACTGTAAACCATACTCTTTCAATGGAATTGATCTGAAAAAAGGAGAAGCAATTGCCATTGGGTGAATGGCCGAACAAATATCATGAAAACATCCGGGTTCAATAATTTCCTGTGTACGCATTCCCCCACCAATGGTCTCTTTCGCTTCCACTAGTAAAACATCCAGGCCTTTACTTTGTAAAGTAATAGCAGCGGCCAATCCATTCGGACCTGATCCTACAACAACGGCATCATATTTTACTGCCATACTATTTTTTTTCTTGATGTATCATTTATATGATAAAACAGAGTTGCTTAAATCTACAACTTGTAAATCTTTTAAATATTTTTTTAACAGACTACTACCGATAGCAGATCTGTAGCCGGAGGCACAATGCACGGCAACAGGTTTATCTTTTGGAATTTCTCCCAGACGTTTTACAAGTTCAGGTAGTGGAATATTTACAGCAGTTTTAAAAATTTTATCCTTCTTTACTTCGCTCTCATTTCTTACATCCAGAATAAAATATTCTTCTTCATTGATTATTGTACTTTCTCTTTTTGCCTACTTTTTTGGTAAAGATTTATCTATTACCAGACCTGCTATAATATAGGTTTCATAACCAATTTTTGATGATTTGTATATTAATTCATGCAGCTTTTTTTTATTCTCTGCTATTAAATAAAAACGTTGTTTTGGAGCGACAACAGTTCCCAGCCATGTTTCAAATTTTGATCCATCCGGTATGTGAACAGCTCCATCGATTAATTGGGATTTGTCTATTTCCATCGGACGGCCATCTACAATTAGCTGGTTTTCATCCGGCAGATCATTGTTTCCTGGATACTGAATGGCTGCTATAGATTTTTGCAGGTCTTCTGCACCACTTTTATTTAGCTCAACATTATAAGGAAAATATAAAGGAATATAAGGTTGATCACTTACTACTTTGTCCACAAACGCCCGCTCCGTAAGATTTTCAAATGCGTAATTTGTTTTTTTCTCATATCCGATAGTGCTTGATCGCACATTTCTAGTTGATCCACTACATAATGAGCCAGCGCCATGAGCCGGGTAAAGCAACACTTCATCATCTAATAATGAAAATTTGTTACGAACCGTTTGATACATGGCAGCAGCCAGTGTTTTGCGTTGCATATCCGCATCTCCAGTGTATTCTCTCAAATCAGGTCGACCTACATCACCAAACAACAGGGAATCACCTGAAAAGACAATCTTATCTTTTCCATTTTCCTCTAACACAATTGATATGCTATCATAAGAATGGCCTGGTGTGTCTATTATTTTTAACCGAAGCTGGTCATTTAAAGGAATAATATCCCCATCTTTTAATGGAGACACAGGATATTTAGCTCCCAGTTTTGCACTGGCATAGATCTTAGCGCCTGTTTTTCTTTGAATTTCTGCATGCCCGCTAACGAAATCAGCATGAGAATGTGTTTCTATTACAGCTGTTATAGAAGCTTTCTTTTCTTTTGCATAAGCATAAAAAATTGAAGCGTCCCTAGCAGGATCAATAAGCACTATTTTTTTGTCGTACAGTATTGAATAGGAGAACTGCGACAATCCTGAGTCCGTAAATTGTTCCACCTGATAAAGCATACTTATTACAGATTTTGATTTTGCCGAAAACAAAAGCTTTGGTATTACGCTGCTTACCCCTAATAGGCAAGTCCCATTCCACAGAAACCTTCTTCTATTCATGCTAAAAATTATTTGGCCAAAAACTGATTTTATCCGCTCCAGTATCGTTACTTATATCACTAGACGGTGTCCAAACTGTCAATGCAACTCTCTTGATTCGGAAACTAATAGAAAAAACTTTCATTTAAGTAATTCCCGATCCATACAAAACACTTTGGATCTTCCTTCTCTTTTCTAACATTAAAAATACTTCTTTATATAGAATTGTAAATACAAATGGAAATGAGCAGTCTGAAGTTATAATTGTAGAAATCTACAGGATTGTAAATCTTTTGTTACATATACTACCGACAAAAACATTAACAATGGCTTGAATAATGATAAGGTTCTGCATTATGCAATCAACATACGAAGCAATACAGTCAATTATCCTACTCCAATAGAGAAATATTCAAATTATTAAAGATGAGAGATGCTTATGAATAAACCCTCATCCATCAATGCAAAAAAAAAGAGGGAATACCTGATTTTGATATTCCCTCTTCCAATTCATTAACTAACCTTTACTTATCTCGGTAAAACGCCGGGACCTCCACTTTTGGTTTCTTTTGCATTCTCCACTTTTATCACCTCAACTTCAAACAATAAATTTTCAAAAGGTTTAAAAGGTGCTCCCTGTGGCGGATTAGGACCATAGGCTAGCATTGAAGGAATATATAGTTTACCTTTTCCACCTTCATTAAATACTCTCAGACCATCATCCCACCCTTCAATCGCACCACGACGACCTATAACCAGTGTAAAAGGATCAGTATGACCAAACGTAGTGTCTTTATTAGTATCAAAAACTTTTCCGGCAAAAGTTTCACCTTTGTACATCACCTGTACTGCCTTACCTGTATCTACTTTTGGACCTGTACCTTGTTCAATAACTTCAACAAATACACCTTTATCTGTTTTAACGGCCTTAATCCCTTTTTCTGCCAGATAACTCTCTATGTTTTTGATTTCAGATTCTTTCTTTTCATCAAACATAGCACTTTGATCTTTTCTTACATCTTCTTCTGTAGCAAGAATGTCAACTATCTTAATAGAAAGTGTAAGCTTATCTTTTTTACCAATGAACGGAGGAAGTGGTCCTTGTTTACCTTCTAAACTGTCAGCGCGCATAACAATCACCACACTATCGCCTTTTCTAAGCATAGTAAATACTTCAGCTGCATTATATATAGGTCCTACGCTATCAACAGGTGCATAAGTAGGCAATCCATCAAAGCTGCTATTCATGATAGAATCTCTTACTTTGTTTACATAATGTAACTTAAGAAAATCGCCTTTTTTAGCTAGTGGATTTTTTTGATCACTGTAAATTTTATAGAGTAATCCGCTCTTTGTTTTTTTGAAGCCACCGTTAGATGAGCAACCACCTATTGCAAATAACATTGCAAAACCGGCGATAATGAAAGATGTTTTCTTCATAAATAAATTTTATTGTAATTTTTCTGCGTTCTCTTGTAGAGCTGTTTTAAAATGCTCAATAGTTTTTTGCAGGGAGTCACTGCTTCTTCCTCCTGAAGCATTAAAATGGCCACCGCCATTAAAATATTTTCTGGCAAATGTATTGGTATCAAATCCTCCCTTACTACGAAAACTCCATTTTCTTTCTTCATCACGATCAATAACAAGCGCAGCCAGTTTTATTCCCTGAATACTAAGCGGATAATTAACGAGCCCATCGGTATCACCCGTTTTGATCTGAAAACGTATGAGGTCTTTTTTAGTAATTGAAATAAGTGCAGTATTATACTCGTAAAAAACCTCCATTCTCTCGGACAAAACAAGTCCTATAAAACGCAGTCTGTTTTCGAGGAAATTATCATATGTATTTTCGTGGACCTGTGCATGGTTTAGTCCCTTCTTCTTTAAGAAAGATACCATGTCATGCACCGAAGCTGTTGTGCTGGCAAATCTGAAGGAGCCAGTATCAGCCATTACACCTGCATACAAACATTCAGCAATACCAATGTCTATTTGCTCTCCGTATCCACCGTTAATGATAAAATCAAACACCATTTCACTAGTCGAACTTTTGGATGTATCACTGACACCAAAGTGGAAATTATCAGTATCTGGTTGCTGGTGGTGATCAATCAAAACACGTGTACCGGTAAACTCGTACAGTTTTGGCGAAAGATTTTTTGTACGGGTAAAAATATTAAAGTCGAGACAAAAAAGCCAGTCTGCCGCTTCCAAAGCTTGTATGGCTTTATGCGGATGAAGTTCAAAATCAATCACTTGATCACACCCCTGCATCCAGTTAAGCCAGGTAGGCCAATTTGTTGGACTGATCACTTTTACTTCATGACCCTGTCCGGTTAAAAAGTGATACAGACCAAGCGAAGAGCCCATAGCGTCAGGATCGGGCTTTTGATGCATTGTTATCACTATTTTCCTGGGTATCTCCAGCAGGGAATATATTTCTTTAATGTCTTTCATGAAACGTGCGCAAAGGTGCATAAATATTGACCAACAGCCAATTTTAGTTCTTCTATATGTAATTGGATAAGTTATATACCTTTGCCGCCAAAACAGATATTGTATATATGAGTAACAGAACGTTTACGATGATCAAGCCTGACGCTATGAAGAATGGTCATGCGGGAGCTATTATTGACAGGATCATTAAGGAGGAATATAAAATTGTAGCCCTTAAACTAACGCAACTGACAGCTGAAAAAGCAGGTGAGTTTTATGCCGTACATAAGGAAAGACCTTTTTATGGAGAACTGGTAAGTTTTATGAGCAGCGGTCCGATTATAGCAGCTATTCTTGAAAAGGACAATGCCGTTTCTTCATTCAGAACACTTATTGGTGCTACAGATCCAGCTAAAGCTGAAGCAAACACCATCAGAAAACTATTTGCTACTTCTCTGGGTGAAAATGCTGTTCATGGAAGTGATAGTGATGAGAATGCTTTGATAGAAGGCAACTTCTTTTTTAGTGGACTGGAAAGAGTATTATAAATAATTCTTTAACTATCAATCAGCTTCATTTTTCGAAATCAATATAGAATAATTATATGGCGAATCCGGTTGTTGGGATAATCATGGGTAGCGATAGCGATCTTCCTGTAATGAAGGCTGCTGCCGATTTTTTAAACGAGATAGGAATCTCTTATGAACTAACCATCGTTTCAGCACACCGTACGCCAAAAAGAATGGTAGCTTATGCGGAAAAAGCCCGCAGTCGAGGCATTAAAGTTATTATTGCCGGGGCTGGGGGCGCCGCTCACTTACCTGGAATGGTAGCTTCATTG
>CAZQIQ010000003.1:128582-133152 GCA_964593835.1 uncultured Chitinophagaceae bacterium
CCATTCTTTCCATTTTACAAATGCCCAATGGTATACCTGTTGCTACAGTAGCGCTCAATGCAGCTAAAAACGCAGGCATACTAGCAGCCAGCATAATTGGAAGTTTTGACGAAGCTATCGGTAATGCCATAGATAGTTATAAAGCGAAATTGGAAAAAGAAGTAATTGGCAAAGCTGGTAAAATCAAAGAAGAGGGCTGGAGAAATGAGTTCGATTAATCTTTATAAGTCACTATAGAAAACTTTCGCTTTACACGTCACTCTATCGTATTTGATCATAGTGCCTTTTTTTAACTTTTCTGTTAAGGAATCATTAGCATATATAATTTCACCTTTATCCAGAAAGATGCGGTAATCAATAGCACTTTCGTATTCAATGCTGTAACCATCATATTGCGCCTATTTACTTTCGCAAGAGGAGAAAAACAAAAATAGAAATATTGATATCAGTAGATTATTCATTCACTTAAAGGTTAATATTGTTCCGTGCAACTGAATATTAATTAATAACCAAGTAGAAGATACTGAACATTTCTACAATAGTTTTTCAATCTTTTACCCTATCCGAAACCTGGAAAAATAGAAATACTATTAACCTTTATAAGTTATTATAGTAAACTGCTGCTCCAGGGAAAGTGAGTTTTCATATATTTTCTGAATAAACGCTTTTCCCCATCTTGCATAAAAAGGCATAAAATTCTCCACACGCTCCTGCAAATTGTTTTTAGGGAATAACTCCTCTTTCAACACTTTTATCTGATTTGCCTGAATAACAAATTTTCGTTTTTCGGCCTTAAGCATTTTCTTTTCCAGTTGAGTAAGGCGATTTACAGATTTAGTTTTTAAAGCATCTACATGAGCTACCAAAGAAAAGTCTATGTTTTCTGCTAGTATTCTTATTTGTTGATATTGTTTATTAATGGCCTCAATTTCAGCGGTAAGTTTAAGCTGCTCCGATGTTTCTTTCGCAACAAACTCATTAATCAGTTCATCCGGAGATTTAAACATCTCATTAACGGACAACCCCATTTTTGTTAATTTATTCTTTTGGGTATTGTCCAGTACAAGGAAAGAATTACGAACAATCAATAGCGGATAAGGAACTTTATAGTGATTAAAAACTTTTTTTAGTTCTAGCCAATATGCCAATTCACCCCCTCCCCCTATAAATGCAATATTGGGTAATACCGTTTCCTGCAAAAGCCCTCTTAATATAACATTAGGACTAAAGCGCTCGGGAAAATCATATAATTCTTTTTTTATTTCCTCATCAGTAAACCGGATATCGGTGTTTACTACCGAAAAATGCCCCTCCTCTCTGATAATTCTCTCCCTTATATTGTCCTTCAGATAAAAGAGATTGATTGCTCTGGGATGGGCCTGCACTTTAAAATGCTGACCAATGATTTCGCTCGATTGATGAACAAGCTTTGCAGATACCTGATTAAATAATTCGTCCTCAAAAACAGGTATCATTTCTTTCTTCAAATCTGGATTATCAGGAATAATAACTAATAAACCGTATTCACCAAACAGTTGATGAATCAGTTTCAGCGTTGCCTCCTGAATATTCTGACTATCAGTGTAGGCATCCCTGATCAATTGTATAAGTTCAGCACCGTAAGGCAGAACGGACAATTCCCCTTCAAGTCTATTGATTATTTTTTCCAATCCCCTGGGATGCATCCTGCCAATGGCTCCCTGCTGTTGAGTATCCCAGATAATTTTTTCTCCGTCATGAAAAATATGACCAAGTTCATCCAGATCTGCGTCTTCAGATCCCATATAAAATACCGGAACAAAATTGTATTCAGGCAGCTCCTGTTTCAAAGTAGCAGCCAACCTGATCGTATGAAGTATCTTATAAATAAAGAATAAACTGCCGGTAAATATAGCTGGCTGATGGGCCGTACAAATAGTAAAAGTGTTCTCACTTTTAAGAAGCGCTATATTGCGCATTACCTGATCCTGAGGCAACAGACCATTATACTGTCTGGTTAATACATCGACCAGTAATTGACGGTTCTGCGGAAAATCTTTACGTTGTGCAATTGAACCCTTTATTCCCTCCAATGAAACCGAATGTTGAAAAAATGGTTTTAACCTTTCATCATTCTCAATATAAGCCGTAACAACAGATGAGAAATATCCTGTTTCACTATATGGTAATTGGATACAACAATCCATTTCCTTACTGCAACTGATAAGCAACTACTGTATTTTTAAAGAAGGTAGGAACATATACAATTTTATTCTTAGCGTCATATCCGATGTCAGCGGAATGAACTTTTTCTGCCCGTGTGTCTAATAAAGTTTGTTTAGACCCATCAGCTTTCACATAATAAATAATTCCTTCCCAACCGGAAACGATGAACTCATCACCTTTAATATTTTCTACTCCATCAGTATGGCCTTCCAGACCACTTACCAGTTGTTGAAGTTTACCATCTTTTATCTTATTAAATGTCCCATTATCCAGCACATACAATTCTTTGTTGTGTACTAATAATCCATTGGGACCTTCAAGGTTTTCTATAACAAGAGAAACTTTACCGTTTTCCAGCTTATGCACTTTTTTAGTCTTACTGTCGGAAACATATACAGTACCTTTTACATCAGCCGCAACGTCATTTAAAAAACCGGCGCCTTCAACAGGTACTTTACTAATAATTTTTGAGGTAGGAATGTCTATAGCCACCAATTCATCAATATCGGCTACCCATAAAGTGTTTTTAACGATTGCTAACCCTTTTGGAGCATGCAGTCCGGACACCCAGTCTGCTGCTATAATTTTTCCATCTAATCCCACTTTTCCTATAGAGCCCTTTCCATCCTTACCATCTGGGGCACCGTCAATATTAGACACATATAACACTTTATTCTTACCATCATAGAGAACAGATTCCGGCACTTTCAACTTAGCATCAGTTTCCCATTTTTTCACGAGTTGATATTGTGCACTAACAATTTGCGAAGTAATCAGCAGAACAAATAAGGGTAAAATATTTTTCATCATCTCATTAGGTTTATTAAATGATTATTGAAAGTAATCCATCTAAAAAAATTCAGCCAGATAATAATGTTTCAATCAACAATTAGCGTCATGCAAGTTTATTATTCTGATATTCTCTACAATTTAAGTAAAGAAGTACTATATGAATTGTTATTTTATCGAAAATCTGTAAATGGTTGTCTGACGATAGATTTCACCTGGTCGCAGTATAGTATTAGGAAATGATGGATGATTTGGGGAATCCGGAAAATGTTGCGCTTCAAGGCAAAAAGCCCCTCTGTGGGAATACTTTTTTCCGTTTTTACCTGCCAGCTTATCAGAGAGCGTATTTGCAGTATAAAACTGAACTCCGGGTTCTGTAGTGATGAGTTCAAGATATATCCCTGTTCCGGGATGATACGCTCCAGCAGATAAAGAGGCTGTTTTTCCATCTTTACTATTCAGTACATAAGTATGATCATAACCACCTCCGGGAACCTTGTCAACATTTTCAGCAATCTTTTTACTGGTTCTCAGATCCATCACGGTATTTTCTACATTTTCCAATTTTCCCAATGGAATATATTCATCATCAACAGGAACATATTGATCAGCATCGATCCACACTTCATGATCTGCCACAGTAGCATCTGCTCCACCAGATAAATTAAAATAACTATGATTGGTAATGTTTACGACTGTTGGGGCATCAGTAGTCGCTTCATAATCCATTTTAATGCTATTATCTTCTGTAAGCGTATAGGTTACGGTGACATTACAATTACCAGGAAATCCTTCTTCTCCATCTTTACTTGTATACTTTAGTTTTACACCATAACCTTCAACTATTTCAGCAGTCCATATTTTTCTGTTAAACCCGCTGATACCTCCATGTAAACTATTACCGTTATTATTAATACTAACCTGAAATTGTTTACTATCAATTTCAAACTGTCCTTTACGGATACGATTAGCAAAACGACCGGTTATACATCCAAAATGAGGATTTTCGGGACTTTTATATTCATTCAGAGAATCGAAGCCTAATGCTACATCGGTAAGTTTCCCTGTTTTATCAGGAAAAAGAATATGGGTAATCGCTCCACCATAATTAATCACTTTGATGGTTGTACCCTTGCTATTTTGTAAAGTGAATTGTTCTATTTCTTTATTATCAACCGTTCCATATTTCTCCTTCAAGATCGTAATCATATGCCTTTATAATTTTTACATTAACAAAATCTCCAATCGTTAATTTCTTTTTGCTGTTGATGATCACCTCATTATCTACTTCTACACTATCAAATTCTGTACGTCCCAGGTATCGACCTGATTCTTTTTTATCAATCAGTACTTTAAATATTTTACCTTCTTTTTCCTGATTTTTTTCATAGGAAATCTGTTGTTGCACATCCATTACTTCCCGGGCTCTTTCTTCTTTTTCTTCCTGTGATATATTATCCTCCAGATCGTAAGCTGTAGTATTTTCTTCGTGACTATACGAAAATATACCCACCCTGTCAAACCTATGCTGACCAAGAAAAGATATAACAACCTCCACGTCATTTCTTGTTTCACC
>CAZQIQ010000003.1:133162-142961 GCA_964593835.1 uncultured Chitinophagaceae bacterium
TCTGACGCTTCATAGCTTTCAGCATATTATCGCTGGCATGCTGTAAAGGGATATCCAGATAGTTGCAGATATTTTCCCTTTCTCTCATCGTATCCAGTATTTCAAGAGGGAATTTTGTAGGATAAGCATAATGCAACCTTATCCATTCCAGTCCTTTAATATCAGCCAGCCGGTTTAACAGATCAGGAAGCATTCTTTTTTTATAGATATCCAATCCATAATAAGTCAGTTCCTGAGCGATGAGCATAACTTCTTTTACACCCATTTGAACCAGACGTGTAGCTTCTTTAACGAGATCTTCTATAGTTCTGCTGATATGTTTTCCTCTCATCAGGGGAATTGCACAAAATGAGCAGGTTCTGTTACATCCTTCAGAAATTTTCAGGTAAGCATAGTGTTGCGGAGTGGCTAACAATCTCTCTCCCACCAACTCAGCTTTGTAATCTGCGTTCAGTTGTTTGAGAATGTTAGGTAATTCCATCGTACCGAAGTAGGCATCCACTTCCGGAATTTCATCTTCCAGGTTATTTTTATAACGTTCGCTGAGACATCCCGTAACATACACTTTATCCAGCTTACCTCTTTTTTTCAGATCCACCTGCTGAAGAATCGTATTAATAGATTCCTCCTTGGCTTTATCAATAAAACCACAGGTATTTACCACCACAATATTATGATCGAGTTTAATATTCTCATGAACAACGTGAATATCATTTGCCACCAGTTGACCGCTCAGCACTTCGCTGTCAACCATATTCTTGCTGCAACCCAGTGTGATAATATTTACCTTATCCTTTTTGAGCGTTCTCGTCTTCATAAGTGGGCAAAGGTAGTGTTTTAAGCGCCAGTTGTACTGGAGAAAGAGGATTATGAATATAAAAAACCGCCCTGTGGGGGCGGTTAAATAAAGTGTGAATATTAACTCCTGCGAGGTTACCGCATGGATAACATTTTAGTTGATTGCATACCTGAAACCAAGACCAAAACGACCAGCTTCGAAATCGCTGTCGCCGCTATGAAATAATAAACGTGGTCTCCAGTCAAAAGAGAAACTAAGAGGAACGCTAGGAATTTTATAATCCAATCCGCCCTGTGGTCCAAGTCCAAAAGTAGAACCTCCTTTGTACAAATGAATACTAGGACCTGCACCAGCAAACCATCTTAATCCTGAAGCGCCTTCAATTTCCTGATGATACTGATAGAAAACCTGAATGGCGGTAGTTCTGTTACCAAAAAGCAATTCGGCAAGACCAACATGATTTTCTGTAAAAAAGTGTTTAAATGAAGGTCCCACTAAAGTACCACCGTTTCCAAAATCAATACCCAAACCAATAGCGTTAGTGTAGTCGCTGCCAGTAGCAGACTGTGCTGAAACTGAAGAAGCACTAAACATTAACATGATTACAATCGCACCTGCAAAAAAACTTTTTCTCATAAAAATATTTTGTACAAAGAAAATAATTTTTTCTCGCTCTTGTATACTGATTCTCAATTAATTTTCCAGATTAAACAAGGAATTCACAAATTCGCGTTTGTTGAAAATGAGGAGATCTTCCATTTTCTCGCCTACACCTATAAATTTCACCGGTATTTTAAACTGATTAGCCACGGCCAGCACTACACCACCTTTAGCTGTACCATCCAGTTTGGTAATCGCCAGCGCTGTAACATCTGTGGCCGCTGTAAATTGTTTTGCCTGCTCGAGTGCATTTTGACCAGTTGATCCGTCCAGCACCAGTAACACTTCATGGGGAGCTTCCGGAATGATCTTGCTCATCACCCTTTTGATTTTAGACAATTCCTCCATCAGATAGGCTTTATTATGTAATCTTCCGGCTGTATCTATAATAATAACTTCGCTACCTCTTGCCAATCCGCTTTGCACCGTATCAAAAGCTACAGAAGCAGGGTCAGATCCCATGGGTTGCTTTACAATCGGCACTCCGGTTCTTTCGCTCCAGATAGTCAGCTGATCTACAGCTGCTGCTCTAAAAGTATCCGCAGCACCTAACAATACAGATTTACCAGCTTTTTTGAAATTGTGTGCCAGTTTTCCGATGGTAGTCGTTTTACCTGCTCCATTTACACCCACCACTAAAATAACATAGGGTTTGACAGGAAGATCATTGGTAAAAGTATATGCATTTGTGGGAGGATCAGCAAGAATACCTTCTATTTCTTCTTTAAGTATCCTATTCAAATCACTTGTACCCAAATATTTATCTCTGGAAACTCTCTTCTCAATCCTTTCAATGATTTGTACAGTAGTGTCAATGCCCACGTCAGCACTTACCAGAGCATTCTCAAGATCATCAAGCACTTCTTCATCAACAGTCGATTTTCCGGCTACAGCTTTGGTTATCTTGGATAGAAAACCTTCTTTAGTTTTCTGCAACCCCTGATCAAGGCTTTCTTTTTCTTTTTTACCGAAGAGTTTATCAAAAAATCCCATTGATTATTTTATTTAACGCATTAAAATACAAAAAGCCGTTCTTATGCGAACAGCTTTTACCTTAGTACTTACGTAACCAATTATTTCTGCGCGAGAAAATCTTTCACTTTTTCTTTGTGAACGATAGCCTCTTTAAAAGTGTAAGCGCCTGTTTTAGGGCTGCGTACAGCTTTAATTACTTTAGTCCAGTTCTTAGCTTCAGCGGCTGCCTTCTGGTCTTTTGATTTAATCGCGGTTTTAGCTGCTTTTGCCATGTGACAATTTATTTAATTTCTTTATGAATAGTATACTTCTTCAGGATTGGGTTGTATTTTTTTAACTCAAGCCTCTCGGGAGTGTTCTTCTTGTTTTTTTCACTAACATAGCGGCTGGTGCCAGGCTGACCACTGGTTTTATGCTCAGTGCATTCTAAAATAACCTGAACCCTGCTTCCTTTCTTTGCCATTGTGTTATAATTTATAAGTCCGCCGAATAACCCCGGCGAAAAGTTTTAGATTTTATGCCCTTCAGCTCTTAGTTTTTTTACTACGCTGTATAATCCATTTTTGTTTATAGTACGAATACCTTCAGTAGATAACTTTAATGTAATCCACTTGTTCTCTTCAGCAAGAAAAAAACGTTTTGTCTGCAGGTTAGGCAGAAACCTACGTTTGGTCTTTATATTTGAGTGAGAAACAGTATTTCCCGTAATTGGCACTTTACCTGTGATCTGGCATATTCTGGACATGTCGAAAAATTTGGACGGCAAAGTTCGTAAAATGTTTTGGTTTTTCAAAAACATTCTGTTTCAAATCTTTCAGAATTATTTAGCTAAGATAATAATTTGTTAACTTAACCTTAGTTTGGCTCTCCTCAACTTTGATGCGTATCAAAGCAACAGGCTAAATGATTGAAATGAAACGCAAAACGATTCCCAGAGACATAAGCTGGCTTTCTTTTAATGGCAGAGTATTACAGGAGGCTTCAGACCCCACAGTGCCACTTCAGCAAAGGGTGAAGTTCCTTGGTATTTTTTCTAATAATACTGATGAATTTTTCAGGGTAAGGGTAGCTACGCTTAAAAGAATGGTTGAGCTCGGACCTAAGATCAAAAACATGCACCTGGAAGAAGCTCCTGCAGATATTCTTTCAGAAATACAGGAGATAGTACTGGACCAACAAGCAGAATTTAACCGTATATGGGAACAGGTTCGTGCAGAGCTTGAACAGGAAGGTATAAAAATCCTGAAAGAAACTGAACTTAATGCCGAACAACAGGCTTTTGTAAAGCAGTATTTTGAAGAAGAAGTTCGTTCTAATATTATTCCGCTGATGATCGAAAGTGTCAATCAGCTACCCTATATGCGGGAAAAATCCATTTTTCTGGGAATAGTACTTTCCAAAAACGACCACTCCATTAAACGGAAATATTCTATTATAGAAATTCCTTCCAAAGTAATGGGACGATTTAAAGAACTGCCATCCCCTGCCGGTCAGCATCATATCATTTTACTGGAAGACGTTATACGCTACAACCTCAATAGTTTGTTTGCATTTTTAGGGTATGATCAGTTTGAATCGTGGATATTCAAGATTACCAAGGACGCTGAAATTGACATAGACAATGATGTTTCCACCAATTTTATTCAGAAAATAGAGAAAGCGATCAAGAATAGAAGAAAAGGCAAGGCAGTACGTTTTGTTTATGACAAAGAAATGGAGCCTTCACTGTTGGAATTTCTGATGAAAAAATTCAATATTTCTAAAAAAGACAGTATTATACCCGGAGGAAGAATCCATAATTTTCGTCACTTTATGGATTTTCCCAATGTATTTGAGCAAACCAGCAACAGAAAACGCCCGTTTCTCCATCCGCAACTAAAGAATGTTCCCAGAGTAACGGATGTGGTATTGCAGGAAGATATTATGCTCAACTTCCCTTATCATTCGTTTGGACCAGTCATCGATTTGCTGAGAGAAGCAGCTATTGATCCCAGCGTAACAGCCATAAAAATAACAGCCTATCGCCTGGCTTCTTCTTCCAAAATCATCAATGCCCTGATCAATGCAGCAAGAAATGGCAAACAGGTTACGGTAATGCTCGAACTGAGAGCAAGATTTGATGAAGAAGCTAATCTTGACTGGAAAGAATATCTAGAATTGGAAGGAGTTAAAGTATTAATATCTATTCCGAATTTAAAAGTACATGCCAAAGTATGCCTGATCAAAAAACGTGTAAACAATCGCACACTACACTATGGATTTGTAAGCACGGGAAACATCAACGAAAAAACTGCCGTAGTATATGGCGATCATTGTCTGCTTACATCTGACAGGAATATAATGGCAGATGTAAACCGGATTTTCAACTATCTGGAAAACTGGAAGAACGGAATTCAATTCCTAAAAAGTTGCAGAACACTTATTCCCAGTCCAACAAACCTGAGAAAAGAATTACATAAACTGATCAACAAAGAAATAAGAAATGCAAAAACAAAAAAAGGTGGTGCAATTTCTTTAAAGATGAACTCTCTTTCTGATGAAGAATTAATTGAAAAATTATATGAAGCCGCAAGAGCAGGTGTAAAAATCAATCTTATTATCAGAGGAATTTTTTGCATGATTTCTGAAAACAAAAAATTTATTTATCCTATAAAAGCCATCAGTATTGTAGACGAATATCTTGAACATGCCAGAGTCTTTATTTTTTATAATGGAGGTCATGAAAAAGTGTATATATCATCGGCTGACTGGATGGTAAGAAATATTGATCATCGTGTAGAAGCGACTTGTCCGATAAGAGATCGGGACATCAAACGAGTATTGATAAAATTATTTAATATACAACTGCAAGACAATGTGAAGGCTCGTATTCTTGATAATGAACTTCGTAATCATTATGTGCAACCTGTGCCTGTAGTGAAGAGTAAGAAGTCAGGTAAAAAATCAAAAGTTACTTCATCTGAGATCATTGAGACAAGGTCGCAAGAAGAAATATATAATTACCTTCACGCCTTTAATAAGCAAAATCGTGACGTAATACATGAAGCTGGCCGCTATTGATATTGGAAGCAACGCAGCAAGATTATTAATATCCAAAGTAGAAGTTAATGATGCAGGAAAGCCCCGCTTCCAGAAATTAAATCTTGTTCGTGTACCCTTGCGTTTGGGTTTTGATGTTTTTGAACACCAACAAATATCAGAGCAAAAAAAGGAGATGATAGTTAAAACTATCAAATCGTATAAATTGCTCATAGAAGTTTACGGTGTCGAAAAGATGGTGGCTTGCGCAACATCTGCCATGCGTGATGCCAGAAATGGAATGGATATCATTAATACAGTAAAAAAAGAAACGGGTATTAATATAGAAATTATATCAGGCGATACCGAAGCAAATTATATATACGAAAACCATATCGCAGAAAATCTGGATACTGATCATTCATATCTGTATATAGATGTTGGCGGCGGAAGTACAGAACTTACATTTTTTGCAGAAGGACTATTAGTGTTTAAAAGGTCTTTTAATATAGGCACTATTCGTTTGCTTAAAAATCAGGTAGATGATTTTACCTGGGATGAAATGAGGGATTATATTAAAAGGGAAACCAAAGGTCATGAAAGAGATATGGTGGCCATCGGTTCAGGCGGAAATATTAATAAAATATTCTCTTTATCCAAAAAGAAAGAAGGTAAACCGCTGACTGTGGATATGCTAAAAGATTATTACCGCGAGCTGAGCAGTTTTCCTGTAGAAGAAAGAATGAAACTATATAAATTACGGGAAGACCGTGCCGATGTGATTGTGCCCGCACTTATGATTTATGTCAATGTAATGAAATGGGCCAATATAGAAGAGATATTTGTACCTAAAATAGGTTTGGCTGATGGATTAATTCAGCATCTTTACAGACAGATTAATGCATAATATGAGCGTCCATAAAGAAATAAAAAAGATCACTACCAATACTTTGCAAAGAATGAAGGCCAAAGGAGAAAAAATCTCCATGATCACGGCTTACGATTATTCTTTTGCCAGGCTTTTTGATGCCGCAGGCATTGATGTGATACTTGTGGGTGACAGTGCCTCCAACGTAATGGCAGGTCATGAAACAACCCTTCCTATAACACTTGATCAAATCATCTATCACGCTTCCTCTGTTATCAGGGGTGTTTCACGTAGTCTTGTAGTAGTAGATTTGCCTTTTGGTTCCTATCAGTCTAACTCAAAGGAAGCACTGGCCTCTGCTATCAGGATCATGAAAGAAACCGGTGCACATGCAGTAAAGCTGGAAGGTGGCGAAGAAGTACTGGAATCAGCTAAAAGAATTATTGCGGCTGGAGTGCCTGTTATGGGTCACCTGGGACTTACCCCACAATCTATATACAAGTTTGGAACTTATACCGTTCGTGCAAAAGAAGATGCGGAAGCAGAGAAACTAAAACGTGACGCTCATTTACTGCAGGAGGCGGGCTGTTTCGCTGCCGTTCTCGAAAAAATACCTGCTGCACTGGCTAAAGATGTTTCCGGAGGACTAAGCATTCCAACGATTGGTATTGGTGCCGGAAATCAATGTGACGGACAGGTATTGGTGATGCATGACATGCTTGGCATCAATACTACTTTTAAACCTCGTTTTCTGAGACAATATCTGAATCTTGAAGAACAAGTCACCTCTGCTGTTAAACAATATATAAGTGATGTAAAATCACAGGATTTTCCTAACGAAAATGAGCAATACTAACTTATCATGACACACACTGAAATCACAAACAAACTCAAAGAACATTACGAAGGAATTTCTACCGGCACCAACTGGATCAAAGGCAACGGAGCTGTTTTATCTTCTTTCTCCCCTGTTGATGGTAAACTCATTGGTAAAGTGAGTACGACTGACAAAAAAAATTACGATGAAGTAGTAACACTTGCACAAAAAGCTTTTTATGAATGGCGGTTATGGCCTGCGCCACGACGTGGAGAAGTTGTACGACAGATAGGAGAAGCTTTAAGAGCAAACAAAACATCTCTTGGTAAACTTGTTTCTTATGAAATGGGTAAAAGTTTACAGGAAGGATATGGTGAAGTACAGGAAATGATTGATATATGCGATTTTGCTGTAGGTTTATCACGTCAGCTATACGGATTAACAATGCACAGTGAACGTGCAGGCCATAGAATGTATGAGCAATGGCATCCTTTAGGTATTGTTGGCATTATTTCAGCATTTAATTTCCCCGTAGCAGTCTGGAGCTGGAATGCTATGCTAGCGTGGGTATGTGGTAACGTATGTATATGGAAACCTTCTGAAAAAACACCACTTTGTGCAGTAATCTGTCAGGAAATAATAGCTGAAGTATTTGCAAAAAATGACGTACCGGAAGGTGTTTGTAATCTCATTGTAGGAGAACGCCAGGCTGGAGAATGGATGGCTTCAGACGCTCGCATTCCTTTAATTTCTGCCACAGGTTCTACCCGTATGGGAAAAGAAGTAGCTGCAGCTGTTGGTGCACGCCTGGGTCGTTCTTTATTAGAATTGGGAGGAAATAATGCCATTATTATTTCAAAAAATGCAGATCTGGATATAAGTCTGTTAGGCTCTCTCTTTGGCGCTGTCGGTACAGCTGGTCAACGTTGTACCACTACAAGGAGACTAATTGTTCATGAAGAGGTTTATGAAGAAGTAAAGAAAAAATTAATCGCAGCATACGCACAGTTATCAATCGGCGATCCACTCAATGAAAAAAATCATGTAGGTCCGCTAATTGACTCCGATGCCGTTCAACAATATCAGGCATCTATTAAAAAATGCAAGGAAGAAGGAGGAATATTTATTGTTGAAGGAGGTGTTTTATCAGGCAAAGGATACGAGAGTGATTGTTATGTAAAACCATGTATCGCAGAAGTGGCTGCTCATTTCAATATTGTTAAACACGAAACCTTCGCTCCTATTTTATACCTTATAAAATACAAAACGCTCGAAGAAGCCATTGCTATTCAAAATGGAGTTCCGCAAGGTTTATCATCTTCAATTATGACACTTGATCTGCGTGAAGCTGAGCTATTTTTATCTGCAGCAGGAAGTGATTGCGGAATAGCTAATGTAAACATCGGCACTTCAGGAGCAGAGATCGGAGGTGCATTCGGTGGTGAAAAAGAGACTGGTGGAGGCAGAGAAAGCGGAAGTGATGCATGGAAGAACTATATGCGGAGGCAAACCAATACGATTAATTATTCAGACAGGCTCCCCTTGGCTCAGGGGATTAAGTTTAATGTGTAACATTAAACTTCTTTCTACGAATTAATGTTTTTACCAATTAACTAATAATAAATCGAGAGCAATTCTTTGGTAAAAACATTATTTCGGTTATCTTCATTTAGTCAACGACCTTCATCTTATTAAACAACAAACACCTATCTACATGAAAAAAATCATGCTTGCTATTGCCGTCCTGGCAGTACTTACGATTTCATTTGTTTCATTTACTAACGCAACTTCTCCCAGTAAAACCGACGATCAAACAGGCTATGTTTGGATCAGATGGGGATGCGGAGCATATGGATCTGCAAATCCTATGATTGGTTATTATTCAACACAGAGCCCCGATATGCTTATTGGAGATTGTCCCGAGCAACAACCATCAGGAGTATGTGCTATTCGTTTTGATCGTAGTGAAGTTACCTGTCATGAAGACCTTGCCTGGACACTTCCTGGCGTTAACCCCTGGGCACCTGGCAGAATGATCAAATATTGTCCACGATAACTAATAGCGTCTGAATATAGTATATAATAAACCCCACCTCAAGTGGGGTTTATTATTACTTCCATTTTTAAACAAGTCTAATAAATAAAAACAGCTTTTATAATTCTACGATATCGACCATTACTAAACGAACGTATTTTTAAAAAATATGGCCTGAATAACCGAACAATATTTTATTTAAACATTACCGTTGATTTGGCATAACACTTCAAAAGATATAGTAAGAGAAGCATGTACATTTTAAGATTTGATATTCGCAGTAAGTTATAATGTCAATATACCTCCATTCACATAGTAGTGAGATCACATAACTATAAAAAGCAGCAATCATTATTACATTGATCGCTGCGTTATGCTAATATTAGTTCATGGTTCTTTAAACCTATGGCTGAAGTTCTTTTTAGAATATTCTATGTGAACTATAACATCAATTTGAGTACGAAAGAAGTTTTGAGAAGCCATCTGATAATCTACAAAGGAGAAAGTTTTCTCCATCAGCTACCCAAATAAAAAGAGGGTGCACCTAAACTTAGATGCACCCTCTTTACGGAGTGATTCGGATTGGATTCGAACCAATGACCTACTGCTTAGAAGGCAGTTGCTCTA
>CAZQIQ010000004.1:0-21312 GCA_964593835.1 uncultured Chitinophagaceae bacterium
GACATTTTTGTAAAGTTTAGTTACGGCTGCAAAAATATAGTTTTTGAGATAATCTAAACAAATCACACTGATTAATTATAATAATCAGAAAAAGAAGAAAAAACGGTGGTGAATGATATACCACCGTATAAGGCCATAACTAGTGGTGAATTGCTTATATTGCAAGACGCTCACTGTATACCATCAACAATCGTTAACTCATGGCACTCAAACTTATAGATTATGGTTCACCTGAGTATCATCAGATGGTGCAGTTGCGCGACGAAATACTACGCAAGCCACTGGGATTGAGCCTTTTACCCGAAGAGTTAGAAAAAGAAAAAGATGATATTCTGATAGCGGCATTTGAAGAAGAAAAAATGCTGGGTTGCTGCATCTTGATTCAGTCAAATCCCGGAAGCGTAAGACTAAGGCAAATGGCTGTACATAATACTTTACAGGGAAAAGGTGTAGGCAGGGCACTAATTCAATTCGCTGAAAATATAGCTCGCGACAGAGGATTTTTCGCCATCACCATGCATGCTCGTAAAACCGCTACCGGATTTTATGAAAAAATGGGCTACATAATTATCAGTGAAGAGTTTCAGGAAGTAACTCTTCCCCATGTGATCATGGAAAAGAGTTTATTGACTACCTGATAAATTTAATAGTGAAAGGGTATTTATAAAATTTTCCTTCGCTGGCCTTGATAGTGGCCACCACAACTAACACAAGGTTCACTAATCCTAAAAGGGGAAGTAAAAAGATGCCTATTATAATAAAAACAAGCGCTGAACATATAATGGCGGCAATAGCTATAGTAATCTGAAAATTCAACGACTCTTTTGCATGCGCCGTTACATACTGCGATTCATCTTTCTTAACCAGATAAATAATAAGTGGTCCCACAATCCAGGTCGCTAGTGCAAGAACATGCGACAAAAGAGCCATTGTTTTTTCATCACTGGAAGGGGTAATCAGTGCCGGCTCGTCAGTACCGAGAAAACTGTTTTGCTGAGTCATGATGGTGGAGTTTTACACCAATTTAAGCATTTCTATAGCTGTTTGAGCTTATTGACTGCTAGAAATAGCAAGGTTTTTCTCCATCTCCTTTAAAAACTTCAGTATGTCCTGCATTGACCTGACCCCATCAACAACCAGCATAAATAGCTTACCCGACTGTTTTATCCTTGCTTTATTAGTACCACGCTGAATGTAATTGAGAATACCATTAAAAACGTCACTTTCGAAGTATGGCGACTCATGGTTATTGATAAAATAACATCTTAGTACATTATCCTTAAGCACCAGTCTTTCAAAACCAAGCTGAACTGCCATTTTTCTGCAACGTACAGTGTCAAAAAGATCTACTACCTGCGATGGAACAGGTCCGAATCTGTCTTTTAGTTCCTGATCGAAATGTTGCAATTCTTTTTCAGTATCACAATTATCCAACCGCGTATATAATGATAACCTTTCCGTAATACTTTCCACGTAGCTATCAGGAATAAGTATTTCCAGATCGGTATCAATAGTGCAATCCTGTACGTAATCTTCCTGTTTCGAGATCTCTTCTTTAAAGAGTTCGCGAAATGAAGTTCTTTTTAGTTCTTTGATAGCTTCTTCCAGAATTTTCTGGTACATCTCAAATCCTATATCAGCCATAAACCCACTTTGTTCACCTCCCAGCAGATTTCCCGCTCCCCTAATATCAAGATCGCGCATAGCTATCTGAAATCCGGAACCCAGTTCACTATGCTGTTCAAGTGTTTGTAGGCGTTTTTTAGAATCATTGGGGAGAGTACTTAATGGAGGAGCCAGCAAATAACAAAAAGCTTTTTTATTACTTCTGCCTACTCTTCCTCTTAACTGATGAAGATCGCTTAATCCAAAATGATGAGCGTTGTTGACTATGATGGTATTGACATTTGGTATATCCACTCCGCTCTCTACAATATTTGTACAAACCAATACATCATATTTTTTATCTATAAAATCCAATATTCTTTCTTCCAGTGCTGTTCCATCCAGTTGTCCATGCGCATATCCAATACTTAAGTCAGGACATAAACCCTGAATAAGAGCGCACATTTCCGGCAGACCCATTACTCGATTGTGAATAAAAAAGACTTGCCCGCCGCGTTCCGTTTCATAATATATAGCGTCCCTTATAAAATCAGGATTAAACAATTGAACTTCCGTTTCAATAGGCTGACGATTAGGAGGTGGTGTATTAATAATACTTAAATCGCGCGCGCCCATCAGGCTAAATTGCAGCGTACGCGGAATGGGCGTAGCGGTTAATGTTAAGCAATCAACGCTGGTACGTAGTGTTTTGATTTTTTCTTTATGCGCCACGCCAAACTTTTGCTCTTCATCAATAATCAGCAAACCAAGATCTTTATACTTCACCTCCTTACCCAATAAACCATGTGTACCAATTATGATATCGATCTTACCTTCTTCCAGTTTCTTAAATGTTTCCTTTTTTTCTTTGGATGATTTAAAACGATTAACAAAATCAACTGTTACAGGAAAATCCTTTAACCGGTCTTTAAATGTTTTATAATGCTGAAACGCCAGAATGGTTGTAGGTACAAGTATAGCAGCCTGCTTTCCATCGAGGCAGGTTTTGAATGCTGCGCGTATCGCTATCTCTGTTTTACCAAAACCTACATCACCGCAAACGAGTCTATCCATTGGTGAGGGAGATTCCATATCCTTTTTCACATCCTCAGTAGCTTTGCCCTGATCAGGAGTGTCTTCATAGATAAAAGAAGCTTCCAGTTCATTCTGCATATAATTATCCGGGCTATGAGAAAAACCTTGCTGGGCTTTACGTTGGGCGTACAGCTGTATAAGATCAAATGCAATTTCTTTAACCTTGGTTTTAGTTTTTTCTTTCAACTTCTGCCATGCATCACTACCCAATTTATTTACTTTCGGTACTGTTCCTTCCTTCCCTGTATATTTTGAAATTTTATGAAGCGAGTTAATATTGACATATAAAATATCACTATCACGATAAATAATTCTTACTGCTTCCTGCAATTTTCCATTGGATTCTATTTTTTGCAAACCACTGTATATGCCTACTCCATGATCAATATGTGTTACATAATCTCCCGGTTGTAGTTCACGAAGCGTACGTATCGTAAGGGCTTTATTTTTGTTATAGGCCTGCTTTACTTTGTATTTATGATACCGCTGAAATATCTGGTGATCAGTATAACAAACTACTTTAAGATCCTCATCAATAAAACCCTGATGAATAGCCACAGGGATCGGCGTAAAGTTAATTTCCACTTTAAGATCCTCGAAAATTCCATGTAATCTTTCGAGTTGCCTCGGATTTTCAGCGAAAAGATAAAGTCCGAATCCCTTTTTTTCCCATTCTTTTAAATCCTTAATCAGAAAATCAAATTTCCTGTTAAAAGAAGGTTGCTCTTTTGTACGAAAATCAATTTCTACAAAATTATTGTACGAAGAATGATAACCAAATTCAACAGTATTACGCAGAGCCACCTGCTGGGTTAATAAATCCGTCGTAATAAAATCTTCTTTTTGCAGACTGATTCTTTCCTCATTGTCTTCTTCTTTATTTTTTGCAGGTTCATTATCCAGAAAGAGCTGCAAATCCTCTTCCTGAGTAAGCATTCGCTCATGAATTAACTCCCAGTCCTGCATCCAAACCACAGTATTTTCCGGAAGGTATTCTAACAGAGAAATTTTTTCACCATCGTTAAACTGCGTCTCAATATTTGGAATAATACTTACCTGCAATAGCTTTCTCTCACTTAACTGAGTTTCCGGATCAAAAATCCTTATACTATCCACATCATTACCAAACAACTCAATACGATAAGGTTTTTCATTGCCAAAGGAATAAATATCCAGTATACCACCACGCAAAGCGAATTGACCGGGCTGATAGACAAAATCAGTACGTTCAAATTCGTAGCTAACCATTTTATCCATTAATGCATCTACATCAATGGTATCAGCTGTTTTTATATAAATGATATTACGGGCAAGCGTTCCGGGTAACAGCACTTTTTCAAATACGGCTTCAGGATAAGTGACTATTATTTTTTTATTTCCTCCTGCGGAAAGCTTTGTAAGTGTTTCCGTTCGCAACATAACATGACTGCTGTTTAGCAGTCCAAAATTTTTTCTATTCCGGAATGATGAAGGAAAATAAAAAAGATCAAGCGCGTTCGTAAGACTTTCCAATGTGTTTTGAAAATACGCTGCCGTTTCAGCATCATCACAAATAATAAGATGATTCAATCCTTTAAATGAATCATGTAAAAAAGCTGAAGCAATAAAAAAAGCAGGTGAACTTCCTCTTAAATTCTTACAATAAATATGCTGAGGGTCGGCATAGGAAAGCCTGTCCGCCAATTGAAAAAGGCGGGAATTATTTTCGAGAAAAGACGATAACAACGTCGACAAATTCATACAATGCGGACGCGAAGTTAATAAGTTTTTTTTCATTAAAGCCCGAAAGATTACTCACTCATAAGGTCGTAATTATACTGATATGCTAATTATGAGGATATTAATCATTTTGAATTACACGCCTGCCACTGGTTTTCTGTATTCAAAAAATTTAATGGCGATTAAAAAAAACCGTACTTTTATACCTGAATACCAAACAATTAACTGATTGCTTAAATTTTATACTCCTCCACATTTTTTTACTAACCATAAATATACTTCCATGAAGAAAATTTTGATCTATATGCTTTTAATAGCATTTTCATTAAATTCTTTTGCACAATCCAAGGAAACAGAAGGATATCGTCCTTCAGTAGGTATTCTTGGTGCTGCAAACTTTAACAAGTTCCGCGTAAATAACGGCATCGCATCCCAAGATTATAAATTTGGCCTGGGATGGAGCGGTGGTGCTTACTTAAATTTACCATTAGGTAAAAAAGTATCAATCGAACCACAGTTTCTGTTTTCATCATACAAATACAAACCAAAAACAGAAAACGGCGCTAACTATTCAGGAGACATAACCTACTTATCTGTTCCTGTATTGTTAAAGTGGCATGTAGTTGAAAAACTGGCAATATTAGCTGGTCCTCAATTTAATTTCTTTAATGATTTTAGTCCAAAAAATGCTGCATTTCCTCGCCAGTCTCTTGACCCTCATGCAACAGCTATTGTTGGTGGAGTTGAGCTTTTTCCACACTCAAGAGTGTCAGTGTTTGGAAAGTATCTTCATGGTGTAGGTGTAGTAAATAGACAATTAAATCCAAACTTCACAGGTGAAACACAATTTTTGAATCAATCTATTGAAGTAGGTGCTAAACTGAGATTATTTGGTGGCAAACCTGTTAAACCGACTGATACTGATGGCGATGGTATTCCTGACAAGGAAGACAAATGTCCTACTACTGCAGGATTAGCTAAATACGAAGGTTGCCCAATTCCTGACACTGATGGTGATGGTATAAATGACGAAGAAGATAAATGTCCTAACCAGGCTGGCACTGCCAAATACAACGGTTGTCCGATCCCTGATACTGATGGTGATGGTATAAATGACGAAGAAGATAAATGTCCTAACCAGGCTGGTACTGCCAAATACAACGGTTGTCCGATCCCTGATACTGATGGTGATGGTATCAATGACGAAGAAGATAAATGTCCTAACCAGGCTGGTCTACCAAAATACAACGGTTGTCCAATCCCTGATACTGACGGTGATGGTATTAATGATGAAGAAGATAAATGTCCAAGAATTCCGGGAGTAAAAGAAAATGATGGATGTCCTGCTATTCCTAAATTTAATGCAGCAAACGTTCAGTTTGTTACAGGAAGCACTAAACCAACTGCTAAAGCATTGAAAGAATTAGATGATATTGTTGCTTATATGAAACAATACCCTGAAATTTCATTGCATGTAAACGGGCATACAGATAATGTAGGTAAAGAAGAATTCAATCAGGCACTTTCTGAAAAAAGAGCAGCAGCAATTGTAGATGCTCTGGCTAAAAAAGGCGTTGATAAATCAAAACTACATTCAGCAGGTTTTGGAATGTCACAACCTATTGCAGACAATAGCACTGCAGCAGGAAAAGCACAAAACAGAAGGGTTGAGTTTAAGTTCAGCCAAGACTAATATAAACGATTAAATATAAAAAGAGGGTGTCTCAAAAGTAAGAGACACCCTCTTTTTTATTCGGATACCTGATGGTAACAGGTAGTCGTTTAAGCGGCTCTCAAAGACCTCGTTTATTTTCGGGATGTCTTCATTTTTTTGCTTACTAAACAAATTAATGTACTCCTTATACACTTTTCCCTCAATCATCTCAATCTTGGTTTATTCTATGACAGCTATATGCGCAACCGTTCTATTATTGTTTAAATTAGCAATAACATTATTGCAGTGGTAATAACCTCGCATAATACCATTCCTCCTTAATTCGTAGTATCTTCAGGATACTTGTTAACCTATTATTCTATATATGTTACCATGGTACACTGCAAGAGTTCTTCGGATTGAAGAGGCAACATCTTCGACCAGACGGTTCTGGTTTGAAATACCGGAATTAGAGAGTTTTGATTTTATACCCGGGCAGTTTGTAACATTAGATTTGCCTATCCATGAAAAACCTAATAAAAGATGGCGCAGTTACTCTATTGCTTCATGGCCCGATGGGTCTAATGTCTTTGAATTAATTATCGTCTTATTGGAGGGAGGTGCAGGTACGCATTATTTGTTTAATGAAGTGCAAGTTGGAACGTTAATACCCGTTCGCGGACCTCAGGGAATATTCACACTTCCCGATTCCATCGAAAAAGATATATTTCTCATTTGTACCGGTACAGGGGTTGCTCCTTTTCGATCAATGTTATATGATATAGTCTTAAAAAAAAGACCTCACAAACATATTTACCTTGTATTCGGTTGCAGAATGATTGCAGATACATTATATGCTCAGGAATTAAAAGAACTTGAAAATGTTATACACTCCTATAGTTATACTCCTGTTTATTCAAGAGAACAGAGTGAAGGAGTAATCAAAGGCTATGTACACGCCATTTACGAAGACATAATTCAACAATATAAAATCGAGGAAGCTTATTTTTATTTGTGCGGATGGAAGAACATGATCATAGAAGCAAAAGATCGTATCCTGTCTCTGGGATACGATAAAAGATCAATTCACCAGGAATTGTATGGTTAAACGTAGAGAACTCTATCTATTTAACCCGTCTCTGTTTATCGTTGCTTGTATCGTCTTTGCTGTTTAACGGAATAACCGGAATACTTGATTCTTTAAACTGCTTCAATAATTGAGCACGTTCTTTTTGGAGATCAAGTATTTCTGCATGATTATGAAGCATCTCCTTTTCAAGACCTACTACTTTCTTGCGATATTCTTTTATTTGAGAAGAACGCAGCCAGTAGCCTGTAATAAAAGAAAAACATATTAATCCAACAATCAGCAATACAGGTAATGTCAATTCTATAGCAAGCATAAAGATTTTTTAGATATTAGATTATTTAGGCTTATGTTGCTACGCTAAATATACAAATTATTACTGCAATTGCTATACCTAGTATTTATAAAATACTTTTTTCTACAATATTTCTTATCTCATTGATTTTCACGCGTTCCTGTTGCATTGAATCTCTATGTCGGATAGTAACTGTACCATCTTCTTTTGACTGATGGTCGACAGTTACACAGAATGGTGTACCAATAGCATCCATTCTTCTATATCTTTTTCCTATAGCATCTTTCTCTTCATAGAAGCAGTAGAAATGGGGTTTACAATCGTCCATTATTTGTTTGGCTATCTCAGGTAAGCCATCTTTTTTAAGCAATGGCAAAACAGCGAGTTTGATAGGCGCCAGTTTGGGAGGAAACTTTAGTACTACTCTTTCATCCTTTTTTTCAGGTGTACTGAGATCTTCTTCGGTGTAAGCATTGCTCATAATAAGCAAAAACATCCTGTCAAGTCCTATAGAGGTTTCAATAACATAGGGAATATAATTCCCAAACGGCTTACCCGTTGAAGGGTCTATATCATTGTCAAAGTATTGCTGTTTTTTTCTGCTGTATTCCTGGTGCTGCTTTAAATCAAAGTCAGTCCGGCTATGAATTCCCTCCACTTCTTTAAATCCAATTGGAAATTCAAACTCTATATCACAAGCTGCATCAGCATAATGCGCCAGCTTGATATGATCGTGATAACGAAACTTTTCGGCAGGAATACCCAGACTTAAATGCCAGTTAAGTCTTTCATTTTTCCAGAACTCATACCACTCCTTTTGTGTTCCGGGACGAATAAAAAACTGCATTTCCATTTGCTCAAATTCTCTCATTCTGAATATAAACTGACGGGCCACTATCTCATTTCTAAATGCTTTTCCTGTCTGCGCAATTCCAAAAGGAATTTTCATTCTCGCAGTTTTCTGAACATTTAAAAAGTTTACGAAAATTCCCTGGGCTGTTTCTGGCCTCAGATATATCTCACTGGCTTCATCCGTCACACTTCCCAATTGGGTAGAAAACATAAGGTTAAATTGTCTTACGTCAGTCCAGTTAACAGTACCACTAACGCTGCATTTGATCCTATTATCTTCAATTAATTTTTTGAGTCCTTCAAAATCGTTAGCAGCAAGCAAACGATCCATTTCTTTAAGTAACTCATCTGCTTCTGCCTTATTATTGTTTTTCTCCAGCAATTCGGCATGGGCTTCTATAAGATGGTCTACCCGATATCTTTTTTGAGAATCCTTGTTATCTATCATCGGATCGCTGAAATTATCAACATGTCCACTGGCTTTCCAGGTTGTAGGATGCATAAAAATAGCAGCATCTATACCCACAATATTCTCGTGCATCCGGGTCATGCTTTTCCACCAATAATCACGGATATTTTTCTTCAACTCGGCCCCCCATTGGCCATAATCATACACAGCACTCAAACCATCATAAATTTCGCTGGAAGGGAATATAAAACCGTATTCTTTGCAATGCGATATAATCGCCTGAAACCTGTTACTATCTGTAGCCATAGAGCGCAAATATATAAATATGTTTACCTATTAAAAGCTGATTAATAATAGTATATTTTTTTATCTGTGGCAAAAACCCAAAATGATAGTCAGCTGTAGTCTATAAAAACGTAAAACCACCTGATACTTGGTTAAAAGTTCAGGCCGCCGGAATACTGTATATTTACAGTAATACCCATATTTGTGAGACTAAAAACGTGGTTAATAAGTATTGGAATTGTAGTGATGCTGCTTATTACATCCGGAGCGTTTCTGATTCGCTATATAGTTGCTTATCGGTTTGATGAACTTATCCAGCTCCTTATATCAAAGGAGACCAACAACAGCTATTCTTTCAACTCTTCTAAAATAAAGGTAGCGCTGCTGGATAAAGAAATTATTATTAAAGACGCAACCCTTAACTGTATTGACACTTCGCAACATCCAACATTTTATAATATAAAATTTGCCAATCTTTATTTTTCTGTCCACTCCCTACAGGAAATCCTTTTCAACAAAAAATTAACTATCGATAGTCTCGCTATCAGTAAACCCGTTTTTCATTCTTATAACAGAATAAAAAACACAGAGGACCCGAACTTTCATTTTTCGCACATTTCAAATGTCCTTGAAAAAGCCCTTACTTATCTCCAACTAAAAAACTTTTCTATAACTAATGGTGAATTAAAAATGGAGGACAGCCATCATTCAGGAAAAATTCATGGCGAAGGAATCAATCTTCATATTACCAATTTCTCACAAAAAAAGGACAACAATAAACATTTTCTTTTTTCCGATGAAGTAGAGTTGAATATTAAAAAACAGACACTATTACTCCCATCCGGTCTTCATGAAATGACGTTTAATCAATTACACTTTTCAGGAAAAAATCAATTTTTCCAACTAGATTCTTTTGCTATTGTTTCGTCAGTGGACAACCCCGACTATTTATACATCAATTCTCATCAAATATATTTTAAATCAACCGACCTCACTTCAATCTATGAAAAGGAAGAAATCACTATAGATTCCCTTATTATACATAATCCCAAACTGGTTATTGCTAATAAAAAACAAACGAAAGACACCATTACCGTTATCCACGAAGCAACCAGAGAACTGATCAGCGGAATTAAGATAAAATACATTGATATTAATGGAGGTAGTTTTAGTCTTATAGAAAATCAAAACAATAAAGAAATATATGGCACAGATATTATGAATATGCGTCTGGAAAACATAGAAGTTAAAAAAGAAAATATATCTGTAGGAAGCATACATCTGGATCAACGAAATATCAACTTTATGACAAAAGACAGTTTGTTTCAGTTAAACGTTGAAGAATTTTCATTTATTAATAATGAAGTACTGTTAATAAACACATCATATAAACCTACCCATTTTAATAATCATCCCAAAAAACTAAGTTTCGCTGCGCCATTGCTAAAACTATCAAATGTCAGTATAGAAGACCTCATACTAAAAAGATTAAAAGCGAGAAGTGCAGAGTTGGTTAATCCCGATATTCTTATCACAACTGATGCAGGTCAAAAAAACAATATTAATCATGATAAAAATGAAAAGCTCAAACGGTCTGACTTATTTTATAAAACACTCAATGATATGCATGAGATTATCCAGGTAGATAGTTTTCAAATAAAAAAAGGACGGGTAAAACTACAATCCACAGGAAATCTTCCCTTGTCTATGAACATGCATGGAGTTAGTTCTCTTATATTATTGAACAGATTTTTCATGAGCGACTCGATGATTGATATTAAAAGATCCTTACCCAGATTGCATGTTGAAAACATTCATTTTACAACAAACAAACTATCTCTTGATATCGCCAACTACGATTTTAACGGAAGCACACGGTACAATCACGCAGCTCAGTTTAAACTAAAACTCATCAACAACACTACAATAAATGGAAAGGATATCGGATGGGAAATATTTGACTGGGACCTTTTGGAAAAAGAAGACATCATACAAATAGACCATATAAATGTTGGAGACATTGATATAGTTAAAGGGGAAAAGAATAATAATTCCACCAGCAAAGGCTTACCCGTTATCAGAATTGACAGAATAGATATAAACAAGCTTAATTTCAGCGATCATCCTCATTCACCTTATTTACTATTAAAAGTAAAAGATATTTGTATGGATGAAGTGCGCTCTGTTAATCATCTCATGACATGGAATAATCTTGAAGGTAAAATAGATGGGCTTTCGTTTCCAATAAATAATACAACAATAAATACAGGAGAAATAATTATCAATAATTATTATCAGCATGAGATCAGCCATGTAGAAATAAAAGATTCAACATTTAATTTCGTTATACCGAAATTGATTCTTCAAAACAGGATTCATTCAACTGATTTATCAAGCTTTACATTAAAGCTGATAAACTTTACAAACGGTCAATTTTCTTTACTAAAAAATGGCTTTGACGTAAAAGTGTCAGATGTTAGCGCTACTATCACTGACGCAACCATTGTCAAGAATATCCATAAAAAAACGACATTCGAAGGTTCCGTCATTATGCATCTTAACAATGCAACTGTGCAAAAAGAAATAGAAAACAACTCAGCCCTGAACATTGAAAATCTCCATGCTATCTACAAAAACAAACAGTTTTCCTCTAAAAAAATAAACGCTGAATCATTGATTAATAATGCCACTATTCAGAAGGGAGAAATAAAATATAAGAACAACAGCACCACTGTCAAAGCTAACAATATTCAATGGCATCCTGAAAACCACCGGTTGCAATTGAAGGATTTTTCTGTAACGCCAAATGAAAAAATGGAGGATAGGTTAAAAAAATCCGAATACCAGTTTGATCATCTTGAATTAAAGGGAGAATCGATCATTTTTCAACATTTGGCCCTTACACCAGCATTCCGGAAAGGAGGAGAAATCAAAGTCAGGAAGGTAATATTCAATAATATTGATCTACATACTACTAAAGACAAAAGGCTTCCTTTATTAAGATCTCGCATAAAACTTATGCCAACGGAGATGATAAAAAAAATAAATTTTCCATTTACCGCAGATACTCTTTTCATTACCAATAGTAGTGTTACCGTAAATGAAATATCTGCATCAACTCATCAAAAAGGCATCATTCCACTTATAGACATTAATGCTACTGTAACAAACCTGTCTAATAAAGGAGAAAATCAGGATAGTATTTATTTAGATGGTTCTCTTAGATTGTTTAGCACATACGTCCATAAAATCCAGTATGCTGAATCGTACCCCGATAGTCTTTCTTCTTTTAGAATGCATCTACTCACTTCTCCTATTCATTTGCAGGAATACTCAACAATTACTCAACCTCTTTTATCTGCCGCTATTGTTTCCGGAAAATCAGATTCTTTGCATGCAAAATGGGCCGGCAACAAACATGCTGCGTCCGGCACCATGCACTTTAAATACGAAAACCTGAAAATCAAACTTCTCAATAAAAAAAATCCTGGTAAAAAAGGCCTACTTCTTAAAATAGAAAATATACTTGCCAACGCTATAATAAAGAATAACAACAAAGAGAAGTCTTCTATATTTTTTGCTCGCGACAAAAACAAGTCCGTATTTAATTATTGGGTAAAAACCAAACTCTCAGGAGTGATGTCTAGCGTTGTAAACATTAAAAACAAAAACAATCAAAAAAAGTATAAAAAGCTACATAACAAATACAATATAGATGTTCCGAGATCCTCAGAATAAATTACCTCAATTTTTCATTATTTATATGCCTTGTGGCATCCCTGATATTTTTCTTTTCGAAATTTTTTCTCAACGCATCTGTCAAATCAATACCTGTTTGGTTAGCTAAACACAGCAATACCCATAAAACATCTGCCATTTCATCTCCCAGATCCTTTTGTTTATCTGATTCTTTAAAGGATTGATCACCGTATTTTCTTGCCATAATACGTGCCAGCTCCCCCACTTCCTCAGTCAGTATTACCATATTAGTAAGCTCACTAAAATATCTTACCCCAGTTGTTTTAATCCATTCATCCACCTGCTGTTGAGCACCGCGAATAGTTACTTCCATACTATTATTTTTCATGTAAATTTACGGTGATGGCACAGCCAATTGACATATTACCTGAAATTAGATTTAAAACAGCCCGAAGTGGAGGCAAAGGCGGTCAGCATGTCAACAAGGTAGAAACAATGGTTGAAGGCTATTTTAATATCACTAATTCTGTTATCCTTAATGACAATCAAAAACTTAGGCTTAGTATCAAACTGAGAAACAATATCAATGCTGAAGGAGTTCTGCAGGTTCGCAGTCAGATACACCGTTCACAATTGAGTAATAAGCTTGAGGTAATAAAAAAAATGAATGAACTGATCAATCGTTCTTTAAAAAAAGAAAAAGAACGTATTGCCACAAAAGCAACTAATAGCTCGAGGATCAGGCGGATGGAGGATAAAAAAAGAAAATCAGAACATAAACAAAACAGAAGAAAATACCGTGAAATATAATATTACGATATGGATAGTCTGTAGTATTATTGGAATATCTTTTTTAGTTGCTGCGTGTAAAAAGTCAGGTGTTAAACATTACCCCACTCCTGAAATTATATCATTCCAAATCCCTGAAGGTTTTCCTTTGCCTAACTATTCGTTTCATGAAAACCCACTCACCAGACAAGGAGTAAAACTGGGCAAAAAATTATTTTACGATAATAATTTATCCCTGTTTAATGATGTAAACTGCGGCTCATGTCACCAACAAATGGCTGGCTTTACACAATTCGATCATGATCTTGGTCATGGCACCAATTATCAACACACAACAAGAAACCCGCCCGGTATATTTAATATGGTTTGGCAGCAATCTTATAAATGGGATGGCAGTGTTGCAGATCTTCCATCAATGGTTGAATCCTGTTTAACGTCTCCCGAAAAAATGGGAGAAACCTACGAGGGGGTTATAAAAAAAATAAATGCATCTGATAATTATAAAAGATTATTTGGCGAAGCATTTGGTAATGATAATATTTCAGGAAACAAAATCAAAGATGCTATATCTCAATTTGTAGCTACAATTGTTTCATCAGATGCTAAATACGATCGATTTATAAAAGGCCAGGCTGAATTCAACGAATCAGAGCTACAGGGATATCTGTTATTTCAATCTAAGTGTGCATCATGCCATAAAGAACCTCTTTTTACTGATCACAGTTTTCGTAATACTGGATTAGTAGTTAATCCTTTTAATATTGATTATGGCAGGATGGATTTTACTACTCAATTAACAGATTCGCTCAAATTTAAAGTTCCTTCATTAAGAAATGTGGCTGTAACGAGCTATTATACACATGATGGCAGATTTCATAGTATTACAGAAATGCTCAACCATTATTCGGACTATATTCAAAAAGGCCCAACACTGGATCCATTACTGAACAATAATATCGTATTAGATAATCTTGAGAAATTTTATCTGCTTGAGTTTCTGCAAACGCTTACAGATAACACTATGTTAAACAATGCTGATTATAGCAGTGAATAATATAAAATGCCTCCTGAAGAAAAAAAATTTCAGGAGGCATTAAAACCAAATATTGCTCTTTGTTAATAGAGAAACTTATAAAACGCTTTGATCACACAAGTTTCAAAATTGTCTATAATGAGGAACCGATTTGGCATTAGGCGAATATAATCCAGGTAGACACTCCTATTGATTTACTATTTTCTCATTGATAGAATAAAAACCAAGGCAGCTATCCGTATTAATTATTAAAACTACGACGTGATTGCATTTCAGATAGTACAGACTTTTGCCTATCCAACTCCGCTACCTGAGCTTCCTGATCCTTTCTGTTTTGCTCAAGCTTATCCTGTGTTTCCTGTAATCTTTTTTCAAGGGATTTCTGATCGCTCTGAAGACTTTTATATTTCTTCTCAGCCTTTTTAATAGTTTCATCCTGCTCCTTAATATCAAGTTCTAACTGATGAGCAGCAACGGAAGGCACAAGATTCGTTAAAAATGTTTTAGCATAATCTGCTTTATGATGATCGTGTTCTGTTCTTAAAGCAACATTTTCACTGGACCTGCCTACAATAAGGTGTACGATAGAAGAATTTTTTTCTTTTCTGTTTTTTCTTTCTACTTTAAAATGAAGATCTGTAAGTTCTGTATCTCCATCAAGCTTTACACCCCTAAAGACCTGCACTCCTTTACTTTTTTCCTCTTTGTATCCTTTTTTTGCCATAGATTCTTTTATAGCATTTTCTATGACTTCAGTTGGATAAGGCAGTTCAAGTGCAGATGTTTTTTTATGTTGACCCTTGAGATACTCAACTGTACCGTCCAGCGGCACATTCTGTGCTACAGATGCGCTGATAACAAACACACTAAAAACAGACAAGAATAGAAATTTTTTCATCGGTAATACTTTTTTTTTAATAATTCTGAGGCAATAGGCCTCTTTTTCAGCGTAACATTATGCAACAGTTCACCTACATAATATTATTTCGTTTAATGAAAGGTGAATACATATAATATGCTACTTACACATAGGAATCTTTTCAAAGATGAATCCAATGTTTACACTTCACCCCAAATAGTAATAACTCATTATTATATTTAGAGTGTATTGATTATTAAGAACAATCAAAACAACACAAAGATCACATAATTGAACCAGTTCAACAATATCCTTTAATTTTATTGCTAAAACATTACAGTTGAGCGGTATCAAAAAACTGGCAAGCCATACAATGTGGTATGGAGTACCCAAGATATTCAGCCGATTTCTAAATTATGGTCTTACGTTGCTGGGATTCCGGCTATTTGATGCAGCCACCACAAGCGACCTCACACAGGTATATGCAGTTATACCTTTCCTGAATGTTTTATATACTTATGGATTGGAAACCAGTTATTTCAGGTTCGCTCAAACAACCGATCGAAAAACCTTATATAATACGCTTACGGTTTCTATTCTTGCTACTACAACTATCTTCACCCTTGTTCTTTTTTTATGTAAAAGTGACATAACCGTCTTTCTGGGACTAACGAACCATCCTCAATATGTAAGTTGGATGATCTGGATTGTTTTCTTTGATACACTGGCTGTCATTCCCTTATCTAAACTACGATTGGAGGAACGTCCGGCCAAGTACGCCTTTATCAATATGGCTTCTATCCTGATAAACATCGCCATTGTTTTCTTTTTCCTCTTTATTGCTAAAGGAGCGCACGAAGGCAATCCCTCAGGTTTTCCAGGTGTTATCTATGATCCTTCAATAGGTGTTGGATACTTTATTCTGGCCAATCTCTTTGCCAGTGCAGCCACTTTGGTGCTTTTATATAAAGAAATTGGTGCATTCCGTTTCAACTTTGACAGTAAACTTTGGAAAGATATTTTACGCTATTCCTATCCCCTGATTATTGTGGGATTTGGAGGAATGATTAACGAAATGTTAAGCAGAGTAATCTACAGAAGAGTAGCTGTAGGTACTCCTCTGGAACAGGATAGAGAATTAGGAATTTTTGGCGCTAATTATAAGCTTGCAGTGCTAATCACCATATTTATTCAGGTTTTTCGCCTTGCAGCTGAGCCTTTTTTCTTTAATCAGTCTGTAAGAGATGATGCCAAAAAAACATATGCAAGGGTAATGAAGTTTTTTATTATTGCTTGCTGTTTTATGTTTTTGGGAATCAGTCTGTTTTTAGATTTCTGGCAGTTGCTTATAGCCTCAAAATTTAAGGAATATGCTGAAGGAATTCATATTGTTCCTATACTGGCAATGGCATCTGTATTTCTGGGAATCTATTATAACCTCTCCATCTGGTATAAGCTTACCAATAAAAACATGACAGGTGCCTATATAACTATTGCTGGGGCTGCTATTACCATCTTACTGAATTATTGGTGGATTCCATTGTTTGGCTATACAGGCGCTGCGTGGGCAACGTTTATCTGTTACGCTTTTATGATGGTGATCAGCTATTTGCTGGGCCAGAAATATTACGCCATCCCCTATCCAAAAAAGAAACTCATCACCTATCTCACTATAGCCGTATTATTTTATCTGGTTCACGAATTGATTGTACAAAATATTTCTCCTGAATGGATAGGTTATCTTTTCATCTATTACGGATCTTCACTATTGTTTATGTTGTTGTTCGCTGCACTGATATTACGTGTTGAAGCAGCTGAACTCAGCAGAATGCCAGTGGTCGGAAAGTATATCCCGTATAAAAAAGACTCAGCTGACTAAAAATGGATTATTAGCCTTTTCATAACCAATAGTCGTAGCCGGCCCATGACCTGGATAAACCACCGTATCTCCAGGAAGGGTAAATAATTTTTCATTAATGGATTTTAACAAAGTGGAATGATCACCTAACGGAAGATCAGTTCTGCCAATACTTTGTTTAAACAATACGTCGCCGGCAATCACAAACTTTCCCTCCTCATGATAAAAGCTGATACTTCCAGGCGAATGACCCGGAGTAAAGAACACTTTCAACACATCATTCCCTATTTTTATTTCATCATGCTCTTCAAGGTATTGCAATGGCCCACCATAATTTTCAAATGGCAAGCCCCATTTTACACCGTAATCAGTTGCCACCTGTAGAAGTTGCTCCTCTAACTTATGCAACTGAAGTACAAGCTGGTAAGTAGCAGCTATATCTTTATTGCCAAAAACATGATCCAGGTGACAATGGGTATTTAACAAACATTTAGGTGACAGGTTGTTTTTTTGAATAAAATCTGTCAATTCTTTGTATTCATAATCAAAATAACATCCCGGGTCTACAATGGCACAAACTCCTTCTTCGTTAAAAATCACATAGGTGTTTTCTTGCACGGGGTTGAAAGTGAACTGCCTGATTTTGAGCATAAAAAGCGTTAAATGAGGGGAATTGTTATAACTTTAATTCATTAATGACCGGATATGCAATTTCTACAGAATAAATCAAAAGCGAAAGATTTTTTTACGCTTGCCTGTACCCTTTTCCTACTTACCTCTGGAGTATTTGCACAGGTTAATACAGTAGAGTTTGGGAAAAACAGAGTACAGTATAAAAAGTTCAAATGGGAATATTATCAGACAGAGAACTTCAATACCTATTTTTATGAAAAAGGACAACCGCTAGCTAAATACGTTGCCCAATTAGCCGAACAGGAATTGCCTGAGCTGGAACAATTCCTGGAATATGGTATGCAGAGAAAGGCAAATATTGCTATATATAACAATTTCGATGAGCTCAGACAATCAAACATAGGTCTTAACCTCGACTGGCAAACTACAGGAGGCATTACCAAGCTGGTCAACAACAAAGTCGTTGTATATTTTGACGGGAATCATAACAACCTGCGTAAACAAGTTCGCCAGGGTATTGCCAGGGTATTGCTTGACAATATCCTTTTTGGAGATGATCTGGGCGAATTTGCTGCCAATCAGGCACTGCTTGATCTTCCACAATGGCTCACGGATGGATATGTTCAATATGCTGCAGAAAATTGGAGTACAGAACTGGATGACCAGTTAAAATCAGCTTTGTTATCGGGTAAATACAAAAACTTTTACGCTTTCGCTCATGCAAAACCTTTACTGGCCGGACATGCGTTCTGGAATTTTATAGCTGAAAAATACAAGAAAGAAAATGTTACGTATTTTCTGTATCTGGCCAGAGTATACCGCAATCTGAACACTGCATCTGCACGTATATGTAAAAAGAAGTTTAAGGATGTGCTGAAGGAGTTTATGATGGACAATGAGGAAAAATACTACCAGGATATAAGAGGAAGAAAAAATTTTCCGAAAGGAACTATATCTATCGTTGAAGAAACTACACCAAACAAAAATTTTATACGGTTTACAGCGAATCCAGTTAACAGAAGTCAGACTTATGCCATCGTAGAATATATTAAAGGCAAGTATTATGTGGTTTTATATGATAACATGGTGGACAGAAAGGTTCTGCTTAAAACAGGAATTCGCTCTAATGAAAATGAGGTTAACCCGAGTTATCCTTTATTGGCCTGGGATGGAAAAGGCACAAGGTTAGCCTGTATTTATTGGGAAGAAGGCAAAGTAAAACTCTTTGTGTATGATGCGATAGCCAGGTTTAAAAGAATTAAACAGGAAATCACTCATTTTGAGCAGATCCAGGATATGAAATTCATGCTTAACTCCAACACATTATTATTAAGTGCTGTTAAGGATGGTCAATCAGATATATTTGTTTACAATATTGAGAAAGACAGTTATGAACAGATTACCAATGATATCTACTCGGATTTGGATCCTTCATTCGTGGCTTTTCCCAATAAATCTGGAATTATATTTTCCTCTAACAGACCAAATCCCAATGTCAAAGGCGCAGATACTGAAGTGCCCACCGACAGATTAAACATTTTTCTTGCCGATAATTATAATAAGTCTGAGTTTAGACAAATATCACAGTTAACAAATTTAAAGTACGGTAATGCAAGATTTCCCGCGCAGTACGATGGTCAGCATTTTACTTTCATCAGTGATGAAAATGGTATAGCCAACCGCTACGCAGGCTTTTTTACTACCGAACGGGCAGGAGTAGATACTGTGTATGTAATTAATGGAAATGTATTACGTAATCCGGATAAGCGAGACCTGGATACTACGTTAAGAAACGCGCGTAAGCAGGAAGCTGATTCTATGTTCGTTTTCTCTATTACTAACGACTCGGCATATGTTTTCCCTATCAGCAATTATCAAAGTGGTTTATTAGAAACAAAAATAGCCGGAGAAAATGGCCAGAACAGTGAAGTCCGCCAGGAAGGAAATCTCAAATTTCTTTATAAACTTAAAGTGGATGAAAACGCATTAAAAAGACGCAACATTAATCCCAAACCTACTGAATATAGAAAACGTATTATTCTTGATGAGCAGAAAGAAAGCGGAAGAGGTATGAAGCTCATCACACCCACTATACCAGATAACGCTCCAAAACCACAAGCATTCGAATCTGAATTTGAAAACGAACCCGATCCTGAACCGGTGCTGAATGAACCTTCCACTCCGCAGGAAGTTAATATTCCCGATCCCATATTGCAAAAAGCAAAATTGTTTAAGTATAAACTGAAATTTTCAGTAGACAATTTATCAACGGCATTCAACAATGATATATTAATTAACAGGTACGAACCATACACAGGATCTCTTCCCGTGGTATTACAAAGTGGTGGAGCTTTCAATGGTATGCTGAAAGCGTCAGTATTTGATCTTTTTGAAGATATCAGATTTACAGGTGCGATAAGATTACCACTTATAGGAGGACTGGGTTCCGGAGCTGTTGTAGGTGGCGGTGGTGCAGGTGTTTTTGTACCCGTTAACCAATCATTGTTTGACGGAGGAGGAGAATGGTTTGCCAGAGCAGATTATCTTAAAAAACGGCTCGACTATTCACTAGTTTATTATCGTAAAACAAGATTGGGAAATATAATGGGTGTGCCCGGAGCTGGTCAGGCGCAAATGTTTGAAGGTAAATTATATAGTAACCTATTGCAGGGTGTAGTGAAATACCCATTTGACAGAGTAAGAAGTTTACGATTCAGCGGTGGATTCAGAATGGACAGAACTGTTGTGAGAGCAAGTTTTATTGATACCGCTTCTTTAAAATCTCCCGATCTGATGAAACAAAATTTTGCCTTGGTAAGGGTAGAATATGTTCATGATAATACTATCATGAAAGCCACTAATATATACAATGGCGTAAGATTTAAAATATATACTGACTTCTCCTCACAGGTTAATAAACCATCCGATACTTTATTAAAGCCAGGACAGTTTAATTATAATCTCGGAGCCGACTTCAGAATTTATAAACCCATTTACAGAAACTTTATCTGGGCCGGACGTGCTTCTGCTGATTTCTCATGGGGTAGTCAGAAGATTTTATATTATCTGGGTGGTATTGATGGATGGATGTTCCCTAAATATCATGAAGGCAACACGCCTGCAAGAGATGTAACATATGCCTATCAGTCATTAGCATTAAACATGCGCGGTTTTAAACAAAACATTGCTAATGGCAACAATGCTATGGTACTTAATAGTGAGTTCAGATTACCATTGTTTTCAACGTTGTTTAACAAACCCATTAATAATGCATTCCTGCGCAATTTTCAGGTTGTACAATTCGTCGACCTTGGTTCAGCATGGAATGGCACCTACAATAAACTTGCACGACCTTCTACAACCTATATAGATGAAACAGGAAATTTAGCTGTAAAACTTAAAGCAGGTGGAGTAGGACCATTTGTAGGAGGTTACGGATT
>CAZQIQ010000004.1:21322-24173 GCA_964593835.1 uncultured Chitinophagaceae bacterium
TTACGGATTTGGAGTAAGAAGTACTTTGTTAGGATATTTTCTCAGGTTAGATGCAGGATGGGAAATGAGAGGATTTTTCAGAGGAAAACCATTACTGCAATTCGCAATGGGAGTTGATTTTTAGAAGCATTCATTGCTACTGGACAGCTTGCCATTTATTCAGTAATATTGTGAAACCATGATCAACCCTCATAAGAATTCAATATACCTATGTCCGTTCCTGATCCTATTAAGTAGCCTGTTGTTTTTTTCAGACAAATCTGTTGCACAGGAAAGATTAATCAGGGGAGTTGTTAAAGATATTCACAGTGAAGAAAGAGTGCCCTTTGCCTCCGTTCAATTTAAAAATTCAGGTTCAGGTAAATTAACAGATTCTGCTGGTCAATTTAATTTTAGAGTTTCTACATGGTCCGAAAATGATACACTACTCATCACCTATGTTGGTTATCAGGATTATTTATTGCCTTTAGATAGTTCTCTATTAAAAAGAAGTATAGATAATATTATCGATGTCACCGCATTTATGGAAAGAGGAAAATATGCTTCAGAAGTTGTTGTAAAAAGAAAAATAGATCGCGGATTCTTAATGTGGCGACGAATAGTAAGAAGAAAACCCTTTAACGATCGTTATCGTTTTAATAATTTTTCTTACGAGTTATATAATAAACTTGAGCTTGACATAAAAAATATCAATAAAGAAAGAATGCAGCAGTTAAAATTGCTGAAAGATTTTAAATTCATATTTGACAATGTAGATACCATTGAAGGCGCACCTGTGTTACCGGTGTATCTCACAGAAACTCTTTCCGATTATTATTATCAAAAAGATCCTCTCAAAAGAAGGGAAGTCATTAAAGCCAGCAAAACCATTGGCGTGAATAATGAAAGTGTGAGTCGTTTATTAGGAGGAATGGATCAGAATATTAACTTTTACAACAACTTTATTCCTGTCTTCGATAAGCAATTTATTAGTCCTATCAGTGATTTTGGCAGCAGCTATTATAAATATCAGGTACTGGATAGTCAGTTTGTAGCTGATAGAAGATTGATACATATGACTTTTGTTCCAAAAAGAAAAGGTGAGAATACTTTCGAAGGTGACTTTTGGATACACGACTCTACTTTTGCTGTACAAAAAATGAATCTGCGATTAACAAAAGAAGCTAATATTAATTTTGTTGAACAACTCAGTCTGATTCAGGAGTATAAATTAATATCTGACAGCATATGGTTTTTATCAAAAGATAAATTTGTTGTCGACATCTCTCCTCTCGGAGGAAATAAACTGTCATTTATAGGCAAGAAAACAACTACTTATCAGGATGTCACCCTTAATAACCTAAATGTTATTGAACAATTATCAAAAAATAAAATTCTTGAAGAAACAATTCTGACGGATACTGCTCAGGATAAACCTGATGAATTCTGGGAAGAATCAAGACACGAAGAACTATCTGCCAGCGAAGCCGGTATATATAAAATGGTGGACACATTACTTCAACTTCCTGCTTTTAAAAAGGCAAGAGATAATATCTATTTTCTTACTACAGGCTACCGTAATATTGGCAATTATGAAATTGGCCCCTGGTACAATTGGGCCACATATAATTCACAGGAAGGATTTAGGGTAAGATGGGATCTTGGTACTAATAAATATTTCAGTAAGAAATGGTTTCTTCACGGATATCTTGCATATGGATTTGGTGACCAGAAATTCAAATACAAGCTGGATGCCATGTATCTTTTTAATAAAAATCCAAGATCTTATATAAGCGTTGCTTATAGAAAAGATATAGATTATGGCCAAACCTACTATGATGAAATTTCACAGGATAACATTTTTGCATTAGCCATCAGAAAATCGGGAATACCTATCAAATTTCTCCAGATTGATGAAAAAAAATTAGAAGCATATAAACAAACCAAAAATGGTTTTTCTGTATTATTTACTGCAGTACATAAATCTTTTGAGCCCTTACGAAATCTTCCTGCCAAAGAAACATTTGTTTCTTCTTTAAAAAACGGCGATCTGGCTACTGCAGAAACAAGTATTAAGCTACGGTATGCTTTGCTGGAGAAATTCCTGGAAAGCACTTTCAACAGGATAAGCCTTGGAAGCGATTATCCGATAGCAGAGTTAAAATTCACAAAAGGTTTTTCCGGGATACTCAATAGTGGTTTTGATTATTCAAGGTTAAGCGGCACTGTATCACACTGGAAAAAAATAGCCCCGATAGGAAGTATCTATTACAATGTTTTTGCAGGAAAAACTTTTGGCACTCTGCCGTATATGTTATTGGATGTTGCTCCAGGCAATGAGATTTATTATTATAATAAATACGCTTTTAATCTTATGAACAGATATGAATTTGTTCATGATGAATATGCAGGAATTAATTTTGAGCATAACATAGGAAATGGATTATTCAGATTTATTCCCTTATTAAAGAAATTAAAACTCAGGCAATTCTATAGTGCAAGAGGTTTATGGGGTAAATTAAGTGAAGAAAACAAAATATTTAATACACTACCAGGAGAAGCATTTCCTTTTGAATCGCTAAATGGAAAAACCTATCTTGAAATAGGAACAGGAGTTGATAATATTCTTAAGGTGTTTCGAATTGATTTTGTCTGGCGTTTATTACCTACTCCTCTACCAGATCAAAAATCAAAACGCTTTGGTATTTTCGGTAGTTTCAGACTGGCATTTTAAATAGTCTAACCATTATTTACATCCTCTAATGAATTTAAAAATACCGGAACTTTCTAAATCACTATTCTATTAGTGGAAAAGCTATTATGCGTTAGCTTTTTCATTATTCTTTTACATTCAAATTATATAGCATACTCA
>CAZQIQ010000004.1:24273-35125 GCA_964593835.1 uncultured Chitinophagaceae bacterium
ATAGCCTGCATAATTACTGCACAAGCAAATTTTATATCGTCTGCACTTATCGTTAATGGTGGAAAAGCTATTACGCTTTAGCATTTTCATTATTCTTTTACATTCAAATTATATAGCATGCTCAATAGCCTGCATAATTACTGCACAAGCAAATTTTATATCGTCTGCACTTATCGTTAGTGGTGGAAAAGCTATTATACGTTAGCTTTTTCATTATTCTTTTACATTCAAATTATACAGCATGCTCAATAGCCTGCATAATTACTGCACAAGCAAATTTTATATCATCTGCACTTATCGTTAGTGGTGGGGCAATTCGCAAACAATGAGGAGCAAAAAGAAACCAATCTGTCAACACACCGTTATCCAGACAATAATCAATTATCTTCTTATTAAATTCGAAGCTTTTAAACTCCACAGCTATCAGCAAACCGCTACTGCGTACGTTAATGATAGCAGGATGCACCAGTAATTCTTTAAACAACTTTTCTTTAGCAGCTACTTTGTCTGCAATTTGTTTCTTCAATAAATATTTAAAAGCTGCTCGTCCGGCTGCGCAGGAAACCGGATGCCCACCAAATGTGGTAATGTGACCTAATACAGGATCAACAGTAAGCTTGCGCATAAGCTGACGATCTGCAACAAATGCTCCTAATGGCATTCCCCCACCTAAAGCCTTACCCAATACCAGAATATCGGGAACCACATCATACTGTTCAAACGCCCAAACTGTGCCTGTTCTGCCAAATCCTACTTGCACTTCATCCATAATCAATAAAGTCCCGGTTTCCATACATTTCTGACGCACAGCTTTTATCCATTCAGGAGAGGGTTTAAATACTCCACGCTCAGCCTGAACAGTCTCCATGATAACGCAGGATGTTTGTGTTGTAATTTGCTCTAACGCTTCAGGATCATTATAATGCAAATGATAAACATCCGGCAATAAAGGCCTGTATGCATTTCTCCAGTACTCATCACCAATTATACTTAGCGCACCTTGTGTTGAGCCATGATAACTCTGATTAAAACATAAGATACGTGTTCTACCTGTTACACGCTTCGCCAGCTTCATTGCACCTTCAATTGCTTCGGCGCCAGAATTAGTAAAATATACACTGTTAAGAGATGGAGGTAAATGATCAGCCAGCAACGTCGCATACTGCACCTGAGGTGTTTCTATCATCTCACCATAAACGAGTACGTGCATGTATTGAGTGGCCTGTTTTTTTATTGCTTTTATTACCTCCGGATGACCATGACCAATATTACAAACACTTATCCCAGCGATAAGATCCAGATATTTTTTATCCTCTACAGTAATAATCCTGCTTCCCTTAGCCTTCTTCACGTGTATGGCCAGCGGAGCTTCTGAAGTTTGGGCTACATGTTGTAGAAATAAACGACGATGATCCATATCTATTAAATTCTCGCAAAGTTGCATCTTTGTCTCAAAACTTAAGCTATTATGCCAATTATATTACCCGTGGAAGGAATTCACCCGATTTTTGGAGATGATAATTTTATAGCCCCGAATGCTACAATAGTCGGTGACGTGGTTACCGGGACACAATGTAGTTTTTGGTTTAATGCTGTAGTGAGAGGAGACGTGAATAGTATCCGTATGGGTAATAAGGTGAATATTCAAGACGGAGCAGTAATTCACTGTACTTATGAGCGTTCAAAGACCATCATCGGCAATAACGTTTCTATAGGCCATAATGCCATAGTACATGGCTGTATTATCCACGACGATGTGCTAATAGGAATGGGTGCTATAGTGATGGATAACGCAGAAATAGGAAGCAACTCTATTATTGCCGCAGGTGCTGTAATACTTGAGGGAACAAAAGTAGAAGAAGGCAGTATATATGCAGGAGTGCCTGCTAAAAAAGTTAAATCGATCTCTAAAGAATTGATTAAAGGAGAAATACATAGAATTGCAGAGAACTATATCAAATATTCTTCCTGGTTTAAGGAAATCAAATAACATAATAATAATAGCTCTTCATACGTTTTAAAGATTGATAATTACCCTTATGATAGCTCTTAAATGTTTAACCGCGGCTTTTATATGCACTGTGATAATAGTTTCAGGAACTTCCTGTAAAACGGGCAATGGATTATTCGGTCCCAAATACGGATGTCCCACAAATGGAAAAGCTTTTGGAGCCGAGCGAATTTTAAGTGGTGAAAAACCTCCCAAAACAAAAAAGTTCAAACCCTAACTATAAGGTAGTTATTATAAACCCTAAATCCGTATTGTATGAGCCTGACCCTACGTACCAACTTCGGCTGTACCGAAGCGATCATTGATGACGATTGCGGCCTCAAAAGATTTTATGAGGTAGCCAATATTTTAAGTGATGATCTCGAAGTGAAATTTCTAAAAAAAGATGATGATTTTGATACAGTAACCTGGGAATTTTCCTTTAAGTCACACTCGCTAACCCTTTATTATAATATTTACACAGGCATTTCAATTTATCCCCAAAAATTCAGGGAAGCACCCCGAAAAGATAATGATGCGGTTGTAGAAGTAGCTAAATTTCTTGAGAATAAACTGTTGATACACTCAACCAAAAAATATTTATCGTAGTTAGCAATCAATATTTTTTTCCTATGCTATCCAGAATATTCCAATAACTAATATATCGTTCTGGAAAAATACTGCCGTCTTCGACGGCATTTTTTATTGCACATCCAGGTTCATTAATATGTAAACAGTTATTAAACTGGCAATTATTCAACAAAGTCCTCATTTCAGGAAAATAATGTGACAATTCCTGTTTTTCTATATCAACAATACCGAATTCGCGCATCCCCGGAGTATCAATAATTCTTCCTCCAAATGGCAGATCAAACATTTCAGCAAAAGTAGTGGTATGTTGTCCCTTTCCGCTCCATCCGCTCACATCTTTAGTTTTTAAACTAAACCCCGGAAATAAAGCATTAATAAAAGATGATTTGCCTACACCCGAGTGACCACTTAACAAACTGATACGATCCTTTAAAATTTCATTTAATTCAGCAATTCCTTCATTTTTGGTAACACTAATTTTTAATACAGGATAGCCAATAGAGGTATACACTTCTTTTAACTCTTCAAATCTATCTTCTTCTTTTTTACGGTAGATATCAGTTTTATTAAAAACAACAATAGCAGGCACATGATAGGCTTCACAGGGAACAAGACATCTGTCAATAAATCCGGTAGAGGTTTTAGGATCCTTAAGCGTAGCAAAAACAACCGATTGATCAATATTGGAAGCAACAATATGATGCTGATTCTTATTGGCAGGAGATTGGCGCGTAATATAATTTTTCCGATCATATATCTCCGTAATCATGGCCGTACTCTCTAATTTATTCTCGATTTCAATATTAACTTCATCTCCCACTGCTATCGGGTTAGTTGAGGTAATCCCATCCAACTTAAATACACCCTTCATGCGAGCATTAAAAACACTACCGTCTTCTGTTCTCGTAATATACCACGAACCTGTAGATTTATATACTAACGCTTTCATTCATACCTGTTTTATTTTTAGAATGGAAATAGTTTTCTCCGCTACAATGATTGCTTTTGAAACAATCATTTCTGTCTCTCATTACGCGATCTAATACCTGAACTCACAACTAACTATTTCTTACGGAATTATACTGCAAATTTAAAATATACTATTAAGGGTATTCATAATAGGCATTTCATTACCGCAGTTTAATTATTATTTTATAAATTATTTCTATCAGGGTATTCTTTTCAACACTGTAAACTTCAGTAATAATTCCAGTAATAAAAAAATAGCGGCTGCTAATGCAAATGGGAAATATTTTTCGTTAAACCTCTTTAATGAAAAAATCTCAAAAGTAGATTTTTCCAGCTTATCTATCTCTTCATAAATACGTTGCAAACTTGCATTATCACGAGCCCTGAAATACAGTCCGCCAGTTTCAGCGGCTATACTTCTCAACAAATTTTCATCGAGATTAATCTTTTGTCTGCCCAGAGAAACATTTCCATTTTCATCCCTTACAGGTGCAGGAGCAGTTCCTTCACTGGCCATTCCGATAGTATACACTTTTATATTTAACGACTTTGCTATTTCTTTTGCTGTAAGCGGGGGAATCAAACCACCCTTATTATCTCCATCCGTAAGCAACACTACTACTTTCGAACGTGCATCACTATTTTTTAATCGCTCAACACTGGTAGCCAATCCATCACCAATAGCTGTACCATCAGCTAGATAACCGGTTTGTGCAGAAAATATCTGCGTCTTCAAAGTATTACGATCCATTGTTATGGGTGAGGAAGTAAAACTGTCGCCTGCAAAAATCACCAGGCCGATCCGATCGGTTGGTCGCTTATCAACAAATTCTGCCGCCATCTGCTTCATAGCTTCTAACCGATTAGGTGTAAAGTCCTGCGCAAGCATACTTCCGCTAACGTCAAGACATAACATAATATCAATGCCCTCTCCACTAACCATTTCTTCATCATTACGAACCTGAGGTCGCGCCAGCACAACTATCAGACATATAAAAGTCATTACACGTAAAAAGAAAGCGAAATGATTTATTATATTTTTCCATGAAGCAGTTGCAGATAACGATTTAACGGATGACATTAAAAACGAACTCCTGTATCTGGATGAACGGAATACATAAAACCATACCATTAACGGAACAATCAGCAATAAGAAAAAAGCTGCAGGAAAAGCAAAATCGATATGTCTGAACCAACTATACAACACTTTTTACTGAATTGTCAAGGATAGTAATTGATTGTCCCACAACCTCAAGATGCTCTCGATTATCCTCTTCTGAAGGACGAAACTTAGCGAATTTTACATAATCAGCAATATTCATAGAGTAAACAAGTTTTTGATATGCCACTGCAGGTATGTTGAACTTTGATAAGGCCTTTATTAATTCTTCGTTCGTTCTGTCGAATGTTGAAATATTAAACTTCCCTTCCAGGTATTTTCTTAAAATATTATTCATCATAGTATAATATGTTTTCTCACCAAGGGAAGGCGCTTTTTCTTTAAGCTCACTCAGGGATTTCATAGCTTCAGCATACGCAGAAGGTTTAGAAATCACTGAATCACTTACAACGACTGGACGTTTTTTATTAGCTAAAAGCCAGTACGCCAATACAGATAAAACAATTAATGAAAGAAGGCTTATCCATATCCACCAATTATTTTCTTCATCCCTGGCTTCAATAATATCTTTTATATCTCTATAATCTTCCTGCGGGTCAAAGCTTATAAAAGACGACCGTATAACCAGACTATCAGAAAAATAAGAAACACCGTCTACCTTAACTTCCAGGGGAGGTATAACGAGCTGTCCTGAATCGAAAGCAGTTATAATAAACTTCTGTAAAGTTTGTTTACCATCGATATTCTGTAAAGTATCTGCAGGTAATTGCTGAATAATTTCAAACGGTGCGAGTGAGGCCGCATCAAACCATACCACAGAAACACCTAATGGAGTATAAGCTTCCACCGTTAAGGATATGGGTTCCCCAATGAGTATTTTATCTTTATCAACAAAAGCTTTTATACTGACCTGGGCCCATAACAAAGTAAAATTTGCTATTAATGCAAATAAAAAGGCAATAATATATTTGCTGTTACACTTCATATTTTTAGTTCCTGCTGACAAAAAATTTCTTTAACACTTTTACGTAATCTTCATCAGTTCGAATATGAAGCAGATCGCAACCGGATTTAGTAAAAATAGTTTTACACTTTTCTGTATGATCGAAAAATGCCTGCTGATACGATTCTCTTACCAAAGAATCATCTGTATCTATCAATATTTTTTTTCCTGTTTCTGCATCCTCTAGCGATAATAAACCTACTTCGGGCAATTGCATATCCATCTTATCATATACTTTTATCCCCGTTACATCATGTTTCTTTCCTAACACTTTTAGTGCATCTTCAAAATTTTCGTCAACAAGATCACTCAATACAAATGTGATTGCCCGTTGTTTTATCGTGTTATTGAATCGCCTGAAAGCTTCCGTAAGGTTAGTACCTGTACCGGTTGGCTGAAAGGTTAATAATGTTCTTACTATATAAAGCACATGATCTCTTCCTTTTTTGGGGGGAATAAATTTTTCCACTTTATCTGTAAACAATATGCAGCCGACTTTATCATTATTACTAACAGCAGAAAAAGACAATACTGCTCCTATCTCATTCACCAGATCTTTTTTTCTGGCATGCATTGTTCCGAACACAGAACTTCTGCTCACATCGATCATGAGCATTAATGTAAGTTCACGTTCTTCTTCAAACACTTTTGTAAAAGGATGATTAAATCTTGCAGATACATTCCAGTCAATGAATCGAATATCATCTCCATGATGATATTCTCTCACTTCTTTAAACAACATTCCTCTACCCTTAAAAGCACTATGATACTCACCTTTAAAAAGATGACGGGTGAGTTTTTTGCTTTTAATTTCCAGCTCACGGACTTTCTTTATAATCTCTTCTGTTGTAAGCATTTTTAGGGTACAGGAACAGCTTTTAAAATATCATTAATCACATCTTCGACGAGAATATTTTCTGCTTCAGCTTCATAAGTCAATCCTATTCTGTGACGCAATACATCATGTGCAATGCTTCTTACATCTTCCGGAATGACATATCCACGCTTATTTAAATAAGCATTAGCTTTTGCGGCCAATGCAAGGTTAATGCTGGCGCGCGGGGAACCTCCGTAAGCAATTAATAATTTTAACTTGTCGAGCTTGTAATGCTGCGGCGATCTACTCGCAAAAACAATATCAAGAATATAATTCTCCACTTTTTCATCCATATATATTTTTTTCACAAGCTCACGCGCTTCGAGAATTTTTTTTGTATCGATGACCTGTTTTACTTCAGGCGCTTTTTGGCCCTGCACATGCTGACGAAGAATAATCAACTCTTCTTCCTTTGTAGGATATCCTACAATCACCTTCATAAGAAATCTGTCCTGTTGCGCTTCTGGAAGCGGATACGTTCCTTCCTGCTCAAGTGGATTTTGCGTAGCAAGCACCAGGAACGGATGATCGAGTGCAAAACTTTGCTCACCAATAGTCACCTGACGCTCCTGCATGGCCTCCAGCAACGCGCTTTGCACTTTTGCCGGAGCCCTGTTAATTTCATCAGCAAGTACAAAGTTGGCAAAGATGGGACCCTTACGCACCATAAACTCATTTCGCTGCTGATTATATATCATAGTTCCCACAACATCTGCCGGAAGCAAATCGGGAGTAAACTGAATACGACTAAAACGCGCCTGAACAGCACTGGACAAAGATTTTATGGTTAGCGTCTTTGCCAATCCGGGTACACCTTCCAATAAGATATGCCCGTTAGTAAGCAATCCCATTAACAAACGATCGAGCATATGATGCTGACCAATGATCACTTTTCCAACTTCTTCTCTTAAAAGATCAATAAAAATGCTCTGCTCTTGAATTTTTTCATTTAATTCGCGGATGTCGTCGGCTGTAAAACCCATAGATATGTATTAGGTTATGCAAAATACGATAAAGGCATTGCAAGTTATCTGCCAATAATATAAATTAGAATAACAGGCACAATAAATGCTTTAATTATCCAAACACACCATTTTTTATGAGAAGACTATTTATGCTCCTTCCGGTATCCTTCATCCTTGTTATGATAGCTTGTAAGAAGGATAAAAAATTATCTCCTGCAGAGCTGATCACCAGCAATACCTGGAAAATTGATACTATCGCTCTTGACATGGATGGCAACAATGAAATGGATACACCGCTGCTTTTTCCATTAAGTTCTTGCGAAAAAGATGACTTAATTACATTTAGTTCCGATAATACAGGAATATATAGCGATGGTCCCACTAAATGTTCAGAAGATGACCCCGATAGCACTCCGTTTGAATGGGAATTTAAGAATGACAATAAGATACTTTATATCAGCGGAAATCTTAATGATCTACTGAAAGGAGATGTTGATATTGTTTTGCTTAACGATAACACGCTTACTTTAGCCAAAAAAGTAGATTTAGGTGGTCTCTTTCCCGAAAATGCAAAAGTGATAGGGCGTTTCAAAAAATAAGTTCTACGAAAGATATTTTCCTACTATAGGCATTCGGCGACCAACGCCGAATGCTTTGCTACTTACTCTTATAATCGGACAAAACTGATTTCTCTTATACTCGTTGGTATTCACCAATTTTAAAGTTCGATTAACAATTTCCGGATCCATCCCCATAGCAATAATCTCACGAGGCCCCTGTCTTCTCTCTATGTATTGATAAAGTATCTTATCAAGAATGGCATAATCAGGAAGACTGTCACTATCTTTTTGTCCGGGCCGTAATTCAGCAGAAGGTGGCTTAGTGATAATATTTTCAGGGATGATCTCCTTTTCACGGTTAATATATTTCGCAAGAGCAAAGACCTGCATTTTATATACGTCACCCAATACAGAAAGTCCTCCGGCCATATCTCCATAAAGGGTTCCATATCCGGTAGAAAGCTCGCTTTTATTGGAAGTATTAAGAAGTATATATCCAAATTTATTAGCTATAGCCATTAAGAGATTTCCTCTCGTTCTGCTTTGAAGATTTTCTTCAGCAACACTAAATGGTAAATCCTGAAAAATGGGTTTTAATTCCTGCAGAAAAGTTTCATAAATATTTTTAATAGGAATAATGTCATAAGGATTATTCAAATTTTTACTCAATACAACGGCATCTGCTACCGAGTGATCAGTAGAAAAAGCAGAGGGCATTAATACTGCGCGTACATTATCCTTCCCTAATGCCTCAACAGCCAAAGCTATTGTTACCGCGCTATCTATACCTCCGGAAGAACCAATAATAGCTTTTGTAAAATTCATCTTGCTGAAATAATCCCTAATGCCTAATAAAAGAGCCTTATGTATTTCTGCTATGTTTTCTGTAGAAGTGAGATAGTCAATTATTTTATCAGGATCATTTATTTTGGAGACCCTCATTTCTTTATCCATATGCATAACATCAATCTGATGCTCAGTAATAGATGAATTCTGTTTAGGTTCTACATTAACAACCGAAAAGTCTTCTTCAAAATATTTTAGCTCTTTTACAATATCACCAGTCTGGTTAAAAACCAGACTGCCACCGTCGAATATAATTTCAGTTTGAGAGCCTACCGTATTACAATACACAAGAGGAATATTGTATTTCAACACATTTGCACGTACAACTTCTTTCCTGTCATCGTCATGATCATAATCAAACGGTGAAGCAGAAATATTAATAGCAATATCAGGATTTTGCTTGATCAGGTGATCCATTGGAGCTGATCGGTAAAGAGGGTTATCACTCAGGTTCCACAGATCTTCACAAATCGTTAATGCAATGCTTAGGTTTTTAAACTTTACAACATTCCAGGAATAAGCAGGTTCAAAATAACGATATTCATCAAAAACATCATAGGTAGGTAATAAAGTTTTATAGGCAATACCAGATACTTCCTTTTTGTGCAATAACCATGCGGCGTTAAACAAGTCTTTACCTTCCTTAGAAGGGTTACGTACAGGACATCCGACAATCACACCAATATTCTCCGTTTTTGCTTTAATCAGTTCAATAGCCTCATAACACTTATTAATAAAATCGTTAAACTCCAGAAAATCGCGAGGTGGATATCCGCATATACACAATTCCGAAAAAACGATCAGCTCTGCACCTTCATGCTCAGCTTTTTCAATAGCTTTAATAATTTTCTGAGTGTTTAACTCAAAATTTCCTATGTGATAATTCTGCTGTGCTATAGCGATTTTCATTATTCAAATTTAGTTCTTTAACAACAAAAGCTGTACCGCCAGGTTCAATATTCATAGCTAAAACAATATTCGTACTTTGCAGGTATGATGAGAAATTTTATTGTTTTTATTTCTTGCGTAATCTTATTGTCCTGTAAAAACGATAAAGGACCCAACGTTTCCGGTATAAAAATCAAACTGAACACGCTTAGATTCGAACAGGATTTTTTTGCTATTGATACTAATAATATATCAGCCGCTCTCGACAAACTGGACAAAAAATATCCGGTCTTCCTACAGGATTATCTACATCATATACTGGGCATTCCTCCGGTTAAAGATTCTGGCCAACTGATTATTCATACAGTAAGACAATTCATCCATGACTATCACCCTATCTATGATTCTGTAAATAAAAGGTTCGGCAACTTTTCTGCTTATGAAAAAGAAATTGCTGAAGGATTAAGATATGTTAGTTATTATTTCCCCCAGTACACAGTTCCCGATCAGGTGATCACATTTATTGGTCCCATGGATGCTTATTTTCAGGGATCAACCGGTGGCTATGGGGATGCCATCACTTCCGATGCATTAGCCGTCGGCCTGCAGCTGCATATGGGAGAAACTTTTTCAATGTATCATTCTGAAATGGGGCTAGCATTGTTTCCCGTATATATATCCAGGAAATTTGGAGCTGAATACATTGCCGTTAATAGTATAAAAAACATCATTGATGATATGTACCCCGATGACAGTGGGGATAAAACACTTGTTGAACAAATGGTGGAAAAAGGGAAAAGAATTTATTTGCTTAACAAACTTATGCCTCATGTTCACGATACATTAAAAATCGGCTACACCGATAAACAATTAAAAGGATGTTTTAATAATGAAGGTTTGATATGGAATTATTTTATTAAGAATGGTTTGGTATACAATAATGATCCATCATTAATTAAAAGATACATCGGGGAAACTCCCAATACACCTGAATTAGGTGATGCATCGCCGGGCAATATCGGACTATTTACTGGATGGCGTAT
>CAZQIQ010000004.1:35135-38051 GCA_964593835.1 uncultured Chitinophagaceae bacterium
TACATGAACGAAAACAGCTCCGCCTCGCTGGACGATTTATTGAAAACTGATCCTAAAATAATATTTGAAAACAGTCGGTACCGACCTAAATAAATTCAGGAGATTTTTGACTTAATGATCTGCCGCGCTTCCTGTCTGTCTTCTATTGATTCAAAAGCATCGGTAGGAATGAGAAAAAAAGAGCGCGAATCAAAATAAAGATGAAAGAAAAAAGGGCTTTCAACAAACTTTGTAAATTCATCCCATTTCCATTCTTTATTCCCTCTCTCGGTTCTTAACAGAATATAGTTATCTGTAATATCCATCATAAAATGATCCTGAAAAGTTCTTGATTTTTTGTAGATACTGGTTGGCAATATTCTCCAGACTACCAACATCAGAATAAGCCATAATATTGAAAAAATCAGGAACGACAGTGGTTGTATTATATTAAAATAGAGTAATACAGCTGTCCCAATAGCAAATACATTAATAAGTATCAACAATATTCTTATTTCAGGACGGGTTAAGAAGTGATATCTTAATGCCTGAATAACCTGCTTCTTATTATATGAAAAACTGATAGTCATAATTGCAATATACTTCTAAAAAAACATCAAGTGAGCAAAGCACAGGGTAAGTCTATGATCATTTTGTAAAATGATTTTTCGCCATTCAACAGTTATACAAAAAAAAGGGTGTATCAAATGTTTGATACACCCTTCATATATTAACCGTCCAAAATTAATCTAACTACAACCCATACTATTTCCACAGTTCAAACACTTATAGCATGTACCACTCCTAATTGTAATATGACCACATGTATTACATGAAGGGGCATCACTTTGCATACTCTTGGCAGCAGCATTCACCGCATCAAGATGATTTCCGTTTATAGCTTTTACAATAGGTTTCGCTGCATTTTTGGAAGAAGTGCCGGAAGGAACCACTCTAATATCACTTAGTTCAGGAGTTGTTTTATCAACAGACTGTTGCGTTGAAATATCGTCCCAGTCATCCTCTCCTGTATTCATCACCTGGTTATTATCCAAAATATGCACAAGATCTGTCCTTCCCAGATATTCATAAGCAAGTGCTCTGAACATAAAGTCGACTATAGAGGTCGTACTGCGAATATTAGGATGTTCCACCATACCTGCTGGCTCAAAGCGGGTAAATATAAATTTCTCTACAAATTCTTCGAGAGGAACACCATATTGTAAGCCTATAGAGACTGCAATAGCAAAGCAGTTCAACATACTGCGCATAGTTGCTCCTTCCTTCGCCATATCAATGAATATCTCTCCTACTGTTCCGTCACTATATTCACCGGTACGAAGGAATAAAGCCTGCCCGTTGATCTTAGCTTTATGTGTAAACCCTCTTCTTTTTGAAGGAAGTGTTCTTCTTTCGACTATCGTTGCCAGTTGGCGTTTTAATTTAGTATCGGGTGAAGCCTGCACTCTTTTCTGCACTTCATCCAATAGTTCCTGCACAGTCAATTTACCGAGATCAATGATGGGAGAAGATTGATGATCTGTTTTATTATCATCCTGTTCGGTCGATAATGAATCATCCGTTTTCTTTTTAGTGTCACTCTTATTACTCAGAGGCTGTGAAAGCTTAGAGCCATCGCGATATAAAGCACAGGCCTTTAATCCCAATTGCCAGCTCAGCAGGTAAGCATCTGCTATTTCTTCTATCGAAGCCTCGTGAGGAAGGTTAATGGTTTTAGAAATCGCCCCACTGATAAATGGCTGAGCAGCACTCATCATACGAATATGACCATGCGCATGAATAAAACGCATTCCCTTTTTACCACATTTATTTGCACAATCAAATACCGGTAAATGCTGATCTTTAAGAAAAGGAGCCCCCTCTATGGTCATAGCCCCACATACATATTCATTTGCTCTTTCAATTTCTTTATCACCGAATCCCAATGCTTCTAAAAGACTCCATTCAAAATCAAAGTATTGTTCAGGTGTAAAGCCGAGTCGCTGTAAACACTCTTCTCCTAAAGTATATACATTAAATACAAACCCTATTTCAAATGCAGATTTTACAGCATCGTTAAGTTTTTTAATCTCCTCAGCAATAAATCCTTTTTGACTTAACGTCTGCTGATTGATACCAGGAGCGCTATCAAACGTTCCTGATCCTACTACATATTTTATAATGGCGTCTATTTCTTTTTCATTATATAAAAGTGTTCGCAAAGCTGCCGGAACGGACTGGTTGATAATTTTAAAATATCCGCCACCTGATAATTTTTTGAACTTAACCAGTGCAAAATCAGGTTCAACACCTGTAGTATCACAGTCCATTACCAGGCCTATTGTTCCTGTTGGAGCAATAACGGTTGTCTGCGCATTGCGATAACCATATTTTTCTCCTAACTGCACGGCGTCATCCCATGCTTTTGTAGCTGCACTGAGAAGATAGTCGGGGCAATACTTAGCTTTTATCCCTACCGGTTTTATTTGCAATCCTTCATATTCATCTGCATCATAAGCAGCAAGACGATGATTACGCATCACCCTAAGCATATGTTCTCTATTCGCATCGTATCTCGGAAAAGCGCCAAGAAAAGAAGCCATTTCTGCGGAAGTTTTATATGCTGTTCCGGTCATTATTGCCGTAATCGCCCCTGCAATACCCCTGGCTTCTTCAGAATCGTAGGGAATACCCATGACCATCAACATAGATCCAAGGTTAGCATATCCTAACCCAAGCGTACGATAATCATAGCTCAGCTGCGCCACTTCCCTTGATGGAAACTGAGCCATTAATACGGAAATCTCCAACACGGTAGTCCACAACCTGCATGTATATGCGAAACCCTCCACATCGAAAGTGTTGTTTTTTTCATCAAAAAATTTTCTGAGATTAACAGAGGCGAGATTACATGCAGTATTATCAAGAAACATGTAT
>CAZQIQ010000004.1:38061-101959 GCA_964593835.1 uncultured Chitinophagaceae bacterium
AGGGGTTGGAAGCCCCGATACGACCACCAGCTGGACAAGTATGCCATTCATTAATAGTGGTATCGTATTGGGTACCCGGGTCTGCGCAACGCCATGCTGCAAAAGAAATCTGATTCCAGACTTCTTTTGCCGGGATTTTTTTAATCACTCTCCCATCGGTTCTTGCCTTTAGCTCCCAATCTTCATTATTGTGTAGTTTTTCAAAAAAGTCATTAGAAATACGAACAGAATTATTGGAATTCTGTCCGGAAACAGTTCTGTATGCCTCTCCTTCATATTCACTGGAATAACCTGCAGCGATCAATGCTGCTACTTTCTTTTCTTCTTCTACTTTCCAGTTAATAAAATTTAAAGCTTCCGGATGGTCAAGATCAAGGCAAACCATTTTAGCGGCTCTTCTGGTAGTGCCGCCACTTTTAATGGCTCCGGCAGCACGATCGCCAATTTTTAAAAAACTCATCAGCCCACTTGAAGTACCTCCCCCACTTAACTTTTCGTTGTCGCCACGTATAGCCGAATAGTTAGTCCCTACACCAGAACCATATTTAAATATCCGAGCCTCTCTTACCCACAAATCCATAATTCCCCCTTCTCCAACAAGATCATCATCCACACTTAAAATAAAACATGCATGAGGCTGAGGTCTTTCGTATGCAGAAGTAGATTTTTTCACTGCTCCATCGGAAGGATCAACATAATAATGTCCCTGAGGCTTTCCTTTAATGCCATAACTATTAAATAATCCTGTGTTGAACCATTGTGGGCTATTAGGAACACAACCCTGATTTAAAATAGAATACACCAGCTCATCATAAAATACTGTCGCATCGTGTGCAGTAGCAAAATATCCGTAACGCTCGCCCCAGTTTTTCCAACAGTCGGCTAAACGATGCGCTACCTGTTTTACTGAAGTCTCTCTTCCTAATGTTCCGTCTGCCTGAGGAACACCTGTTTTTCTAAAATACTTTTGTGCAAGAATATCTGTAGCAATCTGGCTCCAATGTTTTGGTACTTCAACATTGTTCATTTCAAAAACCACCTCGCCAGTAGGATTGCGAATTACGGATGTTCGGTAATCATATGTAAATAGATCATAAACACTTGTTCTCTCTTGGGTGAACCGACGAACGAATTGCAATCCTACAGGAGCGAGATTTTTGTTTTCCATAGCCAGACATTTATATTTAAAGTAGTTAATAGGATATCAAAACGTTACTAACGAATTTATTAGTCAACGGCCGTATTACAAGATGGTAAATATGCACATGATGTGGAAAAGCTAAAGAACAAACGCAGTAAAACAAATACTTAACTCTTAATAATTATTAATTCATCATGTTGAATATATAATTATGACATAACAATAATTTAATTAATTAATATCTTATAGTTGATTAATGAATTACTTATCATTCAACTGCATTTTTATAATAACAATTATCACACAACTACAAATGAAATTGACTTATCAATAATTACACAATAGTTGTATTCATTTATGAAATAAAATATTCTTCAAAAATTTTCTATTTCCGCAATTTGACAAATAGTATTTTCAACATTACATACAAGTAGTTTCACTCACAACTAATAGTAGAAAAAGAAAATAACCTCATCTATTATCTGATTATGTAAAAACTTTGTGCATTTTTGCAATGATCAATCTCCACAACATGACGGGAAATGTTTATCAATCATTGCTTAACAAAAAAGAACATCTGCATAAATCATTTGCAGTGCTTGTTGATCCCGACAAAGTGGGAAAGAAAGAGATTGATGAATTAATACGATTATGCACGGATGCAAATGTAGACTACTTGCTGGTTGGTGGTAGTTTAATGGTCAGCAATCGTCTCGACGATATTGTTATTCAAATAAAAGAGAACTGCGATATTCCTGTTATCCTATTTCCAGGCAGTCCTTCACAAATTTCCAAACATGCTGATGCCTTACTTTATCTCTCTTTAATTTCGGGACGAAACGCGGAACTGTTAATTGGTCAGCATGTCATTTCCGCTCCTGCCGTAAAACAGAGTGGCCTGGAAGTGATGTCTACTGGTTATATGCTTATTGATGGGGGAGCTGCAACTACTGTTTCTTATATCAGCAACGCCCAACCCATTCCTTCTGATAAGAATGAAATAGCTATATGCACAGCGATGGCCGGTGAGATGCTGGGCATGAAGCTCATTTATATGGACGCAGGAAGTGGCGCTCGCAAACCCGTTACCGAAGAAATGATCAATGCGGTATCACAAACTATTCATATACCGCTGATTGTGGGTGGAGGAATAAGAGATGCTGAAAAAGCCTATCTCAGTTGCAAAGCAGGCGCTGATCTTATCGTCGTGGGAAATGCCATCGAAAAAGCCCCCTCTTTGATCAGCGAAATAGCTTCTGCGATTCGGATGGTTTCTGTTAAAGGATTTTAGAAAATATTTAGGGCATCAATCTGAAAAATATATTTACTTTGTGTAGTAAAAAATTTTATTCAAAGTATAGTCATTAGTGAAATGCAAAAAAAACCTGCCGATATAATCGCTGCTCCGGCTTCTGAAGCCTTAGCTCTGCGTAGGTTTTTCCCTGTACAGCCATGTGCAGTTTTTTTCGTAAACCCTGTTCCCGTTAGGGTACGACGTTGATACTGGAGTCATACCGGCTAATCTGCCGTTTCCCGTGACCGGGAATGTAGCATCTATCATTACATTATTTCACTTATTCGACAAATGAACAAGGATCAGGAATTCAACATTTTAATAGCGGATCAGACTCATGAAAGCTTTGCAGACATTATCTGTGATGAAATGGCTTCATCCGCAAAAGCACGTGGAACCGGAATTGCCAAACGGAGTCCCGATTATGTCAAACAGAAAATGCGTGAAGGAAAAGCCGTTATCGCTTTTTCAAAAGAAGGAGTATGGGCTGGATTCTGTTATATAGAAACCTGGAGTCATGGCGATTATGTTGCCAACTCAGGACTCATTGTAGCTCCTCCATTCAGAAAAGGTGGGCTGGCAAAAGCCATTAAGAAAAAAATATTTCAGCTCAGCAGAAAAAAATTCCCCGATTCCAAAATATTCGGACTTACTACCGGTCTGGCTGTAATGAAAATTAATTCGGAATTAGGGTATGAACCGGTTACTTATTCCGAACTTACACAAGATGAAGCTTTCTGGAGTGGTTGTAAAAGTTGTGTCAATTACGAAATCCTGATGAGTAAGGAAAGAAAAAATTGTTTTTGCACAGCTATGCTTTATGATCCTAAGGATCATTGGGAGCCGGAAGAAACCTCAGCCGATTTTAAAAAGTATTCCAAATTGTATGAACGTTTTATGCGTATCAAACAATGGAAACTTCTGCAGCCTTTTATGAAAAAAAGTTCTGCAAAAGGCAGTAAAGCAAAATCACTATTTCAAATTTTCTTTAATCTCTAATAGTATTAGTAAATGTCCTCTAAAAAAGTAGTTCTGGGATTCAGCGGTGGTCTGGATACCTCTTATTGTGTTAAATATCTGCATGAAGATCTTGGTTACGAAGTACATAGCATTATAGTAAATACTGGTGGCTTTAACAGTGAAGAACTAAAGCAAATTGAAGAACATGCTTACAAGCTGGGCGTAAAAACCCATACCACTATTAACGCTGTAAAAACATATTACGATTCCATTATCAAATATCTTATATATGGAAACATCCTTAAAAACAACACTTATCCACTAAGTGTAAGCGCTGAACGACTAAGCCAGGCTCTGCATATTGCAGATCACGTAATAAAACTAAATGCTTCTGCGGTTGCTCATGGAAGTACAGGAGCAGGCAACGACCAGGTTAGATTTGATATGATCTTTAATATCATGATTCCCGGCATTCAGATATTAACGCCTATTCGTGATTTGAAACTGAGCAGAGAAGAAGAAATCGAATACCTGAAACAAAAAGGTGTGGATATGAATTTCAGCAAAGCCATGTATTCAATTAATAAAGGCTTGTGGGGAACAAGTGTAGGTGGAAAAGAAACTCTTTCTTCAAGAGGAATGTTGCCGGAAGAGGCGTGGCCAACACAGCTATCACAAACTGGCGCAGAAGAAGTTGTCCTGAACTTTGAAAAAGGGGAATTGAAAAAAGTCAATGATAAAAAATTCGACCACCCCACAGAAGCGATTCAATATCTACAAACTATTGCCGGACCTTACGCTATCGGACGTGATATTCACGTAGGTGATACTATTATAGGCATTAAAGGGAGGGTTGGATTTGAAGCTGCAGCTCCTATGGTGATATTAAAAGCACATCATGCTTTGGAAAAACATGTGCTCACAAAATGGCAGCTAAGCTGGAAAGATCAGCTTTCACAGTTTTATGGCAACTGGCTGCATGAAGGACAGATTTTAGACCCTGTAATGAGAGATATAGAAAACTACCTGGAAAGCTCCCAGCGAAATGTAACTGGCGCTGTATATATACAATTAATGCCTTACCGATTTACCGTTATTGGTATTGAATCTCCTTATGATCTGATGAATAGCCAGTTCGGTAAATATGGTGAAATGAACAATGGCTGGACAGGTGATGATGTTAGAGGTTTTAGTAAAATTTTTGGTAATCAGACGATGATTTATCATCAGGTAAAAGAAAGTGCAAATGGCAAAAGTTAAAGCAGGAATAGTTGGTGGAGCAGGATATACCGGAGGAGAGTTAACCAGAATCCTGGTTAACCATCCTGATGTAGACATTGTATTTATTCAAAGTAATAGCAATGCCGGAAATCCGGTTTCTTCTGTTCATCCGGATCTCGCAGGTGATACAGATCTTCTATTTGCAAAAGAATTGAGTGAGGATATAGACGTATTGTTTTTGTGTGTAGGCCATGGAGACGCAAAGAAATTCATGGATGCCAATCAGATAGCCGCTCACATCAGAATAATAGATCTTTCTCAGGACTTTCGTCTCGAAAAGAACGCAATACATGGCTCACGTAAATTTTTTTACGGTTTGCCTGAGCTTAATCGCAGTGTAATTGCCGGTGCGCATAATGTGGCGAATCCGGGTTGTTTTGCTTCAGCCATTCAGTTGGGTTTATTACCATTGGCTAAAGAAGGTTTACTTCATGAGGTGCACACAACCGGGATAACCGGATCGACAGGTGCCGGTCAGGGCCTGAGCTCCTCTTCTCATTTTTCATGGAGAGCTAATAATATACAGGCCTATAAAACCTTGAATCATCAGCATATTCATGAAATAGGACAATCTTTAAGTCAATTACAGCCTTCCGGAGATCGTCCTATTAACCTCAGTTTTATTCCATGGAGAGGCGATTTTACCCGAGGCATATTTATTAGCTCTCAAATAGATTGTGATCTGCCAGAAGATAAAATACATCAACTGTACAATGATTTTTTCGCTGGTCATCCTTTTACCCATGTGATGAAAACACCTGTCTTTCTGAAACAGGTCGTGAATACTAATAAATGCCTTATTCAACCTGAAAAAGTAGGCAGCAAACTGGTAATACATTCTATTATTGATAATTTACTGAAAGGAGCTTCCGGGCAGGCAGTGCAAAATATGAATATCCTATTCGGTCTTGAAGAAACAGCAGGTCTTAAATTAAAGGCCAATTTATTTTAAACACGCAGGTCTTCCTATTTATTTGGCAAACCTCGGATATTAAATAATCAGTATAATGAACTTATTCGACGTATATCCACTCAATGATATTATTATAGAAAAAGCCCTGGGATCACACGTGTGGGATGAAAAAGGTAGGGAATATCTTGACCTGTATGGTGGTCATGCTGTAATTTCTATTGGCCACACTCACCCACATTATGTAAGGAGATTAACTGAGCAACTGAACAAGGTGGGGTTTTACTCCAATTCTATTAAAATTCCTTTACAGGAGGAATTGGCTGAAAAATTAGGGAAAGTATCAGGTCGTCCGGACTATCAGCTTTTTCTTTGTAATTCAGGAGCCGAAGCCAATGAGAACGCCTTAAAACTTGCTTCTTTTCATAATAACCGTAAAAAAGTTATAGCCTTTAAGAAAGGTTTTCACGGTAGAACTTCGCTTACAGTAGCCGCAACTGACAATCCTGCTATTGTTGCTCCTGTAAACCAGACAGAAAACATATCATTTTTACCTTTTAATGATACGGCTACGCTTAAAAAAGCTTTTGAACAATCGGGCAATGAAATCTCATCAGTAATTATCGAAGGGATACAAGGTGTAGGCGGAATAAATGTTGCGTCAGAAGAATTTCTCAAAACTATACGTCAGCTTTGCGATCAATACAATGCAGTATTTATTGCAGATAGCGTACAATGCGGATATGGACGTTCAGGTAAATTCTTCTCGCAGGATTATGCGGGAGTGGATGCTGATATTTACAGTATGGCAAAAGGAATGGGAAATGGATTTCCGGTTGCAGGCATCATTATCTCTCCTAAAATAAAACCTAAGCATGGGATGCTTGGAACTACTTTTGGAGGTAATCATCTCGCCTGTTCAGCAGCGTTAGCTGTTCTGGAAGTGATTGAAGCAGAAAACCTGTTAAACAATGCGGTTACTGTGGGAGAATATCTGGTTAATGAATTAAAGAGTATTCCTCAATTAATGAACGTAAGAGGAAGAGGTCTTATGATTGGCTTTGATGTTCCGGATGAATTAAAAGATCTACGTAAAAATCTTCTGTGGAAACACGGCATTTTTACAGGCGAGGCAAAGCCCAATGTTATCAGATTACTACCATCGCTGGCTATCAGGAAAGAAGAAGCCGCGTTGCTTATAGATGCGATCAAAAAAGAAGTTTCAGTGTAACTATCCACAAAATACTTGTATGGTACACTTTACTGTAGTTATCATTCATACAATGTGAGTATAGCCATAGAGAATATAAAAACTAAAATATTAATTCAGATCATCTCAAGTCTTATATATAAACTTATGATCAAAAAGAATAGACAAACAGATATCTGACCATTGAAAAGAAAAATATTACTCAGATGAACAATTTTATTTCTGTTAAGGATGTTAGCAATATTGAAGCTTTAGTGAAACTGGGCCTCTCCTATAAGGCTAACCCTTTTCAACATCAGAGTGCAGGAAAAAACAAAAGGATAGGAATGTTATTTCTTAACCCCAGTATGCGCACACGTTTAAGTACACAAATAGCCGCCCAAAATCTCGGAATGGAAGCTATAGTATTTAATGTGTCACAGGATGGCTGGGCGCTTGAATTTGAAGAAGAAGCTATTATGAGTGGGAACACTGTTGAACATGTTAAAGATGCAGCTCCTATAATGGGTAAGTATTTTGATATTTTATGTGTACGAACATTTCCATCCCTAAAGAATAAAGAAGATGACTACAGTGAATTGTTTATTAAACAATTCATCAAATATGCCGGCATTCCTATTGTAAGTCTGGAAAGTGCTACGCTTCATCCCTTACAAAGTCTCACAGATATTATTACGATCACAGAAAATCTTCCGGTTCATAAACCAAAAATAGTATTAACGTGGGCTCCGCATGTTAAACCCTTACCGCAGTGTGTAGCTAACAGTTTTGCCCAATGGGTAAATGCATGGGGAAAAGCAGACTTTGTCATCACCCATCCGGAAGATTACGAACTGGATACACAGTTTACGCAAGGCGCTACAATTATTCATGATCAGCAAAAAGCATTAGAAAATGCTGATTTTGTCTACGTAAAAAACTGGAGCACCTATCAGGATTATGGAAAGATATACAGCAACGATCCCGAGTGGATGCTGACAAATGAAAAACTCAAAAGCAGTAACAATGCTAAAGTAATGCATTGTCTCCCTGTAAGAAGAAATGTTGAGTTAAGCGATGAAATTCTTGATAGTGCTAATAGTCTGGTCACCCAACAGGCTTCCAACAGAGTCTGGGCTGCCCAGGCAGTGTTATCTGAAATACTAAACAGTATTAAGAAATGAGTAAGTTATACGTCGTAAAGATTGGTGGCAATATCATAGATGATGAACAGAAGTTAAAAACATTTCTACAGGAATTCGCTACAATTAAAGAGAATAAAATACTCATACATGGTGGTGGCAAGTTGGCAACCCGACTCGCGAGCCAGTTAGGTATTGAGCAAAAAATGGTGGATGGAAGAAGGATTACCGATGCTGAGACCCTAAAAATTGTGACGATGGTATACGCTGGTTATATCAATAAAAATATTGTTGCCAGTTTACATGAGTACGGATGTAATGCTACTGGTTTAACGGGCGCAGACGGAAATGTTATTCTTGCTCATAAAAGAGTAAACAGTCAAACCGATTACGGATTTGCCGGCGATATTGACAAGGTCAATATTTCTATTATTGATAGTTTGCTTAAAGAAAATATCGCTTTGGTATTTGCTCCTATTACTCACGATGGTAAAGGCCAGCTGTTAAATACCAATGCGGATACTATCGCACAGGAAATTGCAACAGCGATGAGCTCTTATTATGACGTTAGCCTTATTTATGGTTTTGAAAAAGCAGGGGTATTATTAAATGCCGATGACGACAGTACTGTTATTCCTGCTATCAGCACAACATATTATGAGCAGCTAAAAAAGGATAATGTAATTTTTGCAGGAATGATTCCCAAACTCGACAATGCTTTTTCTGCAGTAAATAAGGGTGTAAAGAAAGTAATTATAGGAAGAGCAGAACAACTTATAGCATTAACAGAAGGGAGATCCGGAACAACAATAAGCTAATGAATACCGAAAGTCTATATATAGATGCCGTTACACTATTAAAAGAACTGATATCCACACCTTCTTTTAGCAAAGAGGAGGACCAGACAGCCGGAATTATTTGCAGGTTTCTGGGCAGCAAAGGCATTGAGCATAACAGAATAGGAAATAATGTTTATGCGTTTAATAAATATTATGACACATCAAAACCTACTATCTTATTAAATTCTCATCATGATACTGTAAAGCCCAACCGCGGTTACACACTTGATCCATTTTCACCGCTTGAAAAAGATGGTAAATTATTTGGACTGGGAAGTAACGACGCAGGCGGATGCCTGGTGTCTTTAATAGCCGTGTTTGTTTTCTTTTATGAAAAGAAGAATTTAAAATACAATATTGCACTTGCTGCTTCTGCTGAAGAAGAAATTTCCGGAAAAAACGGTATCGAAAAAATAATTCCTGAACTTAAAGAAATAAGCTTTGCTATTGTAGGAGAACCTACCCAAATGCAAATGGCTATCGCGGAAAAGGGATTGCTGGTATTGGACGCCATAGCATCAGGAAAAGCCGGACATGCGGCCCGTGATGAAGGAGAAAATGCTATTTACAAAGCATTAAAAGATATTACCTGGATCAATCAATATCAATTTCCAAAAGTATCTGAGTTACTGGGGCCGGTAAAAATGTCGGTAACTGTTATAGAAACTGAGAATAAAGCACATAATGTAGTTCCGGCTCAGTGCAATTTTGTTATTGATATCAGAGTAAATGAATTATACACTTTTGAAGAGATTATCAATATTTTACAATCAAATATTTCTTCAGCAGTTGTACCACGAAGTTTGCGTATGCGCTCTTCACTTATTGAAGTCAAACATGAATTAGTGCAGTCCGGCCTGAAAATGGGACGCAGCTATTACGGCTCACCTACTACGTCGGATAAAGCATTAATGCCTTTTCCTGCATTAAAAATGGGACCCGGAGATTCGGCAAGAAGTCACACAGCAGATGAATTTATTTATACTCATGAAATTCAGGAGGGAATTAATCTGTATATTCAATTGCTACAAAATGTTCTGATATAAATAGACACTTCTTAACATAAGCTTTCGTTGTAAAACAAACGATTATGTTAAACGGATATAAACCATTTCGAAAAGCAGAAGCCATCAGGATGTCAAACATTTAAGCAAACAATAAACTGTTTAAACAGTAAAACAACAAGCATAGATCGGTGTAACCGGGCTATCATAATAAAAAGAATTTGGATGAAACTTTGGAGCAAAGAAAATACAACAACATCACATCAGATTGAAACCTTCACAGTAGGAAGAGATAATGAGTTTGATATATTAATGGCAGAACATGATGTTACAGGAACAATTGCCCATGTAAAAATGTTAAAAGAAGTGGGGCTGATGGAGGCGGAAGAAACTTCTTTAGCCGTAAAAGGACTTGAACAAATTCTGGAAGAAATCAGAAATGGTCAATTTGCTATTGAAGAGGGCATAGAAGATATACATTCCCAGGTGGAGTTGTTACTTACTAGAAGAATTGGAGATGTTGGCAAAAAGATACACAGTGGAAGAAGTCGTAATGATCAGGTTGCTGTTGATATTAAATTATTTCTCAGAGCTGAAATTTTAAAAATCAAAGAGGAAACAAAATCTCTTTTTGATTTGCTGATCAGCCAAAGTGAAAAGTACAAAGACATTTTAATTCCGGGCTACACACATCTGCAAATTGCCATGCCCTCTTCAGCTGGATTATGGCTTGGCGCTTATGCAGAAAGTCTGATTGATGATTTGGAAACGCTTGCTGCTGCTTATATTGTTGCTAATAAAAACCCATTAGGTAGCGGAGCTGGATACGGATCCTCCTTTCCTTTAAACAGAACGCTCACTACCTCACTGCTCAATTTCGGATCAATGAACAGGAACGCTGTTTATGCACAAATGAGCAGAGGGAAAACTGAAAAAATAGTAGCGCAAGCTCTCGCTAATGTAGCCGCCACATTAAGCAAACTTGCCATGGACGGATGTCTCTATCTCAATCAGAATTTTGGATTCATTTCTTTTCCTTCCGAATTAACAACAGGCAGCAGTATTATGCCTCATAAAAAAAACCCTGATGTGTTTGAACTGATACGGGCTCATTGTAACCGGGTTCAATCAGTTCCTAATGAACTTACCCTTTTGTTAAATAATTTACCATCTGGTTATCACCGCGACCTTCAGCTAACAAAAGAAATATTGTTTCCGGCAATTGAAACAGTCAAATCCTGTATTTCAATGACAATGTTAATGATCAGCAATATTTCTTTTACCAGGGACATTCTGTCGGATACAAAATACAGATATCTCTTTAGTGTTGAAGCTGTAAACGAGTTGGTGAATAAAGGAATTCCTTTTCGTGAAGCTTATAAACAAATAGGTGAACAAATCGAAAACAATCAGTTTGATTTTGATTACACAAAAGGATTGAACCATTCACATGAAGGAAGTATCGGCAATATCGGAAATGATTTTCTTGAAAAAGAGATGGATAAAGTGATCCGAAAATTTGAATAAAGATGAAGGGGATTTAAGTTATAAGCTCATCATTTCTCTAAACTTCACGGTTTGCCGTCTGCTGATTTCTACCTTTTCTCCCCCTTTAAGCTCAAGTAATAATCCGCCATTAAAATAAGGCTCTACCTTTACAATCATTCTTAGATTGACGATATGTTTTCTGTTTGCCCTAAAAAACAATCGCTCATCTAAACGCTCTTCCAATGCATTCAGCGACTTTAATATTAAAGGTTTATTAGGGCCAAAAAATACTTTGGCATAATTACCCACACTTTCAAACAGTCTGATATCCGAAAGTTTTACAAACCAGCAACGTTCTCCATCTTTAACGAACACCTGATCATTTTCTCTTAATACCGACCTGTTGATATTCTGCTCTTCCGTTTTTTCTAGCTGTTCTTTTTCCGTCGATTGGTTTATTTTGCTAATAGCATCTGCAAGTCTTTTTGTTTCTATCGGTTTTAATAAATAATCCAATGCGTTAACCTCAAATGCTTTTAAAGCATACTCATCATAAGCAGTGGTAAATACTACATTTGGAATATTATCCATTTCAGCAAGCATATCAAACCCGCTCTTTCCGGGCATTTGAATATCCAGAAATACAAGATCAGGATAAAGTGTTTCTATCTTTTCTTTTCCCTCTTCAGCATTGGATGCTTCCGCAATAATTTCTATCTCCGGAAAATCTGTCAACAACTTTCTTAGTTCACTTCTGGCTAACCTTTCATCATCAATAATAATTGTCTTAATCATCTTCTACGTTTTGGGTATTAATATTTTTGCGATCACCAATTCACCGTCTTGAGCAATATTAAAAATTGCGCGATCGCCAAACAATAAACACAATCTGTTGCGGGTACTAAATAAACCAAACCCATCAGATGAATGCAAATGACCGTTTAAATGACCAGTGTTCTGTACTTCAAGGATATGAAAATGATTATCAAAAGAAGAGATTACTTTAACCATACCTCCTTCTACCCTTTTGCCTATGCCGTGCTTTATCGCATTTTCTACAAGTGTTTGCAGCATCATTGGCGGAACGGGACAGTTAAGTGTCTCATCATTAATATCATATTCAACTTTTAATCTCTCTTCAAAACGAATATGCTCAAGAGCCAGATAATCCTTAACAATATTTAATTCTTTGTCCAAAGAAACTGTTTCCTGCTTTTCTGCACGCATGCTGCTCCTTAGAATATTACTAAGATGCGTTACTGCATCTCTTGCGCGACCGGGATTTTCATCTACTAATGCCCTTATACTATTTAATGCATTAAAAATAAAATGCGGATTTACATGAGCTTTAATGGTTTTTAGCTCAAGCTCCTTAACAAGTGCTTCAAGTTTAAGTGTATCAATTTCCTGTTTTCTACCCTTGGCGATATAATGATAGAAATAATAAAAAAGAACCCATGGAATAATATAAATACCAAAGTTGATGATGTTACCGATAAGCCTGGATGAAAAATCAAGATTACGTGCATTACGGTCCAAGCCCGATACTACGTTTAGAGCCATTACTGTAAGACTAAAAAGAACACATGTCATTACAACCGATATACCTAGCTTAATACTTACTTTTTCTATAGGCAATAACAACCAATTGTTTTTCCTTATTACCCATCTGAGCATATGAGTGCTGATAATGCCTGCAGTCATGACAAAAACAAATTGCAAAACAAGACTGCTATTTATAGTTTTTGTATAAGTGATGGCATAATACAATCCTGAAATAGCTACCAGTCCCCATCCTGCAAACTGACATAACCAGTAATTGAATATTTTATTGATCCGGCTCATTAACACAACAAAATAAGCATTTCACGAGTTGTGATAATAGTTAATTTGGATAGAAGGCAAATACGAAGGTTTAGTTAGACGAATGATATAGTTAGCTTTTTTACTTTACTTTTGAATATTAAATTATGCTGATGGAGATCGCGCCCGGCCCCTTACTTCAACAAATCAATTCACCCGAAGACCTTAAAAGTCTTAGTCGTGAAGAATTGCAGCAGTTAGCGGATGAATTAAGGCAGTATATTATTGATGTAGTGAGCGTACATGGTGGTCACTTTGGCGCCAGTCTAGGTGTTGTTGAACTAACCGTTGCCCTTCACTATGTATACAATACTCCTTTTGATCAGTTGGTGTGGGATGTTGGTCACCAGGCTTATGGCCATAAGATTCTGACAGAAAGAAGAGATAGTTTTCCAACAAACCGGAAATATAAAGGTTTGAGTGGTTTTCCCAAGAGAAGTGAAAGTGAATATGATACTTTCGGTGTCGGACATTCATCTACTTCTATTTCAGCAGCACTGGGCATGGCTATGGCTGCAAGATACAAGGGTGAAAACAGAGAGACTGTCGCTATAATCGGAGATGGCGCCATGACTGCCGGTCAGGCTTTCGAAGCCATGAATCACGCAGGAGTTGCAGATACAGATATGCTTATCGTATTGAACGATAATTGTATGAGTATTGATCCTAATGTTGGCGCTCTTAAAGAATACCTCACCGATATTACTACTTCACCAGCCTATAACAAGGTAAAAGATGATATATGGAAAGCATTGGGCAAACTCCCGATAGGCGCCAACTTTACCAGGGAAATGGCCTCCAAACTGGAGCATAGCATTAAAGGCTTTGTTAGTAAAAGCAGTAATCTATTTGAATCATTGAAGATCCGCTACTTCGGACCTATTGATGGTCATAATATGACCAAACTGGTTGACACGCTCAAGGATCTGAAAGAAATTCCGGGTCCGAAACTATTACATATTATCACTGTTAAAGGGAAGGGATATGCACTGGCTGAAAAAGATCAAACTGTATGGCATGCCCCCGGTCTATTTGACAAGATAACCGGTGAAATATATAAGAAAAAATATACCCTTCCGCAACCGCCTAAATATCAGGATGTTTTTGGTTATACTATAATAGAACTTGCTGAGAAAAACAGCAAAGTTTTTGGCGTTACACCTGCTATGCCTTCGGGTTCATCATTAAAGTTTATGATGGAGAAAATGCCCGACAGAGCATTTGATGTAGGCATCTGTGAGCAACACGCCGTAACACTCAGTGCTGGTATGGCTACCCAGGGTTTACGGGTGTTCTGCAATATCTATTCAACATTCATGCAAAGGGCTTTCGATCAGGTTTTACATGACGTAGCTATCCAGAAATTACCTGTGATATTATGCCTGGATAGAGCCGGTCTCGTAGGAGAGGATGGTCCTACACACCATGGAGCATACGACATTGCGTACATGCGATGCATTCCGAATATGATCATCAGCGCTCCTATGAATGAATCTGAATTGCGCAATCTTATGTACACTGCCCAACTGGATCATAACGAATATCCTTTTGTTATACGTTATCCCAGAGGAGAAGGCGTATTACCTCAATGGCAAACACCTTTTGAAGAGATACCAGTAGGTAAAGGCAGAAAAATAAAAGACGGAAAAGATCTGGCTATTCTGAGCTTTGGTCATCCGGGAAATTTTGTCAGCGCTGCTATAAGAACTTTGCGAACAGAGGGTATAGATCCCGCTCATTATGATATGAGATTTGCCAAACCGCTTGACGAAGAATTATTACACGAAGTATTCAGTAAATATTCGAGGGTTATTACCGTGGAAGACGGCTCTGTAAAGGGAGGTTTGGGAAGTGCAATACTGGAGTTCATGGCTGAAAATAATTATACTGCCCAGGTAAAAATCCTAGGTATTCCCGATCGGTTTGTAGAACATGGTAGTTTAAAAGACCTGCATCGCGAATGTGGATTTGACACTGATGGCATTATTAATGCTACCCGTAAAATGCTCAATAATATTCCGGAAACAGTACAGGTATTAGGGTAATCATCTTTCTTTAGCTTCTTCTTATAAGCATACTTGAAAAGACCCGTATCTACACATTTGGGTTTGGCGCTGAGGCATCGTTAAGGCTGTGCCACACATGCTGCAGACTACTCCGGAAGCAGTTCAGGTGTTGTGATAATTTCTGTTGTACAGCACTTTGAACATTACTTAAAGGATCAGCCCCTCGGGAATGTGGCTGTAAGATCAATGGCATTGTAATCAGAAAATTCTGCAAAAAAACAGGATGCACCTGTTCGATACATCCTGTTTTATCAAAAAGTCTATTATTAAATTTCCTGATTACAATACTACAGACCATCAGTTTTTAACCCGTCAAAGTTCTAAAGATGAGGGTGTAAAACTAAGACCCTATTAATAATCAGCTAATTCAGGTAATTGAGCCAGCGCTTTTGCCAACTGATCATCGTTGGGTGCAATACCATGCCAGCCATGATCATTTTCCATAAAATCAACTCCTTTGCCCATTATTGTATTCATCATAATAGCTATAGGCTTGCCCTGGAAAGCCAGTGACTTAGCTTTTTCAAGCGTCGCCACTACGTCATCCATATCATTACCATCCATAGATAATGTTAACCAGCCAAATGCTTCAAATTTTTTACCTATATCTCCAAGGTCTAATACTTTTTTAGTGGGGCCATCAATCTGCTGACCATTCACATCAATAGTCGTAATGAGGTTGTCCACTTTATTGGCAGGCGCAAAAAGGGCAGCTTCCCATATCTGTCCTTCCTGAATTTCACCATCTCCATGAAGCGTGAATACTAAAGTTTTTTCGCCGTTCAATTTTTTAGTTAGCGCAGTTCCTATGGCCACACTTAATCCCTGTCCAAGAGAACCGGAAGCTATACGCACACCAGGAAGGTGTTCGTGAGTAGCCGGATGACCCTGCAGACGGGAGTTTAGCTTACGGAAAGTAGCCAGCTCTTTTATATCAAAGTATCCTGAACGAGCGAGAACTGAGTAAAAAACGGGAGAGATATGACCATTAGACAGGAAAAACACATCCTCATTAGTAGCATCCATGTTAAATGAAGGAGAATGCTTCATCACCTTGAAATACAAGGCAGTAAGCAAGTCGGTACAGCCCAGCGACCCTCCGGGATGCCCACTGGCTGATCCATGAACCATACGAACAATATCCCTTCTGATTTGTGAGGCCATTCGTTTTAAATCTTCCATTTTATACTTATTTTACAGGCGGCAAAACTACGTAATGAACAATAATAATCCGTACTTAGTTGTTTTATAATTTATATATCATACCAAGTACCCTTATAGACCAAATCCGTTTTAATGTTTGACGTTTTACTTTCATTAGCTATTTCATTTACGATTGCTTATATGGCAATACCTGCTATCATTACTGTAGCAGAAACGAAAAAGCTATTTGATGTTCCCGATGAAAGAAAAATTCATACGGCACATATCCCTTCTTTAGGTGGACTGGGTATTTTTGCAGGCTTTATCTTATCCTGTCTGCTGGCCATTCAATTGAATATTTCTCCTGAATTCCAGTATTTCTATGCCGCTGCAATTGTACTGTTTTTTTTGGGAATAAAAGACGATATATTAATTATATCACCGATAAAAAAATTTGTAGGACAGGTATTAGCTGCCATTCTTATAGTTAGTAAAGGTGGCATACAAATAAAAAGTATGTACGGCATCTTTGGCGTTCACCAATTACCGGAAATGTTCAGTTTGCTCCTCACCTACTTTACGGTTATCCTTATCATTAATTCTTTTAATTTAATTGATGGTGTTGATGGATTGGCTGGAACACTTGGATTAATTGCAGCAGCATTTTTCGGTTTTTACTTTCTGCAATCAAATCTTATACCCTATGCTGTTCTGGCTTTCTCACTCGCAGGCGCCCTGGCGGCATTTCTTATATTTAACTTCCATCCCGCGAAAATTTTTATGGGAGATACAGGCTCCATGCTGATCGGTCTGGTGAATGCAATTTTGGTTATTAAATTCATAGAAATAGCCCAATCAGCAAAATCATCATTTCCCATTGAAGCTGCACCAGCTATAGGATTTACCATTCTGCTGATCCCCTTAATGGATACTTTGCGCGTATTTAGTATCCGTATTTTCAAAAGAAGGTCTCCTTTTAGCGCCGACAGAAATCATATTCATCACCTTATGATGGACAGAGGGTGGACGCACTCAACAATTACCTATTTTTTAAGTCTAGTAAGCATCGTCGCAGTAGTGAGCGCTTATTTGGGACGAAAAACCGGCAGCGCATGGATCATTCTGACCGGTGTCATTTTCTTTTTTATTGGCATTGCCTTTCTTTATTTTAACCGTCAGCCTCGTTTATTTGTGGCACGTACAACCGTGGCAAAATCCAAAGAGTCTGCTATTGCTCATATTGTTCCGCTAACAAAAGACATTATTCTGGAAGAAAAAAAATAAGTTCTTCCGTACGGATATTTATGGATCTTTAGCCCTGGGTTGCACCAGCCCTGCTTCTACAATTTTGTGCAATTTTCTATTTAATGTAGGTTTGCACGGACTAATCAAAACCGTATATGTCAGAAGATTTGAATTTGATCACATTGGATTCGGAGGAATCAATGGATAAGGCTATCAAACATCTTGAAGCCGAACTTTTGAGAATAAGAGCAGGAAAAGCTACTCCAAATATTGTTGATGGTATAGTTGTCGACTATTACGGAAACCCTACCCCTATAAGCCAGGTGGGTAATATTTCGGTTGCTGATGCCAGAACACTTACTATTCAGCCATGGGAAAAAAACATGTTGCAACCCATAGAAAGAGCTATTATTCAATCAAATATTGGAATAAACCCTCAGAATGACGGCAATATGATCCGATTGTTTTTACCTCCTCTTACAGAAGAGAGAAGAAAAGAACTGGTGAAAAGAAGTCAAAACGAAGGCGAACAATCAAAAGTGGCAGTAAGAAGTATCCGTCGTGACGCGATGGAACAAATAAAAAAACTTCAGAAGAACGGTCTCAGTGAAGATGTATGTAAAGACGCTGAAGCCAATATCCAGGAATTAACAGACAAATACATCAGTCTGGTGGATAAACATTTAGCAACTAAGGAAAAGGAAATAATGACTGTATAACAGCTTAATGTACCTTTAACTACTATCAATCACTAAAAAACTATCGTATGGGTTTTATTAAGGAATTTCGGGATTTTGCTATTAAGGGCAATGTGATGGACCTGGCAATAGGTGTTATCATCGGTGGAGCTTTTAACAAAATTGTTGGTTCGTTGGTGGATGATGTTATTACTCCATTATTATTGAATCCGGCTCTCGAAGCACTTAATCTTTCTAAATTGGAAGAACTAACTATTTTCGGTGGTGTAAAATATGGAGTGTTTATTTCAGCTGTTATCAATTTTATTCTTGTCGCTTTTGTATTGTTCCTTATGGTAAAAGCCATTAACAAAAGCCGTAAAAAACAGGCTGAAGCTCCGGCAGAACCACCTGCTCCCTCTTCCACTGACCAGCTGTTGATCGAAATAAGAGACGCGCTGAAACAGAAGTAAAGAAGATATTTAATTAACTATAATTATGAAGCACTGTTGATAAGGTTTCCGTCATAAGGAAACCAATCAGTAGTGTTTCATCCTACCATTGAAAAAACAAATACAATAAGAATGAAAAGTGTGTTCCTCCAAAGATTTTCTTACATAAGAAAGAGTTATTTGAAAAGATTTTTTGCAGCAGGATGTTTTCAGTTTTTCCTTATCGCAGCATTTGCACAGGATCAAACAGTACAAGACCTGCGTGCCGAAACCAATAAATCAATTTTAGATGATACTGCTCATAAAGCAGGATGGAGAAAGGGTGGGTTATTTACATTAAATGTTGCGCAAGGCTCTTTGAGTAACTGGCAGGGCGGTGGAGATAAAAGTTCTTTTTCCGCAGTGGGTTTTCTTAATCTCTTTGCAACACTCAAAGAAGGAAAACATGTATGGCAAAACAGCCTCGACCTTGGCTATGGTTATATTAATACTACCAGTTTAGGTACCAGAAAAAGCGACGACAGGATTGACCTACTCTCAAAATACGGATATAAAATAGGCGAAAAATGGTATTTAAGTGGTTTGTTTAATTTTCGTACACAATTCTCATCGGGTTATGCATATGAAAAAGACGTTAACGGATTAGATGTAAAATCACTAACCTCAAAATTCTTAGCACCTGCTTATGTTGTAGTATCTGCCGGTTTTGAATATAAGCCTGTTGATTATTTTTCAGTATTCATCTCTCCGCTAACAGAAAGATGGATAATTGTTGCTGACGACGCATTATCTGCAGTGGGTGCATATGGCGTTGACCCCGGTAAAAAATCAAAGAATGAGCTGGGTGCTTTTTTAAGTGCGCAATTTGAAAAAGAGATCATGAAAAATGTAACCTACAAATCAAGATTTGATGCATTCGCCAATTATAAAGTGAAGCCAGGAAATATTGATATTTTCTGGACTAATATTATTGCCATGAAGGTCAACAGATTCCTATCTGCTAACATTGCACTAGATCTACTTTATGACGATGATGCTATTGCCCGTCTACAGCTCAGACAAATATTAGGAGTAGGATTTTCAGCAAAATTTTAGGTACTTGATAATCAGGCTGAATAATATTTACGTGGGTAATTTATGCTCTCAGCCTGATTATCAAATTAAAACCTATATGATATAAATCAACCTGGTTATTAAATTAAATTGTCACAGTAAATATGAATCAACCTGGTTATCAAATTAAATTACCTCAATTTGAAGGTCCGTTTGATCTTTTGTTGTTCTTTATAGAACGCGATGAACTTGATATATATAATATTCCAATCAATAAAATAATCACTGACTTTCTGGAATTTATTCATTCCCAGGAAAGTCTGAATATTGAACTGTCCAGTGAGTTTATTCTGTTCATTTCAACATTGATGCGTATTAAAGCCAAAATGTTGTTGCCAAGAAAAGAAATAGATGAGCAGGGTAACGAAATAGATCCTCGTCAGGAACTTATTGATAAAATCCTTGAATACCGCCGCTTTAAGGAAGCCGCTGCACAGATGGCAGATATGGAAGCCGTGCGTATGTTAATGGTTAAAAGAGGAAATATTCAGAAAGAAGCAGCTACTATTGGTGAAGAAAGTAGCGAAGGCACAGAAATACAGGCTATCACTCTTTTTAAATTGATGAAAGCGTTCGAAAAGGTGATGAAACGTGTGGAAGAACGTAATAACAAACCTGTTCACACTGTTGTTCGGTATAATTATACGATGGAAGAAAGCCGGGCCAACATGCTGGCAATCGCACAACGTGAAAAAGTGTTAAGCTTCGAAAAAATATTCGACTTCTGCCACGAAAAAGTACAGGCCATTTTTACTTTCCTTTCGCTGCTGGAACTTGTTCAGGCAAAATATTTAACTATTATGGTTGGAGAAGGTAAAAACAACTTTATTATAGAATTCAACGAAAACAGAGAAGAGGATACTACCTACACTTTTGACTCTTACGAAAATTAATCAGTGTTAAGGCTCTACCCATGCTCCGTTTTCTTTTAATAAATTAATAAGCTCATCAACAGCCACCTCGCTATTGACCGATCTTTTTATTACTTCTTTACCTTTATATAAAGTTATCTTACCCGGACCGCTACCTACATATCCAAAATCAGCATCTGCCATTTCACCCGGACCATTAACAATACAACCCATGATTGCAATTTTCACTCCTTTAAGGTGATGAGTAACTGCACGTATCTTGGCTGTTGTTTCCTGTAAATCAAATAATGTACGACCACAAGAGGGGCATGATATATATTCTGTTTTACTGATTCTTGTACGGGTAGCCTGCAGAATAGAAAATGAAGTATTATTAATGAATTGATGATTGTTTTTCATTTCAAGATAAGTGCGGCCACTTATACGTTGATGAACTATATTCTCCGGATTATTTGTCAGCCATACTCCGTCGCCAAATCCATCCAGCAATAGTGCACCTGCTTCGGTAGAAAAATGAATTAACTGTTCATCTATTGTAGTATTATTACTTCCTACTCTTATTATAACAGGTGTTTTTATCTTACGCTCTTCAAGCATGTAAAAAAAATCTCTTATGGCAGTCATAGGAGTTAATCCACCTGACCGTACACACAAAACTACATTCGTATTGAGTTGTATTTTATCCAGGACATTCGAAACCAGTGAAGGATCATCTATATCTAAAAGAACAAATATTTTATGAAGAGTTGTCAAACTATTCGAAAGAAAATCATGCGTATCAGCTACTGGAAAATATTTACTTTTATCATTCGCATTTTTCCATGTTTCATAATTGCACAATACCTGTAATGTTCCCGGAAGGGCAAAAGGGAGTAATTGATTTCCTGTAAATACATAATCGGCAGCAGCATCTGCTATATTCCATTTATCAAGTGCCGCATCATATTTATATCCAATCGCCTCCAGATCTTCTTTTGTAATAGCACCATTTTTTGCATAATCAGCAATCACCACCGGCACATAACTCCCTCCAGTTCTATCAACCGGAACGGTTGTTCTTCTCGAATAATCTTCTCCCCAGTTTTTTAAAGAATATGTTCCGAAAGATCTTTGTTCATATCTTTTTACCAAATCCCTGCAAACAGGAATTTCAAATTCCGGATCTTCAGTGAGCGACACTCTTATTGTATCACCGATTCCATCCTCCAGAAGCGTTCCTATTCCTATTGCAGATTTAATTCTTCCATCTTCTCCATCGCCGGCTTCTGTAACTCCCAAATGTAATGGATATAAAATACCAAACTCCTGTTGCATGGTTTGTACAAGTAATCGATAGGCCTGCACCATTACAAGCGGATTACTGGACTTCATACTTAAAACAATATTATGGTAATTTTCATCTCGCGATATACGCAGAAACTCCATAGCACTTTCTACCATACCTATTGCAGAGTCACCGTATCTACTCATAATCCTATCACTGAGGGAACCATGGTTAGTACCAATACGCATAGCCGTACCGTATTCTTTACATATTTTCACCAGTGGCGTGAATCGCTCTCTTATTCTTTCAATTTCTTCATTATAAGCCTGATCCGTAAATTCTATAAATTCAAATTTTTTCTTATCTACATAATTACCGGGATTTACCCTTACTTTTTCCACTATACGTGCTGCTATTTCAGCTGCATTAGGAGTAAAGTGAATATCTGCAACAAGTGGAATATTGTATCCCCTGCTATGCAAACCATTTTTTATGTGTAATAGATTTTCTGCCTCTTTTTTACTGGGTGCTGTTATTCTCACCAACTCTGCTCCTGCCTCAATACATTTGATAGTTTGCCGGATGGTAGCTTCAGTATCCATTGTATCAGTTGTTGTCATCGTTTGCACACGTATTGGGTGCAGGTTGCCAAGCAACAGATCTCCTATTTTAACTTCTACTGTTTTTAAACGATTCATTGTTTTATTACCAATCCTTTTCCGGGCGAATGGAGTTCCTGGTTTTATTCTCCTGAATTTTTTGTTGTACCTGCTGCTCTCTTTGCTGTAATGCTTTCAGCAATCTATCCACTTCTTTTTTATTCAAATTTGTGGGAGGTGGTTCTTTTCCATGCTGGTTTTTTTCTTTATTATTTTTATTATCCTCTTTCTGTTGAGGAGGTTGTTTCTTTTTTAATTCCAGCAATGCCTTTTGTAAATTAATTCTTGCATCTTCATCATTAGGATCAAGCATCAATGCTTTTTTATAAGCAACGATACTTTCTTCCAGTTTATTTTGTTTGGATAAACTTACCCCTTCGTTATAATACGCACGTTGTTGTAAACCAACAGCCTTACTATCTACTATTAATGCTTCATAATGATTTCGTGCATCTTCATATTGTTGCATTCTGAAATAAGCATTGCCAGCATTATACTTTGAAGATGGGTCGTTGGTTTTTTTATACTCTTTGAGTGCCTCCTCGTATGATTTATTCTTGTACAGTTGATTTCCCCTGATGATATGCTCAGATTGACCGTTTACATTGATTACGACCAATAACAACAAAGCCCCTGTCATTTTTAATTTTCTTTCCGGTAACAGAAAATCCACCAATAATAATATAAAAGCGGCCAGCGCAAACCACTGAAAAAAATAACGATAATCTTTAAAAGCGGTATCCTCCAAAGCCACTTCCTGTATAGTAGATAATTTCTTCATGATCACAGCGGTTGCTTTATCAACGTCATCATTATTTACATACACACCTTTAGTGATATTTGCTATTTGTTTGAGTTCATCTTCATTCAACCTGGAAATTATCGTATTACCCTGTGCGTCTTTCTTGGGTTGACCTGTAGCAAAGTCCGGAACCGGTGTACCTTTTGATGATCCTATTCCTACAGTATTGACCATTACTCCGTTTGCATATAGCTGTTCTGCTATTTCTAGCGAAGCCGGATCATGATCTTCTCCATCAGTAATGAGTATTATTGATTTATACTTACGCTCTTTGCTGTTAAATGCTGCAGCGCCCAGACGGAGCGCTTCGGAAATCATTGTGCCTTGCGTATTTACTGTTCGGGGACCAGCATTTTGTACAAAAATTCTTGCAGCCCCATGATCAGTAGTGAGCGGCATTTGCATATAGGCTCTTCCCGCAAAAACAATTAAACCAAAACGGTCGTTTTGCAATGCGTTCAGTAAATTACCAATCAGTTCTTTTGCTTTTTCCAATCTGTTTGGACGTACATCCTCAGCAAGCATACTATTGCTCACATCCAGTGCAATCATTACATCCACACCTTTTCTTTCAACTTTATCCATTTTTCCGGGAATACCCGGATTAATAATCGTTATGATTATCGCAGCCATTGCAATAATCACAGCAATAAATCTGATTTTAAAATTGATGGGTGAATGCGATTGTGTAAGTTTCTCAACCAACCTAACGTCTCCTATTCGCCGGATAGTCGTTTTTTTCCAGCGTAACAGATACCAGAATAACAATCCCAGAAACGGAATAACCAGTAAGGCTATAAAAAAATCAGGATGCTGGAATTGTAGTCCCATCAGGCAAAAGTACTCATCTTTTACCCTCCATAAAGTCATATTGTCTTAAGATGTCTTTAAGAATTGCCAGCGAAACCTCGTCGCTTGCCTTAACCCCCTCAATTTGAAGTACAAAAAAGTAAGGATGCCTGTTTTCTTCTATCCAACCGGACAGCCAGGCGACATTTACATTGTTTTCATTTACGCCACTACCTGTTTTATAGCTTAAAATATAATTGGCATTATCCTCTTTCTTTAAGGTGTTTTTAACGATCCGTTGTGATCGTGCCTGAAACGGCAGTTGGCCAAAATATAGTTTTTTGACGAGTCCCAATTGTTCATCAGCAGTGATCTTCATAGGATTATATCCCAGTGTATCGAGCCAGTAGCTAAGCGTATCATTTCCTATTCGGTTTTCCAGCGTTGTTAATGATACCAACTGGGCCGAATCATTGATATTTCCGGTTTCAATGCCAACCAAAGAATAGATAATATCCTTAGTCTGGTAAGCAGGTAAAGCACTATCACTAAATCTTTTCATATTGTAAATAGTGAATTCTCCGGTTCCGTTATCAAATAACCCAAATGTTCCGGTTACATTCTTCTCTTTAAAATAACGCTCAATGCTATTATCTTCCTTTGCATTATTTAGAGAACATGCAGCTGCGCAAAACATCACTACGCAATAAAATAACAATCTGTACATGGAACAAAGTTAGGGCTGAAAAGCATTCAGCCCTTCCACACTTCATCAGGAAATATCAGATGATACAGAAACGCTGAATATTTGATCAACAAAAACTTTCATAACATAGCTAAACAAAAGAGGGCATATCAAATTTTGATACACCCTCATTACATATGAAAATCACCTGAGAATACTTACAACTTAAGAATGAATGATCCGTTTACATTTCTTCCTTCGGAAGGCCATATACCGGGACCAGGGTAAAAAGCCGGACGTTTAGTGAAATAACGCTTATTAGTAACATTGTTGATGTTAATACGAAAATCAAGGTTTTTTAAAACTTTAAAAGACGTATTAATATCCAGCAGTCCGTACGCCGGTACTATTCCAACTGCACCTGTATTTTTTGGCGGTTCTACCGTATTAAAAGCATCAGCAAAACTTTCCGCTGTGTAGCTGTATAATACAGAGAGGCTAACCTTTCTGTACTTAAAAGTGGCTCCGTTGCGGGTAATAAGATTAGGAGTACTTTCCACCTTATTGCCATCAATATTAATATTATTGTTTCCCGACTTTACTATTGCATCTTTATACCGTGCATCCATTATAGCAGTTGAAGTAAACACTGTTAGCTTAGAATAATTAGACAACATCCAGTCACCCTGAACAAATATTTCCAATCCTTTTGTGAATGAATTACCGATGTTAGTTCTATAAGTATAAAACACACTGTTATCTTCTGTTTGAGATAATGTTCCGAATCTGTTTTCGTAATTAACCACGAAACCAGTTACATCCCATTTTAAGAATTTCCATTCACCTCTTATTCCCAGTTCCCCATTATATCCCTTTGCGTCTTTGATATTCGGATCTACCCTTTCATAAAGCGATCCTGGTACTAAATCTTTTAATAACATAGGATGATATGCCTGGGACCAGCCTCCGTATATTTCAAATACGTTACCTGGCTTATAGGAAAAGCCAGCACCAAATAACGGAAACCGATGATCCACTTTAAGAGGAATTTCATGTTCAGGATAATATACTATCATACCTGTCAGATCAGTTGTTCCACTTTCTATTCTCGCTCCCATGTTTAAAGAAAATCCATTAAAAAGATTCAAGGTATTCTCAGCAAATGCTGCAACATTCTGCGTTTTAAAGTGAATGTCTCTCCCCCATACAGGATCCACTAATGAGAGATCGTATTCAGTTCCAGTTGTACCCTTTCCCTGTTGTGTACGATGCAGATCGTTATGCATGTACTGTACACCTCCAACCAATGAACCAGTATTTCGACCAATAGCATACTGCTGCAATACTCTTAACTGATTCGTATAACTATTAAATCTATCTATATCTACCTGGCGGTTATTATAGGTCATTGTAGATGATACAATAGTATCCATAATGTTGGTTGGTTTATCAAACATGACACTATTTCTTTTACCTAAAACAGCAGTACTGCTCAATTCAATTCTGGTAAGAGGTGAAAGCTGCCAATCAACAGTAATAGAAGGCACATAAATATCAGGACTAAAATAATTACGTGTTCTTGTTGCCTGACGTGGGTTTGCACTAAACATACTATCATTTAATCCTCCTGGAATACGATATAAGTATTTTGATCTTGCCAACTCGGCCCTGATTTGCAAATTAGGAGTCGCCTCATAAGTTAGTATTATATCCTGTGCCTCACTTTCTGTATGTTCATTATCGCGGTAACCATCTCTTGATTTCTTATAATAATAGGCGTAATATTTTAGCTTACCTATCTTGCCTCCAATAGCATTATAAGTACTCACATGGTTATATGAACCAACAGTATTGATACTTTCGAAACTGAATGGTTTTGTTGTATCTCCCTGCTTGGTAACATAATTAAGCATTCCGCCAAATTGTGCACCGTATTGGAGGGAACCTGTTCCTCTTACTAATTCTATAGAACCAATACTTTCTAAAGGCATACTGAAATGACTGGCTGGATAACCATACATATCCGAATTAGTAATAATTCCATCTTTTCTTATATTAAATTCCCATCCACGGTGTGGATCTAAACCACGTGAAGCGATATTAATCTGGTTGCCGGCGCCATCCATGTCATAAACAAATATGCCAGGAATTTTTGCAAATACCTGTCGCCCGGTTTTATTAGCTACGTCCACATCAGAACCAGCCAGATTGATCACTTCATTTTTTTTACCGGTAAAGTTGTATGTCCCCTTAATGTTATCCAATCTTAATATAGTAGGTTCACTCAGATATGATATAATCGTTACGCTATCGAGTATTTTTCTGCTGACTGAATCCTTATTATCCTGCGCCATTACACTAATTGGAAAAGCGATGGCTAGTATTATGTATATTTTTTTCAAAGTATATTTATTTAATTCAATTTACTCAGCGCCATCGCTCATTGCTCTGGCTACTGCACGATCACCTACTTTTTTTCCGCTTTCTAATCCTCTGTCACAATCAAGACGGTAATGAATACCTCCGTACAAACGTGACATAGAAGCTTCATTGGCCATATCATTAAACATTTTACTTCTGTCAGGCAACAAATGGGCTAATATTGTAGCGGCAGCACCACTAAAAGTTGAATGACCTGAAGTATATGCAGGAAAATTGGGAATACCGGTTAATGTTTTAATAATTGAATTTGTTTGTGATGGTCTTGGGTTAAAATAATAGTATTTAGCATCCCAGCATGCTATAGCTGCGTCCATTAAGGACATATTTACCAGCGCAAAATTCCTGGCCCACCTTACCTCACTATATCTTTCTTTGACAAACTCATCTGCGGCAATAGCATTCCAATGCCCGGGAGGAGTAGACGTTCCTGCTCCATCGGCCCAGAAATGAACTATCGCCAACCTTTCTCTGGTAGCGTTCTGTGAATAATAAAGTACTTCTTCTGTTTCTTTTTTGAATTCTTCAGAACCTGTAGATGGTGGCGGTGGCGGACGCATAGATATAATATCCATGGAATCGCACAGGAAGCCTTTGACGTTAGCAAATAACGGAAGCATAGGAGGTCTTTTGGGTAGTTCTAAACTAAACCAACAAACTTCTCCTTTGGCCATTGTTTCATCTTCAAATTTTTTCCAGATAGCCGGATTACCTGCAGCCTGCCCAGCACGGTCAGCTCTTCCGCGAGCAGAAAATTTTTGCGCCACTAGTTTACCAAGTGTTTCTCCTGCTTCTAACTCAGAACGAACATTTGCCCCAGCCAGTAGTCTGTATAATTTTTGTTCTTCTGCTTTTTTCTGGATATAGGCTACTTCTCCTGGAAATAACAACTTAAGCATTTCAATGGTAGCTCCTGCCATTACACCGTCTTCGCTTGGATAGGATGGTAGCTCTGACGTAGGAACTAACGCCTTGATTAAAGAGTCATTCTTGTAAGGCGCCGACCGATTATATATCATCTTATAATGCCATGCTGCTACCAGCGCATCATACTGCGCAGCACTTACGTACGCGTATGCACGTGCTGCATATGGGGGGTTAGCAAATGGGAATAATGGATATGCAAATGGATTAGCAGCGCTTGGTGCAGGATATGTACGATCAGGATTCTGATAGGGAGGCAGATTATATTTTGCCACCAGATCGCGTAAAATTTCGTTCCATCTCAATACGCTACCTGCGCTCCAGTATTTAATTATCCTTTTATCCTCTTCGCTAAGATTATACTGTAATCCTTTTATTTCCATTAACTCAGCCTGGTATGCAGGAGAACTCGTCGCTAACGGAGGTTCTACCGGAAACTCATCGGCAGAAGCCAGCAATATTGGCTTCCATGTTCCGGCATTCACATCTATATTAGCAGGAGATAATGTTGGATATGCTGCTGTTCTATCCTTTATATCCTTTGAACACGAATAAAACGTCAAAGCAAATACTACCAATGCAAATCTTATGTGTTTATTAAATATAAACTTACTCATGACCTGGAAGTTTTTTTATTGAAATCAAAAATGTAGAAAAACCCACCGTTAAACATTGTGGACTGACCAACGTTTCTGCCAGCGATAGTATATTTAGCACCTCCTATTATTTCAAGACCGCGCAATTTTTTCAAAAAAGAATATTTAAACGCTACGCCTGCCATTGTTGCATTCATTTTATTACTGGGGAAAGGCATATCATTTCTTCTGATATCAAATCCTCCAAGTGTATTCATATTGTCCAACACAGCTTCAGCAATAAGACTTTTACTTCTATACCCTGCACGAAAATTAAATCCTGCAACATTCGGCATATCTACAATATTGGTATGTCTTAATTCCGTATCATAATACGCGTCACGGTCAATCTCAATATTACTTCTTACGATGTAGGAGCCTGAAGCAGTAGCGAAGAATTTTCCGTATTGATAATCCACCATACCGCGCATGCTTAAATTTTTACTTCTCATGCCAATAGAAAGTGGTAAAAAATCGGCAGCATAATTAGAAACAGGAAGAGAATACCCTCCAACAGCATATAGTGATAACTTACTTTTAGCATCCAACGGAAAAGTTAAAGCTCTCCATTTAAAAAAAACAGATAAGTCCTGAAAACCATGCAACCCTTTTAATGTACCGGCAGTAGCATGAGTTGTTACATAAGGTAAACTAAAAATCACATTGAGGTTTTTAGTGATTCCATAGGATCCCATTACACCTATCATTTTTGTGCTAACCGTTCCCAGATTTTCATTATCTCTTTTAAAACTGCCCTCCCAGTAATTATTCCAGCTACTATGACTATACATACCACCGATACACAGTAGTTTTTTATTCATCATAACAGCATCCCCATCTGTCTGAGATTTAACAGAAATAGCGATCAGGCATAACATTAATGCACAAACATGCTTAAACATAAAAATTAAAATTTAAAAGAAGCTCCGATATTAATTACATAATCAGCGAAAGCTGCGTCTCCGTTTTGAAAGGTTCCTGACACCGCCGTTCTTTCCTTATCTGTAACACTCTGTGTTCTATTACGATGAACAGCAAAAGGAACGTTAAGGTAATACTGAATTTTTCCTGTATTGTACGCAACACCTGGCTCTACAGCTATAGCATATCCCGGTCTTCTGAAACCATTACTTTCTCCTACCAGATCATAAACAGGTATTCCATCAATTCTACCGCCAGCAGAGAAGCTGAATTTATTTTTGATATAAGACACACCCGCTCTGACAAGATATTGATCAGCCACACTCATGATCGTTTCATTATACAATGCAGGGGAAAGTGTTTCGCGATATGTGCGTGTACCATTTACGTCACGGGGATTGATCAGATAAAAACCATTAGCATACACGGAAAAAGATTGATTAAACGAATAATATCCGTTTAGTTCCATCGCCAACCCTGTTCCTCCGTCTCCCAATTGAATAGATTGATCAACAGTTCTTAATTCTTTTGAACCATCAGGACCTACATTATATGAGTAATCCTGATAATTATAATCGCCCGTCGCAAACTTAACTCCGGCACCAAGTTGAATATTACCTTTCTTAGCTTTCGATGGATTAAATACCCAGTAATATGCAGATAAACGCATATCGCCGAGACCGTATGAGTGAGTACTTCTTCTCTCCATTTTAACGTAACTGCCATTTACAAGTCCATGTTCGTATAGGGAAGAACGCTTGTTGGCAAGCAACGGCATGTTCAAAGCAAGCGACCATCTGTTATCTAATTTTCTTATTATTGACAGATCAAGGGAATGCGAATAATTGCGCACATCTGTCTGCTGTACTAATCTTTCTTTTTGTTCTTCATCTCCTTTAAAATGTCTGAATGATTTAAAATATCTGTAGTTCGCATTAAACTGCCATTGGTAATCATCATCGGGCTTGTCAATAGCACATGATGAACCAGTACTTCTTATAGCTACACATCCCTGAGAATATATATAATCACTAAACAAAAATGCAACAAACAACAATAAAAATAACTTCATGAGTTAGTTTAAAATAATTAGAAAAATAAATTGATAAAATACCCGACAAACATCTTTTATACAATTGTATACAGATGTTCTTTACGATGTCATTCAGGAAAAGTTAAATACGAGGAGGCTGCAAAGGGATAGAGAGATATCCTGCTGATGAGTATTTTTCGTGAACCGGTAAATATTTAATCTTTCTGGCAAAAAGAGATTCAACAATCCAGAAGTTGTTCTCTTGTTTATACTCTTTTGTAAATGATGCAAAAGAAGAAAAACTTTTGCTCTCTTTTGTTTGTGAAGAATGATCGAGATCATTAACGAGTTTAAAGAAACTTATACGCGAATCCTGGAATTTCATTTTCTCTTCATTAGGAATACAAAGCAACACCAATTCACCTTTTTCTATTTTGCGCTTTACATATTTATAATGAATACCGTTAATTTCTAGCTCACCATAATATCTTTCAAATTCAGGAGATTCAGAAATATAGGCAATATTGAGAGGTACTCTTAACTCTACGAGATTAGCTTCATCATATTCTGTATTATCTATGCTTAACTCTAATGCAATATTTGCTTTATGTTCAAAAACAGACAATAAACAACGGTAGCCTATCCAATTAAAGGCAAGAATAATCAAAAGCAGTATACAAGCAGTCTTCTTCACAATTGGTTGAGTTCTAAACTACTCCGCAAATAATATTCTTTTTAATCTTAAGACCAGTGTCCGGGAAGCAGAATAGCAGTTAGAATAAGCGGAAAAGGTAAGATTTTTTTGCTGAAAATCATTCTACTATCATAGGAAATACACTTTTGCTGCATTTAATCCAAATACATTCTGATGATCTTCTTCATGCATATTCTCCATATACTTTTCAAGTAAACTTTTCCATTGCACGTATATACCAGAAAGCAGCATTACCGGCCAGTCGCTACCAAACAACAGCCTTTCTGTGCCAAAAGATTCAAACAAGTGATCGAGATAAGGATAAAAAGCTCCGGGACTCCACTGTTTCCAGTTAGCGCTGGTTAATAATCCTGAAACCTTACAAAAAACATTCTGGCTGGTTGCCAGTTCCTTTATTCCTGATAACCAAAGCTGATCAACAGTTGTTTGTTTAACATCAGGGAACCCACAATGATTAAGTATAAATAGCTGTTCAGGAAACGATGATGCTAATTTAGCTGCTGAGGATAATTGACCGGGGACAACTAACAGATCAAAACTATATCCAAACGCTCCTAATAATGATAATCCCTTCCGAAAAACAGCATTGTCAAAAATAAGTTCTCCTTTATCGCGCAAATCAAATCGGATCCCTTTAATGACTGTATACTCCTTCCATTCATTCAGATTTTTTTCTAATTCATCTGAAAGAAGGTCAGCCCAACCCACTACCCCTTTAATATAAGGATGAGTATTAGACAGTTCTGCGAGAAATCGGGTTTCAAGAGGAGAAGGAATAGACTGTACTGCGATGCAACTATCGACATTATTTCTGGTTAGCGTAAGCTGAATATCAGAAGGCAGATAATCCTTCTGCAAAGTTTTCATTGTATTATCTATCCAGCTATATGCAGACTTATTGTATTTCCAGAAATGCACATGACTATCTATCACCATAAATAAAAATTATATTATAAATATACTAAGGATTAGAATGATGTAGAATGTATCTATAATAACAACTAGTTCACTGTTAATATCCGTGGCATGTTTTTTTGACCCTATCCCAAATACTGGGTATTTCTACAATAGATTTTCAGGGCTCTTTTGTACATGTCAATCATCTGGTTTGGCGTTAAATCGTTCAGCGAACTGTGAGGCCTGAAGTTATTATATTCCTCTCCCCATGCCTCAATTTTTCTGCTGCGTCTTCCATAGACAAAAACCAATTAATATTTAAACACTCTTCCCTGAAGCTTACATTAAATGATTCAATAAACGCATTATCCGTTGATTTTCCGGATCCTCAATAATCTAATATTACTTTGTTTTCATAAGCTGACGTCCTTACATATTTAAAGCTATGATAAAATGGAAAAGATATTTGTTTATAAATCAAGAATGAATATTAGCGCATGAAAAATCAAAATTTACAGCAGCCCAAATTGTATTTGCCATTTAATCAACATTAACCGGCATATTGGCCTATAAAATTTATAGGAAGATGGGCTTTTAATAAATGCCATTTTACAATTGGAAAAAGAAATAGGGAAGTCTGGTTATTCAAAACTGCGACAGCTTCAGGAAGAAAACAGTAAATGAAAAAGTCGTTGCTTATCTGAGGTTAAACAATCAGCTATTCCCACATAGCCACCTTTACTTAAACAATAGGTTATAAATAACGAAAGAGGGTGTACCAAAACTGATACACCCTCAAAAAAATCCACAACTAAAACCAGTTTCTACTTAAAGCAGTTAGTTTTTACAAATATTTTGTAAATCTTTAAAAGAGCCAGGCTTAAAAAAGCCCGGCGTTTGTTGATCGTACCCTTTAAAAATAAAAATTTCAAAAGATTTATGAGGATGTCGTTTAATACGACTCTTCTTATATTCAGGTGTTGTTTTTAAATCAAAAAAAGATTTAACCGATTTAATTATTGCTGAAGGCTGAATAAATGAAATAGGATTATTCATCGCTAAAAATTTGATTTTTTAAAGTAGCCAGGCCTAGACAAGCCCGGCGTTTGTTGATCGTACCCTTTAAAAAAATAGTTGATTATTCTTAATAAGTTGATTGACTATTTATCGTTATTAGTGTGTCAGCAAACTTGCCATACCTCCACTAACTTTTGTTACAGGTGTAAACTCTTCACTTCCATTCAATCCAATTACACGTAAGCGATAATATAAAGTACCTGAATAATTCACTCGTAAATGATCTGTAAAAACATATTCAGCATCTACACCATTCTCACTTGTAAAAAACATTCCGGCTTCATAAAAAGAGCGATTATTAATACTTCTTTCGAGAACATAATGGCTAACACCATCACTTAACGGCGCCCAGCTCAACAGCACTTTATTTTGAGTTCTTGCTTTAATCCTAACAACGGATTCAACATTGATATTTTCTGACTTTACAGCAACTGCTGCATATGTAACATTTTGCTGAGCATTGATATTATTAAGAAAGCATACAGCAATCATTAATAATAAAAGCTTTTTCATTTGAGGGTACAGAGTTAACATACTGTATATTTTTAAGGGTCAAATTATCATTAACATTTGGCCTATAGGAAATCAGAAAGAATACAGTATTTCTAGAGGAATTTGGAAAAAACAAAAAGTGTAAGGAGAATTGGATGTTGTGTATCAGCTAATTGCTGGAGCAAAGATTAACATCAAAAGCAAAAGATGCAATAGTAAAACTACGATAGGTCAAAAAAAAATTACCCCTGCACATAAAACTGGTTAATTCCAGCATGTACAGGGGTGATTTTATATAATTAGAAACGGATCAGAAGACTACTGGAACTGCCCTACTAAAGAAGCAGCGAGTTCTGTCATCTTTTTAATTCCGTCTTCAGGAAGATTACCTTTTTTAAACTGTGCGAGCACGTCAGCATATTTGTTTTCCATTTCTAACAGAAAATGGTCTTCAAATTCTTTTACACGTCTCACAGGAATCTGACGTAGTAATCCCTGAGTACCCAGGTATATCATAGCCACCTGTTTTTCAACAGAGAATGGCGTATACTGAGGTTGCTTAAGAATTTCAACGTTTCTTGCACCTTTATCAATAACAAGTTTAGTTGCAGCGTCAAGGTCACCACCAAACTTAGAGAATGCTTCCATCTCACGATAAAGCGCCTGATCCAGCTTTAATGTACCGGATACTTTTTTCATTGATTTAATCTGCGCGTTACCACCCACACGACTAACAGAAATACCTACGTTAATAGCCGGACGAATACCTGCGTTAAACAGGTTAGATTCAAGGAATATCTGACCGTCGGTAATAGAGATTACGTTAGTAGGAATATATGCTGATACGTCACCCGCCTGAGTTTCAATAATAGGTAGTGCAGTAAGTGATCCTCCACCTTTTACAAGATGTTTGATAGAATCAGGAAGATCATTCATATTCTTAGCTACATTATCATCGTTGATTACTTTAGCAGCGCGCTCAAGCAAACGACTATGCAGGTAGAATACGTCACCAGGATAAGCTTCGCGACCCGGTGGACGACGAAGTAGTAAAGAAACTTCACGATAAGCTACAGCCTGTTTTGACAAATCATCAAAAATAATCAGTGCCGGACGACCGGTATCACGGAAGAACTCTCCGATAGCAGCACCTGCAAACGGAGCATAGAATTGTAAAGGAGCAGGATCTGAAGCTGATGCAGCTACAATAGTAGTATAGTCCATAGCCCCATTATCCTCAAGCGTTTTCATTACCCCTGCAATAGTAGAAGCTTTCTGTCCAATTGCCACATATATACAATAAACAGGGCTACCAGCAGCGTAAAATTCTTTCTGATTGATAATAGTATCAATAGCGATAGCTGTTTTTCCGGTTTGTCTGTCACCAATAATCAACTCTCTTTGTCCGCGACCAATAGGAATCATCGCATCGATAGCTTTGATACCAGTTTGAAGGGGTTCTTTTACCGGTTCGCGGAAGATTACACCCGGAGCTTTACGCTCAATAGGCATTTCATACTTATCACCAGCAATAGGGCCTTTTCCATCAATAGGCAAACCCAGCGTATTCACCACACGTCCAAGCATACCGTCTCCCACCTCAATGGAAGCGATCTTACCTGTGCGACGAACTTTAGCGCCTTCTTTGATTCCTGTTGATTCACCCATTAAAACCACACCTACATTATCTTCTTCCAGGTTAAGAGCAATGGCCTGAACGCCAGTTTCAAACTCTACCAGTTCACCACTTCTTACGTTAGTAAGACCGTAAACGCGGGCAATTCCATCACCCACCTGAAGGACAGATCCAACTTCTTCTAGATCTGCAGCAACATTAAAGTTGCTTAACTGTTGGCGTAAAATCGCCGAAATCTCATCCGATTTAATTTCAACCATATGGTAGTGCTTATCTTATCTTATAAATAAAGTCGTTATTTAAAAACTGCTTTTTAATCACATTAAGGTCGTAAGCGATACTTGCATCAACAAGTTTATCACCTACCTGTAGTACAAATCCACCAATCAATGATTCATCAACAGCAGTATCAAGTTCTATGTTTTGCATGTCCGACAAACTTTTCACTTTGTCAACTATTTCGGCTTTAACACTCTCCGTAACAGGTGATGCTGTAGTCAGTTTTACAGTATAAATCTTTTTATAGCTTTTATATTGTTCGATGAATGCCTGAGTTATTTCCAGAAAGTTTGACTCGCGTCCTTTACGTATCAAGAGATTAGTAAACAAAGCTGTTAATTCTCCTATTTTCCCTTTTGTTACAGCTTCTATGATCGCTTGTTTTTTATCTGCCGCGACAACAGGACTTTTTAGCAGTGCAGCAAAATCTCTGTTATCCTTGATAATGGCCTGAATAAACTGCATATCCTCGTAAACCTTATCAAGCGATTCTTTTTCAATCGCCAGATCAATTAACGATTTTGCATATCTAGAAGCTACGCGTGGATTCAACATAATTAATTAAGTTTCACTTCTTTAGCAAGATCTTTAATATAGTTTTCCTGCTCTGCCTTATTAGCTAATTCCTTGCGAAGTACTTTTTCAGCCACTTCAACAACCAGATTACCCACCAGATTTTTCACATCAGTAAGAGCAGCCATTTTTTGTTGCTGTATGGCGGCTTGTGCCTCAGCTACTATTTTATTTGACTCTACTTTAGCCTGTTCTTTAGCTTCGGCAATAATTTTGTCTCTTGTATCACGGGCTTCTTTTAACAGCAAAGCTCTTTCTTCACGCGCTTTAGCCAATAATGCTTCATTTTCACTTTTGAACTGTGCCATTTCAGCCTTCATTTTCTCGGCAGTAGCCAACGAATCGGCAATGGTAGTTTCTCTTTCTTTTAAAGAACTAAGAATAGGCTTCCATGCAAATTTTTTAAGGATAAAAAATACTATCAGGAAAACCAGTAAAGTCCAGAATATGAGCCCAAACGAGGGTATCAGTAAGTCCATTTTATCTTAATTTTTTCTCTTTTAGTCTTCTTTTAAATGTGCTAACAAAGGATAAATATTACTGCATTCGCCGCCCTGTGCTTTGAATGCAGTAAAAACATAGCTTAAACGAACATTGCCAGAATACCTGCGATAACGGCGAAAAGGGCAACACCCTCAACGAACGCAGCAGTCAGGATCATGTTAGCGCGGATGTCATTAACGGCTTCTGGTTGGCGAGCAATAGCTTCAACCGCACCTTTACCAATCTGACCAATACCAATACCTGCAGCAATTGCAGCAAGACCAGCACCGATAGCTCCGCCTGCATTAGCCCATGCAACTTCGCTTAACAAAACTGTCAGTAAATCCATAATTGTGTGTTTATATATAACTGTTAAAAAGACTTCTTAAATAATCACCGGATCTTCGGAACCAATCTGATGTTTATCATGATGGTCATGAGGATCTTCAATAGCCTGCCCAACAAATACAGCTGTAAGATTTGTGAAAATGAATGCCTGAATAAATGCCACCAGGATCTCTATAAGATAGATAAAAACGGAAAACCCTATAGAAATGGGCGAAAATCCCCAACCTATAGCAGCGTTTAAACCACCAAAAATAAAGATGAGTGAAATTAAACAGATAATAATAATGTGACCTGCCAGCATATTCGCGAACAAACGAATAATCAACGCAAAAGGTTTGGTGAAAATACTCAATACCTCAACCAGTACCAGGATAGGTTTAACGCCACCAGGAACAGGTGGATTAAATATATGTCCCCAGTAATGGCCATTTCCATTTATAGTAATCACTAAAAACGATACAAATCCTAATGCTGCGGTAAAAGCTATATTTCCGGTTACGTTAGCCGCTCCCGGCATCAATCCAAAAATGTTATTAATAAGAATAAAGAAAAATACCGTCAGTAAATACGGAAGAAATTTTTGATAGGAGTGTCCGAGATTGGGTTTAGCCACTTCATCGCGAACAAAAGTGATAATCACTTCCATAGCGTTTTGTAACCCATTGGGAGCTTTAGTTCTTCCAGTACCATTTTTATATCTCTTGCCTATATTAACCAGTATGATAACGAGCAGGGTAAGGGCGATAAGCATTTGTACAACATTTCTGGTAAGAGAAATATCGTACACGGTTACAGATGGATCAGCAGCAACAATTTTGTTGCCTACCAATTTATACCCATCCACTTCATGCTCACCATGATGGAAAGCGGAGGACATAAATACCGAAAATCCCTTTTGAGGAGAATATAAAATAACAGGAAGAGGTATAGTTACATGATGCTCATGACCATCACTCCCTTTATAAGACAGAAAATGAAATTCATGCGCATCAAGCACGTGATCAAAAATCACTTTATTAGCATCAAACTTGTTTTGTTCTTCATGAACAACAGGAGCCGATTCGTTATGGTCTGAATGATGGCCTTCCTGCGCTGTTGCAACATTAAAAAAAGCAAGGCTAAAAACGCTGAAAACCGCTACCAGTAAGGATTTTAGTCTCCTATTAAACATACCTCTTTCTAAATTTGGCGCAAAGATAAGCACGTAGGGATTAAAAAAAGAATTTAGTTAACATTCTATTTACCAAGTCCGGAAATAAATATTAGCGCTTTCCGGCTAATCGGCTTTCCGCCGCAGACTCCGTCTGACTAAAATGCAGTCCGGCATAAAATCCACCTTGTTTTAGCAAGTCATCATGCGAACCAGCTTCCCTTATCTCACCCTTATCGAGAACAATAATCTGATTAGCCTTCCTGATGGTCGATAGACGGTGAGCTATTACAATGGATGTGCGTCCTGCAATTAGTGTATCAATAGCCCGCTGAATAAGCCTTTCGCTCTCTGTATCAATAGAAGAAGTGGCTTCGTCAAGAATAAGAATAGCCGGGTCATAAAGTATTGCTCTTATAAAAGATATTAACTGACGCTGCCCCAGTGAAAGCGTCCCCCCTCTTTCCATTACGTTATATTCATATCCACCAGGTAATTGCATAATAAAATCATGCACATCTATTAATTTGGCTGCATTGATTACCTGTTCTCTGGAAATACCAGGGTCTCTTAGGGTTATATTGTCCATTACAGTTCCTGAAAAAAGAAAAACATCCTGCAACACTACACCAATGTTTTTTCTCAATGCTGCAATAGTGAAGTCTTCAATATTAACGTCATCAATCTTTATTTCTCCTTTCTGAATGTGATAGAGCCTGTTAAGTAAACTAATTATTGAAGTTTTACCACTCCCTGTATGCCCCACCAAAGCAATAGTCTCACCGGGTTGAGCAATGAAGTCGATATTTTTTAACACATAACGATCACCTGTATAGGCAAACCATACATTCTCAAAACTTATTTTCCCATGAACTTTTTCAGGAACATATGAACCTTCATACTTAATATAATCATCGTTATCTAACACCTTAAAGACTCGTTCACTCGACACCATTCCCATCTGCAGAACATTAAACTTATCCGCTATAACTCTTAACGGACGGAAAAGCAAATTCAGGCACATATAAAAACCGATTACCTTTCCTGGTAACTGTGCTGCCTCCGCACCCTGATAATTAAAAGCCTGTGTGGCAGCCCACCAAACCATCAGTGCAGTACCTACTGCCAGCACAATTTCAACAACAGGAAAAAATACCGAATAAGCAAATATTGCATTTATGTTAGCATTTTTATGTTCCCTGTTAATATTATTGAATTTAGAAAATTCTTTTTCTTCCGCAGCAAAAGCCTGAACTATAGACATGCCAGTAATGTGCTCCTGTACAAATGCATTAAGTTGCGCAACTGCATTTCTTACTCTTACAAAAGATTTATTTACACTTTCTTTAAACAACCAGGTGGCCACAATCAAAAAAGGAAATGGAGCAAGACAAATAAATGTAAGTCTCCAATCTATATAAAACATCACCCCTAATATGCAAATGATTGATAAAAGATCGGCGATAATAGGAATAAGGCCCTCTGCAAAAATATCGTTGATTCTTTCAATATCATCGACCGTTCTAGTTGTCAGCGTTCCAACAGGCGTTTTATCAAATTGTGATAAATTTAAACCCAATACTTTTTCATACACTTTGACTCTCAAATCTTTTACTACTGTTTGTCCAAGCCACGCACTAATAAAAGAGAAATAAAAACGTAAAGCAGACTCTACTATCAACAAGCCTATTTGAATAATTGTTATCCAGATAATTAAGTTTTTCATCTGGATCTTTACTCCATCTGAACCGCTTACCCCTTCATTAATATAATCAGTAATTGTATGCTGAATAAGGACTGGTCGTACGGGTGCAAAAAATGCAAGGATAACCGCCAATGCCAGCGATGTAAAAAACCGTCTTTTGTAAGGAGATGCAAATTTTAAAACCCTTCGCAGCAAACCAAAATCGAAAATCTTCTTCACGGAATTTCCAGCCATTATGCGAAATTAGGATTATATTATTAGTTAACGCTTAGCTCTTCGCCCATCGATTTTTTATACGCTTTAATAAAAATAGCTCCGAGATTTTTATAAGGAGGAATATAATCTTCAAACTTTTCTTTTGCTGCAGCATTAGTAAACTTTGCCGAAAGATCTTTCCACGTAATGACCCAATCTATATTATTACCTGCAAGTAAGTTATTATTAATCGATTGTAAAATAGGCTCATTTACAGTTTTTGTGCCAATCTGTTTGGAAGAAATAATATGTGCATCTTCACAAATATTTAATACTTCACTTAAATTATTGTACCCACCGCATGATCCTAATACCACAATTTTTGCTGAAGGCGCCAGTTGTTTAAGTGTATATTGAAGATGATAGCTATGTCCCCTGTGTATAACAATTGTTGGTTTTAGATTTTGCGAAGCCATATATTCCGCCAGATGAGCTTGTGCCCTCGCGTCCGGATCATCACTTCCAAGCAATGGTTTGTTGGCAAAAATCATTACAGGTTTTCCTTTTAACGAAGCAATACTTGTCCAGTATTCATTATGCAATACTTTCCAGTCATTTTTGTTCCTGAACATTCGCATAAAGTTTTCATAAGAATGTTGCCCATCCATATCTTCATCCCCATAAAAAAACACCTGCTGCACTACACGACCGCTATCGTCAAGCAATGCTTTGTAATCCTGATCATAAATTGATGGTATTCCTAACTGCTTAGTCAGATCAGTCGATTTACCTGGGTCTGCCGACTCAAATAATATTCTCAGCAAATTATAAATGACCATACCTCTTCTGTTCGTATTAGCAATATTTCTTTCGAGATTCCACTTTACTTCACTTGAAATATATTGTGCCAGCTCCGGATTTTTATCCATTATGCTGCTATAAGAATCTGCTACATCAACGGCCTCCTCTAATCCATCTGTAGATTCCAGCCGGATGACGAATGCTTTCATAGTGGTAGTAGCATTTTCTTTGTTCATCTTACTTAGAAAGTCATTAAGCGTATTATAACCGGCGCTCATTTTTATGAACTTCCTGAAATAATCACCATTGACTGTAAGCAACAGACTATCCGCTCTGGGTTCTCTCATTTTCTGCCATATTCTTTTGTATACACCCAGATAGCTAGAGGTATACATTTCATCCTCTCCCAATACAATTAAATAATACAATTCCTGCGCAGTAAGAAGTTCTAGAGACTTAAATCTCCTTGTCTCATTAGGATCAGAGTGGAGTGCATTTATTTCCCTTATAAAATACTGTTTTGCTTTAGCAGCCATCCTGTCGTTAAGAGCTTTCATCCCCATAATTGTATCATTGAAGGGAGGTAATAAACGCCTGGCATAATCTATTCTGGTCCTTACCATCAATCTGTAATAAAGCAAATCATCTTCTTTTACCTTATCGATCTCCTCCAGCGATATACTTTTATTCATCAGATTATCAAGAAAAGGAAAATATAGTTGTCCGCTTTTACTGGAAGCAATAATACCAATCATCCTCACTAATGAATCAGGATGATTACGAATCCTGTTTCCTAATGCATTTCGTGCAGCAGCATAATCGTATAACTTTCTGATATCCCGATGCGCTGCAATTTTAATAAACTCATCTGCAAAAGGTAGTTGTGGATTTTTGTTCAACTCCGATAATATCTCATCAGGATGAAGAGTAAGGTATTTCCTGATCAGCAATAAACGGGATGGTTGTACACCCTGATTTTCGGATGGAAGTAAAAAACATTCAATCAGCAACTTACCTACCCCATAATCATTTGCCGCAACAACAGGCTCAATGCTTTCTCCTTTACGATCTAGTAATAATGCTTGTTTAAAGGCTTTAAACAATGCCGGAGCCATAGCGGCTGGATAATCCTTTTTATTTTTATTAAGATGATATCCTCTTAATAATGTTTCCAGCGATTTTAATGACTTTACTTTGGCCTGACCTGTCAGATTAGTATCCAACTCAATTTCAATCTGTAAATCATCAACCTGACGAAGCAAAATATCTTCTATATGATTATTAACTGTTTCATTATCTGAAAGTTCTACCGAATCTTTTCCTCCAAATATCAATAGCTGCTGTTTATCAACAAGGTCATGAAATAACATCCGCTCTGTAGGGATCTTAAAAGGAGAGGACGTTTGAGCAAATACCGTTATAGGGAACAGTAATATAATGGCTATCAGGCGTGAATACATAATCACAGTAAAGTTACGACTAATTAGACGTAACAATTTAATAACTCTATAAAACACATTAGAAGAACTGTTAAATTAACTTTGCGTAAAATTTGTGTTAATGGACACTGCGAAAAAGATTCTCATAGCCGACGATGAACCCGATATTTTGGAAATTGTTGGTTATAATCTATCAAAAGAAGGTTACACAGTATCAACGGCCAAAGATGGTGACGATGCTCTCACTAAAGCCAGAACGCTAAAACCTGAACTGATCATTCTGGATATTATGATGCCCAAAAAGAACGGGGTTGAGGTTTGTGAGATATTACGTACACAAAAAGACTTTGAAGATACACTGATTATTTTTTTAACAGCTTTAAACGACGAAAGCTCACATATTAAAGGACTCGAAACGGGAGCTGACGACTACGTTAACAAGCCTATTAGCCCCAAAGTACTGATCAGTAAAGTGAATGCTTTATTCAGGAGAGTTAAAAACGAACCTGGAGATACTATTATTAGTATTGGCAACCTGGTTATTGACCCTGTTAAATTTGAAGTAATTATCGATGGCAAGTCTATCGTGCTGGCTAAAAAAGAGTTTGAGCTATTGTATATGCTGGCATCAAAACCCGGACGAGTTTTTCTTAGAAACGAAATACTGAATCAGGTTTGGGGAAATGAAGTCATTGTAGGTGATCGTACAATTGATGTTCATATCAGAAAAATAAGATCCAAACTGGGGATTGATTGTATTACCACTGTTAAAGGTGTAGGCTATAAATTTGATTTATAGTTATTAGTTAAATTACAGGATGCTTTCAGGAAAAAACCTCTCTCCCAACCAGCTCTCGGCTTTAATTGCGCTGACGCTAAGCTTACCGATATCAATTGGGATATTTTTTATATCAGCGCAATGGAATGTTGCGGTCGTATCACTCGGAATTATATGGCTGGGCAGTTATGGTTTAATCAGGTTCAGTTTTGAAAAATTCATTTACAGAAAAATAAAACTGATTTACAAACTGATTAACCAAACCAAGGCAACAAAAAGAGAAGAAGTTTATTTTAAATATATTTTACCTCCGAAAAACATCGACGAAGTACGCGAAGATGTAGAAGCATGGATTCGTAGAAAAAACAAAGAGATTGAATTATTGCAAAGAAACGAGGCTTACCGGAAAGAGTTTCTGCAAAACCTGGCTCACGAATTCAAAACGCCCATATTTGCTATTCAGGGTTATGTTGAAACATTGCTGAACGGCGCTATGGAAGAAGAAGTAATCAGAACCAAATTTCTCCAAAACACAGCAAAAAATGCTGACCGACTGGTAACGTTAGTTCGCGATCTGGATGAAATCACCAAATTGGAAAGTGGCGAACAATTACTTTATAAATCAAACTTCGTCATCCAGGATCAAATTCGCGAAGTATATGATTCGCTCGCTATTAAGATTAGCAAGAAAAATATCGTCGCCACCATTAAAAAAGGATGTGAGGCACCTATTATGGTGTTCGCGGATAAGGAAAAAATACGTCAGGTATTAATTAATCTGGTTGAAAATGCCACTAAATATGGCAAACAAAATGGTACAGTTACTGCCAGTATTTATATTACCGACGATAAACATGCTTTAATCGAGATCAGCGATGACGGTATAGGGATAGAAGAAGAGCACTTGCCGAGGGTTTTTGAAAGATTTTACAGAACCGACACCGCGCGAAGCAGGGATAAAGGTGGAACAGGATTAGGATTGGCCATTTGTAAGCATATCATTGAAGCTCATGGACAAAGCATCCATGTACGCAGCACTCCGGATGTAGGAACCACAATAGGATTTACCCTCGATTTAAGACGGGATTAAACAATTTAATATGCGGAATATACTATTTCAGGTATTTTCCAGTTATATAGATGTTAGAATCCGATAACTCATGAAAACCCGTTTTTGGCTCGTTGCTGCAATATATTGCCTTATTGCACCTTTTTCTGTTTTTGGGCAATGTACTGATATTCAAACCGCCACACATACTGTCACTATCAATGGTTCGGGAAGTACTTTCGACGATCCTCATGTGTTTTATTTTCCCCGTTTTAATCCTGATGGAGGAACACTAATGGATGTCAATATTGATGTAGAAGTAGATCTTTCCTATAATTACACAGTAGAAAACCAGGAAAGTAGTCCAAAAACTTTCAGACTAAAAGTTCAACGTTTTGACGATATATACAGTCCTGCATTCAGCGGATCTGTTGGTAATAACAATATGTTTCCCAATAGTAATATGACACCTCAGAACGCGACTAACTACTATAGCCACCCTATTCAGGGAAATGATGGCAATACAGGCACAGGATCTGATTTTGCAGAATCCTCATTACAGTTGTATAATAATCACAGTTTTGGAGGATCCGTTCCTGTTGTAAATTTTATGGGTACAGGTAATATTCCTTTTGAGTATTACACTACAATATTTACTACCACAATAAATGGTAGTGGAACAAATTTTCACAGTACGGCAACAGATGCTATCACTATTACCCTTACTTACACCTATTGTAATAACATCTCTATGGCTGCAGGAAATAACAGACCTCCTTTGCGACCTGTTAATAACTCAGCTATAAAAAACAGATTATACCCTAATCCCTCTCCCAACGGAAATTTCAACCTCCAGTTCCATGATGCTAATCGTGGTGACTGGAAGGTTGAGATTCTAAATTCATCAGGGCAATTAATTTCGAGGCATAATTTTCAAAACGTTTCTATCGCTAACATTAATACTGACAACAGATTATCTAAAGGAATATATCTTGTCAGGGCAACAAATATCAAATCAAGAGATACCTTTATCGAAAGATTATTAGTAAAATAATTAGCTTTTACACAAAGCCTGCATTATTAAATTATTATCCCCTGAAATGCAGTGTCTGAGCCACTTTCAGCGGTGTTAATATTTAGGTAATATTTCGGTAACATTACAGTAATACTGTAAAAATACTTTTGCCGAAACTACTTATAGTGAAAAAGCTATTGTTTATTGGCATTTTATTTTTAGCAGGTATTACTGCAAAATCTCAGACAGGTATATTAAAAGGTACTGTTACCAGCAACGAATTAATTGGCATTCCATCTGCCACCATTAATATCAAAGGAAAAGTAAACAGAATATTACAGGCAGATACGACTGGAGTATTTAGTACTGCACTCCCTGAAGGAAAATATACTGTTACTGTCAGTAGCATATCATTTAAACCCCACACTACTGAAGCAGAAATAAAAAACGATGCTATTACTCCACTCAATATAATTCTTGATTTCGAAGGAACTGATCTATCTACTGTAGTAGTAACAAGAAAAAAAGACAGAGAAAACGAAACAGTTTTGAATCTGGAAAGAAAAGAGTCAAACCTTGTTATACAAAAAGTAGGTGTTAAAGAAATGCAGCGTAAAGGGGTGACCAATGTTGCAGAAGGACTTAATAAAGTAACCGGTGTTTCTATTGTGGGAGGACAACAATTATTTATAAGGGGATTAGGTGACAGATATAATAATGCAATGCTAAATGGCCTGCCTGTTCCTTCGCCAAATCCGGATATGAAAGTTATTCCTCTTGATATATTTCCAACCAGTATAGTTAAAAACCTAAGCATAGTAAAATCATATTCATCTGATTTCTATGGCGATTTTTCGGGGGGAACTATAGATATTGCTACAAAAGATTATCCTAATACAAAGTTTTTTCGCATAGGTATTTCAAGTGGAATAAATACTATTGTTACAGGCAAAGAATTTTATTCTCCTAAAAGAGGATTCTCTTCTTTTTCCGGGTTTACAAGAAATGACAGAGGTCTTCCATCAGATGTAAAAGGACAAACCTTTTATAATTCAACAAAGGAAAACAAAACAAATCCTTTCAGTGTACCTTTTTCTCCTGCATCGGTTGTGGCACCACCAAAAGTTGGAGCTTCTTTATCAACTGGAAATCTTGTAAAGTTTGAAAATGGTAAGGAATTCGGTTATCTTATCAATGCAGCATTTAAAAACAGCTATCAAATATACAGTGGAATAGATTTGTTACTGAATGCTAATGAAGTTGAACTTTTCTCCAATGACATAACCAATTTCCGTTATGGAACTAATACTTCAGCATTAGGGGGATTTTATTTCAAACCTAATGATAAAACACAGTTCAACTATAACATCTTGTTTGTTAATGATAGCCAGGATGAAGTATCAGACATTGATGGTATCAACCCTGATCTCGGTCCGGTATTTACCAGACTTAGCACAAATACACAAAATACTATTTTAGTAAACCAGTTACACGGAAAACACACGTTGAATGAAAAATTAAAACTCAACTGGTCTGGTTCTTACGGCATCACCAAAGGTTCTTTGCCTGATCGTACACAAATTTCTTTATTAAATGATGGGTCTGATGTGGCAGGAAGAAGATTTTATTTTAACAAAGACGTATTAGGTAATAACCATAAGTTCTTTGGAGAAATGAAAGAGAATGAAGTATCAGGAAAGGTAGAGCTTGAGTTCAATAACCCTTCTAATAAGTCAACCTGGATGCTGCAGCAATTAAAAGGAGGAATAGACGGAAGATATAAAGACAGGAGTTTTGTTGCCAGACAGATTGATGTGAGAACCACTTCGATCAGACATGCACTTAACCCTTACATGATTGATACTACGCTGACTGTAGATAGAATGGGCGATGGCTTTGAAGAAAACACATGGTCTTTTGTAGAAACTTATTACCCAAGCAATAACTACAATGCAGACCTTGCCATTTTTGCTCCATATCTTTCTGGAAATGTGAAAGTATCTGAAAAATTAGACATGCTTGCCGGTTTAAGAGCCGAGTATAGTACTCAGAATATAGACTATAAACAATCGAACGACACTTACGACAGAGCTTTAAGAAACTACAATAGAAATAAACTTGACCTTCTGCCTTATTTAACGTTAAAATACAAACGCACTGATAAAAACAATATATTATTATCAGCAAGCAGATCTCTTACACGTCCTTTATTTCTTGAGTTAGCTCCTTTCAGATATAACCAGGGCTTTAACAGACTTCCACGTGAAGGAAATCCGTTTCTTAAAACCAGTATAAATTATAATGCCGATCTGAAATTTGAAATATATCCAACTAAATCAGAGCTAATGGCATTAACAGTATTCGGAAAATATATTGTTGATCCTATTGAGCAGTTTCTGGTTATATCATCAGATCGTCTCACTTCATTCTTTAATATAGAAAGTGCTACGTTATTTGGTGCAGAATTAGAAATTAACAGAAACCTTGGATCTCTCTTTGATCTGAACAGCCGTTTCCTTAAAAATGTTGGAATAGGTTTTAATGCAGCTTTTATCCATTCAGCAACCTCAATTGACCCTGCAAAAGTTGTTTCTTTTTATCCTATTTCTCCTACGAATAATAAACGTCCTATGTTTGGCGCCTCTCCTTATCTCATTAACCTTGATTTAAATTACAAACACAACTGGTCAACATCCAGTTCTACTCAGGCCACACTCACTTATAATGTATATGGTAGAAGAATTGTTTTTGCCGGAAGTTTTGGTGCAGGGGATGTGTATGAAATGCCGGCTCCAACGCTTGATTTTGTGTTAAATAATCAAATCACAAGAAAACTCAATATCGATTTATTATTCGGAAATATTATAAATCCTTCTATCAGACAAGAACAGTTCTTTAACAATAAAGGAACGGTAATCAATGAATTCAAAAGAGGATTAACAGCATCTATTGCTATTGGCTATAACTTATAATGCTGATAACATTACGGTAATAATTTCTTAACACACCACTTGTAGTTTTACGAATTGATATAAAAATAATCGACATGAAAAAAATGTTTTTTAAAGTATTCAGTGTTGCCTTAACGGGCGCTGTACTTATTACTTCTTGTAAAAAAGATGATGATAATCCACCGCCACCTCCAAACCCGGATGCTGAATATGTTCTGCCTGCTAATGGAATAATCGATCAGACTTTATTCGATGAAAAAAATAATGTGAAGATCAATGCCGGTACATATACCCTTAAAGGTGGTGTACAATTAAAAGATAAGCAGAAAATCACCATCGCTGGAGGTGTAACAATAAAATCTGATGCAGTAGAACCAACACCAGCTTATTTATTGGTTGGACCAGGTGCGCAGATATTTGCTGAAGGTTCTTCTTCTTCTCCGATTGTATTTACTTCAGGAAAATCATCACCAAAATTCGGTGATTGGGGTGGTATTATCCTTTGTGGTAAAGCTCCTGTAAATACTCCTGGTGGAAGCGCTCCTTCTGAAATGGGTGTGGGTGTAACATATGGCGGATCTGATGCTAATGACAATTCAGGTGTATTAAAATATGTACGTGTTGAATATACAGGTGCAAAACAAAGTGCAACAAAAGAACATAACGGATTCACTTTTGAAGGCGTTGGTGCAGGAACAGTGTTAGAATACCTGGCTAGCTACGAAGGTGGTGATGATGGTTTCGAATGGTTCGGTGGTACTGTAAATGCAAAATACCTGGTTTGCGTAGGCGCTAAAGATGATTTGTACGATTGGACTTTCGGATGGACTGGTAAAGCTCAGTTTGTTGTAGGTATTCAGGCAGATGATGTTGCTGACCGCGGAATTGAAGCTGATAATAATGAAGACGACCATGGAGCTTCACCTTTCTCTAATCCAACAATTGCTAATATGGTACTAGTAGGTTCTACAGTAGCAGCTACCGGAGATGATCCATTAACAGCCACTACAACCGGAGCTACCCGTGCTATGGAACTTCGCAGAGGCACAAAAGCCAGCATTTACAACACTGTTGTGTATGGTTTTTCTAATGCCGTTCGTGTGAACAATGATCAATCTCTTGATAACATGGAAGATGGATCACTGGCGATCAAAAATTCTCTGTTCAATTGGGCAACTGGTAAAACTTGGGGATATGCTCCTAATTCAGGAAGCTATACGGGAACAAAACCATTTGAAGACGCTGCAGCTAAAAATACTGCTTCAGATGCTTCAAATGACGCTCCATCAGGAATTTCAGATGTATACAAAGGAAAGCTTGATGAAGCTAATGCAGTTGATCCTAAATCACTCGATTCATGGTTCACCGCTGCTACTTATAAAGGTGCGGTTGATCCGGCTAACGACTGGACTACTGGTACATGGGCTAGATTCTAATTTTAATAGTGTATATAATACAAAGAGGGTGCGTCGGGCTTTCGATGCACCCTCTTTTATTTGAATACATTGAAGGGGGAAACCTTAGTTTAAGCGATTCTGTCAGCCTTAAAATTTTATAGATATATGTTTTCCTAAATTATCTACGCGGCCCAATACTACATTCTGTGCAGCCCCTCTTTCTTTATCTTATCTGGTGAAAACAGCTAATAATACCAGATTTTAATACATTAGCTGATCCTATTAACCGGTTAGGTTATTGAGCAGATGAATCTTTGTCAAGCCCTTATTATAAAAAATCCATTAAAAACAAGCAAAAAAAGTTACAAAAAGATAGCCTTACCTTCATTGTTGGTAAGAGTCTGTTGAGGGTATTGTTCGATTCCAATGTTAAGAAATCATTACCAATACGAGCAAATCCTGAAACTGGCTATTGTAATTCTAATTTTGAGCCCAAATTAAAAGACTGATGGGATTAAATTCCATAATGAAGATTTTTATGCCCAAGGATAAGGTGTTTTACACCCTCTTTGAGCAGGTAGCTGATACAATGGCAAAAATGGGGAAAGTGCTGAAAGATGTTGTGCAGGAGCCGGATTACGATAAAAGAGCCGGACTTATAGCCCAGGTAGAAGATCTTGAACATGTAAATGACGATCTTACCCACCAGATTTTCACTGAGTTAGGAAGGAATTTTATTACTCCTTTCGATCGTGAGGACATTCATTATCTGGCTACTTCTCTCGACGATATATGTGATTATATTTTCGCTACAGCTAAAAAGATAAATTTTTACAAGGTCAACCCTAACGATCAGGGTATTCAAAAAATGGCCGATCTTATTGAGCAGGGCTCTGAACATGTTCGTCATGCCGTACACGAGTTACGCAATATGCGCGATATGCGAAAAATAACAGAAGCGTTGGTAAAAGTGAACAGTATTGAAAACCAGGCAGATGATATATTTGACCTAAGTATCGAAAGGCTTTTCGAAACTGAACCAGATGCCAAAGAGGTAATCAAAAAAAGAGAAATATACCAGGTGATGGAAATCGTTACCGATAAATGCGAAGACGCTGCCAACGTAATAGAATCGATTATTATTAAATACGCGTAATCTCATGACATTTCTCATAGTGATCATTGTGCTGGCACTGATTTTCGATTATATTAACGGTTTTCATGATGCAGCAAACTCTATAGCCACTATTGTTTCTACTAAAGTTTTAACTCCCTTCCAGGCAGTTCTTTGGGCAGCATTTTTCAACTTCGCTGCCTTTTTTGTATCTAAATACATAATAGGAGAATTCAAAATAGGTAATACTATTGCCAAATCGGTGAATGAAAACTTTATTACACTTGAGGTTATCTTTGCCGGATTGATAGCTGCAATCATCTGGAACCTGCTCACCTGGTGGTTTGGCATTCCTTCCAGTTCATCTCATACTTTGTTAGGCGGATTTATTGGCGCTGCCCTTGCTCATGCTGGAGCGATAAGTGAAAACGGAGTACATGTAATTAATTATGTAAAGGTCTTACCTACTTTTGCTTTTATTTTTCTTGCACCCCTTATCGGGATGATGGTAGCTTTTCTGATTACAATCTTTATCGTCAATGTCTGCCGGCGATCCAATCCCTACAAAGCAGATAGTTGGTTCAGAAGATTACAATTAGTGTCGTCAGCATTGTTTAGTTTAGGGCATGGTGGAAATGATGCACAAAAAGTAATGGGTATTATTGGAGCTGCTGTGATTTTTTACGAGAAGCAGCATGGCAACGTCCTTACTTTTTCTGAATTTGTAAATGAATATATGTGGGTTCCTATTGCGAGTTTTACAGCAATAGCTGTAGGAACATTAAGTGGTGGTTGGAAAATAGTGAAAACGATGGGAACCAGAATTACCAAAGTAACCCCACTTGAGGGAGTAAGCGCAGAAACCGCCGGAGCAGCTACCCTATATATTACAGAACATCTCGGTATTCCCGTAAGTACAACACATACTATTACAGGAGCTATTATCGGAGTGGGCGCCACCAAACGTTTATCAGCTGTAAGATGGGGTGTAACAATTAACTTATTATGGGCCTGGATACTTACTATTCCGGTAAGTGCTATACTGGCTGCAACAACATACTATATTATCAAGTTATTATTTTAGTTCCTCTTTGCATCTAATCAGGAATTGAGTACATTGCCTGTGTGAAAGGCATTATTCTAGCAGGTGGGTCAGGAACTCGCTTACACCCGATAACATACGCAATAAGCAAACAAATCATGCCGGTTTATGACAAACCCATGATATACTATCCTCTCTCCACATTATTATTAGCCGGAATACGCGAGATATTGATTATTTCTACTCCTCACGATTTACCGCAGTTTAAAAAATTGCTTGGTGATGGCCATCAACTGGGTGTTGAATTTTCCTATGCAGAACAGCCTGTTCCGAACGGGCTCGCCCAGGCTTTTGTAATAGGTGAGCAATTTATTGGTAACGATAGTGTAGCCCTTGTACTGGGAGATAATATATTTTACGGAGCAGGTTTAGGTGAAAAACTATCACTTAATACCCATCCTGACGGAGGAATTGTATATGCTTATCATGTAAGCGATCCCGAACGATACGGAGTGGTAGAATTTGATAAGGACAATAATGTTATTTCTATTGAAGAAAAACCATTGTCGCCCAAAAGTGATTATGCTGTTCCGGGTATCTATTTTTACGACAATAATGTTGTAGAAATAGCGAAAAACCTTAAACCAAGCGCCAGAGGAGAATATGAAATCACAGATATAAATAAGGAATATCTTCGCAGAGGAAAACTAAAAGTTTCTATATTAGACAGAGGAACAGCCTGGCTTGATACAGGAACCTTCGATTCTCTTATGCAAGCCAGCCAATTCGTACAGGTAATTGAACAACGTCAGGGAATAAAAATAGCCTGTATAGAAGAAATAGCATATAGAAAAGGATTTATTACAAAAGACCAGTTAGTAAGTATGGCGCAGCCGCTACTCAAAAGTGGTTACGGCGAATACCTAATGAACCTTACTAAAGAATACTAATAATATTATGAGTAAAATTCTTGTTACAGGCGGATGTGGATATATAGGTTCTCATACAATTGTAGACCTGGTAGAGAACGGATTTGATGTTATTTCAGTCGACAACAATTCCCGCTCATCCGCACAAATACTTCAGGGAGTTGAAAAAATAACAGGTAAAAAAGTAAAAAACTATAAAGTCGACCTCTGCAATTTTGATGATACTTTCGCCATTTTTGCTGAGAACGAAGACATCGAAGGAATTATTCACTTTGCAGCATACAAGGCAGTGGGGGAATCAGTTGAACAACCATTGATGTACTTCGAAAACAATTTAGTGTCGCTGATCAATCTGTTAAAATGTGTGCAGGAATTTCATATTCCTTATTTTGTTTTTTCCTCTTCCTGCACTGTATATGGAAATCCGGATGTCATTCCGGTAACAGAGGCAACACCTCCTAAACCGGCAGAGTCACCTTATGGCTACACCAAACAGATGGGGGAGCAAATCATCAATGAGTTTTCAAAGGCGTCACACTCTCAAAGTATTCTCTTAAGATATTTTAATCCTGTCGGAGCGCATCCTTCAGTGGCTATTGGGGAGTTACCCATTGGTAAACCAAATAATCTTGTGCCAGTAATTACTCAAACCGCGATAGGTAAACTCCCACAACTAACGGTGTTTGGCGATGACTACCCAACACGCGACGGGTCCTGTTTACGTGATTTTATCCATGTTTGTGATATAGCACACGCTCATACTCTTGCGCTAGAATTTCTTATTAAAGGAAAAACTAACAAACGCTGTGAAGTATTTAATCTAGGAACCGGCAATGGTGTAACAGTGCTGGAAGCCATCAAAGCCTTTGAAGAAGTTTCCGGACAAAAACTTAATTATGTGATTGGTCCGCGAAGGTCGGGTGACGTAGTAGCTATCTATGCTAACAATGACTATGCACGCACGCAGTTAAATTGGGACATCAAGTTCTCTCTGAATGACATGTTGGGAACTGCCTGGAAATGGGAACAACGTTTAAAGGTTGATGAGAAATTCTTCCAGAATAAGTCCGTTGATCTTAACTGATTGCAGGAATTGTCATTTTAGGAAAAGCCCTTTTGCTGTTGATATCCTTACAGAGAAGCAGCCTATTTAATTAATTACCATATAGAAATTGGCGATAAATTCCCTTTCTTTGCATCACGAAAAAATTGAGCATGTTAAAAGATATTGTTTCTACAGGTCAGAAAGATACAAGAAGTGGTTTCGGCGATGGAGTTGTTGAAGCTGCAAGAAAAAATCCTAATGTAGTAGCCCTTACGGCTGATCTCGCCGGATCATTAAAGCTTAACCAGTTTATTAAAGAATTCCCTGAACGTTTTGTACAGGTGGGGATTGCTGAAGCTAATATGATCGGCATAGCAGCAGGTATGACCATCGGCGGAAAGATTCCTTTTACAACAACATTTGCCAACTTTTCAACAGGACGCGTGTATGATCAGATACGTCAGTCAGTAGCCTATTCCGGCAAGAATGTAAAGATATGTGCCTCACACGCTGGCGTAACACTGGGAGAAGATGGAGCTACTCACCAGATACTGGAAGATATTGGTATGATGAAAATGCTTCCTGGCATGACTGTTATCGTTCCCTGCGATTACAATCAAACTAAGCTGGCAACAATGGCGGTAGCTGAATATGAGGGCCCTGTATACCTTCGTTTTGGTCGCCCGGTATGGCCAATTTTCACCTCTCTTGATGAACCATTTGTTATAGGAAAGGCTCAACAGTTTTCTGAGGGCAAGGACGTCTCTATCTTTGCTTGCGGACACATGGTATGGAAAGCTATAGAAGCAGGAAAAGCCCTGGCCGAAAAAGGAATTGATGCTGAAATCATCAATATACATACTATCAAACCTCTTGATACTGAAGCAATATTAAAATCTATACGCAAAACAAAATGTGCTGTAACGGTTGAGGAGCATAATGTAATAGGAGGTTTAGGTGATGCTATTTCACAAACAGCTACTAAAGCATTCCCTATTCCTATAGAATTTATTGGCACACAAGATACTTTTGGAGAAAGTGGAACACCCACAGAATTGCTTGTAAAATATGGTTTGGACACACCAAACATTATAGAAGCCGCTCAGAAAGTTATCGCCAGAAAAAACGGATAAATCTATAATCATTATATAGAAACCTGAGTAAAGTATGTATTCTATTTATGTAGTATAACAATTTTTCAGGAAAGAAAATTTCAATAAACAGAGGCTGTATCTACCTTTTGATACAGCCTCTGTTTATTTGGGTAGCTGCTAATAGAGAAAGTTTTCATTTACGCGATTATCAAGCTCTTCAAAATACTTTTATACTTTACTCAGACCCCATTAAAATACACCAGGCAGACTCATGCATACGCTGCAACTTCATGATCATATTAATAATATGCTATAGGCAAACTCTAAAATGAGGCACATGCGTTTTAATCAAAAGAATACTCATCAATTATGCTATCTGTCTTTCTTTAATGAGAAATTGTTTTTTATAATCAGGCGCAAGCGTTATTCCCCAACCAGGCTGATCTCCCACAAACCACTGTCCTTCTTTAAATTCAAAACCAGGCAACATGATAGCATGATTTAAAAACCTGTCATCTTCCACCATGCTGATATTAGGCAATACTTTTGAAGCATGAAGAGACATAATCATACCCATATGGCTGTTCCAGTTATGGGGGGCTATTTTTACATGAGGATATTTCAACGCCTTTCTTGCAAATACCAGCATATTGCTGAAACCATAAGTTCGCATGTCGGGTTGCAAAAAATTATATACACCATGATCCAGGTATTTATCAAACCTGCTTAAATAGCGCGGATCATCATTACCCATCAACGTTTCCCCTTCTGCAATAGGAACAAAAAAATTATCTCTCAATAATTCTTCGCGCAATTTCAGATATAGCGGTGTATCATCAGCAAATATTTCTTCCATCCAGAACATATTATATGGCGCACAAGACTTTAATAGTTTAACTGCCCATTCAAATTGATTCGTATATCCATTATTTGCATCAGCCATTAAATTAAAATTCCACCCCACGGCTTCCCTTAAAGCAATAAATACTTCAATGTCACGGTTCAGGCCAGCTTCACCCGGCATCCATTTAACATTTCTGCCAAGTTTTATTTTAATTCCTCTATATCCTTCATTTTTTATTCTTTTTGCTGTTGCGGCAATAATATCAATTCCTGTGTTATTGGCAATATCTTCAAAATATAATGCACCGTCATAAACATCAATCCCATCTCTTACCTGTTCTCCAAAAAGCTTCCATACAGGAATGTTTTTTTGTTTTGCAATTGCATCAAGCAATGCGCCTTCAATCCATGCAAATTTTGTATCAAAGAAATATGACTGCATATCTTTTTTGACACCTGTAATCTTTTCTCCTTTCCATTCATAAAAACTAAATGCATCTTTTCCTATCAGCAGTTTCATTTTACTTAGCACCTCGTCATCTATTTCCGAGTAACCTACAACAGAAATACCCACTGTACCATCATTAAATGCTACAATCACCAGCTCTTCACCACTGCGTATACCTTTCGGAGCAGTGTCATAAGCATTCATACCAACAAAACGCGCAAAATTACCCGTCACGGCCTGTAGAGTAATACTTTTTATAATTGCACCTTTTCCCATTGAAACACTATTTTCAACTCCTGAATCTATACCAGTTGCTGCCACAGTGGGTACAGCTCCTGCAATTTTTACAAAATTTCTTCTTGAAATCATCTTTTAAGATAAGAAATAGTGACTAACCACCGTAAGCTTTCTCCAACTTCGGCTGCAGAAATTAGAGTTATCGATGAATTGAATTTGTAAGTGTCCCTAAAAAGCAGACAGTTTACAATTGTAAAAAACAATTAATTGACCTTCTCCTAATAATTCAGACAGGCTAAAATAGAAAATCGGGCGATTATTCATAACTTAAAAATGAATGTTCGCGTATGAAAAAGACACGATTCACTGAGACACAGATTGTCTCCATTTTACAACAACATGAGGCCGGCAAGAGCACAAAGGAAATAGGTCGGGAACGCAGGATTTCCGGGGCTACATTTTACAACTGGAAGGCAAAACATAGTGATATGTAAGCGAGCGATATAGATAATTAATAAACGGCAAAACGTTTATTGATGAATACAGCTAACGTAAACGAAGATTTGTAATAATACTTTTCTTTATAGAGAAGAAGTGTCAATAACTGCCGATCGTATATCGTGGTAAAACAAAAAAATCCAACCTTCTTCTTTTCCTTTTTGCCACCACTCCTGTCTCAGCTCCATACATTTCCTTCCATTAAAATCATATTTTGCTACATATTTATTTTTCATCTGCCCTAATTGAGGGGCATCATCCCCACCAAAAAAAACAACCTCTTCGTTTTCTTTTATCCAAAAAACCTGATGAAAGCGACTATGCGCTGATGTGAGTTCGTAGGTTATATAATTATCAATACTTCCATTTCCATCTAACAATACCACATTGGGTGAATCTTTAAGACATTGAAGATCTTCCTGAACATAAGAAGCTGTGGTATCATTTAAAGCAAACTCCAGCTCCTGGCGCTGAATATAATATTTAGCGGAGGGAAAACTAAGCTTGTCCGATATACCATTTTCATTTTTAACACCCACGCCACCGGAATGGTCTTTATGCAAATGGGACATAAGCACTTTAGTAATTTCAGATGGATTAATCCCCTTATCCATCATTAGCTGATGTATCTGCATTCTTCCTTCTTCTGTAGTGAACCCCAAACCTGCATCTAGCAATAACACATCCTGATCTGTTACAATAACAAAAGGTTGCACTTCCACCAGTAAACTACCTGCAGGCCTGTCATTTAATTCATCTGTATCTGTATTAAACGGAACAAATACTTTTGTTTTATCAATACTAAAAGAACCTTCGCTTAATGGAATAATCTTCATCTGTTTAATTATTTCTTTTAATGTTAGCTATGGCAAGTCAAATCTATCAGCTTTTTTAACAGGAACTAAACTATACGGCTTCTTCATTAATATTTTAAAAAAACATGGTTTTTAATTGTCATGATCTAAAAACTGACATGCCAAATTATTAAAACAATCGTGCCTGTAATAACTCATCAGCCTAATAAAATCGTAAAGCAGATATGCGCAAATTTACAAAGGAGAACTGGATAAAGCATATCTAAGGGAAAAGGCAACTGCTATCTCTTTGCCCGAAAAATTCCTGTTTACTGGCTTGCTTAAATAATTATCCGATAACACTGTATACATTCCACCCAAAACTCTTCATCAAAGCTGAATCGCTGTTAGACTAACCACTGTTCTCGCTGATCAATCTTTATGTCTGAAATTCAATCAATATTATATGAAGCCGATACTGTTTTTGAGAAATGAATATTGATTATCTCAACACCATCTGACGATCCGCATCCAGACGAATCATAATGGCCAGCATGATCGAAAAAGTGAGTAAAGAAGTTCCTCCGTAACTGATAAAAGGCAAAGGAATACCGATTACCGGTGCCAGACCGATTGTCATACAAATATTAATAGCAATATGAAAAAATATAACAGAAGCCACCCCATAAGCATAACATCTGCTAAACACACTTCTTTGCCTTTCTGCTATATGCACAATTCTCAGTAAGAGAAAAAGATACAGAGAAAGAAAAACTATACTGCCGAGGAAACCAAAACCTTCACCTATTGTACAAAAAATAAAATCAGTCCGTTGCTCGGGCACAAAATCAAAACGTGTTTGAGTGCCTTTAAGAAACCCTCTTCCTGCAAATCCACCTGAACCTATAGCTATTTTACTTTGGCGCACGTTATAATCTGTATCCTTAGGTTTTGCAGGCACTCCGGGTTCTTCCTCAACACTATTGATAGCAGCATAAGGATTCTCAGTTCCTATCAAAGAAAATATTCTTTCTACCTGATGTTTTTGAAATACATGGGTAAATAAAAACGGAACGGCAAAACGCTGAATACTCACACATACCAGCCATAAGAGACCGATACCTATCAATAATTGTTTATTACGTTTTATTTGTCGCCTTAATAAATAAGCTGCGCCTGCAGCAATAACTGTTAAAGCAATTGCCAGTGTATTTTTTTCTACCAGTAATGTAGCCACTACCAGCACCGCAAAAGAGAAACCTATAATCAGATAAATAGCTGGCAATCCTTCACGAAACATTACCAGAAAGAATGCAAAGAATACCAATGCTAATCCCGTTTCCTTTTGCGCAATAGTAATTAACGCCGGGGCCAGCACTATAGCAGCAGCAATTAGCTGTGAACGCGGTTTAGTAAAATCAGTTTCAACTCTTGACAAATACTTGGCCAATGCAAGGTTTACAAATATTTTACAGATATCAGCAGGCTGTACATTAAAGCTTCCAAACTTAATTATCGATTCTGTTCCTTTTACTTCTGTATGGAAGGGAAACACAAGTAAGAGCATCACTATTCCTACAGCATACCATATATTGGCCGTTGCCGTAAAGAATTTACTATCTGTTAATAGAATAAATAAGCCTACAACCAGTGAAAGCACAAAAAAGAACGTTTGTTTTCCATAATCGCTCTTTAGTTTAAGAAAACCCTCAACAACATCTTCACCCTCACGGTAGGTTACCGAAAATATACTCAGAATGCCTATGGCCACTAATAGCATGTACAGCCAGATAGTAATCCAGTCAACACCTTTTGATATAGCAGGGTTACGCTGGTTCATGCGTTGAATTTGTGTTTTTCATCGTAAAAAATAATAGCCACCCTTCTATTAGCAGGCGGAGGTGTTGTTTTTTTCGGTTTATCCACATGCGGAACGATAGAAGGAGATGCCCCTTTATGTAAGTATTTTCTAATATAATTACTATCCTTTGTAATCTTTAACCATCTTTCTGCCCGTGTTGAGTCTTCTATAAATTGAAGGCGTGCCAGATACGATGGCATCAGGTTAGCATTGCTAATTCTTTCTACTTCTTTTAATCTTTCTGTCCGAATAGTATCATTAAGATATTTCTCCATTAATAACGATGCAATAGGCGCGGCCCAGGTAGCACCAAATCCTGAATTTTCCACTACAACGGCTATAGCAATCTTCGGATTTTCTCTTGGCGCAAAACAGACAAACATTGAATTATCCTTCAGCTTAATTCTTTTTTTATCTATGATTCTGTATTTCTCTGCCGTACCTGTTTTTGCACAAATTGCGATACCCGGAATAGAAGCAGTTCTAACACGATCACCAACATCCTGCATACCACTCATTACATCTTCATATGCTTCATTCGGTATTCTGGTGAGTACCTCGTGTTTTATTCTGAACTTATTCAATAAAGTATCGGAAGGTTGTTCATTATCTATTGATTCCACAAAATGAGGAGTATAATAGTACCCTTTATTAGCCACAATACACATAGCATTCGCTAATTGTAAGGGAGTGGACTGCATCATGTCCTGCCCGATACCCAGTGTAAGATTTGTGCATGAATTCCATGAACCCCTATAAATACGATTATAGGTACTGGTATCAGGCACTAATCCCTTGTCCTCTCCCGGAATATCCACACCAATTTTTAATCCTAAACCAAAATCATTAAGATAATGTCGCCAATGTGCATATCCTTTTTTTACTCCTCCATCCTTAGGATTATCAACGGTCATTCGATACACTTGTGTATAATAGGAATTACACGAATTAGCAATAGACAACCTGAGATTGGCAGCATGCCCTGGATTATTATGAGTACATGCAGGCTTGCCGCTTCCACATCCAAAATATCTTCCACCACATGGATAACCAAAATTTTTGGTGATTAATCCTTCGTTAAGTGCAATGAGCGCTCCAAGAGGTTTAAAAGTGGAGCCCGGCTCGTAATTACCCTGTACCGCTCTGTTCAACAAAGGTCCGGCTACATCAAGAACCAGTCGCCCGTAGTTTTTTCTTTTATCCGGACCAGTCAAATCATTTGGATTATAATTAGGTCCTGAAGCCATAGCAATAATACCGCCTGTTTTTGGATCTATCGCCACTACAGCACCGACTTTTCCTTCTAATAACTTTTCGGCCAGTTGTTGTACTTCTATATCTATATAGGTTCTTAGGCTTCTACCTGGTATAGCAGCCGTATCGAATTTTCCTTTTTCATAACTACCTACCAGGCGATTCTTATTATCCTTAATCAGGTTTTTGATTCCCCTCTGTCCCATTAGTACACTTTCATAATAGGCTTCCAGTCCGCTTCTTCCCACATAATCACCCATTAAATAAAAACCTTTGGATCTCTTAATGATATTGGAATCTGCTTCTCCAACATACCCCATAATATGTGCTGCAGCATCAAAAGGATATACCCGAACAGGTCTTTCTACTAATGCAAAACCTGGAAACTTCCATATGTTTTCATCTAAACGGGCGTATATATCGGGAGGCAGCAGATCTTTATAAATAGATGGCCGGTATTTACCATTTCTTATACGTGCATCATTGAGACGTTTTACAAACTCCGCAGAATCAATCTTCAGCAACTGACACAAACTCGCTGTATCTATATTTTTAACTTCAACCGGAGTGACCACCAGGTCGTACATGATGGTATTATTCAATATGGCTTTACCATTCCTGTCATATATAATCCCCCGGTTAGGATATACCACTTTTTTAAACACGGCATTATTCATAGCCTGCTGGCGGTAGCTATCCGATAGCACCTGCAGATTAAACAACTGAATAATCATGATGAGAAATATTCCAAAGAATATCAGGCGGATAATATTGCCTCTGGACTGATTGAAAACAGACATGGGATCTTGAATATATTAAACTGTATTGGTGCGAAACTTTTCTTTTCTTAAGAACAGTAGTTCTGTTACAAAGATAAGAAGCATACTCACTCCGGTACTCGATAGCACTTTCCCCAGAAAATATGCAAAAGAGCCGAACTCGATCCATTCTAAAAATACAAGATATCCATTATGAACCAATGTTAAAATAAAAACATAGATAGTATAAGGTGCTAAACCCATGCTTGTAATACCAGGAGAAGAGTAATTCTTATCAGCTCCTTCCTGCTGAATCAGGATATTAACAAGGAAAGGACGCAAATAAGCAATCAGTGTGCAGGGTGCAGCATGCAAACCCGGAGTCTTTGTGAAATAATCCAGCGTCAGACCGAATACAAAACCAATAAATGTGAGTGTTAGCCGTGGTGTATTAAAAGGAAGCCAAAGTATAAACAGGAAGTAGAGATAAGGTACAATGAAATGATGCAGTGGTTTTATCTGAAACAGGACAAATACCTGGATCAGAATAAACAGTACAAAACGAATGATATTTTTCATCAAACTATTCATTGATTTTTCCTGGTTGTCTCCTCCAGCCTTTTTTGTTCGTCTTTCTGTAAGTTTTCTACCACATTAACAAATTCTACGTTATAAAAATTCGTAGAGGGTTTCAACATTAATGTATAGAAATTGCTGCTATTATCATCTATTATTTCTGTAATGGTTCCTATAAGAACATTTGCAGGAAAGGATAAAGAATATCCACTTGTTATAACAGAATCTCCTTCTGTCACTTTCGCGCTTTTGGGAATATTGATGAGCGTTACTCTCTCAGGTGAAACTCCATCCCATGATACTTTACCTATTTCACCGGTCTTAAGGAGCTTTGCACTTACACTACTCTGCCGGCTAAGCAAAGTCATTACAACCGAAAAATTCTCGCTGGTATTCACTACAACTCCTACCAGTCCCTGAGAACCAATCACTCCCATATCTTTTTTTACTCCCTGCAATTCACCGCGATGAATACTGATATAATTGTTAGGGAGAGATACTGAGTTATTTACCACTCTTGCGCTACGATACAGGTATCTGCGTTGGCTATTAGATGTATCAATACTTATCGTGTCAGTAATAATATGTTTGCCGGTATCGGGTGATTGAAAATTTTCCGTGAGATTGTTGAGTAATCTTTCATTTTCTGAGGCAAGGGATTCATTGATCTTTTTCAGATGGAAATAGTATTCAACACCACTGTATTTTTCATTAATTCTGCCGGTCAGCTCACTGGTAACACCCATAAATGCTGCCTCATGAAATTTGTTATACCGGAACAAGAAGGAGAGGGCGATGATCTGCAACACCAGGAAGAAAATAAAATTAAAATACCTTCTGATGAAGAGAAGTATATTTCGCACAGAGAAATCGTTTTAATTACTCACGGTAAAATCACCTCATCACGAACGGATATCTGTCGTAATGTTTAAGCGCCAATCCTGTTCCTCTAACCACACTCTTCAGTGGATCATCAGCCACATGAACGGGCAGTTTGATCTTTTGGCTTAATCTTTTATCCAAACCTCTCAACAACGCACCTCCTCCGGTAAGATATAAACCACGACGGTAAATATCTCCTGCCAGTTCGGGTGGAGTCATTTCAAGCGCTTTAAGTATAGCTTCTTCTATTTTAAAGATGCTTTTATCAAGTGCTTCGGCAACTTCCTGATAGCTCACCATAATCTGTTTAGGTATGCCGGTAACAAGATCACGGCCATTTACAGGCATATCTTCAGGAGCAGATTCAAGATCCTTCATAGCTGCCCCTATATTAATTTTAATTTGCTCTGCAGTTCTTTCACCTATCAGCAAACTATGATAACGTCTCAAAGCCTCCATAATATCTGCTGTAAACTCATCTCCTGCAATTCTTATCGACTGATCACAAACAATGCCCGCCAAAGCTATTACGGTGATACCAGTTGTACCACCACCAATATCAATAATCATATTTCCCACAGGCTCTTCAACATCAATACCGATACCTAATGCTGCAGCCATAGGCTCATGAAGAAGATAAACTTCTTTAGCCCCTGCCTGTTCGGCACTATCCCTTACAGCTCTTTTTTCTACTTCAGTGATGCTGCTGGGAAT
>CAZQIQ010000005.1:0-36330 GCA_964593835.1 uncultured Chitinophagaceae bacterium
ATAGCTTTTGGGTAGCTGCTGCTATCTATGATCATTATCTGGTCACAAAAGATATTACCCCCGTAAAGGAATACTTCCCCGATATTATCGCTAATTATGAGGCATGGGAAAAAGAAAAGCTGGATAATAACGGATTGTTCTGGCAAATCGATGATCGCGATGGTATGGAAGTGTCTATTTGCGGAAGTGGCTATAGAGCCACTATCAATTCTTATATGTACGGTGATGCCGTAGCTATCGCTAAAATGGCTGAACTGCTGGGCAACAAAGATGTTGCTATCGCCTATTACCAAAAAGCAGCAACACTGCGAGAACATGTTTTAAATAAATTATGGGATAATAAGGCCGGATTCTTTAAAGTACTTCCCCGGGAAGGCAATAATACATTATGCGATGCTCGCGAACTCCACGGCTACACACCATGGTTTGTTAATCTCCCAAAAAATAATCAGTCCAGCGCATGGCAATACCTTATGGATGCGCGATATTTTTACGCTCCTTATGGACCCACTTCTGCAGAGCAACAACATCCGGGTTTTACAATCGCTTATACAGGGCATGAATGTCAATGGAACGGCCCCAGCTGGCCCCTTGCTACTGCAGTTACACTAACAGCAATGGGAAATCTTCTTAATAACTACCAGCAGGCGTATGTTACCAAAACCGACTATTACCAATTGTTGTTTAACTATGCTTATTCCCACAAAAGAGTTCGCGAGGATGGAAAAACGGTGAACTGGATAGATGAAAATCTCAACCCATTTACCGGCGACTGGATTTCGAGAACGTTACTTAAAGAAAGACCAGGATTTATTGAAAGAGGAAAAGATTATAATCACTCCAGCTTCTGTGATCTTGTTATATCGGGGTTAATAGGTCTGCGCCCCGGAAATGGAACGCAACTAAATATTAACCCATTATTACCTGAAAATAAGTGGAGTTATTTCTGTCTGGATAATATAAAATACAATGGAAAAACAATCACTATCCTATATGATGAAACAGGTGAGAAATACAAAAAAGGAAAAGGATTTATCGTATTCGCGGATGGAAAAAAGATTCATCATTCTAAACAGATCAAAAAAATTGAAGTGAATATTAAATAATTAATTCCATGCGTTATCTGTCCGTTTTTATACTGATGTTTATACTTAGTTGCAGCTCAACTAAGGGAAAAAAAGTATTATTTCTCGGAGATAGTATTACTTATGCCGGCGACTACATCACTTATATTGCTACTTATTACAAACTGAAACATCCCGGTAAACAAATAGAATTCATCAATATGGGATTGCCAAGCGAAACCATATCAGGATTATCCGAACCCGGGCATGCGGATAACAGATTTCCCCGGCCGGCTTTACAACAAAGGCTTGAGAGCGTATTGAACTTAATAAATCCCGATGTAGTTTATGCCTGTTACGGAATGAATGATGGTATTTATATGCCTCTGGACAATAGCAGATTTGACAGTTTTAAACAAGGCGCTGAATGGCTGGATAAATCACTTAAAGAAAGAGAACTACCTCTTATATGGATTACACCTCCGGTATATGATGAAAAACGTGCTAACGCAAAGGGATACAGCAAAGTACTTGATGAATATGGAAACTGGTTACTACATCAAAGAACAGCACAACAATGGCATGTTGCGGATGTTCATTTCCCTATGAAGAATTACCTCGAGAATAAAAGAAAAACAGATACCGGTTTTTATCTGGCAAAGGATGGTGTTCACCCGGGAACTGAAGGACATTGGCTGATAGCCAAAACTTTATTACTGAATATGGGTGAACAATTATCTGATATTTCTTCCTTCGAAGAAATTATCCGCTCCTCTTCCGAAGGTATCAATCTTTACAATTTAGTTGACCGGCAGCAACAGCTATTAAAAGATGCCCGACTTACAAAAGCTGGCCACCAGCGCCCCGAAATGGAACCAGGTTTTCCCTTGGAAATAGCATTAAAAAAAGCCGATAGTATAGAACAGGTGATTATGTCAAACAGATTAAACCATTAATTTCTCTTAAATAAAATTGTATAACAGGGAGTATAATTAGCAGAAATATGTCATCAATCCACCTCTGAAACAAGGAGTTTTCCAGAGATATAAATAAGTTTTGCACATTCATATAAACAGTACCACTAAAAATTACCTCTATTATAAATATCTTCTGTATCTTAACTTTCCCTAAGGTGATTTACCTTTGAAGTACCTTAGGTCAAAACATTAAACAACCCATTAATTAAATCACAACATCATGGCAAAAGCAGCAAAGAAAGCAGCTAAAAAAGCGGCTCCAAAAAAAGCAGCTCCAAAAAAGGCAGCTAAGAAAGCAGCTCCAAAAAAAGCAGCTCCAAAAAAGGCAGCTAAGAAAGCAGCTCCGAAAAAAGCAGCTCCAAAAAAGAAATCTGCAAGAAAACCAAATGCAGCATTTATGGCTCCATTAACGCCAAGTGCAGCATTAGGAGAAGTGGTAGGAGCAAAACCTCTACCTAGAACAGAGATCATCAAAAAGATCTGGGCATATATCAAGAAGAATGGTCTGCAGGATAGCAAAAACAGAAGAATGATCAATGCAGATGATAAATTAAAATCTGTATTCGGAGGAAAGTCTCAAATTTCAATGTTTGAGCTTGCCAAAATAGTGAATAAACACGTAAAATAAATTGGTCAAAGGCGGTGTTGGTATGATTGTCAATTCCGCCTTTTTTCTATCTCTCTCGCAATTTTAACCGCTTCCCTGGCGGTGCTGTAAATAACACGAAACTGATCGGCAATTCTCACTAACTCACTTAATGTTTTTCTCGTTTCCGCCGGTGTCGCTTCCAAACCTTGCAAGGCTATATCTCTTTTCCTTTGTTCCAATAAACGTTTTACTCTTCTATATACCGGGGTTGATTGTAAGTCTGCAGATTGGCTTTCTTCTTTATCTTCAAACACTTTATCAATAAGATTGATCAAAGACTGAAAATCCTTACTATGGTACGCATAACCAAAACGTTGCGCATAATCAGAAAGTGAGGCAATATGAGAAGCCAGTATATGATCGGCTGAAACAAACTGATGATACAATGGCAAGTCAGGCTGATGGATTTTCGGATCAGATAACATGCGTTGAAATGCATCTGAAAAATTAGCCAGCGACACAAAAGCTTCTTTCCTCGCTATTTTGTAATCTGTTAATGAATAAAAATTACCGGTAAAGCTAGAGGCTACAGCATTATAATATTTTCGTTGTGCATTTAAAGATGCACGCATCATTTTATTAATCTGCTGATACTCCCATGTAGGTAATACAAAATAAGAAACTACATACGCAATAAAACAACCGATCATCGTATCCAGTATTCGATCGGCCAGTAAAGTATTTAATCCCTGAGGATAAAGAAAATGAAACGATAATAACAGATAAACAGTAATACTGGCGATACTGACCGCATAATTAATCCTCAGCAAACTATACGCAATAATCATTGCCAGTGTCATTACAATAAATATAAAAGTATTGTCAGCAGCAAAATACAGTACCAAAAAACCTATCACAACGCCAAAAAAAGTACCTGTAAGACGTTCTATGTTTCTTTGTTTACTTAAACTATAAGCCGGTTTAATGATTGTAGCAATAGTGAGCATTATCCAATAACCATGACCCATAGAAAAAAACATTGATACAAAATATCCAATCAGAAGTGCCAGAGTTAGCCGGATAGCATGCCTGAAAGCCGTTGATCGATAAGTAATATTGGAAATAAGAATATTAAAATTAATTTTTGAGCGGGTAGGAAACCTTGAAACGTCAACATCATCTTTAAAATCTCCTGAAAGTGATTTTTCATAGGTCGTATAAATCATTATTCTGTTAAGGATATCAGCAAGTGTTTGCATACTGAAAAGTATATGCCTAAGCCGAATAAAGGATTCGATATTTTCGGAAGACATTTTCCCTTCTCTTAATTGCTGAAAAGCATCGATACTTCCCTGCATAGCATTTTTTAATCCGGCTTCGTCACGAAACGTAGTTCCTTCCTGCACCGCCAACCCTGTATTATATAAAATAAATGCCATCGACTGAATACTCTTCTGAAACGTAGTGAGAATGCCAGTCTCATCAAACTCATCGTGTAACAATTTGTAATCATGATATGTAGCTACAGATTTTTCAAAAAGATCGTTACTCTCACGAAACATCATTGTCAGCATTCTTCCTTTATGTGTTGATTCAGAAACAAACCTTCTTGTTGTAAAAATCATGGTTCTTAGCTGCTCCTGGTACTTATGAATATCTACCTGTCGCTCGATGAGCTCAGGTAAGAGCTTCTGCCAGTTCACATCCTTTTTATAGAATTGCGCCTTTACAGATAAGTAAGAAGATGTTTTCATAATACACTCACCTAATATCTGTTGAACCGGCCGGTAAGGCCTGAGCGTATTTAAACTTAAACTGATAACGAGATATAACAATCCTCCGGCCAGATAATACAATGCCGTTACGATAATGTCTGAAGCTAAAAAGACATTCGTATTAATGATAAATATCACCAGTGCTGTTAATCCAATTGAACTGGCTCTTGTACCAAATACAGATATCATGGAACACCAGAATCCTAATACCGTAATTTCTATGGCTATAAGCCAGGGGCTCGACCTGCTAAAGCCTGCGATAAGTACAACAATAAAATTCAGAAGAGCGCTAACCAGTAGCCCATTACGTCTATGACGTACAGGTCCGGGGTTATCCGTTAATCCAACAAACAATGCTCCCAATGGAATACTTACCATTGACTCCAGTAAACCATAATGATATAATAACCACGCAGGAATAAGTACACAAGCTGTAACCCTAAAGCCTGTATATAAATACTGTCCGCTTATAAAGCGCCGCAATTCATTCTGATAATCCCTGAGCATCATCTTCTTCAATTTACAAAACTAAACAGGACTATACTTTACAAAAGCAACTTACTTTATATCCTCACATCCCGGAGTGCATTTGAGTTAACTTCATACCATGGAATTAGGTATATATACTTTTGCAGATGTTGCATTTCATCAGGGTTCCGGAAAATCGATCAATGTTCACCAAAGAATTAAAGATCTTCTGGAGGAGATTGAGTTAGCCGACCAGGCAGGTCTTGACGTTTTTGGAATAGGGGAACATCACCGCCCCGATTATGCAGTCTCTTCTCCTTCCACCATTCTTGCAGCAGCAGCAGCGCGAACAAAAAACATTCGACTTTCCAGCGCTGTTACCGTTCTAAGCTCTGAAGATCCGGTCAGGGTATTTCAACAGTTTGCTACTATTGATCATATTTCCGAAGGTCGCGCAGAAATCATGGCAGGCAGAGGTTCATTTATTGAATCATTCCCTTTATTCGGATATGACCTGAATGATTATGAAGCTTTATTTGCAGAGAAGTTAGACTTGCTGACCAAGTTAAATAAAGAAGAAAAAATCACCTGGAAGGGCAAGCTAACACCTTCTATTGACAATCTGGGAATATACCCACGTCCCTATCAATCAACATTACCTGTATGGGTAGCAGTAGGAGGAACACCGGAATCAGTTGTCCGTGCTGCAAGTTATGGTTTACCTATGGCCCTGGCCATTATCGGCGGCATGCCTGAAAGATTTGTACCACTGATCAATTTATATCGCGAAGCACTTCAAAAATATGGTCACAATACTTCTGCCACACCTGTGGGTATCAATTCCCATGTGTATATAGCCAATACAAGCCAGCAGGCGGGAAACGAATTTTTCCCTCATTATGCAGAAGCTATGTCGAGAATAGGAAAGGAAAGAGGCTGGCCGCCCACAACGCGGCAACAATTTGATGCTATGCGCACATCAAAAGGTTCATTATTAGTCGGAAGCCCTGAAGAGGTGATAGACAAGATTTTATTTGAACATGAATTATTCGGCAATAAAAGATTTCTGGCGCAAATGGATGTTGGCGCAATTCCTCACCAGCAACTCATGCGCTCTATAGAACTGTTTGGCACTAAGGTGGCACCGGCTGTAAAAAAAGCTATAGGATAAGATGTGGATCTATTATTCTGTTGTGTATAAGGAAATTTCTCCATCAAGACTCACCAGAATAAAAAGAGGGTGTATCAGGCTTTTGATACACCCTCTTAAAAAATATGCACTAACAGCTCTTCCCTGTTTTTTCGGACACTAACGATCTCAAAGTTTACTTCTCTGTAATCGCATTCTTAGCCACATTGGCAGTAGTCTCCGTTACTTTGGCAGATTTGTTAAGTTTATTATTTGCTAACAGAATATCCTTGCTTTTCGCCCCTTCAACACGAAGAAATGTTCCTGTATTGTTCAGGGTTCTTGTAGCCGTGATGAATGCATTCCAGGTATCCTGAAAACGAATCGCAGATTCAGCAGCTCTTGATCCGGCTACTTTTAATCCGTTAAGCTCTATATCGTCTACATCATCGCATACAATAGCCGGACGTAAATCATCCGATTGCAGGCGAAGCATTACATTATTAAATACCAGACCAGATGCGTGATGGATATAAAAAGCATATGCAGGCAAATCACCGAAAATATAAATTTCAGGATAATGTCTGTCAAGATCAGGCACATCCCTGCGCGCACCCTGTTCAGCTGTTCCTCCTCCAGTAAATGTGAGATCTATATTGCTGAATGTTATATCGCGTGGCCTTGTTTGTGTAGTGCCCGTAATAGAAATAGCATGATTTTTTTCAGGAGTAGTGCCAGTTATATTGTTAAACAGTACATTTTCTATTCTTCCTTTTTGCCAGGCGCTATCATTAATTTCAAATGGAGCAGGCTCACCGTCTCCCAATTTCCAGCCGGCACAACGCAGAGATATCGGACCTACTACGTTTTCCATAACAATATTCGAAAAAGCAAGATTTCGCATGGCTCCACCCATCGACTCCTGAATTTTGATACCATTCAGTTTTGTATCACGTATCACACAATTCGAAATCGTAACATTCTCTATATTATCAATCGCATCCGGACCAAATCTAATAGCTGCACATTTAGAACTAATCACACAGTTGGTAACTGTTACATCACGGGTGGGATAACCTAGCTCACTTACCTTGAAAGCAATACAATCATCTTCTGTATTAAAAATACAATCAGAAATATTTACATCGCGACAACCATCCAGATCAATACCATCTCTGTTAGGACTAACAGGATTATTCATGATCACACCCTGAATTTTAACGTAATTACATTGTAACAGCCAGCATATCCATACAGCTGAGTTATAGAGGGTAATATTGGTAATACGGATATTTTTACAACGTCTGAAATACACCAGATACGGACGAACAGAATATCCGGAGGTGGCGGGGAAAACCTCACCCTGACCGTTAATCATTCCGGTTCCGGTAATTGCTATATGAGAACAATTTTCAGCATTGATAAATGATCTTATACCATCCCCTTGTTTAAAGTTTGTATCATGGTTATAGTCGTTAACATTAGTGCTGCCTAATAAAACAGCAGTAGAACTAACATGTAGTTCCACATTATCTTTTAATTTGATACCACCACTTAAAAAGGTTCCTTTGTCGAAGAGAACAACACCACCACCATTTTTATTACATGCGTCAATAGCTTTCTGAATGGCTACCGCATTATTGGTTTTGCCATCAGGTTTAGCCCCAAACTTTTTTACATCGTATACTGTAGTATAGGCCTGTGTTTCCGTTACTTCGTTAGCTTTTGCGGCAGGGGAGTGTAATAATAATCCGCCCGAAGCCAGGGCGGTCATTTTTCCTACAAGATCTCTGCGATTCATATGACTAGTATTTTATAAGGCTGGAAGATATACAACTTAGCTAGCAGATGAATATCAAATTATTAACAAGATATAAAAGGATCTTATCCCTGCCTGGTCTTATCCATAATCCGGCGGCGATGCTTGCATCCCCAGGCCTGTAACTCATCGATAAGCTTCTCTAACGTTCTTCCGTACGGAGTCATGGAATACTCTACCACCACAGGCACTGTATCATATACCGTTCTTTTGATCAATTCATTCATTTCGAGCTCACGCAGCTCTTTTGATAACATTTTATCAGTTATTCCATGAATTTGCTTGGCCATCTGACTGAAGCGTTTATTGCCAAACATCAGCGATATGATAATGGGCAACTTCCACTTCCCACTTAAAATATCCAATGCATCCCTTACCGGCATTATCGCTTTGGTACACTCCTCCGGGTTCTTATGTTTTTTATCTGTACTCTGCATGTGAACGGTTTTAATTAATTAACAAGAACTATACTTTTGGATAGTACTATACAAGAGGTAAGTACTATATTATATATAGCAAATATAAGTAAGTTTGTACGAATAAAAACAAATTATATGGCAACTAAATGGATAGTAGATCCCACGCATTCAGAAGTACAGTTTAAAATCAAACACCTGGTTATTTCTACAGTAACAGGTTCGTTCAATAAATTTGAAGGACATGCTATTACTCCGGAAGACAAAGAATTTGAAAATGCCGACATTAACTTTACAATTGATGTAGAAAGCATTTATACCAATCAGGCACAAAGGGATGAACATCTCAGAACAGGCGACTTTTTTGAAGCAGCCACTTATCCCACTATCACTTTTCACTCCACTTCATTCAAGAAGAAAAAAGATGACAATTACACACTCGCAGGTGATCTTACCCTTAAAGGTGTAACCAAACCTGTTGAGCTGGATGTCGAATTTGGCGGAGCTGCCAAGGACCCATACGGCAATCTGAAAGCCGGATTTGAGGTGACAGGAAAAATCAACAGGAAAGAATTCGGACTTACCTATAACGCTATTACTGAAACCGGGGGATTAGCACTCGGCGAAGATGTTAAACTCATCGCGAACCTGCAGTTGGCTAAACAGGCGAATTAATTCTCTGTAACAAACCTCTGGGGATATCATGGGGCTGCCTGATTAAATGTAAGTTTTGCAGATAAATCATTTACCCTTTGGCAGCTGCCATAAATCTATGACTTTGAGACTTCTGCATTAATCAAGGCAGTCTCAAAGTCATTTTTTATGTGACTCATTGTTCCTATGAGGCCTTATTATACCGGCGAGTAAGATCCCCTATAAATTATACCCCCATTATACATAGTCTACTAAGTCCTATATGCTGATCAACTGTTAATGTTAGCATCCTGTCCTTCCGTTAAAAAAAACTTAAACGTTAAATTCTCTTCTATAAAAGTATTTTTGTGTTATACTTTTCGCTGACGGAATGAACCCATTGAAAAAAATATTAATCTTTTTGCTGGCTTTTTCTATCCTAAATCAAAGTATCGACTTCGATTATGTTACTTATGGATTTGGGATAAATGAAAAAAATGCCAACTATGATGATATTGATTCTATTGTAGAATTGGTTCTTGAACATATTGTTGGAGACGCTGATTTTACATCGGAAAATACAGAAGACAATGGCATTCCCCATCAAAAAGGAGTAGAAAAACATAATAGTACTTATCAATACTTCGAAACCGATAGAAAAATTAAAGTAGAATTCAACCCACAGCTCTCTGTAAAATGGATCTCTGGTATGGATCAGTTCAATAAGATCTGCCAGGGATATACACAAATAATCGCTCCGCCACCAAAAGCGTAAAATACTTTTTACTGTTTCACGGATAATTTCATGTGACTTCACTTAATTCTGATCTGACTTTATAATAAGTCAGCATTCCAGATTCTATTAAGCATATCATTTACAGTACTTGCGTGTACTACAAATAATTTTTATGAATTATAGGTATTTTATAATGGCATATTGCTGTTTATTTAGCTCCTATCTCTTTTCTCAGGACACATTACGGATTACTATACAAGACGCCGACAAGATGTTTCTACAGAACAATCTGCTCTTTTTAGCCAGTCAACTAAATGTTGATGCGCAAAAAGCACAGGAAATACAGGCTCGGCTTTATCCCAATCCTGAGTTTGTTGCTGGTATTAACACATATGACAACGACAATAAAAAATTGATATATGCAGGTCGTAATGGACAAAAAACTTTCGATTTTCAGCAATTGATCTTGTTAGGAGGTAAAAGAAAAAATGAAATCAGACTATCTAAGGAAAACACAAAACAGGCTGAATATGAACTCGAGAACCTGCTACGCAATCTGAGATATGAATTACATACTAACATGTATTCGTTACACTTTGATTTACGTTCACTTAATAAATATGGTATTCAGCTTAATCAACTTGATACAATCATTAATGCTTACCAGGAACAAGCGAATAAAGGTAATATTCCGCTTAAAGAAGTTATTCGTCTTCGGTCTGTATATATCAGACTAAACAATGACAAAACTGCTATTATTAATGCTATACAACAGCAACAAAAAGAGTTGCAATTATTATTAGCAACGAGAGATTTTATTTTTCCCAACATAGAACATACACTACCCGCGAAATTCGAACAATTACCGGCGCTGGACACACTGATCAATCTGGCATTGTTTAACAGACAGGATTTAAAAATGATCGCAACAGGTCAGGCCATTGCAGATATTAATGTAAAATATCAGAAAAGTTTATCAGTGCCTGATCTCACGTTAGGAACTTCTTATGATCAAATGGGTGGCGCTTTTAACCACCAGTATATGTTTACCGTAGGTATTCCTTTACCAATATGGAATAGAAATCAGGGAAATATTAAAACAGCAGAGATTCAAAAAAAACAGGCTGAGGTGAATACTGCTTTTATCACGAAAACCATAGAGAGCGAAATATTTCAGGCATGGTCGAATATGAATAGAAGCATTCAGGAATATAAAAAAGTAAACGAAGTCTATAACAATGATTTTACTGAAGTATTTAACGGTATGCAGATAAATTTTCTGAAGCGGAATATCAGCATTGTTGAATTCGTTGATTTTTTTGAATCCTATAGCGAAACTGTTGCTGAAGTTTATGAAATAAGAAAAAGACTGATGTTATCAGCTGAGAATATAAACTACACAACAGCCTTTAATATTTTTTAAATAAAATATGCAACTGGAAATAATAAAGTCATTTCATATCGAATTGATACATCCAACAAAACATAGAAACATTCAAATGATAAAAACAACAATACCTAATAAAACAATACGCATAAAAGCGCAAAAACATATAGGTCTTAAAACGAGTAGCTTTTCTTCATTAAACATATTATTCTGTTTATTATCAGTAATACTGTTCGCTGCCTGTAATAATCAACCAGAACAGGTAAAAGAAGAAATAACAGGACTTTCGGACACCATGCTTGCTAAAGCCACATTGACAAAAGCAGAACTACAGATCGTCAATACAGAACTAAAACTATACGGCAAAATACAGGCAGACAATAACAAGATGTCGCAGGTATATCCTATCGTAGGAGGAAATGTTACAAAGGTGAATGTCGAACTGGGAGACTATGTAAAACAAGGACAGGTACTGGCTGTTATACGAAGCGAAGAAGTAGCCGGATATGAAAATCAACGTCTCGATGCTATGAATGATATAGCAATAGCGGAAAAAAATCTGCAGGTCGCGCAGGATTTGTTTGCATCAAAGCTCAATTCAGAAAAAGATATAGTTGTGGCTGAAAAAGAATTGGAAAAATCAAAAGCTTCTTTACAAAGAATTAATGAAGTGTTTAGCATTTATGGTTTAAAGCAAGGTTCATTATATCATGTTACAGCACCTATCAGCGGCTTTGTTATCGAAAAAAATGTAACGCAAAACATGTTATTGCATAGCGATAATGTAAATAACCTTTTCTCTATAGCACAAATAGATGACGTGTGGGTAATCGCCAATGTTAATGAAACAGAAATTGCCGCTGTGAAGCAGGGAATGAATGCGAGAATCAAAACAATAAGTTATCCCGACAGAATATTTACAGGAAAAGTTGACCGGATATTTAATATTCTCGATCCTCAAAGTAAAACTATGAAGGTAAGAATCACTATTCCCAATACTGATCTTGCCCTTAAACCAGGAATGAGCGTAACAGTTATACTGGATTATAAGGAAGAACAAAAGATGTCTGCAATACCCTCATCAGCCATCATTTTTGATAAAAATAAAAATTGGGTATTGGTATACAAAGACAAAAATGATATCGAAATACGTCCGGTTAATGTTTATAAACAGAACGACTCTGTCACTTATGTAAAAGAAGGAATAAATGAAAACGAAAACATCATTACCGGTAATCAGTTATTAATCTATAATGCACTTAGTGAAAACTGATATACAAAAGAATATTTATGAATAAATTCATTCGAAATATAATAGCATTTTCCTTAAAGAATAAATTCTTCACTTTTTTTTGGGTGGGAATTATTGCTTTTGCAGGAATATATAGTTACTCAAAAATCCCTATTGAAGCATTTCCCGATGTTACAAACACACAAATCATTATCGTTACCGAATGGAAAGGAAGAAGCGCTGAGGAAGTAGAAAGATTTGTTACTACACCCATTGAGGTATCTATGAACAGTGTGCAGAAAAAAACAAGTATCCGATCCGTCACTATGTTCGGACTCTCCGTCGTAAAAATCATATTTGAAGATGAAATAGAAGATTTTTTTGCCCGGCAGCAAGTCAACAATCAACTCCGTAATGTTCAATTACCGGAAGATGTTGAGCCTGACGTACAGCCACCTTACGGTCCAACGGGTGAAATATTCAGATATACCTTAGAAAGCGATAAAAGGGATACCAGGGATCTGCTGACGCAGCAAAACTGGGTCGTAGACCGCCAATTACGTGCAGTACCGGGAGTGGCAGATATTGTTGCTTTTGGCGGGCAAGAAAAAATCTATGAAATAAGCGTTGATCCGGTTCGACTACAAAAATTTAATCTGACTCCCTTACAGGTGTTTGAAAAAGTAGCAGGAAGTAATCTTAATGTGGGTGGAGATATAATTGAAAAAAATGGACAGGCATATGTAGTACGTGGGTTGGGATTGTTATCCTCTATTCAGGATATTGAAAACACGATTATTGACAATGAGAACGGCAACCCTGTATTAGTGAAAAATGTGGCTACTGTACTGGAAGCAAGCGCCCCTCGTGTTGGACAGGTCGGACTTAATGATAAAGATGATGTGGTAGAAGGAATTGTAGTCATGCGAAAAGGTGAAAACCCCAGTGAAGTTTTAAAAGCATTAAAAACAAAAATCCGGCATATAAATGAAACTGTTCTACCAGCAGATATAAAAATTAAAACTTTTTATGATCGTGATGATCTGATGAAATACTGTACAGATACGGTGATGAATAATCTTTTAGAAGGTATCATCCTTGTTACTGCTATTGTATTTCTATTTATGGCCGATTGGAGAACAACAGTAATTGTATCCATCATTATTCCCCTCGCTTTATTATTTGCATTTTTATGTCTTCGTTTAAAAGGAATGAGTGCTAATCTGATATCCCTTGGCGCTATTGATTTCGGGATCATTATCGATGGTGCGGTGGTTATGGTGGAAGGACTGTTTGTAGCGCTGGATCACAAAGCACATAAAGTGGGAATGAATAAGTTTAACAAACTTTCGAAACTCGGTATCATTAAACAAACCGGTACCGAAATGGGTAAAGCTGTATTCTTTTCCAAAGTAATTATTATTACTGCTTTAATACCTATATTTTCTTTTGAAAAGGTAGAAGGCAAAATGTTCTCTCCTCTGGCATGGACGCTTGGATTTGCATTGTTAGGCGCTTTGTTATTCACACTAACATTAGTACCGGTACTGAGCTCTATCCTGTTAAGAAAAAATGTAAAAGAAAAAAACAATTGGTTTGTCAATAATATAAATAAAGCTGTTGAGAAAAGTTTTAACTGGACATTCAGTCATAAAAAATTATCACTTGGCATAGCCGTAGTTTTTATGTTAAGCACTTTCTTCTCGATGAGATGGATGGGGACAGAGTTTCTTCCGCAATTAAACGAAGGAGCTTTATGGATCACAGCAGAACTCCCTATGAGTCTTTCGCTTAACGAGACAAATAAAATCACGAATGAATTAAAAAAAGAATTAAGGTCTTTTGATGAAGTGGAGCATGTATTATCACAGGCAGGAAGATCAAACGACGGAACTGATCCTAATGGATTTTATTTTGTTCAATTTCAGGTTGACTTAAAAGATAAGAGAGAGTGGAAAAGAAAAATATCACAGGAAAAGCTGGTAGAAGAAATGGATAATCGTTTAAAACACTACCAGGGCATTACGTATAACTATTCTCAACCTATTTCAGATAATGTATCAGAAGCGGTCGCCGGATTTAAAGCCTCAAATGGTATTAAAATTATTGGCAATGATTTATATACACTTGAGAACCTTTCGCAAAAAGTAATAGAAGCAGTTAAAGATATTCAGGGTGTAAAAGATCTTGGAGTAATCAAAAACATTGGTCAACCCGAGATAAGTATTGAACTTGACGAAGAAAGAATGGCGATTTATGGTGTAGGAAAAGCTGAAGCACAGGCGGTAATTGAAATGGCAATAGGAGGAAAAACAGCTACATCAAAATATGAAGGCGAGAAAAAATTTGATATCAGAATAAGATATCAAAACGACTACAGAAAAAATGTTGAGGATATAGGAAATATCATGGTGCCTACTATGCGTGATGAAAAAGTTCCTATAAAAGAAATCGCCACCATAAAAACCGTCACAGGACCAGCATTTGTTTACAGAGAAAATATGCAGCGATTTATAGGTGTCAAGTTTTCAGTACGCGAAAGGGATCTGGGCAGCACTATTGCTGAAGCGCAGGAAAAAGTAAAAGAACTTGTTAAGCTTCCTGAAGGATATAGTATTACCTGGACTGGAGAATTTGAAAATCAGGTAAGAGCTACAGAAAGACTTACAACCGTAGTACCTATAAGTCTGATCGCAATATTTATTTTATTGTTTATCATGTTTGGCAACGTAAAAGATGCAGGACTTGTATTGCTGAATGTTCCTTTTGCTCTAATAGGAAGTATTCTTGCTCTGCATATTACAGGAATCAACTTTGGCATTTCAGCAGGTGTTGGTATGATTGCATTGTTTGGTATATGTATACAAAATGGTGTTATTCTTATTTCAGAGTTCAATAAAAAATTAAGATTAAAAATACCATTATCTACAGCCATAAAAGAAGGAGTAAAAATAAGAACACGACCGGTTGTGATGACTGCGTTAATGGCTGCAATCGGATTGTTGCCAGCCGCATTATCTACAGGAATAGGCTCAGAGTCGCAAAAACCTTTGGCTATAGTAATTATCGGAGGTTTAGTCACTGCAACAATTCTGACACTGCTGATATTTCCGATTATCTATTGGGTATTTTATAGAAAAACTTATATTCAATATGAACAATTAGATTAAATAATCTGAGATAGTCAGTATTTGATATAGAACTATTGAAATGGAAGAAAAGATTTATCTGACATATTTTTTTATAGCTAAATCCTTTAACACCTAGAGAGGGATTTGGCTATAAAAAAATTAATTCCTAACTGTCAGATCATATCTCATATATAAAAAAACCTGATACTAAACTTATCATAACATATCGCAGCTATTTCATTTAATCTGAATAAAAAATTAATCCGGCTGATCTGTTAAACAACCGGACATATTAGTCGTTAAATAAAACAGCTCTTAAAAATAAATTATTTCATCAGAATTAATTATTGAAAGCAATTCAGCATCACAAAAGAAATAGTTGATACCAACAATACAAAATAGAATTAATACGTAAGTATACCTAAAAAGCAGACAGTTTAAAATTGGAAAAAATAATTATATTAAACTGTCACATGAAAAAACACGATTCACCGAGACGCAGATTCCCTTTATTTTACAACAACATTAGGCCGGCAGGAGCACAAAGGAAATATGTCGGGAAAGTGGGATTTCCGGAGTTACATTTTACAACAGGAAGAGCAAATACGGAAGCATGGAAGCTTCTGATGTTAAATGGCTCGAAGACCGCATGAAGCGTTGAATAACATGACACTGACAGAATGGGCAAATAGTATTTCTAACATGGAAAATTATGAAACAATAACTGTCTGAAAAACGGGGAGCTTACAGATGTATTCCAACCTGGCGATGGATAATGAAATTCTAAGTGACTTATTCACAAAAAAAGGTTGTGATCTACCGTAAGTATGTCAAAAAATCAGACGGTTAACTGTAAATAAATTATACGCAATAGAATTGATTTAAAATTAAAAGGGAAAATCTTCAAATAATTGGTTTGAAAATTTTCCCTTTTAGCCGTAATGGTGCAATCTTTGGAGTTACTATTGTATTACTCCTTATTCTTTTCTCTCCGTCCTTCTGATTCTGATCTTCTTTCATTTTGATCATCATCACGATCCATATCTGCATCTAAATCCCTTGATACGTTTTGTCTTCCCGAACTTTCTTCACGAGATTGTTCGCGTAAACGATCCTGATCCTGACCACTCATACCTGTACCTGTCTTTTTTGTATCCTGATTTTGTTGTGATTGATGTTGATCCTGACGTGATTGTCCAGAACCCTGCTCACGACCTTGATTTGTTGTGTTTGCCATGATTAACTTTTTTGGTATTGACAATTAATTGACAAACTAAAAGATTAAATAACCATGCCGCTCTATGCCACAGCTAAAGGTTTTATTAATTGAATAATCTGTAGAATGAAATCATCAACTAAAATGCATGACCAATAGCAAGGTTAAAAATGAGGTTTTCTCTCCTCCACTGTTTGTCGCCTAAACTAACTTTATCCAGAACCCATCTTTCAGATTCCGGGAGCCAGGGTTTTCTGATAGGAAATGCAAGATCAAGACGCAGGACCAATACTGAAAGATCAAGTCTTATACCTACACCTGCGCTTGCTGCAATTTCTTTAAGCCACTGACTGGAAAACTTTGCCCCGGGTTTAATAGGATTATCATTGTATAACCATATATTACCAGCATCGATAAATAATCCGCCAAAAACAGGTTTAATAATTCTAAATCTTAATTCAGAATTGATTTCCAATTTTATATCTCCTGTTTGATCCGGAACAAATGAACCTGGTACATCAAGGCCAGGCGGACGATATGTTCCGGGCCCAAGCGCGCGGCTTCTAAATCCACGTAAACTATTATTACCTCCGGCAAAAAACTGTTTAATAAAAGGTAACTCCCTTGAATTACCATAAGGCAATCCCCCACCTACTATAAGTCTGTTAGCCCACACATTTCCTTTGTTATCCAATTTCCGGTAATACCTGAAGTCGAACTCAGCTTTCACGTATTGAGAAAAAGGTGCGCCAAACAATCTTGCCGTATCTCCTTCTTTGATAACATTCCTTTTAATCAATCCTGCTATATTACCAGACACGTCAAGTAATCCATTGAAAAAAAATGCATTATCAGGTACCCGACCTATAAGCTGATTATACTGATAATTATATGTTGCCCCCAGCACAAATTGTGTGTCAATAATTTTTTGCAGAGATGGGTTATTAGCCAGACTATCCTGATAAAGCTGAGATACGTGCATTGGTCTCACATACTGAATACTTATAGGATATAAATTATGCTCTTTCTGGGCTGATTCCTTCCAGCTATAACCATAAGCCAGCCTGAATGAATTTAATGTGTACAGTCGTTGTCTGTATAACCAATCGTATCCCGCTAATACATTAGTACGAGGTACAAATCCGCCTTTTGGATTGATATTAAAAAGTGGAACTACAAACCGCGGTATGCCGAATTTAACTTCGCCACCCAATCTATAAGTATTAAATCCTCTGAACTGACCGCTCATCTGCACTTCTGCACCAGCACTACCATTAACTGTTAATAATTCTCCCCCTTTAAATGCATTACGATTAGTATATCCTAAAGTAAGTTGTGATCCTGTAAGATTATTTGATTTTGTACTACCTCCTACCTGCACCCTTAATGATTTTTTAGGCATAGGAGTCAAATAATAATAAGCATTCAGTAATGTATCTCCCGCAATCTCAAACCTGTTTTTTACAAACTTAAAAATACCCAGATTAATCAATCTGCTTAAAGTAGCATTGTGCTCGTTTCTTCTGTAAATATTACCCTTATTAAATTGCATAGCCTGCTGAAATAATCTGGGTTTATAACTGCGACTGGAATCAATAACCAGATAATCATAATGCATTACACCAAATTTTTTGCTTGTGTCTTCAGCTGCATTACTCAAATCATACGTGGGGTAAATAAATACATCGTTAATTCTATATATTTTTTTTGACTGACCAGTCATACTCTCTTTCTTTCTTACATAAAGATCTACCTGATTATTTCCGATAGTTGTATCTACATCTACTATTAAATTATCTTCATTAAAAAAATAAAAACCCAAATTTTTCAACCTGCCATCTATTCTGGCACGCTCTTCTTTTACCATATCCAGCTCAAAGGGTTTTCCAGGCTTTAACAAGCTTCTTCTGGTGGTTCTATTAATAGCTTTCTGAATAACAGAGGAATCTTTCTCGAATTCAACTTTGTTGATTATATATTCAGGACCTGTTACTGCCCGATAAGTAACTTTTGCCCTTCTTTTTTTTATCTCTACCTCTCCGGTTACTTCTGCTCTGAAATAACCATTATTTTCCAGATGATTTTGTAAAACGGCATTATTCTTTTCAACATTAAGATCACTAAGCACCACCGGAGGTTCTCCCATATTTTTGATAAGCCTTCTGACAGATATTTTTCTTTTAGGGTTACCTCCTATATTATAAAACCATAATTTAGGTCGAAGACCAAAAACACCAGCGTTTGGTTTTGGGCGGGTTAGCTCCATCAACTCAGCGGATAAGGCCTTTTTTTTCTTTTTACTGATACCCTCATCTTCAATCTTCACTTCAGCTCCTGTATACAATGATTCATTCGCAGGAAGATATTTGGTATTATTACATGATATGATACCGAATAACAACCATATTCCAGTCAAATAATAAACTACGCTACGAATCATCTTTAATTATTCTTTTTTCTTATCTGCATTATCTCTTTTTACCAGCTTCTTTTCTTTAGGACTATGGAAGAGATCTCTGAATTTTTCATAATCGAATGTGAGAATAAAGTTTAATCCGGTTTCAATGATAAATCCATCCAGTTGTCCCTCAAATTGATTTTTCCTATATCCTCTCAACATATATCTTCCATCCTTACTTAATAAATAATCCAACGCCACATTACCAATTAATTCGCCACCTCTTGAGTTCTGAGGACCTTCAATTTCAAAATTATTACCAACTGTAACTCTGAGACGATCATTTAACAGCTGTTTTGATACAGAAACATTCAAATCGGTCCTGCTCTGTCTTGAGCCAGTGGTGTAATCATCCGATGAAGCCAGATCGAAATTGATATCTACCCCTGAAATCAAATCGGCGGCCAGATTATTTAATTGGTCACTTAGTATTCTACTCACGCTTTGTCTTGCCATCGTTTCAGCACTTGTTCCGCCGCTGCTGGCAAATGGATTTTCGGCAACAAATCTGTTTAACAGCAACAATGCAAATACCTGCTTATTTAATTCTGAAGATTGTGTTCTCAACTGTGCCAGCCGGGTCTCTACCAAATCAGTTACTTCGTTGGAAACATTCAGCCGTACAGAATCCTGATTTGGTAAACTAATATCAAAAGAAACTTCCGGCTTCAGCATTTCACCTTTTAATATCAGACCCACATTAAACGGAATCTTTTGTTTGTATATATTAATATTTGCCACATTAGCCTGCCCTTCTACAAGAGTGATAGGAGCAGTGTTAGCTACATATACAGCAGTAAGGTCCATATCAGCGCGTGTTGGTTCTCCCAGCCAGGTAATCCTGCTTCCTTTTTGTATATCAAATCTTCTTTTTAAAAGATTAACGGATAGTTGATAAGCGCCGTCCTCTACATCAAAATTCCCAGCCAGGGTGGTTTTTCCACTTGGATCAATGCCACCGGTAAGCTGTGCAGTTCCGCTAATATTTAAATAATCACCATTACCTTCATCTATCACTAAAGTAAAAGCTGCTCCCTTATGTGTTTCTATATTTACAGAAATATCCATTCCTGTAATGTCAGACTTGCTCAGCGAATCCACAGCCAGATCCACCATCGTTTTAGTTTTTACAGCATCCATATCAACAAATCGTACAATACCTTCTCTATCGACAATACCAGGATCACTTTGCGGCATCACTATTGTCAGATCAGTTTTATCATTTACGATTAAGGTACCATCTACTTTAGGACTGGTTTCGGTACCGGATATACGCAGATCTGTATCGAAATAGAATTTCCCGTAAAAAAGTTTATTGTCCTGTTTAGTACTATTCAGTGCCTGAAAATTATCGGCTGTAAGATTCAGATCAAGCTTATAATTAGTAAAATTTTGTGTACGTGCCCATCCGTCCAGTCTCAAATCATTTTGAGAGGGATCCTTAACTGTGAAGCCATCAAAACGAATACCTTCATTAGAAACAGCTATCTTATTATTATCTACCGTGAATTTGGTACCCAGCATTGATGGAATAAAACTCACATCATTAAAATTAATTTCACCAATTATATCCGGTTTCGTGAGCGCGCCCGTCACATCGAATTTCCCTGTTAAATAACCCGAACCTTCTCTGATGGCCCCTGAGGAAAGGGCTTCGACAGAAGTCATTTCGAGGCGCTTAATATCCATGATAAGACGAGCTACTCCATCCTTATCAGGTATGGTAGTATAATCACCAGAAATATTCACTTCATTATTATTTCCGGTGAGCGACACATCTGCATTAAATACATTCGTCTGTTTGTTATCCACCTTTACTGTGAGATTTCCAACGGTGTCGCCTGAAAGTGCAAGATTGGTAATATTGAGATCACTTGTAAAAACGGGTTGCTTCATTACATCCATCAGAACAATTTCTCCGTTAATCGATCCACCCGCAAGCAAACTATCCTGTTTTAAAAAGGCTGTAAAAGTTTCGATCCTGAAATCAGAAAAATTAATATTGATGGGAGAATTTGTTTCCTCACTACTGCTATTGATTTTTAACTCCTGTCCATTTCGGCTGATAATAAAATTATTAACATGTATATCATTATCTCCAATCCTTATTTTGTTATCCTCGGGAACATTCCATTTATCATAATTCAATAATAACTCATCCGGCAATAAAGAAAATGTATTTATGCCCGTTTCAGGTTGCTCAAACAGTCCCCCTAAACGATATTTATTTTTTTGTTCCTGATCTTTTACATTCAGTAAAAAATTAATTTTATTATCAGCAATTTTTGCATCTAATGAAGTGCCGTATATTACCATTGACTCACCGGAAGCAAGTTGCTCAATAGAAGTATTAATATCTATAGCTTCATTTTTTGTTTCGGCTTTCAGATTTAATTTCTGTAATCTGTTAGCTCCCATCATCACAAGAGGCACATCAAGGTCTGTATTAAAAATACCACCCTCTTCAAAATGCGCATTGAATGCAATAGGATCCATTCTTTCAAGAGTAGGAACAAAAGCCTTGATAAGAGGACTGTTTTCGATTTTTGCTATTATATTAAAATCGTAACTATCCAGAGTATCCTTATTCGCAACGCTATCCATGGCATAATAAGGCTGAAGACTCTGCTGCATAACAGCACCAAGTTGAACAAGATTATATTTTCCGGTTAGTGCAGCATAAATTCCACTGGCGTTTAGTGTCAGAAAACTGGAATCATCTTTCTTACCCGATTGTATGGCAATAGTATCAAGATGATATTTTTGTACACCTGAAGTAATATTTGAATTGGTGACGGTTAAATAACCATTTAAATGCGCAGGATCAGTATTAAGAAAATCGGCATTGATCGTCCCGGAATACGTTAATGTATCAGTTAAAAAGTTAAGGGCGTAAGCATTTATCGTATCTATCTGTGTGTTTAATTTTACTGCAGGAAATTCATTCGAAACATCAGCCTCTCCTGTTAAATTGATGCGCAAATTAGGATCATCTATATTTAAAGTAAGATTAGCTTTTTTATTAAGTACATCTCCGGAGAATACAACATCATGATATTGATATCTATTAATAACAGCCTCACTGATTGTGCCGTTTAGTTTTGCCTGCATGGTTTTCGGATCAAAGCCTTTACCGGATGCAGTAATTTTTGCAGATAAGGGGCCGTACATTGAATCATTCTGTAAAATTTTTCCCAGTTGCAGTTGTGCTGTTTCCAGAACAGCTGAATAGGCCGCTATAGCAGTATTAGAAGCATTGCTGATATTTCCATTTAAAGAAGCATTGCCAAGGTCAGTATTAAGATGAAGTTTAGCATCAGCTTTGTTCATAGAACCTGATACCTGACCTTTTAAAGTCATTAATGATGGCAACGTTATATTATCAGGCAGGGTTCCTTTAGGTAATATTGTTGTTATATCTGATTTACTGGTAGCAAAATGATTTATAATAAGATTCCCATTAATTTTATCTGTATCCGGTAATCCGTTAACCTTTCCACGTATATCTATTTTTGTACTATTCAGTGCGCTTAATTGTAAGTGTGGAATATCCAGTCGATTTAATTTTCCTTTAAGAGCACCATTGATCAGCAGAATGTTGTCCGGCTCGTTAAAGAGAGGCTGCCCGGAGAGGAATGGAGCAAATAATAATATATCACTCACCTTAACATGACTGTTATCGATATCTATATCCATTTCCAATTGTCCGATATCCTTTTGCAGATCTTCCATAGAAGGGTAAGCAATAGACAAGTCCCTTTTTATAGATGTACCGGGAGTTTGTATATCCAGGTTTTTTAAATACGCGCTTTTAGAAGCATAGGAAAAATCTGTTGTTAAGGTGTTTAATACTAATCCGCTTTTTTCTTTTAACCCACCTTTTGTAATAGAACCGGCTATAGAATCGGTAGAAAAATAAAAATCATCAGCGTGCAAGGTTAGTGACGAAGCATCCAGATGTAAATAGTCCATACCCTTTTCCACTGCAGGCGAATTATCATCGTTAAATACAAAATGATTATTGTTAAGTTCAATATTCTTAACGCTGATTATCCATCCCTTAGATTCCGGCTGTTCTTCTTCTATAATATCTTCTGCTGTTTCCTCAATTTTTTCAGTAGCCTTTTTTCCTAATCTGATTGATGCAAATGTGTTATCCAGACCAATCTCATCAATGACTACTTGCTGATTATCAAGATCCAGGTTTTCAGTTCGTATACCGAGTTTGTCTAATTGTAGCCGGACATACATTGCTGCCGCATCGTCATCATAAGCAATCCGGATATTATCCAATGCCACTTCTTTTACACTAATCTTCATGGAACTGCTATCACTGTCGGGAGTTGGCTGAACAGTATCTGCACTGGCAAATGCATCTATAATGAACTGAAAATTATAAATCGTGTCGGGTAGAAGGCGTTTGACGTTGGCTGTGATTCCGGACAATTGTACCTCACTGATCTCAAGTTCATTTTTTAGGAGCTTTAGCATTGAAACGTCTACCTTAATAGCCGATCCATATAGGAGAGTATCTTTCTGTCTGTCCTCTACATATATTTTTTCCAGAACTACTTTCTTAGGAAATCCAATATATAGCCTGCCTATATCAACTTTAGTATCCAGCTTTTTACTTAACCAGGTGGTCGCTTTATTCTTGATAAATCGTTGTACAGGAGGAGTAGTAATCAGGAAGGCAATAACGGCCACGAGCAGGACAATAGACAAGAGTATCTTATAGGTAATCCTGAATATTTTTCCCACCAATGATCTTTTTTTTCGCCCTTTCACTTCATTGGGCTGATTATCAACATTTTCAGTATTTGATGTTCCTTTCTGTACAGTCATTATTTAAATTGGGCCTGGACAATTACTAGTAGCATTTTAAAATGCAAATAACAGACCGGGAATCGTGTAGAAAAATGTTCTCAGGCAATTATCAAACAATAATAAGATTTTATTGTATATGTCAACCTTCCTGATCGTTTATCATTCATCTCATCCTATAACTGTTTCCATGCGGCAGCTAAAAACTCTTTCTTAGGAAGATTTCTAATAATGTTCATTTCCTCCATTAATGAAGTTTCATTATCGAGAAACTTAAACATCCTGTTCATAGAATTGTCTTTAAATAATCTTGTAAAAATGGTATCACCCGGTAGCTGATGACCAGACAAAATATTCAATAAAATAGCATCATAAAATCGAAATCTTCTTTTGCGATGATTTTTATCTACAAAAGACTTACCTGACTGCTGCAGGGCTTTGACTATTGCACGACTATGTTTTTGTATAAACTGAAATGTATAGCCGCTGGAAGCTTTCGTATTTCCACCCACAGTACCAATATTTATAATATGATGATTAACCGGTGGAAAAACGTAGTTTGTCATTGGAATTACACCATCTTCTTCAATAATGGTGTAATCATTCAGTCCTAAAAAGTCACTAATATAATTTTTCAGACCTGTTCTGTATTCATCAGGCTGCAACTTTTCTTTTGAAAAAACAGTATATTCTACCAATGCTTCCTCTGCAGTGAAGGGCATTATATAAACGAATGCTGTTCCTCCATGCTGATTCACCCTAAAATCCATTAATGTTGCTTCGTCAGAATTAAATACGGGCCGGGGTGTTTTAATAAACCATCCTTTAAAATGTTGCAGGAGCAGGTATTCGTTTTTTTTCAGTACTGGCTGGTCAAATATGATACTATTAAAAATATAGTCCGCAGATATTTTATCTTCCTCAACTATTACATATGTATCCTCATCGCTGCTATGCATGGCTGTAATTTTTCCATATCTTACTGTGATGTTGGGGCAGTTTGCGATCAGCGAGAAACAGTATTGGTAAAAATCAATCGATTTGATGAGTTTATAATAATAGGGATCGATATTATACATTTTGGAAAAATGCTCCGCATGAAACCACATCTTTTGCCAGCGCTTACAAACGATATCATCAAAAATGCCGGCTTTTGTTTCCCAAAAACACCATGTTTTGTCATTTTCATCCTTAGGGGAAGCTTCTATCAGTAAAATCTTTTTATCAGTAAAATCACCCGACTGTATAAGATGTACCAGCAAACTCAAACCGGAAGCGCCGCCACCGGCAACAATAAAGTCAAATCTCTGATTCATCAATACATGTTTATCCGTAACAGTAACTAATAAGTGTTAATGAACACCCGTTTTTTGTCTTTTAATATCTGCCTTGATTTTATCTCTGTATTTTTTATGTATCCATAACATGCCAAACGATTCACCATGCTCCTTGTTAAGATGCTTATGATGCATTTTATGTGCCCACCTGATCCCCTTCACATACACGTTATTACTTCTTGTAAACCATTTAAACCGCTGATGAATGATCACATCATGCACCAAAAAATAGGCAGCCCCATATGCCATCACTCCAAACCCAACTGCCTGCAGCCAGTAAATTTCTTCAAGTGTACCAAACAGAATACTTAAAAAACTGGGAATAGCGAATATCAAAAAGAAAAGATCGTTCTTTTCAAAAAATCCTGGTTTTGGCTGATGATGATCTTCATGCAGATACCATAAAAAACCGTGCATAATATACCGATGAGTAAGCCAGGTAATGCCTTCCATACTCACAAAAGTACCTATTACAATCAGCGTATATAACCACCATTCCATACACTTACATTTTATAATTTATCCCTCAGCAGAGGAAAAGCAATTTTAAACCAGATGGTAAACTGTTCGGGTACACGATGAAGCTCCTGTGCAATTTCTTCAACAGTTGCAAACCGATGATTCATCACTTCGTTCGGGTCAGGTAAAACAGTACCGTCATACACACCGGTAAAGACATGATCAAATTCATGCTCCGTAAGTCCGTTATCAAATGTGGATTGATAGGTAAATGAAAAAAGTTTTTTAATAGCTGTCTTAAAACCAAGTTCTTCCGATAGTCTCCTTTCCGCAGCATGTAGTGTTGTTTCTCCCGGTGAAGGGTGGCTGCAGCAGGCGTTGGTCCACAAACCCGGACTATGATATTTGGATAATGCGCGCTGCTGCAAAAGCATCTCTCCTTTAGTATTAAAAATAAATACACTGAAAGCCCTATGCAAGAGTGCTTTCTGATGAGCTTCCAGCTTTTCCATTACACCAATCTGTTCGTCAGATTCATTTACCAGTATAACCTGCGCCTCATTCATATTAAATTATATTCAACTGATTTTTAATACTTGCACGAGCCACTATCATCAGCTTTTGATAATAAGGCACGCTAAACCTCTGTCGTAAAATACAGGATGGTTTTGCTTTTTTTATCTTATTAAAAAGACTCCAATAATATTTGTAAGCTACATATACACCAAATCTCGCTTTCCACGGCAGACTCAAAATTCCTTTATATGCTTCTTCAAAATTATACGCTATATCTTTCTGAATAGTCACTTTCATCTCCTCGCTAAAATTATTAAAATCAATTCCAGGAAAATATACTCTTGACAACAATTGATAATCGGCGTTCATATCCCTTAAAAAGTTGACTTTTTGAAAAGCAGCCCCCAGTGATCTTGCAGCAGGTGTCAGCGACTCATAAAGTTTTTTATTGCCCTCACAGAAAACATATAAACACATCAAACCTACAACTTCTGCACTACCGTATATATATGTCTGGTAATCGGATTCATCATAAGATTTTTTATGAAGATCCCATTCCATACTGGTAAAAAAAGCTTCAATCAGTGAAATATCAATCTGATACTTATTTACAGTTAACTGAAAACTCTGTAAAATGGGGTTCAGGCTTATTCGTTTATCAATAGCCTGATAGGTGTCTGCCTTAAACTGACTTAGTAATGCAGCCTTATCAAACTGATGAAATGTATCAACAATTTCATCTGCAAAACGCACTAAACCGTATATATTATATATATCCTCGCGTAAATCCCCATGTAATAGCCGGATAGCAGAAGAAAAAGAACTGCTATACTTTTTTGTAGTAATACTGCTACAATGATGACAAACAACATTAAATAGGTCAAAGCTCATATTACCATTTTTTACTTTTATGAATAACTCCTGCAACAACTTCTCCACTAATCAATGCAGGAGGAACGCCTGGTCCTGGTACGGTTAGCTGACCGGTATAGTATAGATTCGTTAATTTACCACTTTTACACCTGGGTTTGAATACCGCTGTTTGTTTTAACGTATTGGCCAACCCATAGGCATTGCCCTTAAAGGCATTATAGTCATTTACAAAATCAGTATAAGAAAAGGTCTTTTTATAGATAATATGATTTAATATATTTTCTCCGGTTTGTTGTTGAAAACGTTCAATAATAATATTGAAGTACCGTTCGCGTGTTGCCTCATCATCATCAGATAAACCAGCTGCAACAGGCACAAGAAAAAAGAGATTTTCATGGCCTGGAGGTGCTGCGTTTTCATCGGTAACAGAACTCGCACAAACATAGAATAATGGTGATGTGGGCCAGGATTTAGTGTAATAGATTTCTTCTGCATGTCGGGAAAAGTCAGTATCAAAAAATAAATTGTGATGCTGAATGTTATCTATTTTTTTGTTGACACCCACATAATAAATCAAACAGGAAGGAGCCATCGATCGGTTATTCCAATAGTTTTTATTATAGGTTCTTTTTTCTTCCGGCAATAATTCCTGTTCAACAAAATGGTAATCAGCGCTGGCTATTACAACGTCAGCCTGATAATTTTTATGAGCGGTTTGTACGGCACTGATCCGATCTTCTTCAATGTTCAGACGCGTCACGTTTTGATCAAATTCAAATGTTACCCCCAATTCGATGGCTAATTGATGCATAGCATTTACTACACTAAACATACCTCCATCGGGATACCATGTGCCACCTTCTATGTCTGCATAGTTCATCAAACTATACAATGCAGGCGTGTGCTCGGGAAGCGCTCCTAAAAACAACACAGGAAATTCCATTATCTCCCTGATACGTGGATGAGTAAAGTATTTTTTTACATGATGGCGGATAGAAGTAAACACATCCATTTTGACGATGCCTTTAAGCATTTCCCAATCAGCAAACTCCCGTACAGACAATCCTGGTTTATATACCAGTTTTTGCATGCCGATCTTATATTTAAAGGCAGCTTCGGAAAGAAACTGCTCCAGCTTTTTTCCTGCACCGGTTTCCCAGCTTTCAAAAAGATTTTTTAACGCATGGATATCCGCCGGAATATTTACTGCTATATCGGGCCAAAAAATTTTGTATGAAGGATCGAGTCTCCGGAGTGTGTAATAATCGCTTGTTTTTTTTCCAAAGCAGGAAAAATATCTGTCAAAAACGTCGGGCATCCAATACCAGCTGGGACCCATATCAAATGTAAATCCCTGCTCGCATAACTGTCTTGCCCGTCCGCCGGGACGATCATGTTTTTCGAGTACTGTAACTTTCCAGCCTTTTTGCGCCATAAAAGAGGCAGCGCTAAGACCGGAAAATCCACTTCCTATTATGATTGCTGTATTTGACAACTTTTCATAAGTTATTCATAAAATCTCATGCCTCAATATAAAGAGATCAGAATGTTGGGAAATTGATATTAAAGTGTAGCATTCTTCAACAGTCCGTCATCTTCCAGTTTTTTGATAATATCTGTAAGATGCCCTGCTGTTTGGAGAGAATGCAGATGGCGGGAATGATGCAGATCTGTACCTAAAAGATCTACATATTTTTTTTCAACAAGGTGGGAAGCTATTTCTAATGGAATTTTTCCATAATAGCCTGCGAGAGAGAGCAAATTAATCTGAAACAAATAACCGGCTTCACGGAGTTCATCGTAAATGGAAAGATCACGAGAGAAGTAAGTATATCTTTCCGGATGGGCCAATACAGGCTGATACCCTGCCATTTGCAGGGAAAATAATTTTTCTTTTAAATCGAGGGGAGCGCTTACAAAAGAAAATTCCGTTAAGACCCAATTGTCTTTTATAGTAAGCAGCCTGGAGCCTTCTTCAATAAGATCATCCACATGATAATCAAGGAAATACTCAGCAGCAAATCGTAAAGGCACATCTATATTATTTTCTTTCAATGCGTCTTTCAATACATTAAATGCAGGCTGAATGGTAGTTGCATCATTTTTATAGATATCCCATAATATATGGGGGGTAGCTACAAATTTTTTAAATCCCAGTTCATGTAATCCTTTTACCAGCTCAATCGAGACTTTTTCGTTCGGTGAACCATCATCAATACCCGGAATAATATGTGAATGCATATCACTTATCAGCGAGCTAAAATCAGGAGCGGTCTGTTTTTTCTTTTTAAAGAAAGAAATCATGAGGGTAGAACTATTTATTCATATTGGTTTCTAACGTAAAATCCTGAATCTTTTAATAATTTTTCTCTTTTAAAATTATCAATATCAGCTAATACCATTTCTTTCACTAAACCCTGAAGATCATATTCAGGTTTCCAACCAAGCTTTTCCTGTGCTTTTGAAGGATCACCAATAAGGAGGTCTACTTCAGTCGGACGGTAATATTTAGGATCCACAACGATCACTTCCAGTCCTGGCTTTACGGTATCGTATTCTCCGCTTACTTTAGTAATAACACCCGTTTCTTTATCACCTTTACCTATAAACTCAAGTGTGATACCCGCTTCCTGAAAAGCCATTCTTACAAATTCTCTAACAGATACGGTTATTCCTGTCGCTATTACATAATCTTCCGGTTCAGGTTGTTGCAATATCTTCCACATAGCATGAACATAATCCTTTGCATGGCCCCAGTCCCGTTGGGCATCCAGGTTACCCAGATAAATTTTATCCTGCAAGCCCATCAGGATTTTTGCCAATCCTCTGGTGATTTTTCTCGTAACAAACGTTTCCCCGCGAACAGGTGATTCATGATTAAATAATATACCGTTTACAGCATACATATTATAAGCTTCACGATAATTAACCGTAATCCAGTAAGCATATAGTTTAGCCACAGCATAAGGAGAGCGTGGATAAAACGGTGTGGTTTCTGATTGAGGAATAGCCTGCACTTTTCCATACATCTCCGAACTTGAAGCCTGATATATTTTTGTTTTATCAACCAGATTTAACAATCGCACAGCTTCCAGTATACGCAAAGGACCCAATGCATCTGAGTTTGCAGTGTATTCCGGCGTTTCAAAGCTAACCATAACATGACTTTGCGCTGCCAGGTTATATATTTCATCAGGTTGTACTTCCTGAATTACTCTGATCAGGTTTGTAGCATCAGTAAGATCACCATAATGCAGTTTAAGCTGCACATTTTTTTCATGAGGATCCTGGTATAGATGATCTATTCTATCTGTATTAAAAAGTGAACTTCTTCTTTTTAAACCATGAACCTCATATCCTTTTTGCAGCAAAAGCTCAGCGAGATATGATCCATCCTGCCCTGTGATACCTGTTATTAATGCTTTCTTCATTTCAAACTGTCTGATTTTTTAGTTTTAACCGGATCTGCTGATCAAAAATATTCATTATCTCAAATATCCCGCTGTAGTTTTCTCTCACCGGACAGATATTTTAAGGAAAAATTTCCCTGTAAGTATCATGTATACACCAGGAATATTGTCTACTAAAATTTCTTTATTAGTATCCTAACGAATTATTTAAAAATATATTGAAATATTTTTCTGACCGGTTTCAGTGCGATAGTAAAGAAATAAGGTTTGATATCATTTAATTTCCATGCTTTACTATCTTCCCTGTTAGCATGAATACGCTTCTTTAGTGAAGCATTACTGGCACCTCCTGTGCGCATACGCACAAGCACTTCAGGAATATATTTAACCTTATAATCATTTTTAAATAAGGTGCGCAACATAAATTCATAATCGGCCGAAGTATCCAGTTGTGTATTAAATCCTCCTATTTCTTCATATACTTTTTTGCGTACGAAAAAAGAAGGATGAGGAGGCATCCAGCCAAAATAAAATTTTTCTTTTTCGAACGGTCCCGACTTCCATGTGCGAACAACTTTTGAAGTATCCTCTGTCTTCACGTATTGAAGATCACCATACACAGCATCTACCGTTTTATCTTCAAAAGCGCGCATCACGCGGGAAATCACATGATTATTATTGTAGATATCATCTGAGTTAATGATCGCGATCACATCACCGGTTGACAAACCAATTCCTTTATTCATCGCATAATAAATACCGTCATCCTTTTCAGACAAAATCTTAGCGATATAAGGATACTGATTGATAATGGCCATGGTATTATCTGTTGACCGGCCATCAACAATAATATGTTCGATATCTAAATAATCCTGTTGTCCTACGGATTCGAGTGTATCCCGAATCGTTTTGGCGGAATTATGTGTTACTGTGATGATCGAAATTTTCATTTCCTTTTCTTTTTAGTCAATCGCTCAAAATCTTTTAAGATACCCATCGGTTTATGCCCGGCCTAACAGTTGTTCAAACAAACAGTGTATCAGGCAGATTATTCTATATTATCTTAAATATTTTTTCTACTCATTAATTCGTTTCAAACTTCTGCTATAATCACTTATTTAAGCTCTTTCCTGTCTATCACACAATTTTCCAGCACAAGCATATCCATCTGCGTACGCAAAAAGCAATCCAGTGCTTCCAGAGGCGAATTTACGATGGGTTCGTTCTCGTTAAAAGAAGTATTTAATAAAATAGGTATTCCTGTTTTTTTTCTAAAACAATCGATCAGTCCATAATAACGTGGTGCAACCTGTTTGTCAACTGTCTGCAGCCTGCCTGTACCATCCACATGTGTCACAGCCGGTATCAATGCCTGTTTTTCGGGTTTTATCGGAAATACTTTTTCCATAAAAGGAACGGGTGCGTCACTCTCAAAATATTCACCTGAAAATTCTTTTAATATTGACGGAGCGAAAGGCCGGAAGCTTTCTCTTCTTTTGATTTTACTGTTCAGCAGGTCTTTGGCATTCGGATTTCTGGGATCAGCGAGTATAGACCGTGCTCCCAATGCCCGCGGACCAAATTCCGCTCTCCCGTTAAACCAACCCACAACACCCGGCTCAATCAGTTTATTTGTCACTATGTCAAACAACTGTTCGTCTTCCAGTTTTTTATAGGGAATATTCTTTTCTTTTAATATCAGTTCTATCTCTTCATTTGTAAACCGGCTTCCCGTATAAGCGCTAAAGACCGCTTCTGTACGTGGCTTATCCAGTATGTGATGATAAAGATAAAGTGCAGAGCCCATAGCAATGCCTGCATCGTGCCCTGCAGAGGGAACATATACATTATCAAACCCACTGTGTAATGCTATTTTTCCATTCGCCACCGAATTTTGCGCCACACCACCTGCGATGCAGAGGTTTTGTTGTGAAGTCTTCATCTTAAGATCTTCTATAACATGCAAAATGATTTCTTCTGTTAACCTTTGAACTGAAGCAGCAATATCCTTATGAAAGTTTGTAATCTCTTCCGCGGGTTGACGAGCAGGCCCGAATAGTTTCTCAAGTGAGGAAGAAAAAATTTTACCTAAATAAGGCTGGTCATTACGCATTTCCATCACTACGCCTTTTCTGAAATAATTAAAATACTTCGCATTCAGCTCAAAACCGCCATTTCTTTTAAGGGTGATAATATTTTTTAGTTTTTCTACATAAACAGGTTTACCATATGGAGCGAGTCCCATGATCTTATACTCATCTCCCACATGATTAAAACCAAGATATTGTGTTAACGCAGTATAGAACATTCCCAGTGAATGCGGATATGTTACAGAATCAATCACCTCAATCTTATTATCTTTTCCAACTGCCCGCATGGTTGATGTAAAATCACCAAAAGCATCGATGGATATAACAGCCGATTCCTTATACGGAGAAGCAAAAAATGCTGAGGCAAGGTGACTTCTATGATGTTCTATATTATGTACAACGGCTTTAACTAATAATGGATCGACACCTAATTCTATTGCAATCAGACTTTTGATATCTCCGATGTTTCCTGTACGTTTAAGTCTGCGAAGAATAAAATCCGGTGCAATAAGATTGGTGATCGCATATGTTATTTTTTTTCCAATATTAGCTTTCGGATCATGTCCTATTGATATATAGTCAATATCGGTCAGAGAGATTCCTTCTGATTGCAAACAAAATGCTATTGCCTTAACAGGCAGCCCGGACCAATGTTTGATTCTGTTAAATCTTTCTTCTTCACTGGCAGCTACGACCTTACCATCTTTTAATAAACAAGCAGAAGAATCCCAATGATATGCGTTAAGTCCTAGAATGTACATTTTATTTATTTGTCCGTAACCAATTCAATGTTTCTTTAATTCCCTCTTCTCTTGTAAAAGGAGGATTGGGAGCAATCTTATACAACTCCTCCAGATCGAATATATTATCTGTGGTCATATTTTTTAAGCGAAAAGAAGTCATGGGAAATTGCCAACCGGCTTTAACCAACAGATCACCTAAAAAAGCTGCGTATTTCAAAAAAGAATATGAAATTTTTACGGGGTCTTTAATCTTCATTTCCCTGGCAATTTCTTTGCCCCACTCTGATATAAAGATGGGAGGATCATCTCCTAAATAATAAGTTTTACCATTTGTGAGATCGCTATCCAAGATCTTTTTTATCTGATATACTGTATTGCCTATATATCCGTATGTTTTTGTACAATAACGATTACCAATATCGACGAACCTTCCTTTAGCAACAGTATCAAAGAAATTCCTGTAAGGCTCTTTAAATCCAGGTCCCCAAATAGATGTTGGCCGAATGATAGACCATTTCCAGGGTTGTGGTTCCCTTCTTATGATCTTCTCCATTTCGACTTTACTCTCGCCGTAAGCATTATCAGGAGAATAATCCGTATCAGATTTTGGAATATAACCTGCTTTACAAACCAGCATAGAAGAGCAAAAAATGATCTTCTTTACACTATCGGTTTTATTTGCGGCATTAATAAGATTCGAAGTACCTAAAGTATTAACGCTATAATCTTCCTTACAATTACCTTTTAGATCCGTGCGTGCTGCAAGATGAACAATATAGTGAGGAGAAAATATTTTTATGATTTCGGAAAGTAATTGTGCATTCAGCATATCTACTATCTCCGTCCTACACAAATCATCAATACTTTTATTATATACACAATCAATATTGAGTAGTTCAATATTATCCTTTTCGGATAAAAATTTAATTAAATTGCTTCCGATAAATCCAGAACCACCAGTAATTAAAACTCTATCCTTCATACTGGTAAAAAAAATCAAGATAACTTTTAGCGTTTATAGCATTATTGCTATCATTATATTTTTCAGCATACTTCCATGCCCCTATAGCCCAGGAATTAATCTCCTCTACATTCATGTTCGTTAACCTCTCTAATATCTCTATAAATAAGGATGGTTCGTTAAGATTAATATCCCATCCTGCCATTTCCTCAGATAAATTCCTCCAGGGAGTTTGATCGCTGATAACAACAGGCCTGCCTGCCAACAGCGAATCGAATATTGCATGTCCAAAATTTTCTCCTTTTGTAAGAAGAATTAATGCATGATGATCTCTTATGAGTGACTGGATCATTTTATTAGGAACCTCTTTATATAAATTAACTGTAATATTTTTTGATCGTTTGATTAATGTGTCACATTCTTCCCAATATACTTTATCCTCCCGTTGCCCAACAATTGTCAACTTTATTTTTCCATTTACTTTGCTTAATAGTTCAATAGCCCTGTAAAGATTTTTGATCGGATGAATACGACCTATATATATTAGGTCGATACTTCCGGATTCTTTATTCCGGATAGGAACAAATTCACTACCAGGTTTAGACAAGTTAGGCAGAAGTATAGTTTTTGTCTTAGTTCCTAAAGATTTTTCTATACTAACCAGTTCGTCAGTAGATGTTGCCTGAAAAACAGCCTTACGGTGTAGTCCAAAAGATTTATATAGAGCAATAAAAATTCTTTTTTTATACGATTTGAACTTCAGAGCTGAAGGTTTTAGCATCCCTCTCGGAGCAAGAAGCACCTTATTCTTATATGAATTGTTGAAATAAAGTATTAATTGAGGAAAAATTGAATACTTAACCGAGTACATACTGTTTAAATAAATCCAATCTGCATTAATATCATTTATTATGTTCTGTAGTTTCTTAAATGTAATATTGTCAGGTGATCCATAATAAATATTGTACCCATCCTTACTTATCCAGTTATTAAGTACTATATTTTCATAGCATGTTTTCTGTCCTAAATCTCTGTCACTCGTAATGATAAAAATCTCTATATCGTCAGACAATAACGCTGCGAAATTTGCAATAGACTGAATAGGTCCGCCAGCACGAAATCCAGGTTCAAACCAATCCGATAAAATCAATATCCTTTTTTTCTTCACAACTATCTTTGATTCGCGGCTTTAAGGTTTCCCTTGTAATCCATAAAGTTAAACAACAACAGCATTGCAAAAAATGGCGTCCCATAGTCGAAATAGCCCCCTAGTTTAAGAGCCTTTCCTAAAAAGTGCGAAAAGCATGCAATTGAAATAATTCTGTGGTAATCATCTGCTCTTAATAATAAAGATTTAGCAAGACCTAATAAATAGAGGGAAAATCCGACAATACCCAGTTCAGATATTATTCTTATAAGTAAGCAGTGTGCTGAAGCTTTATTGATTCCATATATATATGATAGGCTAAAAGCGGTATTACTATAGTATTTATCATACATTTCTTCATGACCTCCTAATCCGCTTCCCAAGAGTGGGCTAGCTTTTATTGAAGCCATTGCCACTTCAGCATTTGAAAGAAAGGAAACAGATGTAGCAGCATATACCCTATTAAAATTTCTATTTTCAAAATATGAACTAAAGCCAAGATATCTGATGTAAAATTTATCGTATGATAATAAAAAATTATTAAATATAAAAAACAGTATAGGGCCAATTATAAAAAGATAGTGAATTCGCCTGTATATAATAAACATTACAATTAATAATACAATGTATGCTGTAGAGCTTGTTGTGAGCAATAAAGCCAGAATAAGAATTAAAGATTTTAGCTGATGATCTTTAAAATAAAAAATCGCATACACGACCGCAGGCAAAATGATGATAGCATAATGAGAGGGTTCTGGCGCTATAGAATCTACAAACAATTGCTGATATCCTGTTAACAACCGAATACCAGAAACCATTTTTACAAAAAACTGGATAAGGCCAAAAACAGCGGTATAATAACTTATTTGAAAGTATATACTAAATAATCTTTTATAATCAACCCTTCTAAAAACATCATAACTACATATGTATAAAATGGA
>CAZQIQ010000005.1:36340-39910 GCA_964593835.1 uncultured Chitinophagaceae bacterium
CTGTTTAAACAGTGGCGGAAACTGTAATCCTAAATAAAATTTGGAAATTAAACTTGTAACAAAAAGAAGAAATAATAATAAATATAAATATTGATTAGTTAATAAATTTCTTAATTGTACAATAAAATAAAGTATAAAGAAATTGTAACTGATTAAATCATAATCAATACCAGATAATGAAACGTGGCCAATACCCCTCGAGAAAACAGTAAACACAAATATCCAGGTAGCCCAGATTGGAAAATCCTGCCTTACATATAAATAGTTTTTATTTAAATCCATCGGATTAATAGCAACTGACACCTTTCTATTTAAATATTAAAGTCATCAATATTTATTGTAATCATAATGCACTACCTATATTATAGCCGATGATGGGCATTAAAAAATGTAGATTCATTTGCAAATGAATCGATTAAATTAGAAAATTTAAGGCAAGAGTTCGACAATGAAAATTCCTTTGCCCGGTCTTTTCTTCTATTAATATCATTAGAAGTGGAAGTCAATTGACTTAACTTAATCATACCATCCTTAATCGACTTAGTATCTTCTGGATTGATAAATATTGCTAAATCTCCCGCAATTTCCTTTAAGGCAGAGGTGGATGAAGTAAGCACAGGTATTCCCCTAGAAAAAGCCTCTGCCACAGGCATACCAAACCCCTCAATAATGGAAGGAAATAAAAGACCCTTACTATGGGTAACAGTATCTATCAGATCTTCCAGATGTTTACTCTTTTCCAAATGAACAGCATCCGTAATCTCATATTCCTGAAGAACTAAATCTATTTCAGAAGGAATTGTTGAATTACCATAAATTATTTTTATATCTGGCAAAGTATATTGTTTGCTTAATTCACCATAAGAAATTAATAGTTTAATTAAATTTTTTCTTGCAGTAATTCGCCCCCACCATATCCAGTAGTCCTTCTTTTTATCACAACGGTCAATAAACGGATGGTTAAACCAAAGATCATTAATTCCGTTATGAATCACCATAGTTTTATGAGTATGATCTGGAAACCTATCAACTATATCCTGTTTTGTAAAATCGGAGATAGCAATTACTTTTTCACTATTTTTAACTCCGTTTGAAATCATAAACCTCCTAAGCCATAATTGCCAATTTCGATTATAACTGGTATGTGATAAAGGACTAAAGGAGGACAGATCAGCTACAGTGATTATTAAAGGATGAGCGTTTTTGCCCAAATAATTGCAATCAAAATTTAAATAGAGGTCTGCTTTTATATTAATCTGACAATATTCCTTTAACCTAAAAAGACCTAACAGATTACTCTTAAATCGTGAAACCGGATAAACAATTAGTTCCCAATTTTTAAAAAAAGAAATATCCTGTAAAAACAATTTAATAATATTGTTATCTTCTGAATTCTTTCTAATAACCAATACGAAATGGCAGTTTTTTTTAAGTTCGATTAGTTTCTTTAAAACCTCCCTCATTGGAGTTCCTGTTGAGGGAACAATTAAAGACTCACAATAAACAAGAATTTTCATTTACTATTAAAAGGTAAGGATTGCAAATATTTCGGACCGGATATTCTTTTCCTCAAAGAGAAAATAAAAGACTTAAAAAGTCTGACACAAATAATCAATAAAAGATGTGGTCTTTTTATTGATAAATTTTTATGAATAAAAAACAAATACATCGAAAGCATGTGAGGTAGGTAATGAATAATGGAAACATTTTTTAGTAAAAAATACATGGCGCCATCAAAATGATGTTGAGCTTTTATTGTATTACCATTATTCCAATTCCTAATTCCTCCCTTTGGATTTCCGATATGATATAAGTAAGCTTCTGGCAGATAAAGCAGCTGACCATATTTTCTTCTGACACGCAAACAAAAATCCGCCTCTTCACGATGAGCTCCTTTTTGAAAATTCTCATCCATTCCTTTTACATCTATTGCTATATTTCTTCGCACAGAAAGATTACAGGACCTGCCGACATCCACAAACGTTCTGATACCGTAGTTTTGAGGGAAAAAAAGCCACCCGGTGTTTTTTAGTTTACTCATCCAGTGCCTGGTCATTTTTACTTCCTGCCCCTTTTCCATTACTCGCCCAACAATACCTGGAACAGATGAATGTATATATTCATTATAATAACATCTAAGAAAACCTCTGTTCTCTATAATTACGTCATCATCTAAAAATAATAAGACTTCTCCTTCCGATTTTGCAATACCCAGATTTCTTGCTGCCGATGCAGATGACTCTGATTGGTAATAAACCTTTACCTGAGGCAAATCATTTAACAATTCCTTTCTTGGCAATGACTGATCTACTATAATAATTTCAAATTCGTTAAAATCCTGGTTCAATAAATACTGAATAGTATTCATCAAATCTTCATATCTGTTAAGCGTCGGAATAATTATTGATATGTAAGGTGCCAATTGGAAAATAATTTATTTCTTTCTGATCCAGACGCTTGAACTTCCACCTTTAAAATATGCCGAAAAATTCTTTTTCAATTTATCAACATGTAAATGTTCTATACATGAATTCCAGAATATAATTTCCCATTCAGTGTTATTGATCAAAAACGCATGTAATATATACGCTTCGTTCCAACTATACCATCTATTACCCAAAACATGACTTACGGGATATTCGAAAGGATAAAAAACATCATGGAAATGAACAATAACCCCGGATTTTAATAATGGTAAAACATCAAACAGTATGTAATTCACATCACTTCCTGTCTTGGATACATGTGAAGAGTCTACAAATAATATATCATTCTTTCCTAATTCGGAGAAGATTTGAAGTGGTATATTCTGAACCTTTGACTTATTTATATTAACGTTATCCCTTCGACTGGGGAACAACTTTAATAATCTGTTTTCGGGATAAGGTTCAATGAAAAACAAATTTGTTTTATTATTCAAAAAAAGGTTTACAGTATCTGCCATCAATGCAGAAGAATATCCTGATCCCACTTCTATTATCTTATCAGGCTGAAAATACCTTATCATTGAATATAAAAAAATCCCATCCGTATATCCATAAAAACCATTTTCAGGTGTATATCTTAGATTAAGAGCCTTTACTGTATTGTACTGTGATATAAACTCATTATAAAAACCCTTAAACTCGTCAAGAAGAAAAAGCTGATAGTCAATATTCAAGTCAATGCCTGACAGTTCATTATTTTTCTTAAATATTCTTTCCTGATCATTCCGAACTTCTTTCTGAGAAACGATCGGGCTATAAAAATGCCCAGGAGGAATGTATAACTTTAGTGATTCAGCAATAATAGTCAGCTTTCTATTAATTCCCCTTAGTATTGGTATTCTATCAATATTCATTTTTAATTACTTCTTAAACAACAGATTCATGAAGAGTATACAATATTTTCTATTTCATCAATGTGTTGTTTATAAGAGTTGTCGATCGCAAATTCTATTCTGTTTTTTCTTAACTCTATCGAATTGTAATAATCGATATTATTAATTACCGAGTTAAAAGTATCTGCAAACTCTTCTTTCGATTGACCAACAACGATTATGTTTTTATCTACATATCTATCATAAGTCGA